>WOYV01000026.1 GCA_011620585.1 Draconibacterium sp.
TTAAAAATGGCAAGTTTAACTGCATATTGAAATTTGGAAGTTACGCACTAATGAAGGGAAAATATAAACGAGAAAATATTTTAAATCAAAAAAAAGGCAAAGTGTCAGCTAAGGTTCATTTCTATCCTGTACCAGTGTTCGGTTGTGGATATTTTTTCTTTCAAAATTTGTTACCAGACCAGGTCACAGGCATCGGCAGGCATCCAGTGTTTGTCCTTGCCATCCCATTTTACATTACACCCGATCGGGTTGGTTACCGGCACAGAAACTTTTTTCCCTTGAGTTAGTTCTTCAAGTGTCCGGGCCAGATCGTTCACACTTATTTTCGAGGCATCTTTTGGGTTGTCGACTCCCCTGCCGGTATACACCAGCGTGCGCTGTGCATCAAAAACATAGAAATGAGGTGTACGAAGTGCGCCGTAAGCCAAGGCAGTTTCCTGACTTTCATCGTAAAGATATTTCCAGGGAAAATGGTGTTCATTCATTCGCTCCACCATGTGTTCGAAATCGTCTTCGGCATAAGTATTTTTACTGTTTGAATTAATCCCGACAAACACCACGCCTGCATTTTCAAAACGTTCGGCAGTCCGCCGCGTGACCTCATCGCTACCAATTACATATGGACAGTGATTACAGGTAAAAAACACAACAAGGAATTTTGCTTCTTTAAAACTATCAAGCGAGTATGTTTTTCCATCGGTTGCCGGAAGCTGAAAATCAATCGCCTTTTTTCCAATTTCGAGTGTGAACGCCATGTTGAATAAGTTTGTTTATTACTTAAAGGAATTTCTCCCGGCAAATGTTTAAATCTTTCTCTATTTTTAGGCTTTCTGAAGTAAAAATTGAATACAAATTATGAATCGCGAAGATGCATTGCAAAAAATAAAAGAGCTGCAACACGAGCTTGAAGAGCATAATTACAATTACTACGTGCTTGCAAAGCCCACTATCAGCGACTTTGAGTTCGACATGAGACTTAAGGAACTCGAAAAAATGGAAAAGGAATTTGGGGTAAACGACCCGAACTCCCCCACTCATCGCGTAGGCAGCGACCTGAGTAGCGATTTTGAACAGGTAGTACATAAATACGGAATGTTGTCGCTATCGAATGCATACTCCGAAGAAGAAATTCGCGAGTTCGACACCCGTGTAAAAAAGATCATCGGGATTGAATGTGATTATGTGTGCGAACTTAAATTCGATGGTTCTTCAATCAGTCTGAGTTACGAAAACGGAGAACTGGTGCGTGCTGTAACCCGCGGCGACGGCGAAAAAGGCGACGATGTAACCACTAATGTTCGGACAATTCGCTCGATTCCGCTAAAACTTCGGGGAAACGATTACCCCGAAAGTTTTGAAATTCGTGGAGAGATTCTAATGCCTTTCGAAGTATTTAATGCCTTGAATGCTGAGTTGGAAGAAGCCGGCGAACCCTTGCTTGCCAATCCACGAAACACCGCCGCCGGAACCCTGAAAATGAAAAATTCTTCGGTGGTAGCCACGCGAAAACTCGACGCATATTTATATTATCTGCTCGGCGAAAATCTGCCCGCTGATGGTCATTACGAAAATTTGCAAAAAGCCCGTGAATGGGGATTTAAAATATCTGACCACATGGCGCTTTGCAAAAACCTGGAAGAAGTGTTCGCGTTTATCCGGAAATGGGATACCGAAAGGTTCAAGCTTCCGGTTGCCACCGATGGCGTAGTTATAAAAGTGAACTCAAAAAACCTGCAGGACAACCTCGGATTCACTGCCAAATCGCCACGCTGGGCTATCGCATATAAATTTAAGGCCGAGAGTGTTTCTACGGTTCTAAAGTCTGTTTCGTACCAGGTTGGAAGAACAGGGGCAGTTACACCGGTTGCCAACCTCGAACCGATTCCGATTGCAGGGACCATTGTTAAACGAGCTACGCTGCACAATGCCGACATTATAAAAAACCTCGACCTGCATATTGGCGATACTGTTTACGTGGAAAAAGGCGGCGAGATCATCCCAAAAATTACTGGCGTTGATGCCACACAGCGACACCCGATGTTTGAAGCCGTTCGGTTTATCGCAAACTGCCCTGAATGTGGAACTCCGCTGGTAAGAAATGAGGGTGAAGCTGCGCATTATTGCCCGAACGAAGACGGTTGTCCACCGCAAATCAAAGGAAAAATGGAACACTTTGTAAGCCGAAAAGCAATGGATATCGACGGGATTGGGGAAGAAACCATCGAACTTCTTTATTCACAAAAACTGGTGAAAAATATTGCCGATTTATATGAACTCAGCAAAGAACAGTTGATGAACCTCGATCGGATGGCGGAAAAATCGGCACAACGAATTCTGGACGGTTTGGATGCGTCGAGAAAAGTGCCTTTCGAACGCGTACTGTTCGCGCTGGGAATTCGCTTCGTGGGAGAAACAGTGGCTAAAACTCTCGTAAACAAACTTCATACGATCGAAAACATTCAGAATCAAAGCCGTGAGCAACTTACTGAAATTGATGAGATTGGCGGTAGAATTGCTGAAAGTGTGGTGGACTGGTTCTCGAAACCAGAACATTTAGTGCTGATAGAAAAACTTAAGAAACAAGGACTCCAGTTTGCGATCAACGATGAACAACTGGCCGGAAGAACGGAAAAACTGGCGGGCCTGAACATTGTTATTTCAGGGACTTTTGAAAAACACTCGCGCGATGAGCTCAAGAAAATGATCGAAATGAACGGAGGAAAAAATGTGGGATCAATATCAAAAAATACGAGTTACCTGCTGGCCGGTAACAACATTGGCCCGAGCAAACTCGAAAAAGTAACCAAACTGGGAATCCCAACGATCTCCGAAGATGATTTTCTAAAGTTGCTCGAAAATTAGCTCATCAATATTCTTACATTTGCTGTTCATGAATTTCAAGGAAATATATCGATTGCGTAAATTGACCAAAGCGCTGGAAGTACAAAAGCATACCCCCCGAATTCCACACATCCACAATATTCGGAAAGTTGGCGTGATCTGGCAACCTTCGCAAAAAGATGCGATGAATTACCTGCGCGATCATTTCAACAAAAACCACATTATCTTTCGCACGTATTGTGTGTTCGATGAACTGAGCAATCCGCTCGAAGCCAACA
This sequence comes from Draconibacterium sp., assembly GCA_011620585.1. GTDB lineage: Bacteria > Bacteroidota > Bacteroidia > Bacteroidales > Prolixibacteraceae > Draconibacterium. The sequence goes on from WOYV01000026.1 coordinate 3,120, forward strand.
ATGCGCTGACGGTAAACGACCTGAATTGGTGGGGAATTCCGAAACCCGATAAGACCCGCGATTTTATGACCATGCACTTCGATTTATTACTGAATACAGCCTTGAAGCAGAATTTTGTACTCGATTACATTACCGCATTAACTCCCTCCGATTTCAAAATTGGCAGTTCGCCGGACGAGAATAATTACTTCGACCTGAATATTAACATTGGCGAAAATCAGGACACGATGTTCCTTGTCAAACAACAAATTTTTTATCTTGCGCAGCTAAATAAAAAATGAAGCAAATGAGCCAGCTTTTTACAGGTGCAGCTGTCGCGCTGATAACTCCTTTTACAAAAGAAAACCAGGTGGATTACAAATCGCTTGAAACCATTGTTGAAAAACAGGTGAAAGGCGGCATGGATTATCTGGTGGCTCTGGGAACCACGGCCGAAACATCCACACTTACTTCGCAGGAAAAAGCCAATGTAGTTGAGCTTGTTAAAGAAAAATCAGGTAATCTGCCGGTGGTTGTTGGGATGGGCGGCAACGATACACGTACCATCCTTGAACAGGTTGATACTTTCGATTTTAATGGGATAAGCGGAATTTTGGTGGTTACGCCTTATTACAATAAACCTTCGCAGGAAGGAATGTACCGCCACTATCTTGAGATTGCCAAAGCCAGCCCGGTTCCGGTGATCTTATACAATGTCCCCTCGCGTACCGGAGTCAATCTCGAGGCCATAACTGTTGCTCGTTTGGCAGAAGCTTCAGAAAATATTGTGGCGATAAAAGAAGCCTCGGGCGAACATTCGCAAATGACCAAAATATTGAAGTACACACCCGACAATTTCACACTGATTTCGGGTGACGACCTTTTGGCTGTTACCATCTCTTCTATCGGTGGAAAAGGAGTGATTTCGGTCATCGGAAATGCGCTTCCCGCGAAAATCAGCACCATGATGCACCGCGCACTTGCCAACGATTACGCAGGCGCACGTGAAATACATTACGAACTGATCGAAATGTTCCAACTTATGTTTAAAGAAGGCAACCCGGGAGGGGTGAAAGCGTTGATGAACATCCAGGGAACCATCGAAAATTGTCTGCGCCCGCCGCTGTACCGCATCAGCGACGCTTTGTACGACGAAATTAAATCAGCATACAAAAAGCTCTCGTAGTTAACGCTTTTTAAGCTTCGTTTCCCTGTCATCATCTGAAAAAATCTTATTTTCGCATCACAATCCGATGACGAATGAAACGGACTTTAATGTTCATACTGATTCTTATTTCTTTTCGAAGTCTTGCGCAACAAGGCCTTCAAATGGATTTTGGCGAGCTCGATTCAGCAGAAATCTTTCAGAACCGTCAACTGGAATATTACGAATTGATCCATGGCTTCCAGGCATCAGACGAGTTTATAAACAGCATTAAATTGCCAAAGTATTCTTTTGATCAGACGTACCCACCGTTCAATTTCAATTTGGCGTTCCAGCCTCAATTTAATAGCTCTTATATCACGTTGAATAATTTCAATACCTTTTCGCCTTTCTTTTATAACAGCGAAATTTTAAGCGGATCGGCAACAAGGATAAATGATAATCTAACCATTGGCGGTTTTAGTTACGGGGCCAATTCGATGATGTCGGCGCCACTTCCCAACCAAAGCGGACGTTCGTTCGATAATTACGGATCGACCATGTTTATGCAGTACAAAGTCTCAAAGAATTTCAAGATCGAAACACGCGTAAGCGTTGGCCAGCACCAGGGACCTCCTCCACCTCCCGGATTTTAACTTGTATCCTTTCTGTAAAACCTTATCTTTAAACCTAAATTTCAGATATCAATCATGCTGAACGTTTATAGAGCTTCTGCAGGTTCGGGGAAAACCTTTCAACTGGTAGTTGAATACCTGAAACTCATCCTCGATAACCCATTCAATTACAAGCACATTTTGGCGGTAACCTTTACCAACAAGGCCACCAACGAAATGAAAAGCCGTATATTGGAACAGTTATATCGTCTGGCAAACAACGAAGAATCAGCCTATGTTAGCATACTTCGGGATGAAACCGGAAAATCGGAACAAAATATCAGGGAACGCGCCGGGCAGGTGCTAAAAAATATTTTACACGATTATAATCGTTTTTCGATCAATACCATCGATTCGTTTACACAAAAAGTGATCAAGGCTTTTAACCGCGAACTTGGCATTTCTCCGAACTTTTCGGTTAATATCGATAACGACATTATCCTGGAAGAAGCCAGCGACCGCTTGTTTGCCAAAATGGGCAAAGACCGTAAACTTTTAAACTGGTTGCGCGAATACAGCCGCGAACGGATCGAGGAAAACAGAAGTCAAAGATTGGATACCGAGATATTGAAACTTGGCGCCGAACTATTTAAAGAACGATTTCAGGTGTTCTTTCCCGAAGACGGAGAGTCGGTGTACACCCGCGAAAACCTCGACGAATTGGTAAAAGAACTTCGGAAAATCGTTTCGGTATTTGAAACTTCCTTAAAAAAATATGGTCAGTACCAGGTGGATGAAATGAACCGGTGTGGGTTATCTCCTGCCGATTTTACAGGCGGATCGAATAGAAGCATCGGAAACTTTTTTGTGAAACTGGCAAATGGCGATCAGCCAAACTTAACTAAAACAGTGCTTGAGTCGGTTGAATCATCTGAAAAATGGGTAACAAAAACCAATAAACGACGCGAAGAAATCATGTCGCTGATCAATCAAAAATTGTTATCCGGATTACATGAACTTATTGAATACCACCAGGAACATTTCCCGCGTTACAACTCGGCGCTGGCCGTGCTCAAACAAGTGCGTACACTTGGAATCCTGATCGATCTGAAAGAAGAAATTAAAGAACTGTTACACGAAAAAGACACGCTGCCACTTTCCGATTCCAACCTTTTACTGAGCAAAATAATCGGGGAAAGCGATTCGCCTTTTGTGTACGAAAAACTGGGCACCTATTTCAAACATTTCATGCTCGACGAATTTCAGGATACTTCGGGTTTGCAGTGGTTCAACTTCAAACCGCTTTTGCTGAATTCGCTGGCCGAAGGTCACTCAAACCTGATTGTGGGCGATGTAAAACAGTCGATCTATCGCTGGCGAAACAGCGACTGGAATATTCTTGCAGAGCAACTTAACCACGACTTTAGCGGGCAACAAAAAACGGATCACACGCTCGATTTCAACTGGCGGAGCGACCGGAATGTAATTGATTTCAACAATAATATTTTTAAGCATTTGATCACGGTCTTCGAATCCGGGCTATTTAGCGAAATAGATAATAATCAAAGCTATATCGACCAATTCAGAAATATTTATTCCTCGTACCAGCAAACATCCGGGAAAAAAAATCCTGAAAAAACAGGCTATATAAAAGTTGACTTCCTCGAAAAAGACAGCTTTTACCATGACTCGGCTTCGTTATTGATAGAACAGGTTAAAATGTTGCAGGACAAAGGGATCAAACCTGCCGAAATTGCCATCCTCATTCGTAAAAACCGTGAAGGTATCGATATTATCCAGGCTTTCCTGGAAGCAGCAAAACTACCCGAAAACAAGGACTACGAATTGTCGGTCCTTTCCAACGAATCGCTGTTTTTGCATGCTTCGCGCGGGGTTTTGTTTATCATCCACATCATCGAATACCTGGTCGATCCTGACAATGAAATACTCCAGGCCACTTTACTCAACCTTTGGCTGAGTTGGTTAAAACCCACGCTTACGGAAAACGCAGAACGAGAAACTGACACTTTCGGGGGATGGCATTCTGCCGAAGAACGAAACCAGGTGTTTAGCTCCGAACTTTCCCAAAAAATTAAACTCGCAAGAAACAAAGTGGCCCTGGCTTCGCTCGATGAAACGATCACACACATCGCGGCCATTTTTGGTTTGTACGAACTGGAAACCGAACTGCCCTTTATCCAGACATTGACCGACAAAGCCGGTGAACTGAAAACAATGCTATCGAACGACTTGTCGAACTTTCTTTTTTGGTGGAACGAAAAAGGATACAAAACCTCGGTTAGCGTTAACGAAGAGGTGGATTCGATTCGCCTGTTAACGGTTCACAAGGCAAAAGGCCTGGAATACAAAGCGGTGCTTATCCCCTATTTTAACTGGGACTCCAGCTGGGTAGGATCCAACATACCACTTTTATGGGTGGAACATGATGCGCCGCCTTTCAATCGTTTTCCGAGGTTGCCGGTACTGGCGGACGGAACCATGAAAATGTCGGAATATGTAAAGGATTATAACGAAGAACGGGTCAATAGTTTTATCGATACGATGAACCTGGTTTACGTGGCTTTTACACGCGCCAAATCGGTTTTGATGATCAATTGCCCAAAACCCCTCGATAATAAGGGGAACGAAACCGGAAAAGCAATCAACCGGATGCTGCTGAACGCGCTTCAAATGCTGGCCATTCAACCCGAATTTCAATCGGCATTCGACGTCACCAACATGAGTTTTGAGTACGGGTCGGTTCCGGCCAGCAAAACAAAAGACAAAACTTCGAACACCGTTCCCATAAGAAAATACCGTTTTAATGATTTCTCTGAAAGAATAAGGCTGCGCTTGTCGGGCGAAGATTTTTTAGTAGAAGGCAAACATCATCAATCCGAAAAAAATATTGGGAAGCTCGTGCACGAAATTCTTTCCGGGATTGAAACCTCAGCCGATATTTCAAAGGCTTGCCAGCGTGCTTTTCTGGAAGGAAAAATTGATGCTGACGAACGAAATCAGATCGAACAAACAATTAAAGAAAACCTGGAACTGAAAACCGTTAAAACATGGTTCGACGGGAGTTTCCAGGTTTTAAACGAACGCGAGGTACTCGCACCGGACAGATTACTCCGGCCTGACAGAATTATGTATTCGGGCAAACATGCCATCGTGGTTGATTACAAAACTGGGGAACAGATTCCCGGAAAATACAACCGACAGGTGGAACGTTACGCAAAAGTGTTAAAAGAGTCAGGATTTGAAGAGGTCGAAGCATACCTTTGGTACCTGGCCGATAACAAAGTAGTAAAAGTGGGTGAATTCTAACAGTATTCGGCCATGTTCCCATCCCTGACCTGAAAAATTTACAGCGAAATAAAACTTTCGTTAATCCAATTTTATTCGAACGAATAATGCTTTTTAATGGCATAATGAATATCCCAAACGCATTCAAGCCCTTTTGGAAAAATCACAAAATCACCGGCTTTAATGGTGTAGGCTTCAAACTCGGTATTAATAATTGCTTCTCCTTCAATAATGTAGGCAAGCTCTGTTTGATCGTAGTACCACTCGAATTTATCTTCGTCGTGTTCCCAGATGGGCCATTCAAAAATCCCTTCCTCTTTTAGCTCCTCCCATGAGTATTGTGAAATCTCAACTTTCATTTATGAAAAAATTTACCGTTTATTTGTTTTGAAAGATCAAGAAACGTTCTTGCAAAAATAATGATTAAAGTTAATTTAGCAGATAGTAAACATTACGAAAAAACGGAATAACTATCTTCGCTAAAAATTCATCAACACAAATACGCTAAAATGAAAAAATTATTATTCATTGTTGTTGTTTTCCTGCTGATGGCGGGCTGCAACCAAACCTCAAAGAAAACGGCGGAAGTAAAAGCAAACAATGATTTTTCTTTTGTTTTTATGACCGATATTCATTTGACAAAAGAACGACACGCTGTGGAAGGACTAACACAGGCCATTGATACGATTAACAAACTTGCTCCCGACTTTGTACTAACCGGCGGCGATAATATAATGGATGCCCTGGCACAAACTTACGAACATAGCGACAGCGCTTATTCGTTGTTTACAGAAACCATTTCGAAACTGAACATGCCTTTATACACAACCATGGGAAACCATGAAGTTTTTGGGTTGTACGAAAAAAGCGGTGTCGGTCCATCGCATGAATTGTATGCAAAAAAAATGTACGAAAATCGTTTGCACAAACGCTATTATTCGTTCGATCATAAAAACTGGCACTTTATTGTTCTCGATGCCATTGGCTTAACTCCCGACAGAAATTATTACGGCCTCATCGACGATGAGCAAATCGTATGGCTGAAAAACGACCTGGAACAAAACGGAAAAGAACGCCCGGTAGTTGTTTCAACACATATTCCATTGTTGAGTATTGGCTCACAAATTATGGTAGATCCAACGCAGGGAATGAGTAAAGGAGAAATAATAACCAATGCAAACGATGTGAGAAAAATTCTGGAACAATACAATACCAAACTCGTTTTACAGGGCCATCTTCACTTTCTGGAAGATATCAATTACAACGGAATCCATTACGTAACAGGGGGAGCAGTGTCGTCACAGTGGTGGCAGGGACAGCGTTTTGGAATGGAAGAAGGTTTTGTTGAAGTTCATGTAAACGGCGATGATTTCGACTGGCAATACATCGATTTTGGTTGGGAACCAAAAGATTAGAATCAGCTATAAATCGTAAGCGCCAAATGCGGACATACCAAATATTGCAACGGTAAGCGTAAATACGACAGGCAGTGTACCAGTTGTCACCGCATATCTTCACCGACGAGCGGGACCTTGTTTCATCAGTTGAAGTTTTCTGTATTAAAGGCCTTTTACATCGTTTATTATGTCAGCACGAATAAAAAAGGGATTAGTAGTACGGAACTGAGCAGAAAGCTGGGGCTAAGACAGAAAACTTGCTGGAAGTTCAAAATCAAGGCAATGAAAGCGATGGAGAGCAGTGGGACCCCACAAAATCAATGGCAATGCCGAAGTTGACCAGACCGTTGTTGGTGGCCAGGAAGAAGGAGTTGTGGGAAGAAAAAACGCGAAAAGGAAGTTGGTTGTATTTGCCATTGAGCGCAGCGGCAAGGGAGTTAGCCGGATGTATGGGAAGGGTATCCAAAAGAGCAGTTCAAAAGAACTTGGCGGGTTAATATTGATGAATACTGCTACCGGTTTAAGCGGAGCAATATGAAGGATGGAATTTTTGACAACCTATTGAATAGAATGATTAAAGCAGATCCTTTCCCGTATAAACCAAATATTACTTAAATGCCTAATTCAATTGATTTTTTTGTTTACCGTTCGATTATAATTGAATTAATTGTTGCCGTTTTTCCATAGCTAAAACAAAATTCTGCCTTTTGTTACAAAAGCTTTTTCGGAGAAAATGAAAAATGGAAAATGAGCAGAGAAATGGAGAATGAAAAATGAGAGA
>WOYV01000098.1 GCA_011620585.1 Draconibacterium sp.
GATACCTGGTCTTATTATTCTAAAATAACTGCTTCCTTTCCACCAAATATTTCCAAAACAAGGTTTCTGTTTATTTTGCCAGGTTTCGCCCTCAGTACCGATTGATACGAACTGGTCTGACACTAACTTGCCAATTTCGGTTTCATCAGGAATGGTCTCAAGGATCCGATCTTTCGAAAAGATCGGATCCTTTTCGTTCTTTTTCTGTATTTTTGCGGCCAAATAAGAATAAGCATGGCACAAAAACCTTCGGTACCCAAAGGAACCCGCGATTTCTCACCTGTTGAAATGGTGAGAAGAAACTATATTTTCGACACGATCAAGGATGTTTTTCGTTTGTACGGTTTTCAGCCTATTGAAACACCGGCCATGGAGAACCTTTCAACACTGATGGGAAAATACGGGGAAGAAGGCGATAAGTTACTGTTTAAAATCCTGAATTCAGGCGATTTTATTTCGAAGGCGCCACAGGATTTGCTCGATGAGAAAAACTCGAACAAGCTTACGACCCATTTTTCGGAAAAAGGATTGCGTTACGACCTTACTGTGCCTTTTGCGCGTTACGTTGTACAATACCGTAATGATATTGTTTTTCCGTTTAAACGTTACCAGATACAGCCGGTTTGGCGGGCCGACCGCCCTCAGAAAGGACGTTACCGCGAATTCTACCAGTGCGATGTGGACGTAATTGGCAGCGACAGCCTGTTGAATGAAGCCGAACTGGTTCAGATCATCGACGATGTTTTTCAGCGTTTGCAAATAAATACGGTGGTAAAAATCAATAACCGCAAAATACTCGCCGGGATTGCTGAGGCAATTGGCGAAGCAGAACGAATGGCAGACATCACGGTCGCTATCGATAAACTCGATAAAATCGGACTTGAAAAGGTAAATGCGGAAATGCTCGAAAAAGGCATTTCGCAAACTGCCGTTGATAAACTTCAACCTATTCTGAAACTGGAAGGAAATACTGCTGAAAAGTTGGAACAGATTGCCACTGTAATCGGAAGTACAGAAGTTGGTGCAAAGGGAATTGCTGAAATGCAGACACTTTGGGGCTACATCACGAAGTTCGATCTGAAAACTGAAGTGGAACTTGACCTGACGCTTGCCCGTGGTTTAAATTACTACACCGGCGCCATTTTCGAGGTAAAATCAAAAGACGTGCAAATCGGAAGTATTTGTGGCGGTGGCCGTTACGACGACCTCACCGGTATTTTTGGCATGCCCGATGTTTCGGGAGTTGGCGTTTCGTTTGGCGCCGAGCGTATTTACGATGTGCTAACGGCTCTCGATCTTTTTCCACAGGATTCGCTTGAAAACACAAAAGTTCTCTTTATTAACTTTGGAGAAACAGGGGAAGCTTATTGTTTGCCGGTGTTGGCCCAGCTTCGGAAAAACAATGTAAATGCAGAAATCTTTCCTGAAAGCGGAAAAATGAAAAAACAGATGAACTATGCCAACCGCAAGGAAATTCCATTTGTAGTACTGGCAGGAGAAGAAGAAATAGCAGCAAAGAAATTCACCTTGAAAAATATGGAAACAGGCGAGCAGCAATTGCTAAGTGCCGAAGAACTGATAAAAGTCCTGTGTTAATATTCTGAATTATTGGAAATTGCGACTCTAATTCGTTGTAGCATGAATATCCCGGTTCCAAACCGACTGGTAAAAACCCTTGGAGGCGACGTTCGCTTTCCGTGAACATCGTTTTGTTTCAAGGTCTTCTTCATCATAAATATTAGCATTTACAAGAATTCTACTTTCCAGGAAGACCCCATTTTCTGATGTAATCCATTCAATATTTTAACAGTTCTCAAAGTACTATCATGACAAAACGCGTTTTTGAAATAACACCTAATAACCTCACATACAGCATTATTGAAGATATTCTTGACAACGACATTAAACTGGTCCTTTCTGATATATCGGTCGAACTCATCCAAAAAAGCAAAAAATATCTTGATCGAAAACTTGAGAAATCGGAGAAACCATTATACGGAATCAATACTGGTTTTGGAGCGCTTTGCGACATCGAGATTTCGAAGGAAGACCTGAGCAAACTTCAGCATAACCTGGTGGTTTCGCATGCCTGCAACATAGGCGACGAAGTTCCGGCCGACGTGGTAAAACTGATGCTGTTGTTAAAAGCACATGCTTTATCAAAAGGAAATTCCGCGGTTCAACTGATTACCGTACAACGTATTCTCGATCTTTTTAACCACAATGTATTACCCATTGTACGCGAACAAGGATCGCTTGGTGCAAGTGGCGATCTCGCCCCGCTTGCCATGTTGTTTCTGCCATTAATTGGCTTGGGTGAAGTAAATTTCGAAGGAAAGAAAGCTAAGTCTTTCGAGGTACTTCAACAATTTGGCTGGGAACCTGTAAAACTGGAAGCCAAAGAAGGGCTGGCATTGCTGAATGGAACCCAGTTTATGAGCGCCCACGCGGTTTACACCTTGCTAAAAACTTTCCGCATTATCGATCAGGGAGATATTATCGGGGCACTTTCGCTCGATGCCTACGACGGGTTACTGGAACCTTTTTCTGAAAACATTCAACGGATCAGACCGCACAAAGGACAAGCCGAAACCGCCAAAAATTTCAGGCATGTGCTTGCCGGCAGCGAAATGCAATCGAGAGCCAAAAAACACATCCAGGATCCCTATTCGTTCCGTTGTATCCCACAGGTACATGGCGCGGTAAAAGACGCCGTAAAATATGTGGCCAAAGTAGTTGAAACCGAAATTAACTCGGTAACAGATAATCCTACGGTATTTCCCGACGAAGACCTGATTATTTCGGGAGGTAATTTCCATGGCGAACCACTGGCACTCTCGCTCGATTTTCTGGTAATGGCGCTTAGTGAATTGGGGAGTATTTCGGAACGTAGGACCTACCGTTTAATTTCGGGTGAACGGGAACTACCTGAATTCCTGGTGGCCAACCCCGGGCTGAACTCTGGTTTTATGATCCCGCAATATGCTGCCGCCTCCATTGTAAGCCAAAACAAACAATATTGTACGCCGGCTTCGGTCGATTCCATTCCTTCGTCGAACGAACAGGAAGACCATGTGAGTATGGGTGGCAACGCCGCAACAAAAGCTTTAAAAGTGGCGCTGAACACCGAAAAAATTCTGGCAATTGAATTATACAATGCAGCACAGGCAATGGATTTCCGCAGGCCGGTAAAAACTTCTCCTTTCCTCGAAAGCTTTTTGAAAGACTACCGGAAAAAAGTAAGTTTTGTGGAAGAAGATACTTTAATGTACGAAGGAATCAACAACACGGTTGATTTTATGAATCATACCCGCACCAAACGATTGGCGCGATAAATTAATTGTAATGGCTCGTCATTCTTTTACAATTTTTCCTTTTTAAGGATATCCCCAGTTTCGTTGAGCAGGAGAAAGTAACGCTGAAGTTCGTTGTCGCGTACAATGAGTTCGTATTGTAAAATACCTTTACACTCTATTTTTATCGCGTTCATTAGTTCGCCCTCTTTATCGGCCACTTGTGACAAGTTCACCGGTAGTTGGCTCAGTGGCAGATTAATCTTCAGACAAAAAACCGAACCATCGGGTTGAAATGTGGCAATGTGTTCCAACTCATCCAGATAAAATACAGCTTCGTGATTTTTACCCGTCTTTTGCCACTCGACATTGATCGACTGACTAAAACGTTCTTCAAATTTTTGTTTCACAGCTTTCGGAACCTCTACCTCCCTGCTGCCCGCAAATATTTTCTGAAAAAAATTCTTGATCTCCATTGGCTTATTATTGCATTTTTCTGTTCTTTCTTATGACGTAAAATATGTATATGGTAACGGCTTGGCTCATAACTTTTTTAATTCGTGCTGAAACAAATAAATTACCCGGGTGCGCGCCCTTTTCAATCTCATTTTTACCGCATCTTCGCTGATTCGAAGAGTTTGTGCAATTTGTTTTCCCGGCAGATTATCCTGGTATTTCATCAGTAAAAGCGCTTTTTCTTCGGGGTGGATCATTTCGAGTATCCTGAGAAGATTTTCGTAACTCATTTGCTCCAAGTCGGCTTCCGACTCATCCGGGATATCCGGGATCTCATTTTCGCTGTTCCAGTTTGGATAGTGCAGCTTTTTTTTCCGGCGCAGGTAATCGATCGAATAATTGTAAGTTATGGCATACAACCAGGATGAGAACCGTGAATTACCTTTGAACCCCGGTAATTTTTCATAGGCTTTCGACAGGATGTCGTTGGCAAAATCTTCTGCCATATCGCGGTTTTTCAAAAAACTGTGACATTTATCCACCACCTTCAAATAATATCGCTTATACAATATTTCGAAGAGTTCCGTGCGGTTGTCTTCTACAATCCGCCGGGCCAGTTCTTCATCGCTGATATCATTCCATTTTTCCTTTGCCATAAGCTAAAATTCAGAAAAAGAAAAAAATATTTATTTCATGCGTTACTTCCATTTCAATCTCCGTCTAAATGAAAATCTCGGACATAAATATATTACCAACGAATGTAATAATTGGCTCCGAAATTAAATATGAAATAATACTAAGATTTAGGATGAAAACAAAATTGATGACCCTTTTTACAGCCCTGAGCGTGGCTGTTTTATTAAGCAGTTGTGGAAAAGTTCCACAAGCAGAAATTGATGCTGCCAATGCAGCCATTGAAGCAGCTCAAACTGCCGGCGCCGATGTGTATGTTGCAGGTGATTTTGCCGCCCTACAGGATTCGATGAATGTTGTTAACCAGAAAGTTGAAGAACAAAACGGGAAACTGTTCAAGAATTACAAAGCAGTGGGCGCAACGCTGGCAGCAGTAACTCAAATGGCTGGCGAAGTACAGGCCAAGGCTGAAGCTAAAAAAGAAGAAATCCGTAACGAGATTATTGCTTTGCAAGCCGAAGTAAGCGCACTGAACAACCAAAACAACGAACTGGTGGCACAGGCCCCAAAAGGAAAAGAAGGAACTGCTGCACTGGAAGCGATTAAAAGCGATATTGGCGTAGTTGAAGCTTCGATGGCCGAAGTAAACAACCAACTTACAGCCGGCGAATTAATGCCCGCCCTCGACAAAGCCAAAGCAGCCAAAGAAAAAGCACAGGCTTTAAACACTGAACTTAGCGAAGTGATTGCCAGGTACAGCAAAAACAAGAGAAAATAATTAAGGTACAGCCCTTTAAAGAATTTCCCCGGGACATTAATTGCCCGGGGATTTTTCTATCTGATAATTTATGCGAAGAAAAACTTTTTACTGGTTATCCACCGTTGCGCTGTTTTTAAGTTTTGCTGTTTTCCGGGTAATACGAAATGTGCCTCAACCACCAGGCCCTGAAATGAAAATGGCTTTGGAAGCCTTGAGTGAAGCACAAAAAGCAAATGCACAGCTCTATGCACGCGATGCATTTAACCAGGCACAAATGGCTTACGATTCAGCCATGGAAAACTGGTCGAAAGAAAACAGCAGATTCTTTCTTTTTCGTGATTACTCGCAAGTAAATAACTGGGTTTCTGTGGTATTGGAAAAAGCCGACGAAGCTCAAAAGCTTTCGGGCAAACGCACCAAATCAACCAGTAAAAGGATACAAGAAGGATTGATTCAGTTGGATAAAAAGATCGCTATTTTCGAATTGTATTATAAACGAATGCCTTTGCCCCAAAGCATTCTGAAAAATCATAACAAAGGTGTAATGAAGCTTTCAGAAACCAGGCATGCGTTTGGGAATAAGCGTTTTAGCGAAGCTGAAAAATATTTTGAACAAGCCTGGGAATTGATCAATTCATCGAACGACAAAGCCGAAATCCTGGTACAGAACTGGTTCAGTTCTCACGTTAGCTGGCAAAAAAATGCCAAACAAGCCATACAACTTTCTGCCAACAGCAAAAAAGTAATTTTGGTTGACAAATTTGCTCACAAGTGCTTTTTATATCAGAATAAAAAGCTTGTAAAAACCCTGGATGTTGAATTTGGCCCAAACTGGATGGGCGACAAAATAGTAAAAGGCGACAAAGCCACACCTGAAGGGACTTACAAGATCACAGCGAAAAAAAGCGGAGCACAAACCAAATTTTACAAAGCCTTACTGATCGACTATCCGAATAGTGAAGATAAGATCAGGTTCGAAAAAGCGAAGAGCAAGAAACTGATTCCTGCGAAAGCCGATATTGGCGGATTGATTGAATTTCACGGAATGGGAGGAAAAGGGGTTGACTGGACAGATGGATGTGTTGCACTGATGAATACCGACATGGATGCCTTATTTAGGTTTGCAGGCGTTGGAACCCCTGTAACCATTGTAGGCTCGGTGCAGCCGCTCGAATCAATAATTAAAGATTCTGTATTACAATGAAAACAAAACTGTTGAAATACTATTTGCAGTCGCTTCAACAAATCGACCGGTTAAAACTCGCAAGAAACATTCGCACACCTCTTGTTTTAATCATTTCGGTTCTGGTTTTTGTTTCGGTCATTCTGTTTTTCACACCCTGGTTGATGAACCAACCCTTGTTTTTTAAAACACAACAAAAACACGCGGAACAAAAAATGGAAGAACCAGACGCAACGATGCTAAAGGTGGGTATTGTTCTGCTTCAGAAAAAGATAGACCGGCTTACTCCAGGTGGTGTTTATTTGGTTATCAACACCTCTGACAATTCTTTTTCGCTCTATAAAAACAAGGAACTGGTTCGCGAAGGCGCCTGCTCCACCGGAAGTTATATAAAATTGGAAGCAGGAAATGAAAAAAGCTGGATTTTTGAGACACCCAAAGGAGTATTCACCATAAGAGGAAAAGTTACTGATCCGGTGTGGAGAAAACCTGATTGGGCTTTTGTGGAAGAAGGGTTGGCCGTTCCTCCTCCCGGTGACCCATCGCGTTACGAATATGGTGTTTTAGGCGATTACGCTCTCAGTTTAGGCGATGGTTATCTTATACACGGAACGCTTTACAAGCGATTTCTAGGGTTGCCGGTTACGCATGGCTGTGTGCGCATGGGCGACGATGACCTGGAAACGGTTTATAACACGTTACCAATTGGCGCCAAAGTTTTTATTTTCTGACAAATATTCTTTTTACCAAATCTAAAATGAAGCATACTCTGCTAAAAATATTGACCATTTTTGTTCCGGTATTGTTGTTACTGGTTGCCTTGCAATACAGCATCTTTTCGGTTTTATCGGTTCGAAAACAATATCAGGATATTTGCGACTCAGCCGAAAACAATATTCCTCAACCTAACGAAGAAGACTCCACCTGGGTTCAGTTGTACAAAGAAAAAACCTGGCTCGAATCGCGGTTAAACTCGGCAAAAAGTGATTCTATTTGTCTATCAATCAATTTAAAAGACAGTGTTATACAACTCGAACTTAAAGGGGTGGTTTTACTAAGTTCACCAATGATCACGTACTCAACCGATCGCTTACTGAAAGAACTGACTCCCGGAGGATACCATAATTTATTTAGCAAGGAAGTACAGGCAATAAACGACTTATCTACAATCGAGAAGGTTCCGTTAATTATAAAACAAGCGCCAAAAGATACCATTGAATACGCCCGTCAGAGCCACGCAGTCGACAGTTTACCCAACGAAGAAGTTCATTGGCTGATGCAATTCGAAAACGGAATCGAATTACACATCGAAGGAAGTGACAGCGATTTGCATAAAAAGATATGGCGAAATAAATTCTGGCAAAAACAAAACTTCGCGACAACACTTGCAAAATTGAAGAAAACGTTGAGATTTGAAACACCTGAATATCATCCAAGAATTATGGTAGTGATCTCTAAAACCGATGCAAAAGCAATTTACAGGGCGCTACCCGAAAAGCCATTAATTTGTATCCGAATGTAAAAAATACAAACTGTCCGGTATCAGCGTTTCACAAGTTTACCCGTCGAAAACTCATGGTCGCCCTGGATCATTCTGTAGAAATACACCCCGCTGTTTAATTTCGGAAAAGCGAAATTAAAACGATTGGCCCCATCTATTACCGGAAGTTTTGTCTCTTGTAATAAGGCGCCATTCAGGTTGTATAATCGCAATATACATTCATCATTGCTTTGGGTCACAATCTCCAGGTTCAACTCATTGGTAAACGGATTCGGATAAAAAGTCATTGACCACTCTTCCGACGTATCCTGAACCAGTGAGTTAATATCGCACGTTCCGGGTAGTTCATTGTCGACCCGTCCCAAACGGGTACTTATCCAATCTTTTAACCAGTATATTTCGTTTTGATAGGTATTCCCGATGTAATAATTGGGCCAAACATATTGGCTAAGGATGGGCCAGCGGCTAAAGTTCCTGTCGATAGAACTCCCTAATAGCGTGGTTATGCTGTCAATCACACCAAGAATATTTTCTTCGCTTAAAATGTCTTCTCGTAATCCGTCCCAGCGACAGCGCATCGGGTTCGTGAAGGTGGCATCAGACATCAGTTTTTTCCACCAAAAAGGTACCTGCCAGTAATCGTCGCCAATATCCTGAAAAACAAACAATCCGTAAGTAGTCCAGCCATCGTAATAATAGGCATTTCCGAAGGCCAGATTATAATCCCAAAAAGGTCCGGCATTAAGTTTGCCGTCCTTGTCCTTGTTCATAAAAGCGCTTAAACGATAACCATCTACATTTTTCGAAAGTTCGTTTACAATTACATAATCGTAAAAGGTTTCCACATTCATGTAATTCTGATAGCCTTTATTGTTGTCGCGCCACAAATTACTGATTGCAGTTTCAAAATCGTTTACATATTGCTGAATGTAATTTTTTTGTTCGGGCTGAATATCGTCCGATTCGGGATAATCGTATTGATAAAATGTGCGGGAATAGTTACTGTTTGTGAACTGCGACCACCATCCATCGCCACCATCGCCGGTTTGCTTGTCAATTTTGATGATATATCCGCCTGTCAAATCTGCTCCACTAAGTTCGTCTGCCTTCAATTTGTTAATATCCACCCGGTCGGGGCCGCGCTTAATTTTTTCCATTAATACATAAACTCCCTGGTATTCGTTATTCAGAAACAGTTCTGCAAAACGGCAACGTGGTGCATAATTATCACTCATTTTATCGGCGAGTGTAAATGTTAATACATTTCGCATCAGACTTTTATCGGAATAGGGAGCATATAAAATCCAGTCTTCCTCAGTGGGCATACCAAGCAAGGGAAAATCCATATCGGCACCGTCGGCATCTTTTAATTCGAAACCATACGATTTTTTGGAGAACATTTGAGAAGAAGAACCCCTGACTTCAATTTGAATTTTTCCTTTGAAATGGTTCCGGGGATCGGATGTAGAATTATCTGTTCCATTTTCGTGCCACGCAATTTCCATGGTAGCATTAATCTTTGGATCGTCGGGAATGGTTTGTCCGTTGGTATTTAAATAAACTATGGGAAGATGGGTGGTAAACGATTTATTCTGTGCTGGTGCGATCTGAGAAAAAAATAATAGCACAAAAAAGGCCAGTTCAGTTTTTAGTTTCATAGGTAGGACACAAAAAAGCCCGGAAAAACTCCGGGCTCTAAAATTATCTTTTTTTCTCCAGATTACAATTCCCTGATCCAGATATTCCGATAACTCACCGGATTTCCATGATCCTGTAAAACGATGCCCTTAGGGCCGTGTGGTTCAACAAAATATTCAGGAATTCCGATGTATTCAGTCGGGCCACGAAGCTTTACGTTATTTTGCACCAACACACCGTTGTGTAAAACCGTAACCGTTGGATGAGTAAAGTAAGTTCCATCTTTGTTAAAACGCGGCGCGGTGTAAATAATGTCGTATACCTGCCAAACACCCGGTTCTTTGCAGGCATTAACAAGCGGAGCATACTGTTTGTACAAACTACCTGCCTGACCATTGCGGTAAGTGCGGTTGTTGTAATTATCCAAGACCTGTACTTCGTACAATTCCTGCAGGAAAACACCGCTGTTCCCTCTGCCCTGGCTTTCGCCTTTTACCTCGGCAGGGGCTCTCCATTCGATGTGTAACTGG
This sequence comes from Draconibacterium sp., assembly GCA_011620585.1. Taxonomy (GTDB): domain Bacteria; phylum Bacteroidota; class Bacteroidia; order Bacteroidales; family Prolixibacteraceae; genus Draconibacterium. The sequence goes on from WOYV01000098.1 coordinate 9,995, forward strand.
AAATCTTCGAAAACACGTTTCGTTTTTATGATACCTTTTCCGGCAGCCACGGTGGCACAGCCATCTTCAACCAGCCAACCCGGTTCAGCGCCGTCGGCATTGGTCCATTCGCGCCCCAGATCAGTACCGTCAAAAAGCACGATAGCATCCGAAGGGGCATCAGCAGGTGTTTCTCCGGGCGTGATCACCGGTACTTCCGGGTCCCAGATTTCGGTCATTTCAGGTTTCATTTGAATCGACTCATCATTTTGAGCTACTACCCAGGTTGCTACAAAAAGAAGCGCCAGGGTTAAAATTTTTATCTTCATAATTAAATATTTAGTTGATTATTAAAGTCCTAATTCTTCCATGATCGCATCGATTTTGGCATCTGCTTTTTCTTCGGCAGCACCAAATCCATCGCGGCTTTTCAGCTCGCCTAATACTTCAAAATAGAATTTGATTTTTGGTTCGGTTCCCGAAGGACGAACGGAAATTTTTGTGCCGTCGTTAGTGAAAAACTGGAGCACGTTGGAAGTGATCTTCTGATCAATCTTTTTCTCTTCACCCGTAATCAGGTTTTTGGCTACGAGAGTTTTGTAATCTTTTACCCACTCCATTGGCGAACCGCCCAGTTCTTTCGGAGGATCGTTCCGGAAACGGGTCATAATCTGCTGAATTTCTTCAGCTCCTGATTTTCCTTTCCTTACCACATATTTCATTTTCTCGCGCGAGTAGCCATATTCGAGGTAAATATCCTGCAACAATTCATACAACGATTTGCCCTGATCCATCGCCCAGGCAGTAATTTCCGCCATTAAAGCACACGATGATACGGCATCTTTATCACGAACAAAATCGGATGGCATAAAACCAAAGCTTTCTTCGCCGCCGCCAATATATTTTTTCGCTCCTTCGTTTTCGCGAATCACCTCGGCAATGAATTTAAATCCGGTGTACACGTCATAATATTCGATGTTGTTCCGGCGGGCAACTTCTGCAATCATTTCGGTAGAAACAATAGTTTTTACCACGAACTCGTTGCCTTTCAGTTTCCCTTCTTTCTTCATATTTACAATAATGTAATAGAAGAAAAGCAATGCGGTCTGGTTTCCGTTTAGGATCACATATTCGCCTTTGTCGTTTTTCACGGCAACCCCAATCCTGTCCGCGTCAGGATCGGAAGCCAGCACAACATCAGCATTTATTTGCGCAGCTTTTTTTGTTGCCATTTCCATGGCAGCCGGTTCTTCGGGGTTGGGCGAAATTACAGTTGGAAAATCTCCGCTAACCACGTCTTGCTCGGGAATATTAATAATGTTTTTGAAGCCAAATTCTCGCAAAGCTGCTGGGATCAATTTTACACCAGTTCCATGAATCGGGGTGTAAATTATTTTCATGTCTTTATGACGCTCAACAACTTCGGGCGAAATCGATACTTTCCTTACTCCAGCCAAAAACTTGTTATCCATTTCTTCGCCCATGATTTCGATCAATTCATCGGGGCCATCGAATTTTATACCCTGGGGCTTGATCTTTGCCACTTCGTTTACAATGTTTACATCGTGTGGCGAAACAATTTGTGATCCATCGTCCCAGTATGCTTTGTAGCCGTTGTATTCTTTCGGGTTATGCGAAGCGGTCAAAATTATCCCGCTCTGGCAGCCCAGTTCGCGAATAGCAAACGACAGTTCGGGAGTAGGACGCAAATCTTCAAAAAGATAGGCTTTGATGCCGTTTGCCGCAAAAATTTTAGCGCTGGTTTCAGCAAATAAGCGACTGTTGTTCCGGCAATCGTGACCGATGGCAACTTTTATCTGATCGAGTCCTGCAAAATTTACTTTCAGATAATTGCTCAATCCCTGGGTGGCCGCACCCACCGTGTATATATTCATTCGGTTGGTTCCAACACCCATAATTCCGCGAAGGCCCCCGGTCCCGAATTCAAGGCTCCGGTAAAACGAGTCGATGAGTTCGGTTGGATCACCGGCATCGAGTAATGCCTGTACTTTTTTACGTGTTTCAGCATCGTAAGTATCCGACAACCACTCGGCTGCTTTAGCTCTTACTTCCAATAATTCTTGATTATCCATCTTATAATTTTTCTAATCTTTTTAAACAAAGCTGTAAACTGTCTCTCCAATACGGGATTTCAATTCCAAATGTATTCTTTATCTTCGATTTTTTCAAGACGCTATAATGGGGCCGTTTAGCAGGCGTAGGAAATTCGTGACTTTCAACCGGCTGCACTTTGCATTTTATCCCTGAAAGTTCGAAAATGGCCAATGCAAAGTCGTACCAACTCGCAACTCCTTCATTTGAGTAATGATAAATTCCAGGTACAATTTGATCCGATTTTTCAATGATTCGAAGAAGTGTATTTGCAAGATCGGCGGCATAAGTGGGCGTTCCCACCTGGTCGGAAACAACTTTTAACCCCTCTCTTTCCCGACCCAGCCGAAGCATCGTTTTCACAAAATTATTCCCAAAAGCCGAATAAAGCCAAGATGTTCGGACAATAACAGAATCCGGATTTTCGGCGAGCACCCTTTGTTCTCCTTCGAGTTTGGTGCGCCCGTAAACTCCTTGCGGATCAACCTGGTCTTCTTCAGAATAGGGCTGGCTAGCGTTGCCTGCAAAAACATAATCCGTGGAAATATGGATCATAGTGGCAGCCGTTTTAGCGGCACATTTTGCCAGGATGCCGGGAGCTATTGCATTTACCAGGAGTGTGTTTCCCTCATCGGTTTCTGCTCTGTCAACCGCAGTATAAGCCGCGCAGTTAATTACGGCTTCCACTTTATTCTCAGCAAAAAATTGTTCGACAGCTTCATCGCTGGTAATATCCAGTGAATCGACATCTGTATATAAGAAATTAAATGAAGGATATAAAGCAGCGAGTTCTTTTATTTCGCTACCCAATTGTCCGTATGCTCCAGTTACAAGAATATTCATGCTACATCCTGAAATTCATTTCTGCGTCCGAAAAAGCCGTCGCATTTATATCTTTTTCCGATACAATGGCCTCGTCCCGGCTAATTTGCCAGTCGATTGCGAGTTGCTGGTCGAAAGGTTGTATCGATCGTTCTGCTTCGCGATGGTAAACATTATCACATTTATAGGTAAAAATAGCGGTTTTGCTTAATACCGAAAAGCCATGGGCAAAACCCCGCGGAATAAATAACTGTTTCTTATTTTCATCGCTAAGTTCAAGCCCGAACCACTTCCCGAAAGTCGGTGAACCTAAGCGCAAATCCACCGCAACATCATACACAGTTCCCTGCACTACCCTAACCAGTTTAGCCTGTGCAAATTCGGCAATTTGATAATGCAACCCACGGACAACGCCACGAACTGATTTAGATTCATTATCCTGAACAAAGGTCGCATTAATACCCGCGTCAAAATAGCGTTGCTGATGAAAGGATTCGAAAAAATAACCTCGTGCGTCGCTGAAAACGCTGGGCTCAACTATAAGCAATCCAGGTAAGCCGGTTTTAATTACATTCATTGCTTAAAACGGAAATATTTGTTTATCGGCCAATTTTAAAAGATATTGCCCGTATTGGTTTTTACTAAGCGGTTTGGCCAGCTCTATCAACTGATCGCTAGTGATAAAGCCTTTTTTATACGCGATTTCTTCGATACACGAAACTTTTAAGCCCTGCCGTTGTTCGATCGTGGCAATAAAATTCGAAGCCTGCAACAAACTGTCGTGAGTTCCGGTGTCGAGCCAGGCAAAGCCACGACCCAACAACTTCACATTTAAACGTTCCTCGTTTAAATATAAGCGGTTAAGATCGGTAATTTCCAACTCACCACGTTTCGATGGCTTTAAATTTTTAGCCTTCTCTACAACATCATTCGAGTAAAAATAAAGCCCTGTTACGGCATAATTCGATTTGGGTTGCCCGGGTTTTTCTTCAATACTTATTACTTTACCGGTATCGTCAAATTCCACCACTCCGTAACGTTCCGGATCGTTCACGTAATAACCAAAGACAACGGCGCCGTCTTCCAACTGCGCGGCATCTTCGAGTATTGTGCGGAAATTATATCCGTAAAAAATATTATCTCCCAAAATCATACAAACATTATCATCGCCAATAAACTCTTCACCCAGAATAAATGCCTGTGCCAAACCATCTGGCGATGGTTGCACCACGTACGAAAGTTGTAATCCAAGTTGCGAACCATCGCCAAAAAGATTCTGGTAAAGTACAATGTCGGTGGGTGTTGAGATGATCAGTATTTCCCTGATTCCAGCCAGCATTAAAACCGAAAGCGGGTAATAAATCATGGGTTTATCGTAAACCGGGATAATCTGTTTTGAAATGGATCGCGTTATCGGGTAAAGTCGTGTGCCGGAACCGCCTGCCAGGATTATTCCTTTCATAATGTCTGTTTTTAATGTTTGATAAGTGTCACCCTCACTTTGAGATTACGACATCCGCCAGGGAAACCATCAAAAGCACGGGTCCGACAAATGTACTATTTTTGCGTTACATCCTCAGAGGTACTTTCCAAATAATCACAGCATTCAGTCTCAAAGTCTTATATATTGTTTGCACAGTCAATAAAATAGCTACATTCCTTTGTTATAACTAAATAAAGTTTTATTTTTGCGCGCGTTTTAAAATCAATATAATGTCTAACTCATTAATTTATTAAGAAATACATGACTACAGAAAAAAATGAAAATCTTGAGCCGGAAGTAAACAAAGTACCGGCACAGGAAGAAACCAAAGCTGCGGAAGCAGTACAAGAAGAGGCTCCTGTTGCAGAAGCAGCGGAAGAAGCCACAGAAGAAGTTAAGGTTGAAGAACCTGTTGCAGAAACAGTGGAAGAAACCCCCGAAGAAGCAAAAGTTGAAGAACCTGTTGCTGAAGAAAAACCGGCTAAAAAAGCAAAAAAAGAAACTGCCCCAAAAGCTGAAAACCAGGAATTTGACTGGGCTAGCCTTGAAGAAGGGGCAGGCGCAGTTTCAGCCAAAGAAAGAGGAGAACTGGAAGCCTTGTACAACGACACACTGAACACAGTTTCCGAAAAAGAAGTACTTCAGGGAAAAGTAATTTCGCTGAACAAACGCGAAGTGGTTGTCGACATCGGTTACAAATCAGACGGTATCGTTAGCTTGAACGAATTCCGTTACAACCCGGAACTGAAAGTAGGCGACGAAGTAGATGTTTACATCGAAAGTCTCGAAGATAAAAAAGGACAAATGATCCTGTCGCACAAAAAAGCACGTGCAACACGTTCATGGGACCGTGTTAACGAATCGCTTGAAAACGACGAAATCATAAAAGGTTACATTAAGTGCCGTACCAAAGGGGGCATGATCGTGGATGTATTCGGTATCGAAGCATTCCTGCCGGGTTCACAAATCGATGTGAAACCAATCCGCGACTACGATGTATTTGTGGGTAAAACCATGGAATTCAAAGTGGTTAAAATCAATCACGAATACCGCAACGTTGTTGTTTCGCACAAAGCGCTTATCGAAGCCGAACTCGAACAACAGAAAAAAGACATCATTGGTAAACTTGAAAAAGGCCAGGTTCTTGAAGGAATCGTTAAAAACATTACCTCATATGGCGTATTTATGGACCTTGGAGGCGTTGACGGTTTGATCCACATTACCGACCTGTCGTGGGGACGTATTTCTCACCCAAGCGAAATTGTTGAACTCGATCAGAAACTCAACGTAGTTATTCTTGATTTCGACGACGACAAAAAACGTATCGCCCTGGGCCTGAAACAACTGACCCCTCACCCATGGGATAACCTGGACGCCAAACTTAAAGTTGGCGACAAAGTAAAAGGGAAAGTTGTTGTAATTGCCGACTACGGTGCATTTGTTGAAATCGCTGCCGGAGTTGAAGGCCTGATCCACGTATCGGAAATGAGCTGGAGCCAGCATCTGCGCAGTGCACAAGACTTCCTGAGCGTTGGCGACGAAGTGGAAGCTTCAATTCTTACGCTCGACCGCGACGAACGCAAAATGTCATTGGGTATCAAACAACTCAAAGAAGACCCATGGACAAACATCGATACTGAATACGGTGTTGGAAGTAAACATACTGCAACAGTCCGCAATTTCACCAACTTTGGTGTATTTGTTGAAATTACCGAAGGAGTTGACGGCCTGATCCACATTTCGGACCTTAGCTGGACGAAAAAGATCAAGCACCCATCAGAATTCACTGCCATCGGCGATCCTATCGAAGTAGTAGTACTCGACATCGACAAAGACAACCGTCGTTTGAGCCTCGGTCATAAACAACTCGAAGAAAATCCATGGGATGTTTTCGAAACCATTTTCACAACCGATTCTATCCACGAAGGAACTGTGGTTGAATTAATGGATAAAGGCGCTGTTATCGCGCTTCCTTACGGTGTGGAAGGTTTTGCAACCCCACGCCACCTTGTAAAAGAAGACGGTTCGTCGGTTAAACAAGACGAAAAACTGGATTTCAAAGTGATCGAGTTCAACAAATCGGCCAAACGAATTATCGTTTCTCACTCACGAATTTACGAAGATGCTAAACGTGCTGAAGAAACTGAAACACGTAAAGCAACTGCACGCACCAACAAACGTGCTGTAAAATCGGTGAGCGATAATATTGAGAAAACCACTCTTGGCGATATCAGCGAATTGGCTGCTTTGAAATCGCAAATGGAGAAGGCCGAGAAAAAAGACAAATAAGCAGTTGGTGTATTCTAACTGAATTTCGTAAATTGAAGCATGGCAGTCGAAATTCGAAAAAACGGAACGTATACTTTAGTAAAAGTAAACACCGACAGACTAGATACCAACAACGCACCCGACCTTAAATCGGAATTGGTCCTTGTAAATAATGAAGGGGAAAAGAACATCGTCCTCGACCTTAGCAATGTAAACTATTGCGATTCATCAGGTTTGAGGGCAGTTCTGGTCGCCAACCGGCTCTGCGAAGACGCCATCGGGACATTTATCCTGAGTGGTTTGCAGCCCGATGTGGACAACCTCGTTAAGATTTCGATGCTCCATACAGTATTATTAATTACAGATACTGTGGATGAAGCCGAAAAATTGCTGGAAAAGAAAGAAACGCTGTAAATGCAGAAATGTCTTTCGAACTAACCATATTGGGGAGTAATTCAGCATTACCAACTTCGAACAGATATCCAACAGCCCAGGTACTTCGAGTGCCTGGGCGTTGTTTTTTAATCGATTGCGGCGAAGGAACTCAAATACAACTTCGACGAAACAAAATCAATTTCAGCAGCATTCAGCACATTTTTATTTCCCATCTGCACGGCGACCATTATTACGGATTGATTGGTTTGATTTCGACCCTGAACCTGATGGGGAAAAAAGGCGACCTGCATATTTATGCGCACTCCGAACTTAAAAATCTGATTCAGCCCCAACTCGATTATATACGAGGTGAAATGACGGTTCGCCCGGTGTTTCATCCTCTTAATTTTAAAAAGCCACAAACCATTTTCGAAACTAAAACGGTTGAAGTGATCTCGTTCCCGGTAAAACACAGCGTGCCAACCTGTGGTTTTTTATTCCGCGAAAAACCAAAATCTGCCAATATCCGAAAAGAAAAAATTAAGGAATACAACATCCCGATTGCCAATATCAGGGAAATAAAAAACGGCGCTGACTTTTTAACGTCAGATGAACGACTAATTCCGAACGATGAACTAACAATTCCTGCTCCGAAACCCCGCTCCTATGCCTTTTGTACCGATACCGCTTTTTATCCGCCACTGGCAGAGATAATACGCGGAGTTGATGTATTGTACCATGAATCTACTTTTTTGGAAGAACTAAAAGAACTGGCAACAAAAACGTTACATTCAACAGCCAAAGATGCAGCAGAAATGGCAATTCTTTCGGGTGCAAAAAAACTGCTGATCGGGCATTTTTCGGCACGTTTTAAAAAGACTGACCGATTTTTGGAAGAAGCAAAACAGGTTTTTGAAAATACTGAAGTTGCTGAGGAAGGAAGAAAATATTCGTTCTAAACTCAATAATTATTCATCAAAAAATCCTTTATCAAAATTCACGAGGAACAATTTTTCAGTGGGCCGGGTAAAAGCGGTGTACAGCCAGCGGTAATATTCTTTATCCAACATATCTTCCACGAGGTACCCATGATCGACAAAAACAGCTTTCCATTGCCCTCCCTGTGCTTTGTGACAGGTAAGCGCATATGCATATTTGACTTGAAGGGCATTGAAATAAGGATTTTCGCGAATCTTTTTCCAGCGCTCGCGTTTGTTCCGGATATCCGTATAATCTTCCGACACGGCATCGAAAAGCTGCCGGTTTTGATCGGATGAAAAGGAAGCCGACTCGAGTGTTAATGTTTCCAAAAATATTTTGCAATCGAGTTCAACGTTATCATAATCAATAAAACGCAGGCTCACATTGGCAAACCGGAAACCATACAATTCTTCGTAACCACGAATGCCAATAATCTCGGCTATATCGCCATTCGCAATAAAATCAATACCCGAGTCTTCCACCGGCCAGAAATAATTATTCTTCACCACCATCAGTAAATCGCCGCGTTCGATTTCATTTTCTTTATAAAGAATAGAACCGCGGATACCCTTGTTAAAAATATTGGCCCGTTTATTCGAACGGGTAACCACTGTAGTTTCAAAAATCCCGTATTTGTCGTAACAGCCCGAAATTGTCTCGATCAAATCTGCTCCTGAAACCTGTCTCAAATCATCAAATCCTTCCAATTCTATCGAAAAAAATCCACTGTTTTCTCCTTTAGCGCCCAGTAAATTCCTGATATTGGTGGCATTGTATAATATTCCAGAATCTTGTGCCTGCCGCACTACTTCTGTCAGTTCAACCGTTTTTACACTAAAACCCGAATTTTCGAGTACCGAAGGTTCCAGTGCAGGACTAACAGTTAAGCCAACCGGAGGAAGCTGTGCGGTATCTCCTACCAAAATCAGGCGACAGTTTTCACCTGAATACACATACTCCAGCAAATCGTCGAGCAGTCGTCCACTTCCAAAAACCGAACCTCCTGATGATGAATCCGGGATCATTGAGGCTTCGTCGACAATAAAATATGTGTTCTTAAACAAGTTTTTGTCGAGCACAAAACGTCCCATTCCATCGGCCGACGACTTCTGTCGGTAGATACTTTTGTGAATTGTAAATGCTGGTTTGCCCGTGTAGCCAGCCATTACCTTGGCTGCACGCCCGGTGGGGGCCATCAGCACCGAACGAATTTTTAACATATCCAAAACTTGTGTTAACGAAAAAATCATGGTCGTCTTTCCAGTTCCTGCATAACCTTTGATCAACATGATAGTGCCGGGCTGATCGGAAACAATATATCCGGCCAAAACATCAATCAATCGTTGTTGACTTTCGGTAGGCGGGAAAGGCAGTTTTTGAGCCAATAAGGTATTTAAGTGATTTTTGATCATGCAAGCCAAAATAACGTTCGGTAAAGGAAGCTAATTTATTTTTTTTTTTAAATTTGCAGACAAACGAAAAATGAACCTATAAAAACATTAAAATGAGAACCGTTATTCAGATCTTACTAGTTATTGCAGCAGTTGTCCTTTCTTATTTTATTTATCAAAGTATTCAGCGTCCGATTCAATTTGAAAAAGCAAAGGAAGCACGTTACGAAGCAACAGTTGCAAAATTGAAAGATATTCGAAAAGCAGAACTCGCTTATAAAAATATTTACGGGCAATTTACCGGAAGTTGGGATACACTGATCAACTTTATATTGCATGATTCGCTTAGAAACGTGAAAGCTATTGGAGAATTGACCGATAGTATGATCGAAGCCAAAATTACTGAAAAGAAAGCTATTCAAATGGGATTGATCATCCGTGATACCATCCGTGAGTCAGTACTCGAATCGTTATTCGGCAAAAACTACGATGCCAATAGTTTAAAATATGTTCCGGCCCCGGGAGAACCAACCGAATTCCACCTTGCACAGACTATTATTACCACAGGCTCAGGAATTAAAGTTCCTGTTTTCGAGGCAAAAGCACACAACAATGTGATACTTCGTGGTTTAGACGAGCAATTAATTATTAACTTGAACGATCAACTCAGGACCAACGAAAAATATCCGGGACTGAAAGTAGGTTCAATAACCGAGACAAATAACAACGCCGGTAACTGGGAGTAATACACATGTATGATTTCGTAAGCGAATCGTTTAACAAAAATATTTCATACGAATATAAATTATCCATTCAGGTTAGCCTGAATGGATTTTCTTTTTGTATTCAAAAAGCTACCGGCAACGGGGTACTTGTTTTTAAGAATTCTGATTTTGCAATTAGTGGGGATCATTTGCTGGCACGCCGGTTCAGGGATTGGTACAACGAAGAGGGATTGTTGCAGCTAACTTATAAAAGTTGTGATTTGGTAATAAACAGTGCCAACTTTTCGCTTGTTCCCGAACAACTGGAAAGCGAACACCTGAAAAAAATCATCAGTGAATTGCTCCCCGATGGAAAAGAAACAGAATATGCTGAAGGCTGGATTAAATCGATTCGTGCCAAACTGGTCTATCACCTTCCCTTGGAACTGAGAAAAACAATAACCGAAACTTTGGGGGAAAGCCGCTTGCTTCATCCTGTTCAGAAACTGGTCGGGTATGAAAAAAGAGCCGCAGACCATAACCTCATCCTGGCATATTTCGATGAGAAAGACCTTTATTTCTTACTAAAAAAAGAGGGTGAATTGATTACCTGCAATTATTTCCACATCAACCATGCCAACGATGCGGTGTATTTTTTTCTTTCTGTATTGCAGCAGTTTGGACTTTCAGCCAAACAAGTGGTTATTAAAACAAGTGGAAAGGCAATTTACCTAAACGAACTTATAGTCATGCTCGCGAAATACTTTAAAAGTGTAAAAACATTGCTGCCTGGGCATGCTGATAAAAATGAGTTAACAACAGAAATACTGAGCGAAAAAGTATGCCTATTTAATTAGTAAATGAGAATAGTCGGTGGCCAATACAAAGGAAGGATATTTAATCCGGGTAAGCGATTTAAATCGCGTCCAACAACAGATATTGCAAAAGAAGGTTTATTCAACATTCTCGAAAACCGTTACGAGCTCTCGAACAAAAAAGTACTCGACCTTTTCTCTGGAACAGGAAGCATGGCTTTCGAATTTTTAAGCCGTGGGTGCGATAGCGCCACGCTGGTAGAAATCAATTTTAACCACTATAAATTTATTCAGAGTGTGCTGGAAACGCTGCAAATACAGAATGCACAGGTTTTTAGGGCCGATGCATTTAAATTTGCACAGAAATCAGCCGATCGCTTTAACATCATTTTTGCCGATCCACCATTCGACCTTCCAAACCTGGATTCTATTCCTAACGTTGTCCTCAACTCTACCTTACTGGCCGACGAAGGCGTTTTTATACTCGAACACTCCAAAGAGTACAATTTTATTTCACATCCTAATTTCAGCGAAAACAGAAAATACGGAAAAGTTAATTTTAGCTTCTTCGAGAAAGCATAAAAAAGGGCCCTTTCCAAAAAAGAAAGAACCCCCAAAAATCAATTGTAATAACTATTAGTCTAATTTTCGTTTGATACCACACCCAACCGGGTTGGTTTCTGGTACCGCAACTACCTCGCCTTCAGCCAGGCTTCCTATTGCATCTTTCACGTAAGCTTTCGAAACCTGGTCAGCGCTATCGTAATTATCATCGATGGCGCCTTTATAAGCTAATTTCATATTGTTATCGAATAAAAAGGCATGTGGTGTGACCTGGGCTCCAAACGCGTTGGCAATCTGGCTGTTTTCATCCACAACATAGTGAAACTTGTAATCCTGTGTTTTGGCTTTGGCTTTCATTTCTTCCAGCGAATCGTCGCCCGATCGTTTCTGATAATTCGAGTTGAGAACGATCATTCCAACCTTGTTCTGGTCGGCCCAGCTTTTAAGGTCGTTGTACCGGCCTTCCCATTTTTTCACAAAAGGGCAGGTATTACACGAAAACAGTACAAGCAAACCATTCTCCTTTTTAGCATCGGCCAATGAAATGCTTTTCCCACTTACGTCGGTCATTTTGAATTCGGTGAAAACCGCTTGCTCTCCTATCGAAAGTTTTCCTGTGTTGTTGCCGGCCCAAACCGATACACTGATAAAAAGGGTTAAGATAAATAAATAACGTTTCATAGCTTTGGGTCTTTAATTAATAATACTTATTTGTCTTTTATTAAAACAAGATTCCAGAAATTTGGTTCAGTGTGTAAACAAAAATAGAGTTCTCCGGTTATTGGGATGACTATTATACAAGATGGAACTCGAATCGGTTAGAAGAGAATACAAACGGGCTGAACTCAGTGAAACAGATATTGAGAAACAGCCTATCCTGCTTTTTGAAAAGTGGATGAAAGAAGCGTTGGCATCGAACCCTAATGATGCAACTTCAGTGGCGTTAACTACAATTGGAATGGATGGATTTCCGCAATCCCGGATTGTTTTGCTGAAAAATTACAGTGATGAGGGTTTTGTATTTTTCACCAACTACCACAGTCAAAAAGGTCGGGCAATTGAAAACGATGCCCGCGTTGGAATGCACTTTTTTTGGCCCGAGCTCGAACGTCAGGTCCGTATTTCGGGTTTAGCCAAAAAAACAAACAAAGACGTCTCTGATGAATATTTTCATTCGCGGCCGTTTGACAGCCAGGTTGCCGCGGCCATATCCGGACAAAGTACCGAAGTGGCGAACCGGGCTTTTCTCGAAAACAAATTTCAGGAACTCAAAAATGAACTTCACGGAAAATATCCTGAACGACCTAAAAACTGGGGTGGATATTTGGTAAAACCTGTGAAATTTGAATTTTGGCAGGGCCGCGAAAACCGGCTTCACGACAGGATCGTTTTTGAAAAAGAGTCGGATACCTGGGAAATTAAACGGCTGGCGCCTTAAAAATCGAGGTTAAGCTTTTGTTTCAACAAAGCAAGGCTTGGGTTTTTACCTGCCATTTCCTGGTACTTTTCGATATCTGAATAGATTACCTTTTCGCGAATGATTTCGGCAACAATAGTCTTGAAATTTATATTCGAATTGCGAAGTTCCTTTCTTAAAAACGAAACCAACTCGGGCCTGACATCCATCAGTAAATCTTCCTGAATTCGGTTGTCTATTTCCAGGATTAAAGTATAATCTTCCTGTATTTTAGGAATAGTTGAAAGCGTGGCTTTAATACTTGGCCGATCCTCGTAACGTGTAAGAAACTCATTCCACTTCACCGTCAGTTCTTCTACGGTAAACGGTTCTTCATCGCCGGCTTTCGAATATATTTCGTGTTGTTCCTTGGCCGAAAGTTTCTTTTCGTCATCAAACTCGCCACGTAGTGCTTTACTAATCGATGGCGTACTGTTTCCGGCGCTCCCTCTTCGTACGGTCCGTTTAGGTGGCGTGTTTACCGGAGTTTCTGTGGATTTTTCAGGCGCCGGCCTTTTTACCGGTTCGTTTTGAGCCGGATTTGTTTGAGTTACATTTTCAGGAATTTCTTTGCCTGGGAAAATGGGCCCGAGAATATCGTCGCTTTCGTCAGCTATTTTTTTTTTAAGGTTAGCTGCGCTATCCTAATCAGGGCCAGTTCTATCAGCAAACGTTTATTCTGACTTGCTTTAAAATTCAAATCACTGTCGTTTGCAATTTGCAGCGCCTCAAGCAAAAAATCACTGTTGGCAATTGCAGCCTGATTTTTGTATTTTTCCTTGATCTCGCCGCCCACTTCGAGCAGTTGAATCGTTACCGGATCTTTGCAAACCAGTAAATCGCGGAAATGACTGCTTAACCCATTTATAAAATGATGGCCATCGAAACCATGGTTCAAAATATCGTTAAAAATGAGAAGGACTTCAGTAACATTGTTTTTCAGAAACTCATCGACCAACCTGAAATAATAATCGTAATCGAGCACATTCAGATTGGTGATTACATCCTGGTAAGTAATTTTCTTTCCTGAAAAACTAACTATCTGATCGAAAATAGAGAGCGCGTCACGCATGGCGCCGTCGGCTTTCTGTGCAATAATATTCACGCCTTCGCCTTCAATCTCAACTCCTTCGCTTTTCGCTACATATTCGAGATAATCAGAAATGTCGTCCACACCAATCCGGTTAAAGTCGAAAATCTGACAACGCGATAAGATGGTAGGAATGATCTTGTGTTTTTCGGTAGTAGCCAAAATAAAAATGGCATGTTTTGGCGGTTCTTCAAGTGTTTTCAAAAAAGCATTGAAAGCTGCCGACGACAACATGTGCACCTCGTCGATAATATACACGCTGTATTTTCCCATTTGCGGGGGAACTCTAACCTGGTCTGTCAAACTGCGGATATCGTCTACCGAATTGTTCGAAGCAGCGTCAAGCTCATGAATATTAAATGATCGGCTGGTATTGAATGACTTACACGATTCGCATTCGTTACAGGCTTCAGTTTCAGCAGTAAGATTGGTACAATTTATTGTTTTGGCAAAAATACGGGCACAAGTGGTCTTCCCTACTCCGCGCGGACCGCAAAACAAATAAGCATGCGCCAGTTGTTTGCTTTTGATCGCGTTTTTCAGGGTAGCGGTAATCGACGATTGAGCGACTACGGTTTCGAACGAATCGGGCCTGTATTTCCTAGCTGATACAATAAAATTCTCCATACTTTCAAAGTTGCTCTGCAGACGTTCAAAGATAATTAAATATGCCTGTTTTGGAGTGTTTTTTTATTAACAACAATTTGGTAACTTTCGAAACAACTGTACACGAAATGATTAGAAAAACAAAAAAAAGGCTGGGCGCAATTCTATTTGTTGCATCGTTTTTTATACTGATGACTGCAAATGCGCAGTACAAAACTTTTTATGATTTTTCGGCCAAAACCATCGACGGTGAACTCCTGGATTTTTCGGTATATAAAGGTAAAAAAGTACTCGTGGTTAATACCGCTTCGGAGTGCATGTTAACACCTCAGTATAAAAAACTGCAGGAGTTGTATGAAGAATACGGGGGTGATGACTTTGAGATTGTGGCTTTCCCGTGTAACGATTTTGGAAAACAGGAACCCGGATCGAACGAAGAGATTAAGTTGTTTTGCGAACAATATCGGGTGAGCTTTACGTTAATGGAAAAGATTTCGATTAAAGACGACGAACAGCACCCGGTTTACGAATGGCTCACCAGCAGCAAAGAAAACGGGACACTCGATGCCAAAGTTCGCTGGAATTTCCAGAAATTTATGATCGATACCACCGGACATGTAATCGATTATGTTGGTCCGGCTTTAAGTCCGATGAATCAAAAAATTATCGATTGGCTAAAAGAATGATTACGAATTGAACATCTTACCCGGACGTTTTTCTTTGTGCGGAACTTTTCCGTGGATTACCGCCATGCCACTCGGTTCGTGTCTTTTTCCGTTAGAAGTTGATTATTTTCTTATCTCCCTTCTTAAATTCCTGTTTAAAATATCCGAAACTGTACAACGGAAGAAATACGACGAAAAATACAACCAATCCTGCAACAATCCGGGGTTTGGCGTTAACCGAGGTAAACAGATGAATAAAAAGCGCCACCACTTCCATCAGTAAAACACCGGGACCGGCAATCAAAAGAATAGTTTTTTTATTTTATTTTATCGTTTTTTATAAACTAAGAGGTTGCTGCCGACGAGGCTGCCTTTCGTTTTTGTTTGTAAGGGAAAAGACGGTAATGTAAACCACCCGGTTCGATGAATGACAAAAGTATCATTTCCTCTTCCACATCGGTGCCCATCATAATTTGATGCTGTACCTCGTGTACCAATTGAAAAATTACTTTTTTATTCGGAATATATGGGTTGGTCCATCAGAAAAACAGAAAACGTTTGGGTTCCATTCTAATCAATCTTTTTTCGGTCAAATCGTTAAGGACGGCGTTCCTGATATCTTTCATCTTAAAATAAAACCGCCCCATCCAAGTAGATATCTTGCGCGGAGAAGACAATCTGGCCTTTCGTTCGAGCATGTATCGATGAATTGGCACATCCGATTTGGGACCAGTAACGACGAACTTTTTGTTATCGAAACGTATTTTTGTGTAAATAAAATTCCATAAAAAGGTTCCCGATCAACCCACAATCAATGGCAGTATATAACCGCGAATTGATTCCACCCTTCCCGGGATAAATGGCTAAAAGATATAGTTTTTGAGAAAAAGGAATTGGCGTTTCCATTTTTAATTGACATTGTTTTTTCCTTACTTTAATGCCTCGGTAAACGACTGCAAAAGTTACAAAGAAACCGTATGAATCAAAAAAAATATTACCAATTAAATACCTGATTAATAAATGAAAAAAGGATTTGCAAGCGATAATAATTCGGGCGTACTGCCTGCTGTTTTTAAAGCCATGGAAGCCGCCAACAATGGTCATGTGTTAGGTTATGGCAACGATCCCTTCACACAAAAAGCGATTTCGTTGTTTAAAGAGCGATTCGGCGAGGATACCGAAGTGTTTTTTGTTTTTAACGGAACCGGGGCGAATGTGCTTGGACTGTCGAGCATCACTCAGAGCTTTCATTCGATAATCTGTGCCGAAACCGCACATATTCAGGAAGACGAATGTGGAGCTCCCGAGAAATTCACCGGATGTAAACTCATTCCAATTGAACCTGTTCACGGAAAGATAACTCCCGAAGCGGTACTCCCGCATTTGAAAGGTTTTGAATTCGAACATCACTCACAGCCGCGGGTTATTAGCATTTCTCAGGTTACCGAAATGGGAACGGTATATAAACCGGAAGAGGTACAAGCGCTTGCCGAACTGGCACACCGGAATGGAATGTATTTACATATGGATGGCGCACGAATTGCGAATGCTGCTGTTTCGCTGGGTCTCGATTTCAGAAAATTTACACGAGATTGCGGAGTGGACGTACTTTCGTTTGGTGGCACTAAAAACGGAATGATGATGGGAGAAGCAGTACTTTTTTTTAATCCTGAACTCTCCCGCCTGACCAAATACATCCGGAAACAAAGTACGCAATTGTATTCGAAAATGCGTTTTGTAGGCGCCCAGTTTGTGGCTTATTTCGAAAACGACCTTTGGAAAGAACCGGCCACGCAAGCCAATAAAATGGCAAAACTACTCGAATCGGAAGTAACAAAAATTCCGCAGATCAGAATTACTGAACCAGTGGAAGCCAATGGCATTTTTGCCGAAATACCGCGTAAACTGATCGAACCCTTGCAGAAAGAGTTTTTCTTTTATATCTGGAACGAACAAACTTCAGAAGTACGCTGGATGTGCTCGTTCGACACCACGGAAGAGGAAATAATGAGTTTTACAAAGCTGATAAAGAAACTCCTCTATCTAAAAACCTGATCAGGAAAAACGAGATTTGGAAATTCAGGACTTGTTGCTTATTCATTATCTGTAACTTGTCTCCCGGAATTTGCAGAAGATATGGCTTTATTCAGATACTATCCCAGCAATCCCAAAAACCTGGACCCGGAGATGGAAAAGAAAATTTTTTTCCATAGCCTGTTGTTCCCGGCTTTATTTGTATTGGTCATCTGGATTGTTAAAATTGTCGAAATTACTTCGGGAATCAATTTGGTTTACTTTGGCATTTTCCCGCGTAGCATTAATGGATTGGCCGGCATTTTATTTTCGCCCTTTATCCATTCCGACTTCAACCATCTCATTTCCAATTCTCTCCCATTTTTCCTGCTGGGATTTATGCTCATCTATTTTTATCGGCGCATTTCGTATCGTATTTTTTTTATTCTTTATTTTCTTTCCGGGATAAGTGTTTGGCTGTTTGGGCGCGAAGCCTGGCACATCGGCGCCAGCGGAGTAGTTTATGCCATGGCAGCCTTTCATTTTGTTAGCGGAATTATTCGTTCGGATGTGCGTTTGCTAACCTTTTCGGTTGTTGTGGTTTTTCTTTACGGTGGGTTAGTTTGGGGGCTGCTGCCCATTAGGCCCGAAATATCGTGGGAAGGACATTTATCGGGAGCAATTGCTGGAGTAATTTTGGCTCTATACTACAGAAAATACATTATCCGTCGCGAAAAATTCGATTGGGAATATGAAATAGAAGAAGATGATGAAGAATCGCCTGAGATAAATACAAAATATAAAACCGAGGAAGATAATACTCAAAACGACGAAGTTGAAAAAGAATAAAACCAAGTTTTTGGAATGCGTTTATTATTTCTCTTCACATTATTTTTAACTTCAGGCGATAGCACTATCTTATATGAGTTCCAAAAAAAGGTGTAAATTTGCGCCATATTTACGAAGTTCATTAGAATGATTAGCAGAAGGATTATCCGCACCAAGGTGTTACAAGTATTGTACGCCTACTATTCGTCAGAAGAAAAGTCGCTTAATAAAACCGAAAAAGAGCTTTTCTTTTGCATTCACAAAGCCTACGATCTTTACCATTACCTGTTCGCGCTGGTAATCGAGATTGCGGATTACGCCGAAGGCCGCATCGAAATCAAAAAAAACAAACATCAGCCAACTTACGAAGACCTGCATCCGAATACTAAATTCATTACAAACCAGGTAATCGAACAACTTCGCCAGAACAAGCAGTTGAATACGTATATCGGCCAGAAAAAACTTTCGTGGAAAGAAAATCCCGAGCTGATCAAGGAACTTTATTTGCTGATGACTGAATCGGAAGCTTACGAAGGTTATATGAACGATCCTGTCCGTTCGTATCTCGATGACCGTAAATTTATCGAACGCCTGTTCAACAAAGTGATCCTCGTTTCTGAAGACCTGTATGTTGTGCTCGAAGAAATGAGCATTTACTGGAACGACGATGTGGATTTTGTGATCTCGATGATTACAAAAACACTAAAACGGTTTAACGAACATTCTGGTGCCGATCAGGGTTTAATGCCGATGTTTAAAGACCAGGAAGACAAGGACTTTACAAAAGATTTGCTTCGCCTAACCATCATTAACCAGGATGAATTGCGGGAATTGATCAAAGTACATTCAAAAAACTGGGATGTTGAACGCATCGCATTTATGGATATCCTGATTATGCAACTTGCCATCACCGAATTTTTGTATTTTCCTACCATTCCAACAAAAGTTTCGCTTAACGAATACATCGAACTTTCGAAATTTTACAGTACCGATAAAAGCCGGAATTTTATCAACGGCATACTCGATAAAACATTGAAAGATTTGAAAACCACTGAAAAGATAAACAAAGCAGGTCGCGGGTTAATTGGGGAATAATGAGCAAGTTATTGGGTTCAATAGCCATACTGTTTTTGATATCCTGCACGGGCAATACCGGACGAAATCGAACAGAAACGACAGAAAAACTTGCGAATACTACCATTGAATTCACAGAATACTCACACAATTTTGGAACATTACACGCCGGTGAGATAGTGCTTTTCACTTTCGAATTTACCAATACCGGAAACTCTGATTTTCGGATCGGAGATGTAGATTGTGCTTGCGGATGCGTGGTCACACGATACATAAATGAAACCGTTAAACCGGGAGAAAAAGGGTGGGTTGAGGTTGAATTTGATTCTTCAGGGCTTGCCGGAAGAGAATATAAATCGATTGATATATATGGAAATATCGATGAATTAAAACATTTAGCTATTTTTGCGCAGGTAGAGAACGAATTACTCGATATTAAATATTAAAAATTAAAAATCATGTTGAATAGTATTTTATTAATGATGCAACCTGCCGAAGGTGCCGAAGCCAACCCACTGATGAGTTTTCTTCCTCTTTTGCTGATCATTGTAGTGTTCTACTTTTTTATGATCCGCCCGCAGGTAAAACGCCAAAAAGAAACCCGTAAATTCCGTGAAAGTCTTGCAAAAGGCGATAAAGTGGTAACTACCGGAGGAATATATGGAAAGATTTCGGAAGTTAAAGACACATACATTGTATTGGAAATTGCCAAAGATGTGCTGATCAAAGTCGATAAAAACGGCATTGTGAAAGACATGAGCGACGTTCAGCCACAAAAATAACAGCCGCTCCTAACCTCCCCTGGGGGATTTTAACAGAAAGGAGTGAAAAATTTAAATTTTTCACTCCTTTCTGTCTTTCTACACCTCCTCTTTGGGGAGGCCGGGAGGGGCTTCCTACACGTTAAACCGGAAGTGCATAATATCGCCATCCTGCACCACATATTCTTTTCCTTCGATAGCCATTTTACCCGCCTCTTTACAGGCGTTTTCTGACCCCAGGGTAATGTAGTCGGTGTATTTGATCACTTCGGCCCGGATAAAGCCTTTCTCAAAATCGGAGTGAATTATGCCAGCAGCCTGCGGGGCCTTGCACCCTTTTCTAAAAGTCCAGGCACGCACTTCTTTTTCGCCTGCGGTGAAATAGGTTTCCAGGTGGAGCAGCTTGTAAGCCGTTTTGATCAACTTGCTCACACCCGATTCGCTTAGTCCGAGATCATCCAAGAACATCTGACGTTCTTCGTAATCTTCCAACTCCGCAATATCGGCTTCAGTGGCAGCTGCGATCATCAGCATTTCTGCACTCTCGTCTTTTATCGCCTCTTTCACAGCATCGACGTATGCATTGCCTTTTAACACCGAAGCCTCATCGACGTTACAAACGTATAAAACAGGTTTGTTTGTAAGCAATTGCAGACCCTTTACGGTCAATGCATCCAAAGGATCCACCTCGATTGTTCGTGCCGATTTTCCCTGTATTAATACTTCGCGGTAAGCCGAAAGAATCCGGTACATACGTTTGGCCTCCAGATCGTTGCCTGCTTTGGCTTGTTTTTCTACTTTGGTAATCCGGCTTTCAACCGTTTCAAGGTCTTTTAACTGTAACTCGATATCTATCGTTTCTTTGTCGCGCACCGGGTCGATGGTGGTATCAACGTGTGTAATATTATCATGATCAAAACAACGCAACACATGAATAATTGCATCAGTTTCGCGAATGTTTGCCAAAAACTTGTTTCCCAGTCCTTCGCCTTTACTTGCCCCACGAACCAAACCGGCTATGTCAACAATCTCCACAGTAGTTGGTACTACTCGTTGAGGTCTCACCAGCGATTCCAATTTGCTTAGTCGCTCGTCGGGAACTGTAATAACCCCCACATTGGGTTCGATTGTACAAAAAGGAAAATTTGCCGACTGCGCTTTTGCACTCGACAAACAGTTAAAGAGCGTTGATTTTCCCACATTCGGCAAACCAACTATTCCACATTTTAAAGCCATTTTACTTTTTTAATTTTTGCGCTGCAAAGGTAGTCTTTTTTTGCATGTTTTAATGGGAAGAAACATAACGGCCAAGCCTCCGTAAGGCTTGTTTGTTACATATTTAAAAAATCCATTGTTTTAATGTTCTCATTGATTACATTTGCTGAAACTGAGCGAACTTATGATACTAAAAAACATTTCTGTGGACTGTGTTATTTTTGGTTTCGATGGAGAAAAACTAAACGTTTTACTTTGGCAGGCAGAGCCGGAAATTCTTGAAAATTTTTTGACTACTAAGGAAGAATACGAAGAAATAAAGTTTCTTTTCGAGAAAAACCCGGCGTTAAACAAGTCGGATGATTTCTGGGGTTTGATTGGAACCCACCTTCCTACTGAAGAAGATTTGGATGGATATGCAAAGAAGATTTTACAGATTACCACCGGGCTCGATGAAGTTTATTTAACCCAGGTACACACTTTCGGGGCTACTAAAAGAGTTCCACATTACCGTGTTCTCACCATTGCATATTATGCACTTATAAATCCAGCTTATCACGATATGAAATTATCGCCGTTGGCTAAATCGGTAAAATGGTTTGAAATTAATAAACTGCCTAAATTATTGTTCGACCACATCGACATAATTAATGAAGCCTTGAGTACTTTACGCGAACAGGTAAAATATCACCCGGTTGGATTCCACCTGTTACCCGATAAATTTACTCTTACCGAGTTGCAAACCTTGTACGAAGTAATACTCGGAGACAAGCTGGATACAAGGAATTTCAGAAAGAAAATTCTAAAAATGCGCCTGCTGGTTGATACTATGGAAAAACAAACTAATGTTGCACACCGGGCAGCCAAATTGTACACTTTCGATATGAAAATTTACAATCGGTTGACCCAGGAAGGATTGAATTTTAGTATTTGACCGGAGATTAAACCTTTACCGGCAAACATTGTCTTATTCAAAATTCTTTTCATGCCGGAAACGGATCAGAAAATAATAGCTGACCTTAAAGATGCAGGCAAACGTGACCTTGCCTTTCACGTCCTGGTAAAAACTTACCAGGAACGTTTGTACTGGCATATCCGGAAAATGGCGATGAACCACGACGATGCAGATGATATTCTTCAGAATACTTTTATGAAAGTTTGGCGAAGTATTGATAGTTTCAGGGAAGAATCGAGTCTTTACACCTGGCTTTATCGAATTGCCACAAACGAATCGATCACCTTTTTAAACTCGAAAAAGAAAAAAAATCTAATGTCGTTAAATGAAGACAACGAATACCTGATGGATAACCTGATGTCGGATCCGTATTTTGATGGCGATGAAATTCAGATAAAACTTCAAAAAGCGATCTTGCGTTTACCCGAAAAACAACGTATTGTTTTTAACCTCAGATATTATGAGGAAATGAAATATGAAGAGATGGCAAAAGTGCTCGAAACCTCGGTGGGCGCGCTGAAAGCTTCGTTTCACCATGCAGCAAAAAAAGTGGAAAAGTACATTCGGAACACTGATTAAATTATTTGTGTTAAACCTTTTGAAAAATATATAGTCAATATTAAAAATTGGGAAAATGGATGAGTTGAAAAATATCGCACCGGAATTGTCGAAACTGGAAAAAGTGAATCCCTTCAGGACTCCCGATCAGTACTTCGATGATTTTTCTGCCCGCCTGCAAATGCGCATCGAGGCAGAGAAACAAACCGTTGTTCCCCAAAAAAACCGGTTTATTCAATTTCTGAAACCTGCACTTGGGTTGGCAGCGAGTTTTGCACTAATTTTTTTACTGGTTTATGTTCCGTTAAAAACATTTATGCCCGGCCAGGAAAATACCGTCGCAGAAGTTACTGAAACTGAAGATTTAAATTTGATGAACGTGATCGAACATCTCGATGAATCATCCTTCATTTCTTTGCTTAATGGCAGTGATTACAACACTGACTTTACCGAAGAAGACCTCACATTGTACGTTAGTGCAAATTTTAACGATTACGAGATTTTTGAAAACCTGGATAATTAATCGAATCATGAAAAAAATAATCTTTCTTCTAACCATCACCGCATTTTTTATTAACCCTTCGCTGGTTTTGGCACAAAACGATGATAAAGCGCACCAGGACAGGTGGGAAAAATATCGTTCCGAAAAAGTAGCGTTTCTTACCAACAAACTTGATCTTTCGTCCAGCGAAGCCCAAAAGTTTTGGCCGGTTTACAACGAAATGGATAAAGAAAGATCTGAAGTTCAACGAGACAGACGTGAATTGGACCGCCAAGTGCGTGAAGCCACCGAAAAACTCTCCGACGCTGAGATTACAAAACTTACCCGAGCTTATGCCAGCAACGCCGAAAAAGAAGGCTCACTTGCAACAAAATATAACGAAGAATTTCTAAAAATACTTTCACCACAGAAAGTATTGAAGTTGTACAAAGCCGAAAACGAATTCAGAATGTACATGTTTAGAAAGTATCGTGACAATCAGCGAAGACAGGATGAGGGAGAATAATATTGAAAACGGGAAATAAAAAAGACAGATCGTTTGACCTGTCTTTTTTATTGTAATATTTACAACGCTTTAAACCAATCCTGAAATAATTTTCCAACCCAGGGAATTTCTTTTTGTTCTCCGTTGATCGCTCCGATTAAACTAATAATCCAGAAAATAAAAATTATGATATTAGCAATCCATCCTATTACTGGAATAAACCACAGTATTATACTAAGTAAAAACAATCCCAGAAGTTGTCTAAGATAGAAACTTGTAAGTTCATCTTTTTCACTTGAATTCAGAATTAAGGCAATCACCCAGCCAATCCAATAAATATGCGCAACAATCGCTTTAGTTTTTCCATTCATGGTGTTGAGATTTTAATTTCGTTAAATGTAAGGAATTAAAATTTTATTCAACAAATGGGCGTCAAAAAAAAATATGAGTTCGTTTTCGAACCATATCTAATACAATTACTGAAATGAGTAACTCAATGAGTTTAAAAGATTTGCCCTATCCGTTTCATATAGAATGGAGCGTGCAAAAACAGTAAGATTATTGGTCGTAGTTAAAGCGTTTCAGGTTGTGTCCCATCCGATCACGCTTGGTTTTCATGTATTTCTGGTTGTGCGGATTGGGCTGAATTTCGAGAGGTACAATTTCGCTAACTTGCAGACCATATCCTTCGAGCCCCACACGTTTCACCGGATTATTGGTCATAAGGCGCATTTTAGTAACACCAAGGTTGCGAAGAATTTGCGCCCCAATTCCATAATCCCGTTCATCAGCTTTAAATCCAAGATGAAGATTTGCCTCTACAGTATCAAGCCCCTGATCCTGAAGCTTATAAGCAGCAATTTTATTTAACAGGCCAATACCACGACCTTCCTGCATGATATAAACAATAGCGCCTTTTCCTGCTTTTTCAATCATTTCCATCGAAGCATGCAACTGATCGCCGCACTCACAACGCATCGAACCAAAAATGTCACCCGTCATACACGAGGAATGGACCCGGGTAAGAATGGGTTCATTTGGTTCCCACGAACCTTTAATTAAGGCCAAATGTTCAACACCGTTGGATTTCTGACGGTAAGGAATTATTCTAAAATCGCCATAATGGGTAGGCAGATGAACCTCTTCTCCCCTTTCAATAAGATTCTCACCCTGAAAGAGATAGGAAATCAGATCTTTAATGGTAACAATCTTTAGATTGTGCTTTAGTGCAAATTCGTAAAGTTGAGGCAAACGCGCCATGGTTCCGTCGTCGTTCATAATTTCAACAAGAACTCCCGAGGGTTTTAAACCCGCCAAACGGGTGAGGTCGACAGCAGCTTCAGTATGACCGCTTCTACGTAATACTCCCCGATCTTTAGCTTTGAGCGGGAAAATATGTCCCGGGCGCCCCAACTGCTCGGGACGCGTATTGTCATCCACCAGCATTTTGATGGTAATCGCGCGGTCGGCAGCAGAAATTCCGGTACTTACATCAGGATGGATCGCATCAACCGAGACAGTAAAATTGGTTTCGTTAGATGAGGTATTCTTTCCCACCATCAAATCGAGTTTGAGTTGATCACAACGTTCTTCGGTAAGAGCCACGCAAATCAAGCCGCGCGCCTGACTGGCCATAAAATTCACCACTTCGGGTGTAATCAGCTCCGATGCCACAATCAGATCCCCTTCATTCTCCCGATCTTCATCATCCACCACAATCACCATTTCGCCGCTTCGTATAGATGAAATAGCTTCGGGAATCGTATTTAACTTGATTTCTGTCATAACTGCCTTTTAAAATCAGGCGCAAAATTACAAACTTTTATCGAACCGAACATGATATTTTACTTTAACCGAAGTGCTATATACAATCTTAACTTTCGCGATTGAACTTTTCATTTTCTTGGATTATATTGCGTTCGATTACCTTTGAAACCTATTCAGTAGCACTCAATTTATGAAAAAAATACTGGTATTGTTGCACATCCTGCTTTCCACAAATCGTTTATCAACCGGGCGTTGATTAACGGCATCCGAAACATGGATGGAATCCTGGTTCATGAATTGTACGAACTTTACCCCGATTTTTTTATCGATGTGGAAGCCGAACAAAAGTTGTTACTGGAGCACGATATAATTGTTTGGCATCATCCATTTTATTGGTACAGTGCTCCCGCCATTTGTAATTCATGGCTCACATGTTATGACAGGAGACATGCTGGCAAAACAAACTCGAATACGACGAAGTGGAGGACCATGAAAACCCTGTAATTCTTGCCGGGTTCGGACGTTTTGGATTGGTAATTGGAAGGGTCCTGCTGGCCAATAACATCAAGGTCACCATCCTCGACAATAATCCTGAGAACGTAGAAGTACTTCGTAAACACGGGTTTAAATTATATTTTGGCGATGTTACCCGTCCACAACTCCTTGAAAATGCAGGAATTAAAAATGCGCGTGTTCTCATCCTGAGCATGGCCGAGCACGAAGAAGCGTTGAAAGTGGCGCATTATGTTCGCGAGAAATACCCTCATGTAAAGATACTGGCCCGGGCCAAAGATATCTTTCATGTGTTCGAATTCTTTAAACTCGATGTACGAAATGTTCAACGTGAAATGTTTGAGTCGGCCATGGAACTAAGTGCCGATGCCTTGGTCGAATTAGGTTTTACCCGCTACGAAGCTTACCGAACCATATGCATGTTTAAACATCATGAAGAACAGGTTCGCGATGAACTTTACCAACACTGGCTCGACGACCATAACCAGTTCATACGCGAATCGAAATGGTTCCGCGAACAAGTACAGAAAACGCTGCAAGCCGAAAAAAACTATTCGATACACGAAACCGATTTTGCCTGGGGTGTGAATTCGTTAAAAAAGGAAAAACAGGCGAATCATGATGAAGCCTCATCAAATAATAGTTAGTTATATGTGTTTCCAAGATTTGATATAAGCGATGGTTCAGATTTGAGTTACGCGAAGCTTTTTGTACTAAATTAGACTGACTATAAATTGCGCCATTTTCAGAAAATTTGATTTTTTGTCATTTCCAGATTTAATATAAAATCTAAATTTGCAATCTCTAAATAGCAAAATAAGAGTTACGGAAACAAATATCAGACATAGAGGATTTGTAAAAGAGGTGGGCAACAACAAGTTGATAGTTAACATCATCAGCCAGTCAGCCTGTTCCACTTGCCATTCGAAGGGAGCATGCACAGTTTCCGATTTTGAAGACAAGGAAATCGAGATCAATGAATTTTCCGGAGACTACCGGGTTGGGCAAGAAGTAACCATCATTTTTAAAGAATCAAAAGGATTTACAGCCTTGATGTGGGGTTATATGATCCCATTTCTGTTGGTGCTAATTACACTTATTGCGGCTACTGAAACCACGGGAAACGAGCTATTGTCCGGACTTCTGTCGTTGGCAGTATTAATACCATATTATACAGCATTATATTTTTTAAGGCATCATTTAAAAAAAATATTCAAATTCGAACTCGAAGAAATCAATTAACCTATGAGTATTATCGTAATATATACCATTGTCACATTATCACTGATTGGCGCTACTGCGGCCATTATCCTATATTTTGTGGCACAGAAATTCAAGGTTTTTGAAGATCCGCGGATCGATGAAGTAGAAGGTGCGCTTCCGGGAGCTAATTGCGGAGGTTGCGGTTTTGCAGGTTGTCGTGCTTTCGCCGAAGCCTGCGTTAAAGCCAGCGATCTTGGTGATTTGAACTGTCCGGTGGGCGGAAACGACACCATGGCAAGCGTAGCCACTACCCTTGGATTGGAGGCGGTGAAGAAAGATCCGCGAGTAGCATTTATCCGTTGTAACGGAACGTGTGACAATCGTCCCAAAACCAGCTCGTTCGATGGCGCATCTACCTGTTCGATTGCATCGTCGGTGTATAGTGGTGAAACTGATTGCCAGTTTGGTTGTCTGGGTTACGGCGACTGTGTCGATGCCTGCGATTTTGATGCCATTGACTTACGCGCAGAAATGGGCGTTCCGCTTATTCTCGACGATAAATGCGTGGCTTGCGGCGCTTGTGTAGATGCGTGTCCGAAAAACCTGATCGAATTGCGAAAGAAAATGCCAAAAGACCGCAAAATTGTGGTGGCATGTCGTAATACCGACAAAGGCGGCGTGGCCCGAAAAGCGTGCAGTGTTGCTTGTATCGGTTGCGGTAAATGCGAAAAAGTATGTGCTTTCGATGCTATAACCATCGAAAACAACCTGGCATTTATCGATTCGGATAAATGTAAATTGTGCAGAAAATGTGCGCCGGTTTGCCCAACCAATTCCATTCTTGAGTTAAACTTTCCACCCCGAAAGGTGAAGCCGGAACCTGAATTAGAAACCAAAGAAAATTAATACAGGATGTTGAAAACGTTCAAGCTGGGCGGAGTACATCCTCCCGAAAATAAGTTGTCAAAAAATCAGAAGATTGAGACCCTCGCTTTGCCAAAGTCCGTGTTTATTCCGGTGGCCATGCACATTGGTGCTCCGGCAACTCCACTGGTAAAAAAAGGAGACAAGGTAAAAGTTGGCCAGGTGATTGCCCAAAGCAGCAGTTTTGTATCCACCAATATTCACTCCTCGGTTTCGGGAACAGTGAAAAAAGTAGATTTCTCCGCCGATAGTTCGGGCTATCCAAAACAAGGAATTTTTATCGATGTTGAAGGGGATGAATGGATGGATGAAATCGACCGTACAACCGATCTTGTAAAAGAGATATCGGTCGATGGGGCCGAAATTGTAAAACGAATCCAGGATGCCGGTATTGTTGGTTTAGGAGGCGCTACCTTCCCTACGCATGTAAAACTCGTTCCACCAAAAGGGATGAAAGCTGAGCTTCTGCTGATTAACGGTGTCGAATGCGAACCCTACCTGACAGCGGACCATCGTTTGATGCTTGAAAAAGCCGACGAAATCATGGTAGGAATCCAGTTGCTAATGAAAGCAATGAATGTGGATAAAGCCGTAATTGGGATCGAAAACAATAAACCGGACGCAATTCAGCTTTTAAAAGAAAAATGCAAAACTTGCCCGGGAGTAAGTGTGGTTGCCTTAAAAGTGCAGTATCCGCAGGGTGGTGAAAAACAGCTGATCAACGCAGTAACCGGTCGTGAAGTTCCATCCGGAGCCCTGCCAATTGCAGTTGGCGCAGTGGTGAGTAACGTAGGTACTGCCTTTGCTGTTTACGAAGCTATTCAGAAAAACAAACCACTGTTCGAACGCGTGGTTACGGTAACCGGGAAAGGTGTTTTGAAACCCTCGAATTTCCTGGTGCGTATCGGCACCCCAACTTCAGAACTGGTAGAAGCAGCCGGAGGATTACCCGATGATACAGGTAAAATTATCAGTGGCGGACCAATGATGGGCAAAGCTATTCCTTCGCTGGATGTGCCGGTAACCAAAGGAACATCGGGAATTTTGCTGATGCGAGAGGAAGAATCGAAACGGAAAGAAGTATTGAATTGTATTCGTTGTTCGCGTTGTACCAGTGTTTGCCCGATGGGACTTGAACCTTACTTGCTAATGACTTTGGGTGAAAAGCAAATCTTCGATCGTGCAGAGCAGGAACGCGTGATGGATTGTATTGAATGTGGTTCGTGTAGTTACACTTGCCCATCGAATCGTCCTCTGCTCGATTACATCCGTTTTGGGAAAGGGAAAGTAGGAGCGATTATCCGTTCAAGAAAGAAATAAAAAAGAATAAAACGTCATTCTGAACTTGTTTCAGAATCTCAAACAGAAAGAACATGAAACAAGTTCAGGTTGACGGATTCAACAAGAAATATTACAAACAGCTGACTAATGAGTAGTAGATTATTAACAGTTTCGCCTTCGCCGCACGTACATTCGAGCGAATCGACCCAAAAGATCATGTATCGGGTTGTTTATGCGATGATTCCAGCGCTGGCATGGTCGGTATTCGTTTTTGGATGGGATGCCCTTCGTGTTACGCTGATTGCCGTAGCCGCCTGTATTGCCATCGAGTACCTCATTCAGAAATACCTTTTAAAAGTTTCGCCAACCGTAAGCGACGGATCGGCATTGATCACCGGGATTCTGCTGGCTTTTAACGTTCCGGCCAACCTGCCGTGGTGGATTATAATTATTGGCGCCATCGCAGCCATGGGAATTGGGAAACTTTCGTTTGGCGGAATCGGAAACAACGTTTTTAACCCGGCTTTGGTGGGCCGCGTTTTCCTGTTGATCTCATTTCCGGTTCACATGACATCGTGGCCGGTGAATCACCAGGCCGGAATTGATGCAATTACCGCTGCCACACCACTTGGACTATTAAAAGAAGGAATTAAAAATGGTACTCCGATATCTGACATTGCCGGATTGCCGCACCTAAACGACATGTTGCTCGGAAACATTGGCGGTTCGCTGGGTGAGATTTCTGCCATTCTACTGATTTTTGGCGGAATTTACATGCTCTGGAAAAAAGTAATTACCTGGCAGGTCCCGGTTTCGATAATTCTGACTGTAGCTATTATTTCAGGCATTTTCTGGATGATCAATCCTGAAGTATATGTGAATCCGGCTTACCATCTGCTTACCGGTGGTTTAATGCTGGGGGCTGTTTTTATGGCAACCGACATGGTTACATCGCCAATGACTGGCAAGGCCCAGGTTATTTATGGAATAGGAATCGGGATCATAACCATCAGCATTCGTATGTTTGGCGCTTACCCCGAAGGTATTTCCTTCGCCATCCTGATTATGAATGCGGTAACGCCATTGCTGAATTATTACATCAAACCAAAACGTTTCGGAGGAAAATAAGATGGCAAAACGTGAATCTACTTTTATGAATATGGTGGTAACCCTGGTATTGGTTACCGGAATAGCAGCTGCCGTTTTGGGTTTTGTATACGATTTTACCAAGGCGCCGATTGAAGCGGCAAAACTGAAAGCACAAACCGAAGCTATTACCCAGGTACTTCCTGCTTTCGATCAACTTGGAGAGAGTTACAAGGTGCAAACTGAATCCGGTGGTGACAGCCTCGAACTCTTTCCTGCTTACAAAGCGGGTGAACTGGTAGGGACGGCTGTTAAAACTTACACAAGAACAGGATTTAGTGGTTATATTTCGATTATGGCAGGTATTGATAAAGACGGAAACTTTTCGGGATACTCAGTACTGGAACACGCCGAGACTCCCGGATTGGGCTCAAAGATGGACACATGGTTCAGAAATTCGGATAAACCCAAACAAAATGTAATTGGCAAAAATCCGGAAACTACCAGGTTTACTGTTTCCAAAGATGGCGGTGACATTGACGCAATAACTGCTTCTACCATCTCTTCCCGTGCATTTTTGGATGCGATGAAAAGAGGATATACCGCATATGAAGCGAAGAAATAGTTCAGCAATGGATAATATTGCCGAAGGATTTGAAAGAGGGGGAACAAAGAATTTATTCAATTTCTATACATTTCAAAAGGCTCAGCTGCTGAAACCCGATCTCAATTATGTCGTGCTCTGGATAATGAGTACATTTCTGAAGGAGAATTTAAAGGTGCTTATGGGTTAGCCGATGAAGTTGGAAAACTTGAAAGAGGTTTAATAAATCACTTAAAAGAAAGTGAATTAAAAGGTGACAAATTTAAAGAGTAAAACTTATACGTTTAGTAAAATCATATTTTCAGGACTACACTCTGAACATTGAACACTAAACTCTAAACTGTAGAAATATGAATCAGTGGAAGAATTTTACAAAAGGATTTATTAAGGAAAACCCGGTATTTGTATTGGTACTTGGGATGTGTCCCACGCTTGGCGTAACCTCTTCGGCCATTAACGGCCTGGGAATGGGACTCGCCACCACTTTTGTTTTAATGATGTCGAACATTGTTATTTCATTGGTAAAAGGCGTAATTCCCGATAAAGTAAGAATACCTTCATTTATTGTGATTATTGCGGCTTTTGTAACTGTGGTCCAGCTATTAATGCAGGCATTTGTGCCCGCATTGTTTAAAAGTCTGGGCTTGTTTATCCCGCTCATCGTAGTAAACTGTATTGTGTTGGGCCGCGCCGAAGCTTTCGCTTCAAAAAACAAAGTGGGTTCTTCAGCCATCGACGGGCTGGGAATTGGGCTTGGATTCACTTTCGCCCTGGTATTGCTTGGCAGTATTCGCGAAATTCTGGGTAGCGGAAAGCTGTTTAATATTACCCTGTATTCCGAAAACTTTGGTACACTGATATTTGTGCTGGCGCCCGGTGCATTTATCGTTTTGGGATATTTAATTGCATTAATAAACCGACTAAAAAAGAGCTAAGGAGGATATAAAATGAATTATTTTGTAATTGTACTAAGCGCAATATTAGTAAACAACATTGTTTTAATGAAGTTTTTGGGAATCTGCCCGTTTTTGGGTGTTTCCAAACGGTTATCAACTGCAATGGGAATGGCCGGTGCCGTAGCTTTCGTAATGACACTGGCAACTATTGTAACCTACCTCATTCAAATCTACATTCTGAATAAGTTCGGACTCGCCTATTTGCAAACCATAGCTTTCATTCTTGTTATCGCGGCCCTTGTTCAGTTGGTTGAAATTATTTTGAAAAAAGTAAGTCCTCCACTTTACCAGGCTCTCGGAATCTTTCTTCCGCTGATAACCACCAACTGTGCTATTCTGGGTGTGGCAATTCTTACTATTCAAAACGAGTTTAATTTGCTTGAAGGTGTGGTATTTGCCATTTCAAACGCCATTGGTTTTGGATTAGCGCTTACATTATTCGCAGGTATCCGTGAACACCTCGATCTTCAAGATATCCCAAAGGGTTTAAAAGGCACTCCCATCGCCTTGATTACTGCAGGAATTCTGGCTATGGCATTTATGGGATTCTCGGGTTTAGTGTAAGTTAAGCTTACATTAATGAATGAACAAATCAGCTTTAGCTGAGAGTAATATAATGCCTTTACTGGCAATTAAATCGTAAATTTGCTATCTACAGATAGCATAAAACTGAGATTTTCGTAATTTAGAACCGATACAAATTGGAATTTTTTCAACAAATACATCGCTCATTGCTCAACAGTCCGAAGGATACCATTAAACGTGAGTTGATGGACACCATTAACTGGGACGACCGGCTGATCTGTATCAAAGGTTTTCGGGGAGTTGGGAAAACAACCTTTATTCTCGACTACATCAAACAAAATTATGCAGACAGTAACGATATACTTTACCTCAATCTGAATAACTTCTATTTCACCAAACGGAAAATCAGCTCGTTTGCCGACGAGTTTGCCAAACGTGGAGGAAAAGTTCTTGTTCTGGACCAGATACAGAAATACCCGGAATGGTCGGAAGATCTTAGAAAATGTATGGATGAAATTCCGGAACTGAAGATCATTTTCACTTCTTCGCCTGTGTTGCGCATCACAGAAGGAAATCCCGACCTCGAAGGAATAGCAAAAATCTATCATCTCGAGGGTTTATCGTTCAGAGAATACCTGAATCACCAGGTAACCAAGAATTTCAGAACTTACTCATTTCAGGAAATCATTGAGAACCATATAGAAATTTCAAAAGAAATCGTTTCAGAGGTTAGGCCACTTGCCTATTTCGACGATTACCTGAAACACGGTTATTTTCCATATTATATGGACGATCCGAATTTCTACATGAATAAACTTTTAAAGAATACCAACCTGGCGCTTGAGATCGATGTGCCTTATATCAATCAAATCGAATTTAAGTATCTCGCAAAACTCAGAAAACTGTTGCACATCATCGCGTCGGAAACGCCATTTACCCCGAATGTGAGTAAATTAGCAGCTTCTGTCGAAACATCGAGAGCAACGATCATGAATTATCTGAAATATCTTAAGAATGCGCGATTGATCAACCTCTTGTATTTAAATGGAAATGGTGATGACGACCAGATGAAAAAACCGGACCAGGTGTATATGCATAATACGAATCTTTTGTATGCGATTGCGCCCAACAATACCGAAAGCCTGACCATGCGCCTGACGTTCTTTTACAACCAGGTAGGATACAAGCACCAACTGGCCAAATCGCCTGAAGCAGATTTTTGTGTTGATGGTAAATATAAATTTAATGTCGGAGGACGGAAACTCGAACCGAAAGGTGAAATATATGCGGCTTCCGACGTAATAGAAACAGGTGAAGGGAACAAAATACCACTATGGCTTTTCGGATTTTTGTACTAAAAACAACTTGAACTAAAATAAATTCAAAAACATTTAATAAGATGGCAAAACAAAAAAAATTCATCACATGTGACGGTAACTACGCAGCAGCGCATATGAGTTACATGTTTAGTGAAGTAGCATGTATCTACCCCATTACTCCGTCGTCGACAATGGCTGAGTATGTAGACGAGTGGGCTGCTTTTGGTAAGAAAAATATGTTTGGGCGTCCTGTACGTTTGGCCGAAATGCAAAGCGAGGCAGGCGCTGCAGGCGCTGTTCACGGAGCTTTGCAATCGGGGGCTCTCACTTCAACGTACACAGCATCTCAGGGCTTGTTGCTGATGATCCCGAATATGTACAAAATTGCAGGTGAGTTGTTACCAACCGTATTTCATGTAAGTGCACGTGCATTAGCCGGACATGCACTTTCGATTTTTGGTGACCACAGCGATGTGTACGCCGCCCGTCAAACCGGATTTGCCATGTTGGCATCGGGTTCGGTACAGGAAGAAATGGACCTGGCAGGTGTTGCCCACCTGGCAACCCTGAAATCAAGAATTCCATTTCTGGCATTCTTCGACGGTTTCCGAACTTCACACGAAATTCAGAAAATTGAAGCCATCGAAATGGAAGACATCGTTCCGATGGTTGACCAGGAAGCCCTACAGTCGTTCCGCGACAGGGCTTTGAATCCTGAAAACCCTGTGACCCGTGGTACCGCCCAAAACCCTGACATCTTCTTCCAGGCAAAAGAATCGGCCAACAAATTTTACGATGCCGTACCCGATATCGTAGCCGATTATATGGACCAAATAAGCGCATTGACCGGAAGAAAATATCGCCCGTTTGATT
The DNA here is from genome assembly GCA_011620585.1 of Draconibacterium sp. Lineage (GTDB taxonomy): Bacteria > Bacteroidota > Bacteroidia > Bacteroidales > Prolixibacteraceae > Draconibacterium. The sequence goes on from WOYV01000098.1 coordinate 44,747, forward strand.
ATTATGGCGCGCCGGATGCTGAAAACGTGATCATTGCTATGGGTTCGGTTACCGAAACCATTAAAGAAACTATCGATTATCTTGCATCTCAAGGTAAAAAAGTAGGTCTAATTTCGGTTCACCTGTTCCGTCCGTTCTCGGCAAAACACTTTGCTGAAGCGCTCCCAGGATCAGTAAAACGAATTGCAGTTCTCGACCGCGCCAAAGAACCGGGAGCTGCCGGTGAACCTTTGTACCTCGATATCCGTTCGCATTTCTACGGAAAAGAAAATGCCCCTGAAATTGTTGGCGGCCGCTACGGGTTAGGTTCAAAAGATACCACCCCGTCTCAGATTCTTGCGGTTTATGAGAATCTTGAAATGAATGAACCGAAAAATGGCTTCACCATTGGTATTGTTGACGATGTTACTTTCACTTCGCTTCCGTTAAAAGAAGAAGTAGATATGACACCAAAAGGAACTTACCAGGCCAAATTTTACGGGTTGGGATCAGACGGTACTGTGGGAGCCAACAAAAACTCGATCAAAATTATTGGCGATGCTACCGATAAATCGTGCCAGGGCTATTTCCAGTACGACTCGAAAAAATCGGGTGGCTTTACCTGTTCTCACCTGCGATTTGGCGACAAACCAATCCGCTCGACTTACCTGGTAACAACACCAGATTTTGTGGCTTGTCACGTTCCGGCATACATCCATCTTTACGACGTATTAAAAGGCTTGAAAAAAGGTGGCTCGTTCCTTCTGAACTCGATTTGGGATGAAGAAGAAACCAAAAACCAGTTGCCCGACAAAATGAAAAAATACCTGGCAGACAACGAGATCAATTTCTACATTATCAACGGAACACAACTGGGAGAAGAACTTGGGTTAGGTACACGTACCAACACCATCATGCAGTCGGCATTCTTCAAAATTACCGGTGTAATTCCTTACGAAATGGCTGTTGACCAAATGAAAAAAGCCATTGTTAAATCGTATGGTAAAAAAGGTGAACACATTGTAAACATGAACTTTGCCGCAGTAGATGCCGGTGGTAAAAACGTAACAAAAGTTGAAGTTCCGAAAGAATGGAAAAGTATTAAGGTTGCCAAAGTAAACGGCGTTTCGGATCGTCCGGAATATATAGCCAATGTGGTAGATGTGATCAATGCCCAGCAAGGCGATGATCTGTCGGTTTCAACCTTTGCCGGTTCAGAAGACGGACAATTCCCGCTTGGAACAGCAGCCTACGAAAAACGCGGGATCGCTGTTAACGTGCCTGAATGGCAGGCCGACCACTGTATCCAGTGTAACCAGTGTGCATATGTTTGTCCGCACGCTGCTATCCGTCCGTTCCTGATGACCGAAGAAGAAGTGGAGGCTGCACCTGCAGGAACCGAAGTACGTGTAGCAACACCATCAAAAATGTTTGGCGGGTTGAATTTCCGTATCCAGGTTTCAGTACTCGATTGTACCGGTTGCGGGAACTGTGCCGATGTTTGTCCTTCGAAAGAAAAATCGCTTGTAATGAAGCCACTTGGAAGCCAGCAAGCTGAAATTGAACGTTGGAACTTCATGGACAAAAATGTTACAGTAAAAGAAAACGTTGTTGATAAAACCAAATCGGTTAAAAACTCACAATTTGCCCAGCCACTCTTCGAATTCTCGGGAGCTTGTGCAGGTTGTGGTGAAACACCTTATATTAAGCTAATCACCCAATTGTATGGCGAACGTATGATGGTAGCCAACGCTACCGGCTGTTCATCCATCTATGGTGGTTCGGCTCCTTCTACTCCGTATTGTAAACACAAACAATCGGGCAACGGTCCGGCCTGGGCAAACTCGCTTTTCGAAGACAATGCCGAATACGGTTTTGGGTTCTCAGAAGGTGTAAACGCACAGCGTAACCGCATCGAAGACATCATGACACAGGCGCTATCAAACGGCGCTTCCGATGCCGAAAAAGAAGCTTTTGCTGAGTGGATCGAAAAGAAAAACGATGCTGACGGTTCGGTAGTCGCTACCAACAAAGTATTGGCAACTATCAAAGGAAGCGACAGTAGTTATGCAAAAGAAATTAGCAAACTGAAACAATACCTGGTTAAAAAATCGATCTGGGTATTTGGCGGCGACGGCTGGGCCTACGACATTGGTTACGGTGGCCTCGACCACGTGATGGCCAGTGGCGAAGATGTAAATGTTTTGGTTATGGATACCGAAGTTTACTCAAATACAGGTGGCCAGTCATCGAAATCTACTCCGGTAGGTGCAGTGGCAAAATTCGCCGCATCAGGTAAAAAGATCCGTAAAAAAGACCTTGGCGCCATGATGATGAGCTATGGTTATGTTTATGTAGCCCAGGTGGCCATGGGAGCCAGCCAGTCGCAATATCTCAAAGCGCTTAAAGAAGCCGAAGCATATCCGGGCCCGTCGCTGATTATTGCATATTCTCCCTGTATTAACCACGGCTTACGCGCAAGCATGGGGAAATCGCAGGAAGAGGAGAAAAGAGCTGTTGAAAGTGGATACTGGTCACTTTTCCGTTTCAACCCGCTGTTGGAAGAAGAAGGAAAGAACCCGTTCCAACTGGATTCGAAAGAACCGGACTGGAGCAAGTTCCAGGAATTCCTGAACGGTGAAGTGCGCTATACTTCGTTAAAGAAATCGTTCCCGGCTACTGCCGACGAACTCTTTGCTTCAGCCGAAGAAAATGCAAAATGGCGTTATGCCTCTTACCAACGTAAGGCTGCCATGGATTATTCGAAAACGGAAGTATAAAAAACCATTTCTATATATAAAAAGCCGTTGCAATTGCTTTTGCAGCGGCTTTTTGTCTCTTCGCAGCTCAGATATCATCACACATTAAGAATGGGATTCAATATCTATCACAAGCCGCAGGAATACTTATGCAGTATTCAGTGGTTCCAGACCACCATCTGCTGGAAACCTTTGCCGGCGAAAAAAATTCAGGAATTCGATAAAAATCAAGAAGTTAACCCGAACTCTTTCGCGAGCAGTGTATATGCTTTCTTTCGGGCTTCCATTTCGGCATAACCATTCACCAGAAAGATCTCAT
>WOYV01000130.1 GCA_011620585.1 Draconibacterium sp.
AAAATCATATTATCTTTGCGCCACAATCGTAAATTATGGCAACTTTCCTTTTCGATGAGATAATTTTTGGGCCGGTCGAAAGTCGGCGCCTGGGCGTTTCGCTCGGTATCAACCTGCTGCCAACCAATGCCAAGGTTTGCTCGTTCGATTGTATTTACTGCGAATGTGGTTTTACCCCTAAAAAATACGAAGAAAAAGTTATGCTTCCTTCGCGCCGGAAAGTGCGAGAACGACTCGAAGCAAAATTACTGGAAATGGGAAAAGAAAAACGGTTGCCCGACGTAATTACTTTCGCCGGGAACGGGGAACCGACCTTACACCGCGAGTTTGCCGGAATTATTGACGATACCATTGAATTGCGCAACAAGCTTGCGCCCGGTGCTCGAATTGCCGTATTATCCAATGCAACTACGCTGCACCGCAAACCGGTTTTCGAAGCGCTCCTGAAAATAAAAGACAACATTCAGAAACTCGACTCTGCTTTTGAAGAAACCATACTGCAAATCGATTGTCCACAGGGAGTTTTCAACTTAGAAAAAACCATTGAACAACTGGTCGCATTTAAGGGCAAAGTAATTATTCAGACCATGTTCCTGCGAGGGAGTTTTAAAGGGAAAATAGTAGACAATACCAGTGAAAAGGAAATTTCGGCCTGGCTCGAACTGCTCAAAAAAATAAATCCCCTGCAAGTGATGATCTACACCATTGCAAGGGATACACCTGTTGAAACGCTCGAAAAAGTTCCCCTGGAAGAACTCAACCAAATTGCAGAACGTGTTCGCGCTGCCGGACTTGATGTCCAGGTTTCAGGGTAAGATAAAGCGCAATATACACAGCGCATGTTGCGCAATATCTTAAAAAGCCTATTATATTGAACAATTACAACCGGTATTGATGATTTTTATTTCAGAAAAAATGTTGTAATTTACGCAATGTAAAAAACGCAATAATTATGAATCCATTTTTAATGAGCGGATACGAACGTCCCGAATTTTTTTGCGACAGAGAAAATGAAACCAAAAGAATTATTCAATCGATTGAAAATTCGCGAAACCTAACGCTTATTTCGGAGCGGCGAATGGGAAAAACGTCCCTGTTGAAACACCTTATGTTTTTGCAGCAAGATGAAGCAACATTTATTTATATCGATATTTATCCAACTCTTTCCATGTCCGACTTCATTCGGATACTTTCGAATGCAGTTTTAAACCATCTCGAACCATTTTCTGAAAAGGTGATACGAAAGCTGACTAACTTTTTTTCGGCCTTTAAACCAAAGTTTTCCATCGATCCGCACAGTGGTTCCCCAAATTTGGAGCTCAGTATTGGAACTACTTCAGAGAAAGAAAAATCCTTGAGTCTTCTTTTCGAGTATATCCGGGATTCGGAGAAGAAGCTGGTTGTGATCTTCGATGAGTTTCAACAAGTAACAAAATACCCCGAGAAAAATGTTGAAGCGCTGTTAAGGAGCGAGATACAAAAGGATATAAATACCAGTTTTATTTTTAGTGGAAGCCAGACCGGTATCTTATTATCGATGTTCAATTCATACTCGCGACCTTTCTACAATAGCACTGAAACCCTGTACCTCGATGCCATTCAAAAAGCGGAATACAGTGCTTTCATTGTCAATAAATTCGCAGCTAATAATATTAAAATAGTTCCTGAAACAGCGAGTTATCTTTACGAATTGAACCGGGGAATCACATACAACGTTCAGTATTTGTGCCATAAACTTTTTGCCGATGGCAATGATTTGATAACCAGAGAATCAGCAGAAGATAAACTTACTGAAATACTACAAGAGAATGAAGTTGTTTACTATAATTACCGCGAGTTGTTAACTTCTTTTCAGTTCCAGTTATTACAGGCTATTGCTCACCAGGGGATAGTTGAAAAACCCTATGGTTCAGCGTTTATTCAAGCCTATTCACTGGGGTCTACCAGTTCTGTCAGAACAGCTATTAATTCACTGTTGGAAAAAGGTTTTCTTATCCAGCAAAAGGGGGTTTATTTAAGCGATTGGTATTTTTCGCTGTGGCTGCAACGCCAACTATAAGCTTGTCCGGTACCACTCCGAGCTTCGGCCCAGCCAGCGCATGCCGGCCACAAAACCTTTAAGTTTTAAAAGGTCATCATTTTCAAGCCAGCCGTAGCAATCGTATGTTTTTCCTGATTTTGGGTCGTCTTTGGGAGGCTGGCCGTTTTCATATTTTTCAGGAATCATATAAACGATGGTCCCACTATATTTTCCGTCTACTTTCTCCACCTGTATCTTTGTAGTTTTTTCATCGTTCCACCAGATCCCAACAATTTTATCGGCTTCCTGTGCATACGAACTGAGGGCATAAACACAAAGAAAAAAAAGAGTGGCTAATTTTTTCATACTATAGGTTTTAACTTAAATTTATAGCTCTAAATATATAAATATTTGAAATTGATACAGACCAACCTTTTCTTTTTAAATACTGATTTATGAAAACACTGAAACGTATTTTGCTTGGACTTCTGATTCTTGTGGTGTTGGTAATCGTTGCCGGAGCCATATTTTTACGCTACCTGAAAACGGCTGCTGTGCCCGATTATAACCAGTACCTTGTCCTCCGGGAATTAAAAAATGACGTCGATGTTTTTCGCGACGAACACGGTGTCCCGCATATTTATGCGCAAAACGAAGAAGATTTATACCGGGCTGTAGGTTTTGCCATGGCGCAGGACCGCCTGTGGCAGATGGATTTGCTGCGGCGGGTAACACAGGGGCGTTTGTCTGAAATTCTTGGGAAAGACCAGGCCAATACCGACCTGTTGATGCGTGCTTTGCGTATTCAGGAAAAGTCAGAGAAAATACTGGCACAGACCGATCCGGAAATCAAAGCCGCGCTGCAAGCTTTTTCGGAAGGTGTGAATTGGTATATCATGAAGTATCCGCTGCCACCCGAGTTTAAAGTTTTGGGTTATTCTCCTGATTTCTGGGAACCGTTGCATTCGATAAACCTAATTGGGTACCTGTCGTGGGACCTGTCGGCCGGTTGGGGAACCGAATATTTTTTGCATCGTTTGCGCAGCGAAATTTCGGATGAAAAAATTGCAGAAATGATTCCCGGTCTGGATAAGCATAAAACCACAGTTTATCCCGAATTTGGCAAGATTAAAATACAGGCTGCCAACACAATTTTGTCGGCCAGCGAAAACCTAAGAAACCTGGGGGCCGAAATTTTTAGCGGGAGTAACAACTGGGCGGTTTCAGGGAAAAAAAGCACATCGGGAATGCCTTTGATGGCTAATGATATGCACCTGGGTTTGTTTGCCCCGGGGATTTGGTACCAAATGCACCAGGTTGTGGATGGAAAAGTTAATGTGGCGGGCGTGGTGCTTCCCGGACAGCCTTTTGTGATTGCCGGGCACAATGATCGGATTGCCTGGGGAATGACCAACGTGATGGTGGACGATCTCGATTTTTATGCCGAAAAAATTAATAAAGATACCACTCAGTATTTGTATGATGGCGAGTGGAGAAATTTCGATATAAAAGACGTGGTTATCAAAACAAAAGAAGGAGAAGAAATTCATAAAAAGCTCCGTTTTACTCACCGTGGCCCGATGGTGAACGGATTTAAAAGCGAAAAGGAAACTCCACTATCCATCCGTTGGTTGGGGAATGAACAGAGTAACGAGATCAAATCGGTATATCTGTTAAACAGGGCGCGTAACTGGAGCGATTTCCGCAACGCGGCAAGCACTTTTATTTCGGTTAGCCAAAATGTGGTTTACGCCGATATAGATGGAAACATTGGCCTGCAATGCAGCGCCGGACTTCCAATACGCGAAGGCTCAGGTATCGAAATTTACCCGGGCGACAGCAGTAAATACGACTGGAAAGGATTGGCGCCTTTTGAAGAGCTACCCTTCGAATTTAACCCGGAACGAGGCTATGTTTCGTCGGCCAACAACAAAACTGTTTCAAACGATTACCCGCACTACATAAGTCACTGGTTTGCAACGCCAAGCCGCATCGACCGCATTCGTGAGATGCTCGAAGCAAAAGAGAAGTTAAGCATCGATGATTTTAAAGCCATGCAAAGCGATTTCAAATCGAAAACAGCCGAACAAATGACCCAGGTTTATCTTGCTTCGCTTAAAAATATTTCGGACTGGAACGCCACCGAAAAACAAGCCATTGATAAACTCAGGAATTGGGATTACACTCTTACCCGCGAAAGCCAGGCTGCCTCGATATTTGAAGTTTTGTACCGCATCTCGATGTTCGACCTTGTAAAAGATGATCTTTCGCCCGAGCTGTTTAAAGCTATCCAGGGGGAGCGAATGTTGCTCGAAAACCTGATGATCAATGTCCTCGCAAATAACAAGCAATCAGAATGGATTGATAATGTTCAAACCGACAAAACGGAAAACTTCGACGACCTTGTTGTTCAGGCTTTTAAAGAAACCGTGGCCGAACTTTCGGCACAACTTGGTACGGATGTGGAGCAGTGGAACTGGAGCAAATTGCACAGTTTTACAGTGGCTCACCCGTTGGGAGTGGTTGATGTACTGGATAAAGTGTTGAAACTGAATCGTGGCCCATTCGAAGTGCCCGGCAGTTACCACACGGTTTGTCCGTATTCGTATCCGTTCGCCAACTTGTATAAAACTAATCACGGTGCATCGGAACGGCATATTTTCGACACTCAGGATTGGGATCGTTCAGAAACCGTCATCCCAACAGGAACAAGTGGAATACCGGCCAGCGATTTTTACCTCGATCAAACCGAAATGTATATCCATAACCAGTACCATGCCGATCCGTTCAGTAAAGCTGAAGTGGAAAATGCGGCAAAATTTAAAATGATCTTTAAGACAAAATAAAGTTTTCCGGGCAACGCAAGTTTCTTTTTCGATTCGTGTCATACGCATAATAACTTTAAACATATGCTCGACATGAACCAAAAATTTAGCTGGCGGGCCTTCATAAGTTTTGGATTAAGCTACATGATGTTGATCCTCCTGGTCTCTGGTTTCATCCTCTATGTTTCTCCTCCAGGCCGATATGCCCACTGGGTAAGCTGGAAATTATGGGGAATCACCAAAGAAGAATGGCAGTCTATCCACACCATTTTTTCATTTGGTTTTATCATATTATCGATTTTTCACTTGTTCTCGGCAAACTGGAGAGCCTTTGTTTATTATATCCGCTCGAAATCAGTCAGTGGGTTTAATAAGAGATTTGAATTTCTTTTTGCCACAATATTGATCATCGCGGTTTTTTTAGGAACCTTTTATTCCTTGCCGCCTTTTAAGAATGTGATGGCATTGGGTGAGAACTTTACCAATTCGTGGGAAAAAGTTGAAGAACAGGCGCCCGTTCCACATGCCGAATTATTGACTTTGTCTGAACTTGCCTATCAACTTAAAATCGATTCACTGGATGTAATGACCCGAAAGCTGGATAATCACAAAATCAGGTACAAAAATGCAACTGTTCAAACTTTACAGGAAATTGCAAACGCCAACCGGATGACGCCCGCTGAGCTGTATGAGATTATTTCGAAAAACTTGGGAAATGAAATGCAGGGATCGGGAGTGGGGCGTAAAACTGTCGAAGACTTTGCCAGAGAGTTAAATAAAGGTACTGATGAAATACTAAACATTTTGGAGGCTAATCATATACAAGCAGAAGAAGGCCAGACTTTAAAAACGATCGGAGACAACAACAACGTAGTTCCGCGTGATATATACGATTTGATCAGTAAATAATTTTCAGAGGGCCGTAATTGTAGTAATTTTCACGTGCAGATGCCGGATACCGAAATCATCGAACAATTAAAGCAAGGTAACGAGAATGCCTTTCGGAGACTTGTTGAAAACTATCAGAAACTGGTAGTGAACACCTGCTATGGAATGGTGCGCAACCGCGAAGATGCAGAAGATATCGCACAGGATGTATTTGTCGAAGTGTATCGAAATGTGGATAGTTTCAGGGCCGATGCAAAGCTTTCAACCTGGCTTTACCGGATTGCTGTAAACCGTTCGTTGAATCACATCCGCGATAACAAAAAGCACAAATGGTTCCAATCCGTCGAGAGTGAAGTAGAAGCCAAAAACAGGCAATTGTTGCAGCTTGAGTCGTCGAAAGTTGATCAACCTGAATACGACCTGGAGAACAAACAGCGGGCAATCATTCTGCACGGGGCCATCAATAGCTTGCCCGAAAATCAGAAAGTGGCTTTTACCTTGAGCAAATACGAAGAACTTTCGTACCAGGAAATTTCAGAAGTGATGGAAATGTCGGTATCTTCGGTTGAGTCGCTCCTGTTCAGGGCAAAAAAGAATTTACAAAAAAAATTGCATAAGTGTTACAAAAAAAAGTGTATGTAAGCACAAGTTTTACGAATTGAAAGTGTCAGATAATTAAATACTGAAAAACAATGAATTGCCAGGTTGTACAAAAAAAACTGATTTTCTTTCTTGAAAAAGAGCTTTCGGGAGCAGAGATGAAAGCGGTTCACGAACACCTGGACATTTGCCCCAACTGTGTTCTTTTTGCCCAGGAAATGAAAGCGACGCTCAGTATTTTGGATACGGATAAAAATCCGGAAATCACCCCGTTCTTTTATACCCGCGTTAAAGCAAAACTCGAAAATCAGGTAGAAGCTGAAAACCAGGTGGCACACAGGCCGGTGCTCGTTCGTGTGTTGCAACCTGTTGCTTTTTCGATTATCCTTTTATTCGGAATTTACGGCGGTATCAGGTTGGGGAATACGAGCTCTTCAAAATCAGTGAATGTGGTAGCAGAACAGGAACTGATTCCATATTGGAACGATTTGGATGCCGAGCCAATTGAAATATTCTTACTCGATTAGCCATGATCACAAGAAATACATATCGTATCCTGATTTGGGTAATTGTGATCCTGGTGGCAACAAACCTTTCGATGGCAATGTCGTTCTGGTATCACGAACATCAGGATAAAAAGGCAGCCGACGCCGCTGTAGAAGAACAAATTGAATTGCCATCAGAACAGCGTGCCCGGTTTTTCAGAGACCAACTTAATCTGAATCAGAACCAGTTGGAAGTATTCCGCGAGTTAAACCGCGAGTATAACAGGAGCGCGCGCCGCGAATCGGATGAACTGGAACATTTACGGATTGAAATGGTAGAAGAGATGGGTAAAAACCCGCCTTCTCAAGAAAAACTTGATTCGATAGCCAGGAAAGTTGGAGAACTTCATTCCGAACTGAAAGAAATTACCATGGATTATTACCTGAAAATGAAAGCCGTTTGCGATAGCACTCAGCAGGAGAAACTGAAAGAGATTTTTCTTAGCGTTTCTAAATCGAAAGACGAAGTTGATCTTCCACAGCGAGGTCGAAGGTTCAGGGGAGGGTGGACTAGATGAAATAAATAATAATTAATCAAAAATGGTTCTGTAACGACAGAACTGAAATTGCAGGAATTTTAATCATTAAAATTGTAACACAATGAAAACAAGCAGATTACAAAAGTTTGCCTGGGTGTTTTTTGCCCTGGTAGTAACCGCCGGTTCGGTATTTGGACAAGGCTGGAGAAATGGAAACAACAGTATTAACGAACAAAACAGATACTGTTTGACCCGTATTGCGGGGTTAACGGCAGAACAACAAAGCCAGATTCAGGAAATGGATGAAAAACACTGGGAAACGATGGATGAATTACGGACCCAACGTCGCTCGGCTACTGATGCTGTTGAAAAAAGCGAAATCAGGACAACCATGCTAAAAACGGTTGAAGCTCACCGAAATGCAGTGAAAGCTCTATTAACAGAAGATCAGCAAATTCAATACGATCAGTTACATCCTGCTGGCGCTTACGGACCTAATCAAAACGTTGGAAACAGAGGCGGAAATGGCCGGTATTACGGACAGGGTTGCCAGTATGCACGGGGAAATTCGTGTAACGGGGCCCGGCAGATGAATAGCCGTGGAAACAGGGGCTGGAACCAAAACGCAAGAAGGGGAACTTGCATATACAACTAGAACAATACTGATTTGCCATCTTGCCGGATTGGAAAACAAATCATTATTAACATTTTAATTTTCAATTATGAAGACAAAATTAGCATTTGTAACATTAGCAGGATTCGCACTATTTTTTGCAGCCTGTTCAGAAAAAGAAGACGGCATTGATAGCGTACTGACCACGTCGGACGATATTAAAAGTACCGAACTGGCAGCCGCTCCGGGCGACAGTTGCGATTTCACAGCAACACTCACCGAAGACGAAGTAGCCGGATTACTCGAAATGCGCGAAGAGGAAAAACTGGCGCATGATGTTTATATTTATTTCTACGAAACCTACGAATACTTTGTATTTAACAATATCTCGGAAAGCGAGGACGCACACTCCAGGGCTGTTTTATACCTGATCAATGGATTTGGGTTGGTTGACCCCGCCCAGGCAGAAGTAGGCGAATTTACCGCCGATCTTTATAAAACACTTTATTCCGACTTAACTGCACAGGGAAGCACTAGTTTGGCCGATGCTCTTAAAGTGGGTGCATTTATCGAAGAATACGACATTGCCGATCTGCAACGATTGATTGCAGAAACCACGAACGAGACCATTTTGCGGGTATATGGAAACTTATTGAGGGGGTCTGAAAGCCATTTGGGGGCATTTGTAAATGTGTTGGCAGCTTTAGGTGAAAAGTATGAACCACAAATTATATCTGAAGCAGCCTTTGCTGAAATTTTAAGTCAACCCAATGGTAAACATGGGCAGGGCATTGGTTCTGATGGAAATGGGGGGAAAGGTAATAATGCATATTCTGGTTCAAACGGAACAGGCGCTTGCAACAGTACACAGAGTATCTCTTCAGGAAATCAGGCTGGGAACAGGTACGGAAAATAAGACAATATAGTTGAGTGGGTGATTTAAAGCTGTCTGTCAACCGATGGACGGCTTTTTATGCATTCTCAGTTCAGTATTAAAAAATACCTGAAAATCATGCTTATGTACCGATAATTGCCAATAAAAACTAAATTTGTAGGCTTAATTTAGTAGGCTTATAAAGGTTAAATACGGAAGTAAAATAAATCATTTCCAATAAGTTAACTAAAGAAAAGGTTTAAGAGAAAAAAAACATCATGACACGTTTAAAAGTAAAAGAGATCCTGAAGAATGGGAAAGCAGGCAACGAAGTAGTTGCCAAAGGTTGGGTACGAACAAAACGCGGAAGTAAAAACGTAAATTTTATCGCATTGAACGATGGTTCAACCATTCATAATCTTCAGGTAGTGGTTGATGTTGAAAGTTTTGATGAAGCCTTGATCCGCGACATCAATACTGGAGCAGCGCTGGCAGTAACCGGGGTGTTGGCCGAGTCGGCCGGAAGCGGACAGAACATCGAACTGGTTGCCAAACAGATCGACTTGCTGGGGAAAGCCGACCCGGACAAATTTCCGATCCAGGCCAAACGCCACACGCTCGAATTCCTGCGCGAGAATGCTCACCTGCGTTTTCGTACCAGTACATTTGGTGCGGTTTTCCGTCTTCGCCATGCCATCGCATTTGCCATTCATAAATATTTTAACGAAAAAGGGTTTAACTACCTGCATACTCCAATCATCACTGCCAGCGATGCTGAAGGTGCCGGACAGATGTTCCGGGTTTCCACCCTGGACCCTAAAAATCCACCACTTAACGAAGATGGTTCTATCGATTATTCCCAGGACTTTTTTGGCCGCCCAACCAACCTCACAGTTTCAGGACAATTAGAGGGCGAACTGGGGGCCATGGCTTTAGGCGAGATTTATACCTTTGGGCCAACGTTCAGGGCAGAAAATTCAAATACAACCCGCCATTTGGCAGAGTTTTGGATGATTGAACCCGAAATGGCATTTTACGATTTGAAAGACAACATGGACCTGGCCGAAGAATTCCTGAAATCGTGTATTAAATATGTTTTGGATAATTGCATCGACGACCTTGAATTCCTTGCGCAACGACTCGAACAGGAAGAAAAAGACAAACCACAGGACCAGCGATCAATGCCACTGATTGAAAAACTTCAGTTTGTTCTGAACAACGATTTTATCCGGATCACCTACACTGAAGCCATTGAAATTCTGAAAAATTCGAAACCATACAAGAAAAACCAGTTCCAATTTCCGGTTGAGTGGGGCATCGACTTGCAGAGCGAACACGAACGCTATCTCGTGGAGAAACATTTCAAATGCCCGGTAATCCTTACCGATTACCCGAAGGACATTAAAGCATTTTACATGAAACAGAACGAGGATGGCAAAACTGTTCGTGCCATGGATGTGCTGTTTCCGCAAATCGGAGAAATTATTGGCGGTTCGCAACGCGAAGAAAATCTTGAAAAGCTCGAAACCCGAATGAACGAGATGAATATTCCAACCGATGAAATGTGGTGGTACCTCGATACACGCCGTTTTGGGTCCGTAGTTCACTCCGGATTTGGTCTGGGTTTCGAACGTTTTATTCTGTTTATCACGGGCATGGGAAATATTCGCGACGTGATCGCTTTCCCACGGACACCTAAAAATGCCGAGTTCTAACAACATTGGAAGTTTTGCTCCAAAAAAGTATTAAATTTACGGTGTTAACCATTGGGGTATGGAGCAAAAATTAACATTACAACAAAAGCTGCTACAGAAGCTGTCTCCTCAGCAAATTCAGGTGATCAAGCTCCTGGAGATACCCACTATGCAACTCGAGCAACGCATCAAAAAAGAGTTGGAGGAAAATCCTGTTCTGGAACTTGAATCAGACACCCCGGAAGCAGAGAATGATCCGGATTACGAGGATAACGATAACGGGGCAGATGCTGACAATGACGAGTTTAGCCTGGATGACTACTACGAGGACGATGAGATCCCGACCTACAGGCTGAATACAAATAACTATTCGAAAGACGATAAATACATCGATATTCCTTTTTCGGTTGGAACCTCGTTTCATGAATCGCTACAGGAACAATTGAGTTTGACCGGCCTCTCGGAAGAAGAACGGCAACTGGCAGAATATGTGCTGGGCAACATTGACGAGGACGGCTACCTGCGTCGCGATCTGATGTCGATCAGCGACGACATTGCGTTTAATCTCAACATGGATGTGCGTGAAGAAGAGTTGGAAAAAATACTTGCTGTTATCCAGGATTTCGATCCCCCGGGAGTAGGGGCCCGCGACCTTCGCGAATGTTTGCTGCTTCAGCTTCAGCGAAATGATGGGAAAGATTTTGTACTGGCCAGGACCATTGTAAAAGATTTTTTTAACGAATTCACTAAAAAGCATTACGAGAAAATACAAAGCAAGCTAGAATTGAGCGACCAAGAGCTCAAAGACAGCATCGCACATATTTTGAAATTGAACCCGAAACCCGGAAGTTCATATAGTAACCCGCTTAACAAGGCCAATCAACACATTGTCCCCGATTTTATTCTCGAGAATATCGATGGCGAACTGAGTCTTTCGCTCAATCAGCGAAATGTTCCTGAGCTCAGGATAAACGATACCTACCAGGACATGCTGCGCACGATGAGTAAAAACCAGAAGGCAAAGAAAAACGACAAGGAAGCGCTGTTGTTTGTAAAACAAAAAATCGATTCGGCCAAGTGGTTTATCGATGCCATTCAGCAACGCCAAACTACCCTGTTGCTGACCATGCTGGAAATCATTAGTTTTCAAGAGGAATTTTTCCAGGATGGCGACGAAACCAAGCTGAAACCAATGATCCTGAAAGACATAGCCGAACGCACCAATCTCGATATCTCAACTATTTCAAGGGTTTCGAACAGTAAATATATTCAAACCCATTTTGGAATTTACCCCCTCAAGTATTTCTTTTCGGAAGGAATGCAAAAAGACGATGGCGAAGAGGTATCGACCCGCGAGATCAAAAAAATACTACAGGATTGTATTGAAAACGAGGACAAGCGTAAGCCGCTAACCGACGAGAAACTGGCTGCTATCCTGAAAAAGAAATCATATAACATTGCCCGCCGTACTGTGGCAAAATACCGTGAGCAGCTCGATATCCCCGTAGCTCGTTTGCGCAAAGAACTATGATATGAATGAAAAATTAGCCAGGGTAATCTCCATTATTTTCCATCCGGTTTTAATCCCCACAATGGGTATGTTACTTTTGCTTAACTCGGGTTTTTATTTTTCGATGCTTTCGTGGGAGGCCAAGCGTTTTATTCTTTTAGTGGTATTTTTTACTACCTGTATTTTGCCCTTGCTTACTGTTTCGTTGATGGCGCTCAACCCACGCTTCGATATAAACATGCCCAAAAGTACCGATCGAATTATACCACAACTGGCAGCGTCGGTATTTTACTATTTCGGTTTTGTTTTGCTTGGACGGATCAGTATTTTTCCCGTGTTGAAACTATTTATGCTGGCCAGTATTCTGGTAATTATTGCACTGCTTCTTATTTCCTTTAAATGGAAAATCAGTATTCACATGGCTACGATGGGAAGTCTGGCAGGTACCTTTTTTGCACTTTCGTTCCGAAAAGGAATGAACCCGGTTTATGCTTTGCTGGTTATCGTCGTGGTTTCGGGACTGGTTGGTACCGCGCGACTGGCGCAAAACAAACACGATATCTGGCAAATTGTTGCCGGATATGTTCTGGGTTTTCTGATTTTGTACGGAGTAGTGTACTTTGTTTAAGTTTACTCAACAAACTTATACCCGATCCCTTTCAGCGTTTTGATATGGTTGTTGCCGATTTTTTCGCGAAGTTTGCGAATGTGTACGTCGATGGTACGGTCGCCAACCACCACATTATCGCCCCAAACCGAGAAATAAATTTCTTCACGCGTGAAAACTTTTCCGGGTTTTGAAACCAACAATGAAAGCAATTCAAATTCTTTGCGGGGAAGGATCATTTCGATATCGTCGATTCTGATCAGGTAACGTTCTTTGTCGATGACCAGGTTTCCAATAGAAATGATATTGGTATCAATCACCTCGACAACGGGTGCAGTAGCTTCGCCGGTTCTTTTTAACAAAGCTTTTACGCGGCTAACCAGCACTTTTGGGCGAACAGGTTTGGTAATGTAATCGTCGGCCCCGGCTTCGAAACCGGCAATTTGCGAGTAATCTTCGCCACGGGCTGTAAGGAAAGCAATTACGGTACTGCTAAGCGCAGGCATTTTACGCAACTCTTCGCAGGCTGTAATCCCATCCATTTCAGGCATCATTACATCGAGAATAATCAGGTGGGGAACTTCCTGTTCGGCAATTTTAAGCGCTTCCAAACCATTTTTGGCGGTAAATACTTCGTAGCCTTCTTTTTCGAGATTGTAGCTCAGAAATTCAAGAATATCCAACTCATCATCTACCAATAAAACTTTAAACTGATTCTCGCTCATAATACTTAAATTGAGGTAAAGGTAACCAACACTTGTAAAGAAACCATTAATGTTTGTTTACACTTAGAATAATCACAAAGTTAGGCGATTATTTTGCTTTTTCAAGCGTAAAATTAAAGGAGGTACCCTGGTCGAGTACACTACGAACATTTATCGATTGGTTATGTGCTTCAATAATATGTTTCACAATGGATAAACCAAGCCCGGTGCCGCCCTGTTCGCGCGAACGCGATTTGTCCACCCTGAAAAAGCGCTCGAAAATTCGTGGCAGGTCTTTTTTGTCAATCCCGATCCCGTTATCGGTAACTTCCACAATAATGTGGTCTTCAAGATCGTGAAACGACACATGTACAAAGCCTTTTTTTCTACTGTATTTTATTCCGTTTACAACCAGGTTGGTTAACACTTCCAAAATACGTTTTTTATCGGCACGCACATAAATGGGGCGTTCGGGTTTGTGCAGGATCTCCACACTGATTTTGTTTTCCTGAGCCTGCCAGTGTTCCATCTCGATTACTTCTTCAGCAGTTTTTATAATGTCGAAACGGGTCATATTCAGTGTTAATTCACCCGATTCGAGTTTTGTGATAGACTCCAGATCTTCCACGATCGAAACCATTCGGTCGATACTTTTTTCGGTCCGCTTCAGGTAAAGTTTGTTTATTTTTGGGTCATCCAAACCGCCCTCCAGTAACGTGAGTACATAACCCTGAATATTGAAAATGGGTGTTTTCAGCTCGTGTGAAACATTCCCCACAAAATCTTTACGGTATTTCTCCAGTTCTTTTAGCCTTTCAATTTCCTTTAACTGGGTTTTGGCCCATTCTTCCACTTCGTTTTTTACATTCAGTAGTAAACTGTTGGGGTCGAGCAATTGTTCGTCTAAACGTTTTCCACTTAGAGGAAGGTCGCGGATGGTATTATAAATCGGCTTGATCCGGTCGATAATATATTTCCGAAGAATGAACAGGATCGAAAAATGGGCTGCTACAAAAAACAAGATTGCCGCGATTACAATCACAATGACCGGCAGCTTATAATTCCTGACCGCCATCATCATTCCGAACACCAGCAGAGTTAGTATAACTGATACCACCAATGACAAAAATCTCGACGAGTAGGTTTTCAATTTTATTTTATTCACTTGAGCGTTTTAAATATAGTAATTTTGTCAGCTGCGAAGATAAAGCAGCAGCAAAGTATTAAAACAGGCTTACTTATTGATTAACAGTAATTTCATGCTGGGGTAATGTTTTTTTAATGTTGACTGTACAAACACTTCAGGGAGAGCTTATAAATTTGCCGCCTGAAGGTGAAATGAAATCTCTTTTTCTTCAAAACAGGAGAAGAAAAAAAAAGGAAAGGAATATTTTGAAATATTATTTTGTAAATAAACTGAAGTCTTTAATTTTAGCAACGAAACTTAACGATCGAACGGGAAAATGTAAATACAGAAATGCTGATCCATTTTATCCGCACTCAAATTTTCTTCAATACTGCCGGCTACTCAGGAAATAGGCTTGAAGCTTCGCGGCAGAATACTTACAGATAGCTGTCAATAAATACTGCATAATGGAAAAATTTTATTTGATTCTTGTAATCGTTCTTTTTGCCCTTGCTTTTTCTGATTTAATTGTTGGGGTAAGTAACGATGCTGTGAATTTCCTGAATTCTGCGATTGGCTCGAAAGCCGCGCCCAAGTGGGTAATTTTTTTAATGGCCAGTTTGGGGGTTTTGGTTGGTGCTACTTTTTCGAACGGAATGATGGAGGTTGCGCGAAAAGGGATTTTTCATCCCGAAATGTTCTATTTCTCCGAGATCATGGTGATCTTTCTGGCGGTAATGATCACTGATGTGATCCTGCTTGATATGTTCAATACTTTTGGAATGCCCACATCGACGACGGTTTCCATCGTATTTGAATTGCTGGGATCGGCAGTCGCTGTTTCTGCGGTAAAGATCAAATCAGCAGGTGGATCGATTGTAATGGAACTGGCGCAGTACATTAACTCTGGAAAGGCGCTGGCCATAATTTCGGGAATACTTGTTTCGGTCTTTATTGCCTTCACCGTGGGGGCGCTTGTCATGTATCTCTCGCGCATGGTTTTTACGTTTCGTTATCGCGGCCCCATGAAATACGCAGGCGCTATTTTTGGAGGTTTGGCGATTTCGGCAATCACTTATTTTATGCTGATCAAAGGGTTACACGGTTCTTCGTTTGCCGAAATTGAGTTGGAAAGCGGAGGTACATTATCCGACTGGTTTGCGAAAAATACTTTTATGATCATGGTTTACAGTTTTTTCTTCTGGACCATTATCATGCAGCTTTTAAATTGGATATTTAAGGTTAAGATTCTTAAGATAGTGGTATTGGTTGGAACTTTTGCCCTTGCCATGGCTTTTGCCGGAAACGATTTGGTGAATTTTATTGGCGTACCCCTGGCTGGTTTTAGTTCTTTTAAAGCCTGGATAACAGCAGGTGCACAAGATCCGGGAAGCTTTGGAATGGCCATGTTGTCGGGTAAGGTTAGCACACCTGCCTACATGTTATTAATCTCTGGCTTAATAATGGTAATAACTTTAATTTTATCAAAAAAAGCAAGGACAGTAACCCAAACCGAAATAAATCTTGCGAGGCAAAATGAGGGAGCAGAAAGATTTGGTTCATCAATGGCTGCCAGGTTTTTGGTACGTGCATCCACTAATTTCAATGCAAAGCTGGCACGTGTTGTCCCCACAGCACTTACACGCACTATACAGTCGAGGTTCGAGCCGCATTCGTATTATAATGAAAACGACGACGATGCACCCGCATTTGATAAAGTACGTGCAGCCGTTAATTTGGTAGTCGCCAGTATTCTGATTGCATTGGGAACATCTCTGAAGCTGCCGCTTTCAACCACTTACGTAACATTTATGGTTGCCATGGGTACTTCGTTGGCCGACCGTGCCTGGGACCGGGAAACCGCTGTGTATCGTATTTCAGGCGTATTTTCGGTAATCGGAGGTTGGTTTCTAACCGCTTTAATTGCTTTTATTGTTTCTGCGTTGATTGCATTACTAATTGCGTTAAGTGGCAACTTTATGATTTTTGTTTTTATTGCCATCGCTATTTTTATGGTAATCCGTACTCAAATCTTCTTTAAAAAACGCGAAAAAAGCAGGGCGGACGAGGAAGAAGAAGACATTAACGTTGCCGACGCCAACGAGCAGATTATTGAAAAAAGCTCTAAACAGGTGGTAAAAGCCATTGTGTCGAGCAACCAGGTTCTGACCCTGGGAATTGAAAGCTTTTTAAATGAAGACCGCATAGGTTTACGTACTGCACAGGAAGCTTGTGAAACCTTCTCGAAAAAATCGAAACGGAACAAGGAAAAAGTGTATAGTACGATATCGAAAATCACCGGAGGCACACTCGATACCAGTCATTATTATGTACAAATGATCGAACATCAGCGCGAAATGGCACATGCCGTTCATTTCATGCTGGATCCTATGGTGAAACATGTGGAAAATAATCACAAACCATTTGTTCAGGAGCAAACCACTAATTTTACCAATTTACTTGCAAAAATTGATTCGTTCTTTAATTACACTTTACATGTGGTGAAGGAAGAAAATTTTGATGAACTCACCAGCCTAATCAAAGAGCGTGATGCGATCATCGACATGCTTAAGAAAATGGAGAAGAACCAGATCAAACGAATAAAAAATAAACTGGTTAATACACGGAACTCACAATTGTTCTTTAAAATGCTTTCTGAAATTGAGCAATTATTGTTACACACCGTAAACCTTGTAAAAGCGCAACGCGACTTTATTCTGTTTACCCGGCAATTGAAATAAATATCACATAAGGGGCATATGAAAGCCGGGCAATTATTGCCCGGCTTTTTGTTTGATGGCTCCAGGTTAAATGATCTTGTAACTCTCAGAAATATAGTGATTTGTGTGTTTAGTATTAGCCCAAAGTAATAAAGATGTAATAATAATGCAATCAATTTGTAATCTCTTTGGTTCACCTTTGTTCCGACTAATAAAAATCAAACAAAAGACAATTCTTTGGCCGCATTAAAGAGCATATTCAATAACCTATAATGGAAAAATTCTACCTCATTCTGACGATAGTTTTATTTGCATTGTCTATCTCCGATCTGATTGTTGGTGTCAGTAATGACGCAGTTAATTTTTTAAATTCAGCGATTGGTTCAAAAGCTGCCCCAAAGTGGGTAATTTTTTTAGTGGCAAGTTTGGGAGTGTTAATTGGTGCTACTTTTTCGAACGGAATGATGGAGGTGGCCCGAAAAGGAATTTTTCATCCCGATCAGTTCTACTTTGCCGAAATCATGGTAATCTTTTTGTCGGTAATGATCACAGATGTGATCCTGCTCGATATGTTTAATACCTTTGGGATGCCCACATCTACAACTGTTTCGATTGTTTTTGAACTACTTGGTTCTGCTGTGGCTGTTTCTGTAGTAAAAATAAAAATGGCGGGTGGAATGGTATTTATGGAGTTATCGAAATACATTAATTCCGAAAAAGCGCTCGCCATTATTTTCGGGATTTTGCTTTCGGTTTTTATTGCGTTTACAGTTGGAGCTATTGTGATGTATATTACACGCTTACTCTTTTCGTTTGAATACAAAAAATCGCTTAAATATTTTGGCTCGGCATACGGAGGTATCGCCATTACTGCCATTACATATTTTATGTTGGTAAAAGGTATTCACGGTTCGTCGTTTTCCGAACTTCCGCTTGAAAGTGGAGAAACACTTGAAGAATGGATCAAACAAAATACCTTACTGGTTTTATTGGGGAGTTTTGCCGGCTGGACCTTTATTATCCAGGTATTAAGCCGGCTATTTAAAATAGATATTCTGAAACTGATTGTGCTGGCAGGAACATTCGCTTTGGCCATGGCATTTGCCGGTAACGACCTTGTGAACTTTATTGGTGTACCGGTGGCAGGCTTTACATCGTTTGAAGCGTGGCGGGCAGCAGGAGGAATATCGCCGGAGAGTTTTTCGATGGAAATGCTGGCCGGAAAAGCAAGCACCCCGGTTTATATGTTGCTGATTTCGGGTTTAATTATGGTACTTACCCTCATCCTTTCAAAAAAAGCCCAGGCAGTTACCGAAACGGAAGTGAACCTTGGCCGGCAATCGGAAGGGATGGAACGTTTTGGTTCTTCACTGGTTGCCAGGTTATTGGTTCGAAGTTCAATGCGTTTCAATCAGCGAATTGAAAAAGTAATCCCTACAGTAATAAGTACAGCGCTGCAAAGACGTTTTACTCCGGTTTTACTCGGCCCCGCCGGCGACTTAAATACACCGGCATTTGATAAACTTCGGGCTTCGGTAAACCTGGTGGTGGCCAGTATTCTTATTGCGCTGGCAACATCAATGAAGCTGCCTTTGTCGACAACCTATGTAACTTTCATGGTAGCTATGGGTTCTTCACTTTCCGACCGTGCCTGGGACCGCGAAAGTGCGGTTTACCGAATTTCCGGTGTTTTTGCCGTAATTGGGGGGTGGTTCTTAACTGCGTTAATCGCTTTAACCGTTTCGGGTGTAATTGCCGCATTAATTTCTTTAGGTGGAAAAATATTCATCTTTGTTTTTATTGCCATCGCGATATTTATGGTACTTCGGACACAACTCATTTTCAGAAAACGTCGTGAGAAGGTTAAAGCCAATGAAGTCCAACCATTTGAAGAAGACGACGAAGTAGATAAAGTAGTTAATAAAAGTCGAAAACATTGTGTTCAGGCTATCGAATCGGGCAGCAAAATATATGCAATTAGCCTACACGCTTTTTTAAACGAAGACCTGGGAGAATTAAGAAAAGGCCTTGGACTCAAAGACGAGTTGAATACAAAATCAAAAAAGTTAAAAAACAAAATTTTAACGATACTGTCAAAAATTGAAAACCATGTCGATTCCGGGCATTTCTATGTTCAGGTTGTCGATTATCAGCGCGAAATTGCCCACGCACTTAATTTCCTGACGAATCCTTTGTTTGAGCACCTCGATAATAACCACAAACCTTTTAATACGCAACAGGAAGCAGAATTGTCGGAACTGGTTTCAGGGATCCAGGACTTCTTCGATTTGGCTTTGCAAATAGTAAGTGAAGACAAATTCGCTGAAATTGATTCGCTGGTTAAAAAGAGGGATCTAATTTTTGAAAAGTTGTATAAAAACGAAAAAGTACAAATCAAACGAATCAAGGAACAAAACGTAAATACACGGAATTCGATGTTATATTTCAATATCAACAGCGAAACTAAAAATCTGTTGTTACATACCATTAACATGGTAAAATCACACCGCGATTTTGTACTGTACTCTGAAAAAAAGTAAAACCTCTATTTTCCCAAACTTCAAAGGCCATCATAAGTTTATGAATTAAAGTTGTGGCTAAAATTTATTGAGGAATCATTTCGTGATTGTTGGATCGTAAAATCATGTCCTTAGTTCGTTTAGTAACTAATTTATTTGAATTGTAACCAACTTTTAATGGTAGCTTAATTAACACAAAATCATAATGGCTAACTTTGAAAGGTCGAAGGGATTGTTTAAATTATTAGAATCGTATGGAATCCTTTGCCAAGTTACTGCATAAGTCAAATACATCCTTGATACACACCCCCCTTCCGGTGTATTTCTTTGGGATGCCAAACGGTAAAATATACATACTTTATGCCCGTTTCTATGAAGTGAAATTCGATAAATCGGATTTGGAATACGTAATTGCTGTGCACAAAGAGTTTGTTTTCGACGCACTGCAACATAAGGTAACTCCGTTAAATCCTGGTAAATATTCCAATCAGTCGTCAGTACATCTTTTCGATCAGGCTGAACCCAATTACAAAATAAAAGATGTCAAACGCAACATCGACTCATTCAAGGAAGCGGTTTTGCTGATAAACAAAAGAGCAGAAAATATGATGAGGAAGCAGGGAGAAAAAACGGTAAGACAGAACAAAAATGATAAACGCAGAAAGATTATTAATACCTTATGATTTATCGGTCATTTTTTATTCCAATCGTTTCTGCTTACCAGATCATTAACTGTCGAGCCATTTTTAACGTTACGCAATCATTTTTTTTAATAAGCTCTTAATCCCAAAATAGTAAGATTTGCTATCAAAATAGGAAAGAAATGGATTATTCTATAAAAATAAGTCAAAAGGATAAAATTAGCATGCTTCATTTGGTTCAAACTGTAATGGAAGAAAATGCCGCATTGTGGACCGATATAAAAACCTTAAACTGGGCGTTTACCCAATTTAAAAACAACAATCTGGAAATGCAGGAGCTCAGCTCTGAAACTGGCATAGAAGAGCCTGGACTTTCGTTTACCCTGGACAATAGTCGAAAGATTGTTATTGATTTGGCCCGTTCAATACAGAATGTTATCTGCGATTTTACTAATAACATGGAGGATAAGGCACTAATGGAGAAATTGAATCTTTTCAAGCCAGGTTCTACAAATTCTGACGATCGTGAATTAATAGACCTTTGTGTGTCAACCATTAATTCCGCCGAACGACTTCATGGTATTTCAATAAATTCTCTCGAAAGTGAACTCGCCTTACTTAAAACAGCCAAACGCAATTTTGAGTTTTCGATAAATGAATTGAATGCCGCCCTCGATCGTAAAAACGAATCAGAGATAAGGATCATGGAACTAATAAATACAAATGATCAAATACTTTGGACAAATCTTGATCTTCTGGTTTCCATTTTCGACCCGGCGAAGTCCGAATTTTATAAAGAATATACCGAGGCACGGCTAATTGCAATTTCTGAAAAGTGTAAGGGAAAAATGAAGGTTGAATACCAGGAACTGGAGGTAATTTCAGCATGAGTTTGGTAGTCTGATCGTGTTCTTTCAGAAAATCCGGGAGCTAAAGTAATGGATTGGTCATTTCTCTTAAGGTCATTTTTTCTCCTGATCATTTTCCAAACTACTGCTTCCCATTCATAAACTCCCTAAACTGTTTGGCAAGCCTGTCAAATTGATTGCTGATTTATGAAAATGGAATTCTGTAATCAAAAAAATTGATTTATTGATTTCAATCTACGATAACAACAAATCTGTTGTTAATACCATTAGCATGGTAAAATCACACCGCGATTTTGTTCCCTATTCGCTTACCAAAAAGTAATTAATTGAACCCAGATATGGGAAAGTCCTGCGCATTGTGCAGGACTTTTTTTTATGTAACAAAGGTGTAATAATCACATCCAAAATGTAAAATTATCGTAATCGCAAATTAATAAAATGTGAGCTATTTCTGGTTCGATATTAATTTTCTTTGCTGTTGAAAAGGAATAAAACTCTTAGGCGAAAAAGGCAATATTTATTTAGAAACGTACAGAATCAAAATTGTAATACGAGGTTATTAATGGAGGCTTATTTGATCTAAGAATTACCAAAACAACTAATTATATGAAAAAATTTACATTGTTTTTATGGATGTTATTTCTGATGAGTTCAATTACTGGTTTTGCCGAAAATGACAATGACGGGAATCGGGGAGCAATTATTGGTAGAATAGTCGACTCTGAAGATCTTCCTCTTCCAGGAGCTGCAGTATTTATCAAATCTCTGAACAAAGGTGTGGTTACCGACAACGATGGGGTATACAGGATACTTGGCTTAAGCAAGGGTAATTACATTGTTACTGTATCGTATGTTGGCTTTAAACCGGTAGAAAAGGAAGTATCAGTTAAAGAAGGGGCTTCTGTATCGCTCGATTTTCAGCTTTCCGATAATGAAATTATTGGAGAAGTTGTGGTAAAAGGAAGCGCCGGTGGAGTTTTAAAAGCGCTAAACCAGCAATTAAATGCACCGAGTATAATAAACGTGATATCATCGGATCAGGTGGGCAGTTTCCCCGACCCTAATATTGGCGATGCTTTAAAACGTATTCCCGGGATCCATGTTCAGTATGACCAGGGTGAAGCAAAATTAATTAGTATCCGGGGTACTGATCCTTCAAAAAGCACAATTTCAATCAACGGCACAGCCATGCCCGGAACCGGCGACAACCGCGCAGTAGGTGTTGATGCCATCCCGGCAGATATGGTACAGGCTATTGAAGTAAGTAAGGCAATTACCCCCGATATGGATGGTGATGCCATTGGAGGTGCGGTGAACCTTGTCACCCGAAAAGCTCCTTATTCAAAACGTCTGTCAGTTTCTGCTGCAACCGGATACAACTTTTTAACCAGCGATCCACAAGTGAATGGGAATGTAATTTTCGGAGATCGCTATTTCAACGATAAGTTTGGGGTAATTGGTTCAGCATCAGTTTACGACCAGAAACTGGGTTCCAATAAACACAACTCTTCTTGGGAACCAACCATGGTTGGGAATACCGAATATTTTGTTCCAAAATACCTGAATATTGAACAAACTTTGATGGAACGTCTTCGACAGAGTTACACATTGGGACTGGACTTTAAATTTAATGATAACCATTCGATTGCATTCACCGGTATTTTCAACGATTACAAAGACTGGCGTAAAACCTACACCCTCCGAATCGACGATATTGGCGGCGGCTACAAAGGAAACTGGTTGATGACGGATGAATACAACGATATTAAAAGTTTTGAACAGGTTTTTGATGATGCTGAAGCTTTTGAAGATGAAATCGATTCTGACATCGATGCCAACGGCGACGGAGTAAATGATACCACTGGAAAGCCGTATATTATTTTAGACGAAAATAACGATGGAATTGACGACAATTCAGGAGCAATGTATGTTAATTACGATCCAATGAATCCTACATTTCATCCTGAACTTGAACGTCACGTGTATGCCGGAGGTAACGAAAAAGGTGGCGATTTAATTCATAAAAAGATTTATAACTGGGGTTTCGAAGGCGAACATATTCTGGGTGTTGTAAAAGCCAACTGGAAATTTGCATACATTAAAACTATTGAAGATGAACCGGATTCACGTGATTTTGAATTACAAAGCTATAATGAGAAAACAGTTGTGATGGATTTTTCCGATCCACGTTATCTTGGGCTCGACAAAGGATTTGGAATTGATAATGTCTCTCAGCAAATAGCAGGCAGAACATCGGCTGATATCGATGAAAACCGGGTTGACACTTGGGAGCTGGACGGTTTTAAAGGCCGCGAAAGGCGTTCGAATGTAGATCAGTTACTCTATCAGGTTGATTTTGAACTCCCAATAATTCAAGGGAAATACGAAAACAAACTGAAATTTGGCGCCAAAGCCCGTACGATGGATAAAAGTCGTAAAACGCTTGGCCGGGTTAAATGGAAACCTCTGGATAATGACCCCGAATCGCCGGGCGTTTTTAACTGGAAATGGATGTGGAGCGAATTTGCCCAAAATATGGAAGATGTAAGTTCAGCCTTTAATAATTCAAATTATTCCGTTGGCCAGTCGGTAACAGCCGATTGGGTGGGACAACAAAATACAAGCTACGACGGCCCAACCGACAGATGGAAAATAGTAACGTTGTATAATTCTGAAATTGCTGATGGCTATACCGCATCAGAAGACATTTACAGCGGATATGTAATGTCAACGCAAAAACTTGGCGATAAATTGAGCCTGTTGGCCGGGTTAAGGCTTGAGCAAACCCAAGTAAATTATCATGGGTTCGAGTATTTCGAACGCGCTGAAACCTTTGACGAAGTAAGCGCCAACCAAGACTATATTTCGATACTTCCGGGCGTTCACCTGAAATACACGCCTACCCCAAAAAGTGTATTTCGCCTGGCGTACACAAAAACCATCAGCCGCCCCAATTATCGCGATATTGTTCCGTACACAAAGTGCGATATTAACGACATGGAAATCTTTTTTGGAAATCCTGATATTAAACCAACTCTGGCAAATAACTTCGACCTGTTAGGTGAATATTATCTCGGTTCAACAGGCTTGCTTTCAGCAGGAGTTTTTATGAAAAATATTCAAGATTATGAAGTTCAGATAATTGATGTTTTACCCTGGGAGGAAGTTTCGCCGTATTTGCCAACCCCCGATGAAATTGACGCCCGTACCGATAATACCGATGCACAAAAAGCAGATTACAGGAAACGATACAATAAAGCAAGCGGCAAAGATTTTGAAAGTTTTACACCCGGAAACGGTGGAAATGCCAACCTTTTTGGTGTGGAAGTAGCTTTTCAGAAAAAACTCGATTTCCTGCCTGGTGTATTAAGCAATTTTAGTGTTTACGCCAACTTTACGCACAACTGGGTCGATAATAAAGATAATGAATATGAACTTTCAGGTACGGCCGAAGACATTCTCAACGCGTCGCTGGCTTACGATAACAAACTTTTCAGCGCCCGCTTATCATACAACTACACGTCAGACTTTTTAACCAGCAACGGACAAACCGAACAGTATGATGTTTACTACGACAAGGTTTCGTATCTCGATGCCAACATCGACATCTTTATTACTAAAAAACTTGTACTTTTTGCCTCAGCTAACAACCTGTTAAACGAATTACAACGTACTTATCAGTGGAAACCGGAATATACATATTCGTCGCTTGAAAACGGAACCAGGATTCAGGCAGGTTTGAAATTCAACATCTTTTGAACAGAATTTAATATCACGAAAATGAAGATCAACCGTTTCTTTTTTAGGGAGATACGGTCGGTTTTCATATTATTCTTGATAAATATAAATTATTAAAAAAGTTATATGAAATTTATTTTAACGATTGTGTTGCTTTTATTTTCAATAACCCATTATCAAATTTGTTTTGCCTCTGGTTATTCGCAAAAAAAGGGAAAAGGTAATATCATTCGGGTCCCATCAGACTTTTCATCGATTGCCCAGGCTGTAACAAATGCAAAAAATGACGATTATATTGTAATTGCGCCTGGAATTTACAACGAAAGTGAAATCTCAATTGACAAAAGGATTGTAATTACTTCGGAATGGAAACTGGACGATGATAAATCAAAAATTGAGAAAACGATAATTGATGCCGGAAATAAAAATATCTTCATCATCAAAGCAGATGGCGTAGAAATCAGCGGACTCAAAATCATTAATGGTGACCATCCGCTTGATATTAATGCAATTGTTACCGTTAGAAACAATTATTTTGTGGATAACAAAGACGCCATCAGTTTCGAGGGATCAGGCGGTGGTTATGCCGGTTATAATACGATTAAAAATGATAAAGACGATGGCATTGATCTTGACATCAGAAAAGGCGGGGGGCACGTGGGAAGCGATATTATTGTAGAATACAATAAAATTTTCAGCAGTAATGACGATGGCATTGAGATTCGGTTGTATGAATATCCAAACCAGAATATTAAATACGAGATACGGAACAACATTATTACCGGAAGTAAAAATGCGGGTATCCAGCTTATTTCGTACGATATTTTTACAGGAAAGGAATTTAATATTCACCACAACATTATTGAAAGTTGCAAAGTTGGGCTTGGCTGTATGGAAGGAACAAATACTAAAGAAAACACCAATGGCGCTTCAACCCTGGACGAATTGGTTTATTTCTACAACAATACTCTCTCCGACAACCAAGTGGGAGCCACAGGCGGAAACACTATTTTTGCAATGAACAATGTGGTCTTGAACAATAAGCTGGGTGGTTTTAAGCGTTTTGGAAAAAAATCGGTTGTTGCCAATAATTTATTTTTTCAGAACGGAAATAACAATTTGCTGGAATTAAGCGAGCATGCAATATTTCGTTCCAATCTTTTAGAAGTAGAACCTGGATTAAATGGAGGTTCATTTGTGCCACTCGCCGGCAGTCCATGCATTGATGCTGGAGAAAAATACTTAAACGTAAACAACAAACGTGTTTTAAAAATTTCAGGCGCCTTATTTAATGGGAAAAAGCCTGATTTAGGTGCTGTTGAATTCAAATAAATAAAATAATTATCTCATGAAGTCTTTACTATTAATTACTCTTTTATTATGTGTGTTTTCGGGCTTACCCGCCCAGAACTTGCAATATGCAAATTTTGAACCCACTATTTTCCCTGACAGGTTGATGCTTTCGATTTCGGGCGACCGGGCAACCTCGCGCACTGTTTCGTGGAGAACAGCATATGAAATTACAGAAAGTGTTGGCGAAATTGCAATCCTCGATGCTTCGCCCAAATTTGACGATAAAGTGATGAAAGTTACTGGAACAAATTCGCCATGGGAAGAGGGTAGCCAGACCTCGATGGGACATAAAGTAATATTCGAAAACCTTCAGACCGAAACAAAATATGCCTATCGCGTGGGCGATGGTAAAAACTGGAGCGAATGGTTTCAGTTCAAAACTTCGTCGGCCACCGCCAAACCATTTTCATTTATTTATCATGGCGATGTGCAGAACGACATCAAATCGCTGGGTTCACGCACTTTGCGTCAAGCATATTCCCATTTCCCCGGATCTGATTTTATGCTTTTTGCCGGTGACATTGTAAGCCGTAGCAATGAAGAATACTGGCGCGAATTTTTTTACGCCGGAGACTGGATTTTCGGAACAATGCCCAGTATTGTAACGCCCGGTAATCACGAATTTGACAGTAACGAGGGTAAATCGCGCACTTTTTCAAAACACTGGAACCAGATTTACCAAATGCCTGAAAATACACCTTCAGAGAAATACAAAAACCGCAACTACTTTTTCGATTACCAGGGAGTGCGGTTTGTGTCACTCGATTCGCCATCTCTCGGAAATTATCCTGAAGACAGCACCCTCGTACTCGGCTGGCTGGAAAAAACATTGGCTTCAAATCCAAACCGCTGGACGGTGGTTTTTACACACTATCCCATTTATTCCTGCTCGCAGGGCCGAAACAACGAACGTTACCGAAATGCAGTACAACCAATTCTCGAAAAATACAATGTCGATTTGGTGCTTGCCGGTCACGACCATACGTATTGCCGTGGTTTTAATACCGAAAATGTGATGGCAAAAGGTAAAAATGCCCCGCTATATGTGGTTTCGGTTTCAGGGCCAAAAATGTATGGTTTGAATACTAGTTTCTGGAGCGACCGCATGGCATCTATGACTCAGTTGTACCAACATATTTCAATCAACAGCGATAAACTTGAATTCAAGTCGTTCACAGTTGCCGGCGATTTATACGACCATTTTATCATCAGCAAAAATGTCAGCGGAAAAAACAAGTTTAAGGAAGGCGGCGAATTAGACCAAATAAAATGGCGGACTGAAATTCCTGAAAACGCTTTAGAAAAATATTCGGAAGAGGAGTTAAAAAACTACAAATTGAAATTCAAATTGACAAAACATTGATCAATTAGAGGAATTTTACTGGATACTTAGGTTCAGGGAGTTTTAATCCAAATTACCTGATTATAGATTCTTAATTTTCAAAAATTAACAAATATGCAGCGTAAGGCTTTTTCAAAAATTTTAATCCTGTGTTTTGGTGTTTTTGTCGTATCGTGCTCTGTCGACCGTCCCAGCGAAGGCTCACGTAAAGCCGGCGAACACATTAAAAATCTGGTTTCGGCAACAACAGAAACAGAACCAACCCCTCGCGGGAAAAACGACGATTCGGCGGATGATCCTGCCATTTGGACAAATCCTGTCGATGCCATGCAATCGGTAGTGATAGGTACCGACAAAAAAGGCGGTTTAGCTACCTATGATCTGAACGGCAACCTCTTGAATTATTATCCCGATGGTGAAATGAACAACTGCGATTTGCGCTATGGTTTTGTTCTTGGCGCCGATACTATCGATATTCTTGCATCAAGTAACCGTTCATCGCACTCCATCTCCTTGTATAAAATTGCTGAAGGCGGCGTTTTGGATTCGATCCACAGTAGGGCCATAACATCGGAAATGGCCGATGATGTGTATGGCTTGTGTATGTACAAAAGTCCGGCAAGCGGCAAATATTTTGTTTTCATAAACAGTAAGGCCGGAGAAGTGGAGCAATGGGAGTTGATCCCTGAAGGAAAAAAGGTAGGTGCGAAGATTGTGCGCACTTTTCACGTGGAAACACAAACCGAAGGAATGGTTGCCGATGATGAAAACAGAATTCTTTACCTCGGCGAAGAAGTAGCCGGCATTCATAAATTCGATGCCGAACCAACAGGAACGAATAATGGTAAAATTATTACGCTCAGCTCAGAAGAAAATCCGAATATCAGTTACGACATTGAAGGGTTGACCATTTATCCAACCGATAGCGTAAATGGCTACCTGATAGCTTCTTCGCAGGGAAATTATTCGTATGCCGTTTTCGAGCGACAAGGCAATAACCGATATGTCGGAAGTTTCAGGATTGTGGACGGCAATATCGACGGGGTGGAAGAAACGGACGGAATAGATGTGAGTAATGTGTCGCTTGGGAAAGATTATCCCAAAGGGATTTTTGTTGTGCAGGACGGTTATAATTACAACGGTGAAACTCTTCTAAGCCAGAATTACAAATACCTTTCCTGGGAAAAGATTGAGGCGCTTTTTACTAAATAACTGCCTTATAAAATTATTTCAATCTTAATTTTACTGTAACGGGCACTTAACATCAATACCGTTACTTTGTGCAATATCTTCGGAATTGTATGAATAAGAGACAGATCGAAGTTTCAGTTATTTCTGACTTGCATTTGGCAACCCATGCATGTAAACCGAAACAGATATTGGGTTATCTCAAA
Organism: Draconibacterium sp.; assembly: GCA_011620585.1. GTDB lineage: Bacteria > Bacteroidota > Bacteroidia > Bacteroidales > Prolixibacteraceae > Draconibacterium. The sequence goes on from WOYV01000130.1 coordinate 29,062, forward strand.
TCTATTCAGCCTGAAATTCTGGTACTAAACGGAGACATTATCGATTCATGGCGTTTCACAAGAAATTATTTCCCCAAAAGTCATCTGAAAGTGATCCGCCAGCTCATAAAAATGATGGAGAAGGGAGCACGGATGATTTACATTACCGGCAATCACGATGAATTTCTTCGAAAGTTTAGCGGAACAAAAGTAGGACAGCTCGAAATCGTGAACCAGTATATTTTTCACCACGATGCACGTAAAACCTGGATTTTCCATGGCGATATTTTTGACGATATTATCCACAATTCAAAAGGGCTGGCCAGGTTCGGAGCCGCGCTTTACGGTTTGCTGACCCTCGCCAACAAAGCCCTGAACCGGATACTAAGGTCGCTGGGGAAGAAGGAAATAATCATTTATAAAAGCCTGAAGAAAAACCTGGTGAAAGAAAAGGCGGCACCTTCGAAGTTCGAAAGTCAGTTGGCCAAGTCGGCTGTTTCGCAGGGGTACCACGAAGTGATTTGCGGGCACACACACCTTCCAAAAATTAAGAACATTGAAGTTTCAGGCTGCCAGATCCGTTATATTAACTGTGGCGACTGGGTGGAACATTTTACCGCAGCCGAATTTTATCACAACCAGTGGCATTTGTATACACACAGTGATGTTGAAACCGAAGAATCGAATGAAGATTCGGAAATTCCAGCGGAACGATTGATTTACCAAACGCTCCTGGAAGAACTAACATTTCAAAACGCAATATCCATTTCATCGTGAAAATTTTATATGCTATTCAGGGAACCGGAAACGGCCACTTGGCCCGGGCAACAGAAATCATTCCGCACTTACAAAAATTTGGCGAAGTAGATATTTTGGTTAGCGGTATCCAGGGAGATATTAACTTGCCATTCGAGGTAAAATATAAGTTTTACGGACTTAGTTTTATGTTTGGGAAAAAGGGCGGTGTTGATTATTGGCAAACAGTTTTTAAATCCAGGCCCTTCGGTTTGTTGCGGGATATATTGCAGGTGCCGGTAGAAACATATGATCTGGTTCTGAATGATTTTGAGCCTGTTTCGGCCTGGGCCTGTCGTTTAAAAGGCATTAGGTGTGTGTCGGTCAGCCATCAGTCTGCAGTATTGCATCCATTGGCGCCTCGTCCTCCGAAAGACAATTTCATCGCCCGGATAATTTTAAAATATTATGCCCCTGCCAAAGTAAACTACGGGTTTCATTTCAGGGCTTTGGATTTTTATCATTTTACCCCTGTTATCCGTTCATCCATCCGAAATGCATCCCCACGCAACAAAGATCATTACACGGTGTATTTGCCTGCATACAGCGATGCAATGATTGAGAAACTATTGAGCCGGTTCGCAGAAGTAAAATGGGAAGTCTTTTCGAAAAAATGCCGTCACGAATATCAGATTGATAATATTAGGTTTTCTCCGGTTTCACTCGATGGGTTTCATGATTCGTTTGTTAATTGTAGTGGTTTACTGTGCAACGCTGGTTTCGAAGCTCCGTCTGAAGCTATCTTTTTGGGTAAAAAACTGTGTGTAATTCCCATGAAAAACCAATATGAGCAAGCTTGTAACGCCGCCATGCTAGCTGATATGGGGATTAGCGTTGCGAATAATGCAAATGAATTACCATCTGTTCTGAAAAGATGGATAAAGGAATCTTATTCGATACGGATAAAATTTCCGGATCAAACGCATGACATATTACGAAGAATAATGATGGAGAAACGGGAGACAAAAACAAGCAAAACAGTCATCCCTGAAAAAATACTGATTCGTGCTATAAATTGTATAGCAGCGTCCAGCCCTGTATCCAGTCATCTTCGCCAAAGGCCCCTTTAAAATCAACTATCTGAAACCAGGGAAGCGGATATTCGAACATCTCGCCTTTTACTTTTTCCCCTGGCATAAAGCTTCCGGAGGTAAAATCGATCAACGGATCTTTGATTTCATTTTTTGATGTGTTAAAAGCAGCAGCCCATTCATTTTCGATCTCAGGAGAAAACAAACCCGATAATTTAAAGATGGTTTCGGGTGTTGAAGAAGCCACTTCGAAAAATACGTTGTTTTTGATGGCCAGTTTCCCATTTTTCCATTGGTTGTAACTGTCGTGCTGCTGGTCGGTTACTTCAACGACGATCCCTTTATTTTTATTTATAAAAACGGAATTCGCAATTAACCCACCAGCATTCTTTTCAAAGATAGAACAGGCGCCAGCGCTTGATTTGCCGCTGCCGATTAACGTAAGATTGAACAAGTTGGGGAGCGAATTGGGCAAGCCATAAACCGGATCAACCCCTCCGCCGGCTTCAATTAGATGGTCGCCCGGAAGATCTTCCTGTACCCCCAGCCAAAATTGTCCGTTGCCCGACCACCCCAGGTCATAATCGAAGAGGTCGTCTCCGCAACCCGAAACAACCATATGTTTAAGGTTAACCGTTCCGCCGAAAATTTCAATGCCATCATCTTCATTCGATATTACTTCCACATAATCGATTTGTGTCTGGTTTCCAACGCCGCCCAGTGTTAAGCCATTTATTTCATTGCCGTCTCCAATGTTGGTTCCTCCATGCCGAATGGAAACATATTTTAGTACTCCCGAGTTATCCGCTTCATCTATTCCTCCATAAATACCCCGGGGTTCGGCAAGCGCAATTCCTTCGATCGATGCTTCACCCCCACTTACATTGATGGGTGCATTCCCAAGAATAACCAGGCCTCCCCATAGCCCGCGCATATCTCTTGAAACCGATCCATTTAGATCGTCAAGTAAGGACGTAAAAATAATGGGTTTATCTTCTGTCCCTTCAGCAACAATTTTTCCTCCGCGTGCCACAATCAAAGCGCTCGCGTTTTCTGCCTGTCCGCTTTCGAACCGAATAACAGTACCTGCTTCAATGGTAAGCACCTGGCCATCGTTCACAAAAACAAATCCTTCGAGCGTATATTCTTTGTCGGCAGTCCAGGTTACCGTTCCTGTCCCAAAACCATCATCGGTAATCGTTTCGTTATTATCTTCCAAAAAGTAATCGCTTTTCCGGCATGAAAAGCTGGCGACTAGCAGAAGTACTATCAATATCTTATTTTGCATGATAACCGGTTTTACAATTTAACTTCGAGATCAAAGAAAATAAAAGCTTTGGTTTCGCCATTGGCAGCATAAGGGACCCAGTCGTGGTAATCGAGCGCCATTTTTATTTTTTTTATGGGTTGAAACTGGATACCGGCCACAAAGGCCGAACCGTCGTTGGCAAGATTCCACGGCGAGCTTTCACCTTCCAATTTGTTTGATGCCATTCTGTCGAAACGTGCGAACAACTGGTATTTTGATGTGATGTTGTATTTCCCGTATACAGAGAATCCGTATCGATTGCGATCTTCTTTCCATTTTTCTTTGGTTCGGTAAAGCGCTTCGCCGGCAAGGTTGGCTTTCGCCTTAAAATCATACGATAGAAAAATATGATAGGTCGATTGCAGCATTTCATCGCTGGTCATATCATAGTACCACCGTGTGGTCAGATTTTTTATGGGTTTAAGCGTGCTTCCAATAGCATATTTGAAAATTCCATCGGTTTGAACGTTGTTATAGCCTTCGCCGTTCATAATGGTAAAGTCGACATCCCAAAAATCGGTAAAAGCATAATGGAGGTTCATTCCAAGATCGGCTGAAGCACCTATCGAATATTCATCGGCCAGTGTTTTCATTAGGTATCGGCGTTCCCAAACATTTTCCATCAGTTTATACTGGCGCAATCCAATCAAACCAAATTCAGCTTCAAACCTGTTCTGCTTGTATCGTAAGTAAGCATTCTTGAAATAAGCATAACGTCGCGCTTTGGCGTATTCCGATAAATCTTCGGGGCTACCTATATCTAAATTTATTTTGGCATAAAAGTTTGGGCTAAAAGTATATTCGTAACCAATGTAACCACGTACCAGTTCAAAAGCTGATTCGGAGGCAGAGGCAGAGGTAACTCCCTGGTGAAAATTTGCAAATATTACAGCAAAAGGATTGCCCGATGGTTGAAAAGTGTCGGTTTGAGAAGAAGCCCCCAAAAAAGCATAGGTCGCCAGGGCCAGCAGCAGTGTTTTTTTCATTCTTTTATGGCATTTTAGAATTAGCGGCAAATATATAGGTTAATCGAAATGTCATGTTTTATTAATTAATATGTAATGAATTGAAACTTAGAAAGTAATCGAATTGTAATATAAATGTAATAAAAATGCAATGAAGATATGGTTTTTGGCGATTATTCAGGACAAGGGCCTATCTTCCATATTATTATCATTCATCTTCGGGTTAATTTCTATATTTTTTAGTATTTTTCGCATTCGTTAAGCTTTGATTAACATCTTGTCAGAACAAGATAATTGTGGAGTGGTATAAGCCTGATTCAACTCAATATTATGGAAGAAAATAACCGAATACTTATTGTAGATGACGAAAAAGATCTTTGTGAGATTCTTCAGTTTAATCTCGAAAGCGAAGGTTTTGAAATCGATATTGCGCACTCGGGCGAGGATGCATTAAAGCAGGATCTCCAGGATTACGACTTGATTTTGCTCGATGTAATGATGGAAGGCGTTTCGGGTTATAAGGTGGCCAATACCATTCGGAAAGAGCTTAAACTTACAGTGCCCATAATTTTTCTGACTGCCAAAATCGAAGAAAATGATATTCTCACAGGGTTCAATGTTGGGGGCGACGATTATATTGCCAAGCCTTTCTCGATTAAAGAAGTTGTAGCAAGGATAAAGGCAATTTTAAAACGGGGTACCGTTACCGGGCAGGAATCAAACACAATTGGGGTGGGCGATTTAAAAATCGATCTCAAAAAAAAGATCATCACTATTGGTGGCGAAAACATCAACCTTACACGCAAGGAATTCGAGATACTTTCGTTGTTAGCCAAGAACATGGGGCAATACATTAGCCGCGAAGAAATTTTAAAACGCATTTGGAAAGACGATGTGATTGTAACCGAACGAAACGTAGATGTTAACATTGCACGACTTCGTAAAAAGATCGGAGAATATGGGGCCAGTATCAAGGGTAAATCGGGATATGGCTATTGTTTTCAATAGAAACAAATACTTGGCAAAGCAGTGAAACGGTCTTTCAGGGGCGAAATATTTCTCTATTACATTATCGTTTTTGTTTTCTTCACGGTAACAGTGCTCGTTTTTCAATTCGAACGCGAACGAAAATACAAGACCTCTCAGCTCGAAAACACACTGGATAATATTACCGAAGTTACCTACAAATTTATTCAACAAAATAATCTGATCGGGAAGAACGAGGTTTCGAGAGTTGCCGAACTTATTAGTATCTTACCCGAACCCAATACACGAATTACGGTCATCGATAAAAACGGGAAAGTATTGTACGATAGTTTCGTGAAAAACTACCCATTGATGGAAAATCATATTGCGCGGCCCGAAGTGGTAAAAGCCATCAAAGAGGGGAATGGTGCATTTATACGTACATCGGCAACAACAAAACAGGATTTCTATTATTATGCCCGTCTATATCCTGATTGTTTTGTCAGAGCTGCCCTGGTTTATGATGTAAATCTGAAAAGCTTCCTGAAAACAAGCCGGATTTTTATCACTTTCATGGTGGTGCTTTTTATTCTTGTGGGAATTGTTTTGGTTTGGGTTACCTTTAAACTATCCGATACAATTACCAAGCTTAAAGACTTTGCGGTTAGGGCAGGTCACAACGAATTAGTGGAATACGACACCCAATTCCCTGAAAATGAATTGGGAATAATTAGTACACAGATTATAGAAATATACAATAAGCTGAAAAAAACAAAAGATGACCTGGCCAACGAAAAAGAGAAACTCTTCAACCACCTTGATGCACTTGATGAGGGAATCGCCTTTTTCTCGTCAAGTAAGATTATGACTTTGTCGAACGGAAAGTTCATCGAGATCGTCAATCTTTTCTCAAAAAAGGAAGTGATTTCCTTGGAAAAAATGTTAGACAGTACGTCGTTTAACAAGCTAAATAACTTTATTGACCAGCACATTGGGAAAACACCTGGCCAGGGCGAATCGTTGGCTAAACTGGACTATACTGTCTCGAAAGAAGAAAAATTCTTTAGAATACAATCGATTATATTTGCCGACAACAGCTTCGAAGTTGTGATCACCGATGTAACCCGGCTCGAGAAACGCAGGTTAATGAAACAACAACTTACCTCGAACATTGCACACGAACTTAAAACACCGCTTTCTTCTATTCGTGGCTACCTCGAAACCATTCTCGAAAACTGGCCCATCCCCGAAGAAAAGCAAAAGTATTTTCTCGAAAAAGCCTTTTTCCAATCCGAAAGATTAACCTCGTTAATCAACGATATTTCGCTCATCAATAATATAGAAGATGCCGGCGAACTGTTTGAAATGAAAAGTATCGATGTTAAAAAAATCACGAATGATGTGTACGAGTATTTTTCGAGTAAAATTGAACACAACAAGATTGAATTTATCGATGAGGTAAGTGCAGGAACAATTATTAACGGAAACGAATCTTTGTTGTTCTCGGTGTTCCAAAACCTGGTCGAGAATTCTATCACATACGGAGGGCCGGGTATCAGAATTCACATTAAGTGTTATCACCAGGACGAGCGTTATTACTACTTCTCATTTTCAGACACGGGCAGTGGGATCCCAAAGGAACATCTTCCACGAATTTTCGAACGCTTTTACAGGGTTGAAAAAGGTCGTTCAAGATCTACCGGCGGCACCGGCCTTGGTTTGGCAATCGTAAAAAATGCCATTATGCTGCACAACGGGAGAGTATCGGTACGCAACCGCCCTAAAGAAGGAGTAGAGTTTATGTTTTCTCTTTCGAAGAAATAATAAGTATATTAATTTTTCCCTAAGATTGGCCCCTCAATTATTCCCTGCAAATAATTTCTAAATTATAGAATATCAGAGATTTGCATGATTTCAAACAGGAATTCTGAAAAAGTAATCCATACTTAAACAATTTTTAATCAATCTGTAACATCTTGCCGCTTCCTTTGACCCAGGGTTTTTAAGTCAAATCACTGCAATTTTTATATAAATGACGAAATTTTTACTAAGCGGTTTTTTACTGCTGTTCTTTACCATGTCTCTTTATGCGCAGAATAGTGCGATTAAAGGTACGATTACGGATGTAAAAACAAATGAAACTTTAATTGGATCGACCATTCTTATTCAAGGAACCACACAAGGGGCAATTACAAATTTCGATGGTGAATTTATAATTCCGAAGGTGAACCCCGGGAAATACAATCTCGTGATTTCATTTATTTCTTACGACACCCAGATTGTTCAGGTTGAAGTAAATGAGGGTAGCGACACCCAGGTTGATATTTCATTAGCTCCTGCAACCATCGATATTGGTGAAGTTCAGGTGGTAGCAAAACGGAGGACTGATACTGAAATGTCGATGTTATCGAACCTGAAAGCTCAAAATATGATTGTGAACGGGATAAGTGCCCAGCAAATTTCGCGTAGCCAGGACAAAGACGCTGCCGAAGTAATACGTCGTGTTCCTGGGATTACGATTACCGATGGTCGTTTTGTGGTTGTCAGAGGGTTGATAGAACGGTATAATTCGGTGATGCTCAACAATGCAACGGCGCCAAGTTTTGAGGCCGACAAAAGAGCTTTCTCATTCGACGCGATCCCCAGTGGATTAATTGACAACATTTTAATTTATAAAAGCCCATCGCCCGAATTACCCGCCGATTTCGCCGGAGCTGCCATTGATGTTGTAACAAAAAGTGTTGCCGATGAAAACAGCCTGGTGATTACTTATGGTACAAAATACGTTCAAAATACTTCGTTTAGCAACGACTTTTCCAGCTACGCAGGTTCGAAAACCGATTGGTTGGGGTACGATAACGGAACACGCAGTATTCCAAAGGGAACACCTTCTTCAGAAGAATTCTCCAACCTGTATACCTGGGAAACAGTCGATGATTATTTACAAAAAACACCCGAAATAGTCAAGGTCTCCAAATTGTTTTCAAACAACTGGGAAACGGTTTCTAAAAAACCATTTCTTGATCAAAGCTTTTCGGTTACTTCTCAACGACGCTTCTTGCTGGGTAAAATTTCAATCGGGAATATTACCGCTGTTAATTACAGCTATGCGAGCGATTACACCCAAAGAGATCGTTTGGAATATCAGGGCTACGATGAAGGAACCGGAATTGTTACCAAGGATTTTGATTTCAAGGACGAACGATCGAAACAAACAGCCAAATTGGGTGTCATCTTTAACTGGAACATTATTTACGGCAAAAATCAGAAACTCGAATTCCGCAACTTCTTTAACAATACAGGTGTAAATTCTACCAATATTAGAAACGGTGTAAACTATTACAATGTTGAAACACTCCGGCTTCATGATTTGAAGTTTGAAAACCGTTTGGTATACTCAGCGCAACTCGCCGGAGAACAGATTTTCAACCAGGAACGCACGAAATTTAAGTGGATGGCCGGTTACGGTTTGACAAAAACTGATCAGCCGGATAACCGTCGGGTTACATACGCATTTGAAGATAATGGGGACAGCGAGAACTTCGGAAATTATTTTATGCGTATTCAAAACGTTCCGAATGCCTATTTGGGAGGAAGATTATGGTTGAATATGAAAGAAGATATTTACGATGCAAAAGCTGATTTGGAACATAACTTCAAACTCTTTGGATCGGAAACTCCCTGGAAGGCAAAAACCGGATTTTTTTACGAGCAAAAAACACGCGAATTCGGATCCCGTTTAATAGGCACTGTCGCATTGCGTAATCCACCTATCGATTTTTTCCAGCCGGTATCAGATATTATGCAGCCCGAAAACTTCTTTTTCGACGAAACACCCCCGTATAATAAGCACGGACTTTCGTACCGCGATAATACACGCGCCAAGGATAGTTATAATGCCGAAGACGAAATTGTGGCAGGATATATCAATTTGTTTATTCCGGTTACTCCAAAATTTAGTGTGTCGGGCGGTGTACGTGTTGAGAAATTCCATCGGGAAATAACCGATTTCTACGAGCCAACAGATACTCCTGAATTATTTGATATTGTGCGTGATACCACCACCTTTTTCCCTTCCGTTAATTTAACGTATAACATCACCGAAAAGCATGTATTACGAGCTTCATACGGGCAAACAGTTAACCGTCCCGAATTCAGGGAAATGTCGAATTTCGACTACCAGGATTTTGATATGTTTGTGTTGGTTCACGGAAATGAAGATTTGAGAAGTGCTTACATTAAAAACTACGATATTCGCTACGAATGGTACCCAAATCAGGGAGAGATCATTTCAGTTGCAGGGTTTTACAAAGACTTTACGAATCCTATCGAGGTATTCTTAATTCCGGCTGGGACAGGATACGACTACAAACCTTTTAATACTGAAAACGCTTATAGTATGGGGGTCGAAGTTGATATTCGAAAAAGATTGTCGGAGTTTGGTTCTTCAGCAGGCTTCTTCGGTTTCTTAAAAGACATTACGCTGATTTTTAATACTTCGCTGATCAAAAGTGAGATTGATACCGAATTGGCTTTCGCTCGCGAAAAAACCAGGATCATGCAGGGTCAATCGCCATATATCATAAATCTGGGTGTCAATTATGCGGGAGAAAATAACGGTGTTGTTGTAAATGTATCATACAACAAAATTGGAAAACGTATTGCTTACGTTGGAACTCCTGTTAATCCTCACACCTGGGAATTACCAAGAAATTCTCTTGATCTGACAGTTCAGAAAAATATTGGAGACCGCTTTTCGGTTAAAGCCGGGGTAAAAGATATTTTGAACGACCCCGTTCGCTTTGCACAATACTACGGATCGGATGAATCTAAAGAATTAAATACCTTGAAATATTTACCAAACAGGCAATTCTCTTTTACTATCCTATATAAACTCTAATCGTAATTGAATTTGCATAAATAATTTTAAAAATGAAGACTATGAAAAATTTTTTACTCTCTATTTCGGCTTCTTTTTTAATAGTATTGGGGCTTAGCGCTCAATCTATTGATAACTCATTCTTCGAACAAGTGAGTTATGTAGGGGCATTTGACGGTTCAACCGACTGGACGGCAGGCTGGGCCGAATGGAACCCTATTGATGCAGCTTACCCGACAGCCACCGCCACCAAAGGTAACGGGCAGTTTTCGCGCAGTACAGGAACACACATTGCCTCGGATGAAACCTGGAGTGGGGTGGTCAAACTCGACGGCTGGGTATATGTAGATGCAGGCGCCACACTTACGGTAGAATCCGGAACGATAATCCGGAGCACAGAAAAGAGTGCACTTATCGTAGAACGTGGCGGTAAGATTATGGCCGTAGGTACCTCAAGTTCCCCAATTGTTTTCACGTCGAACCAGGGGGCAGGCTTACGGAGCAACAGTGACTGGGCCGGTTTGGTACTATGTGGCTACGGTGTTAACAACCTCGACGGAGGCGAAGGGATTGCCGAAGGGGGTATCGAATCCCCTTACGGGGGGAACGACCCACACGATAACTCAGGAGTATTAAAATATGTACGTATAGAATTCCCCGGCTTCGAGATTTCAACCGGATCGGAAGTCAACGGGTTAACATTGTGTTCGGTAGGGGACGGCACCACCATAGATTATGTACAGGTATCGTACTCAGGCGACGACGGTTACGAATGGTTTGGTGGTTCTGTAAATGCAAAGCACCTGATTTCGTACAAGACAGAAGACGATGACTTTGATACGGACAACGGTTACTCGGGCATGGTTCAGTTTGGTTTGATCTCTCGCGACAAGGATATTGTAGACTCCGATACGGGGAATGCATTTGAATCGGACAATGACGCAGCAGGTTCAGGGAACACCCCATTTACACATGCTGTGTTCAGTAATATCAGTGCTTTTGGCCCGTTTGCGTCCGCAGGAGTGGAATTGGAGAAGAACCACGAAGACGGAGCAGCGATGCGTTTACGCAGAAGCACCCAACTTCAGGTTTACAATGCGTTATTTGTAGGCTGGGGCCGTGGCGTACGTATGGAATCGGACAATAGTATGAATGCAGCCAAAGACGGCTTACTGAATGTGAACAATACAATTATTGCCGGAGTTGAAAACGAGCAGTACAAAGTAGATGGGACTGTATTCGATGCAGCGGGTTTGGAAGCATGGTACCTAACCACAGACAAACGCAATAAAATGCTGGATGCTCAGGCTGATGCAAAAATTGTAGCCCCTTTTGCATACTTTAATTTTGACTTTTCTCCTGCTCCGGGATCCCCTGTATTTAATGCCTCTTACTGGACAGAAGAAAATCCGAACGGAGATATGGAAGCTTCGATCGACAACAACTTCTTCGAACAAGTGAGTTATGTAGGGGCATTTGACGGTTCAACCGACTGGACGGCAGGCTGGGCCGAATGGAACCCTATTGATGCAGCTTACCCGACAGCCACCGCCACCAAAGGTAACGGGCAGTTTTCGCGCAGTACAGGAACACACATTGCCTCGGATGAAACCTGGAGTGGGGTGGTCAAACTCGACGGCTGGGTATATGTAGATGCAGGCGCCACACTTACGGTAGAATCCGGAACGATAATCCGGAGCACAGAAAAGAGTGCACTTATCGTAGAACGTGGCGGTAAGATTATGGCCGTAGGTACCTCAAGTTCCCCAATTGTTTTCACGTCGAACCAGGGGGCAGGCTTACGGAGCAACAGTGACTGGGCCGGTTTGGTACTATGTGGCTACGGTGTTAACAACCTCGACGGAGGCGAAGGGATTGCCGAAGGGGGTATCGAATCCCCTTACGGGGGGAACGACCCACACGATAACTCAGGAGTATTAAAATATGTACGTATAGAATTCCCCGGCTTCGAGATTTCAACCGGATCGGAAGTCAACGGGTTAACATTGTGTTCGGTAGGGGACGGCACCACCATAGATTATGTACAGGTATCGTACTCAGGCGACGACGGTTACGAATGGTTTGGTGGTTCTGTAAATGCAAAGCACCTGATTTCGTACAAGACAGAAGACGATGACTTTGATACGGACAACGGTTACTCGGGCATGGTTCAGTTTGGTTTGATCTCTCGCGACAAGGATATTGTAGACTCCGATACGGGGAATGCATTTGAATCGGACAATGACGCAGCAGGTTCAGGGAACACCCCATTTACACATGCTGTGTTCAGTAATATCAGTGCTTTTGGCCCGTTTGCGTCCGCAGGAGTGGAATTGGAGAAGAACCACGAAGACGGAGCAGCGATGCGTTTACGCAGAAGCACCCAACTTCAGGTTTACAATGCGTTATTTGTAGGCTGGGGCCGTGGCGTACGTATGGAATCGGACAATAGTATGAATGCAGCCAAAGACGGCTTACTGAATGTGAACAATACAATTATTGCCGGAGTTGAAAACGAGCAGTACAAAGTAGATGGGACTGTATTCGATGCAGCGGGTTTGGAAGCATGGTACCTAACCACAGACAAACGCAATAAAATGCTGGATGCTCAGGCTGATGCAAAAATTACAGATCCATTTAACTCGGGCAATTTCAATTTCCAGCCAATGTCAGGATCACCTGTTTACAATGCATCGTACTGGACAATCACACCGGTTATCGATTACGTAGTGAAGGAAGCTAATTTCGAAATCAGCAACTATCCAAACCCATTTAATGGTAGGACCACAATCGAAATCAGGCTTGTTGATGAAGCACCAGTGGCAATAATGGTTTACAATATGTCGGGTGTGTTGATTAAAATGATTCAAAACGGTCAGTTATATGAAGGAACACACCAGTTTGAATTCAATGCGAATCAGTTACCAAAAGGAATGTATTTCGGCAAGGTGATGGTTGGCAACGATGTGAAAACGTTAAAAATGATTGCTCAATAAGCAAAAAATATACAAAGGTCAACATAATTGCAGTGTTTGACGACTGTTGGAATTTAATTCCAGCTTAAACTCCGGATGAAAGTCCGGAGTTTTTTTATGAACAACACGGGTATCTCAGATTACAGTTGTGTTAAATAAATATTTCATAAAAATTAAATTAATGTTACAAATAAATTACAATGCTTCAAATTATTCTTAACTTTGTATCAATAAACACAGAGTTAAACTAAAAAAGAAAGGAGGCAACCATGAAAAGGTTAGCATTGTTAGTTGGAGTTTTGATCTTGGCACTTACAGCTTATTCACAAAAATTGCAGGAAGTTGATGGCTTGTATTACCAAGATTCTAAATTGTACTCTGGGAATTTTATAACGTATTACGAAAATGGCAACATTAAAATGGAAGCCACTTTCCTTGAAGGCAAAAAGCATGGCGACTGCAAGTTGTATTTCGAGAATGGCAAACTAAATGAAATTCGTTCGTACCGTAACAACGAAATGGATGGAACCTGGTTGACATTTAACAACCTGGGAGTGAAAATTGCAGAAGCTTCTTACGAAAATGGTAAGAAAAACGGCAATTGGTATGTTTGGGACGACGAAGGGATTTTAAAGTATGAGCTCTGTTATAAAAACGGAGAAAAGACAGGGATTTGGAAAAGCTACGATGACATGGGTGTAGTTATTAACGAAAGAGATTACACCAGTTTCTAAAAAATCTGAATTTATTTAAACACTGCATAAAACGTCTGCTTCCATTGGTATGCAGACGTTTCTTTTTAAGATTTTTATCATAGTCTTAATTAATCGAATTGTAATAAAAACGTAATTCACGTGTAATCGCCGTACCGTAATTTTGACCCGATAAAAGTTCGGGTTGAAATGAAATATTTATTAAGCTTACTTTTCGTTTGTGCTGTTTTATTCCCTGCTAATGCGGATGAAAAAGAACATCGCGCTGATAATGCCGACAAGGCCATAACTGTTACTTTGTTTGGAACGGTTACCGATGCTAATACCGGCGAATCACTTGTTGGCGTGCAGGTACAACTTGAGGGAACAAATAAAAAAGCATATACCGATTTTGATGGTAACTTTTCTTTTGAAGATCTAAGGCCGGGTGAATACAACATTTCAGCAAATTATATCTCATACGAAGCTAAAAAAGTAGAAAAGCAAACGATCGATATTTTTTCCTGTGAAGTAAAACTAAAAATGGAACCCGCAAACTGACAATACCGGCAAGCAACGTCGTGACGACCATACACTGGAAGGTGTGTGGTTTTTTTGTGCCCCGATTTTTACACTTTCTCCTCTACAAAATGTAAATTGCAGCTATGATCTGCATGCATCTCAATAACACAAATGCTTATTTTTGCCTGGCCGCCGAAGAATACCTGCTAAAGAATTCTACCGACGACATTTTTATGCTTTGGCAAAGCCACGATACGGTAGTTTTGGGGAAACATCAGAATGCCCTGGGAGAGATCAATTATCGCTTCATCCGTGAGAAAAATATTACAGTGGCCCGAAGGATTTCGGGTGGCGGAACGGTTTTTCACGATTCCGGGAATGTAAATTTTTGCTACATCAAAAATGTGAGTAGTCCGTCGGAAATCAGTTTTAAAATGTTTACTAAACCAGTGGTGGAAGCCTTGTCCCGACTTGGCATTGAAGCTACTACCTCAGGTCGGAATGATCTGCTGGTTAATGGTCTTAAAATTTCGGGGAATGCCGAGCATGTGTATAAAAACCGGGTGTTGCACCACGGGACCCTGTTATACAATTCTGATCTCGAAAACCTGGGGCAAGCTATTTACGTGGAGCCGGGAAAATACGAAAGCAAGGCAGTAGAATCGAACCGCAGTAAAGTGGCCAATATTTCCGCTTTCCTGAAACGAAAAATGACCACGGCAGAATTTGCGCGCTTTCTTCTTGATGTGCAGCTCAGTAACCCGGGTAATTCGTTTTATGCACTTGACGGGGAAGATACCTATGAAATTGATAAATTGGTGAAGGAAAAATTTGGCACGTGGGAATGGAATTTTGGCTATTCTCCCAAATATGTTTTTCGAAATACATTTCAGTTGGAAAATAATAAACTGAAGATTGAATTGAAAGTCAATAAAGGAATAGTTGAAACGGTTTGGCTGGAAGGCAACCTGTTTGATGAAGAACAAACCAAAGGGCTGGTTTTAGAATTAAATGGGAAACAACATCGTTATGAAGCGTTTGAAAAATGTTTGAAAAATCAACTCAGGACAGTTCCTGCTGGAATGACGGATTCATTCTTTTAACAGATTGAAAAATCAAAACACCGAAACAAAACTGTTCCGGTGCTTCTTCGCTATTTTATTAAAATTATTTCGGAAGTGGGTAGCCTTCCAGTTTCTTTAGGTTGGCAGCAATTTCCGATTCCGGGTATTCGTAATCGCTTAACTGGCCAGCCATGTATTTATTGTAACCCACAAGGTCCATCAAACCGTGTCCGCTAAAGTTGAAGAGGATGACTTTTTCCTTGCCTTCTTCTTTTGCTTTCAGGGCTTCGCGGATAGTTGAGGCAATCGCATGAGTGGTTTCAGGGGCCGGAATAATCCCTTCGGTTTTCGCAAACAATAAACCGGCCTCGAAACATTCGCTCTGGTGAATAGCCTGGGCTTCCATCAGCCCGTCGCGGAGGGCGGCGCTTACCAGCGGAGCCATCCCGTGATAACGCAATCCACCGGCATGAATCGGAGCTGGAATAAAATTATGCCCCAGGCTGTACATGGGCAGCAGCGGGGTCATTTGTGCTACATCGCCGTTATCGTAAATAAAAGGTGCTTTTGTTAAGGTTGGGCAGCTAAATGGTTCTGCACCAATTATTTGAATATCGGAGCCATGGATTTTATCGTACATAAAAGGGAATGAAATTCCGGCAAAGTTACTTCCGCCACCACAGCACCCGATCACCACATCGGGTTTGTCGATGCCGACTTTGGCGAGTTGTTTTTTTGCTTCCAAACCAATTACGGTCTGGTGCAACATTACGTGGTTAAGTACCGATCCCAATGAATAACGGGTTTGTCCGCTTGGGTCGGTAACCGCAGCTTCAACGGCCTCCGAAATCGCAATCCCCAAACTCCCGGGAGTATCGGGGAACTGGGCAAGGATATCGCGGCCTGCCTGTGTTTCGGTACTCGGACTGGCAATACATTTACCGCCCCAGGTTTCCATCATCATTTTCCGGAAAGGTTTCTGATCGAAACTCACGCGTACCATGAATACTTTACATTCAATTCCACCAATTTGTGCGCAGGCGTATGAAAGCGCCGATCCCCACTGGCCGGCGCCGGTTTCGGTAGTCAGTTTTTTGATCCCGAACTGTTTATTGTACCAGGCCTGTGCCACAGCCGTATTGGGTTTGTGGCTTCCTGCCGGCGAAACCGCTTCGTTTTTGTAATAGATTTTGGCCGGAGTTCCGAGAGCGGCTTCCAGTTCGTAGGCACGGATCAGCGGACTCGGACGCCATTGCATAAGTATTTGCCTGATTTCTTCCGGGATGTCGATCCAGCGTTCCTGGCTAACTTCCTGTTCTATCAGGTTCATTGGAAATACCGGAGCAAGCATTTCAGGAGTAACCGGTTTCCCGTCGGGGCCAAGTGGTGGATTTAGGGGTGTTGGCAGGTCGGGACTCAGGTTGTACCATTGTTTTGGGAATTCCGATTCTTCAAGGAAGATCTTTTTTTGTCTGGTCATGATTTTTATTTTTATTGATTTAAATATTTGTTTTAATCCTATTGCTTGAGATTCCTCACTACGTTCGGAATGACAGACGGCTCTAGGTACGGGGCGGATCAATCAGGTGGCCTACAGCCACCTGATTGATCCGTCATAATCTAAATTATTTCTGTTATTCCGAGCAACGCGAGGAATCTTTATTAATTCTTGCCAGCATTTCAATAAAAAGGGATTTGCTGCGTACGCAACAAATCCCTTTCCCGGCCTTAAATCCGCGAAATCATAGTAAGCTCCTGCGCTTCCATTTTCACGTTGCGCCAGGCCCATTCTTTCCCGTATAAAGGCGTTTTGTACATATTTTTTGTTTACAGAACCGTAAAACTAATGATATTTTTCTTTTATCAAATACGCTGCACTGGTTAAAAATCAGAACTTATGTATGATTTTGGTTTGTTAAATGATGAGCTGAAATCAGAATGCGCACTGATTTACTTTTGCGGTTTAATAGCTTTGCCTATTTTTGCAGCTACTTTAAAACCAGATTCATAAGGTTATGAATAAACCAACAGTAGTAAGCGGTATCAGGCCCACAGGGTATTTACACCTAGGAAATTATTTTGGTGCAGTGCGGAATTTTATCAGGATGCAGGACGATTTTAACTGCTTCTTTTTTATTGCGGATATTCACTCGCTCACCACACATCCAACACCTGAAAACCTGCAGTCAGGAGTGAAACAGGTGCTGGCCGAATACCTGGCTTGTGGTATCGACCCAGAGAAGGCTACAATTTTTATTCAAAGCGACGTTCCGGAAGTGTCTGAATTGTATGCTTTTCTGAATATGAATGCCTACCTCGGCGAGCTGGAACGTACTACTTCGTTTAAAGACAAAGCCCGCCAGCAGCCCGATAATGTAAATGCCGGTTTGCTGACATACCCGGTTTTAATGGCTGCCGACATTATTATTCACAAGGCACATTTTGTTCCAGTGGGAAAAGACCAGGAACAAAACCTGGAAATGGCGCGTAAATTTGCCAAACGCTTTAACCACATGTACAAAAGTGAAGTATTCCCAATTCCGCGTCCGTTTACGTTTGACGGAAAAGATATGATCAAGGTCCCGGGTCTGGATGGAAGCGGGAAAATGGGTAAATCGGAAGGAAACGCCATCAATTTATACGAAGATCCGAAATCGATCCGCAAGAAAGTGATGCGTGCGGTTACCGACGCTGGCCCAACCAAAATGAACCAGGAAAAACCAGAGCCTGTTCAAAACCTGTTCACCCTGCTTGAGATTGTTTCTACGCCCGATACAGTGGCATATTTCAATGAGTTGTACAACAAATGTGAGATTCGTTACGGCGATTTGAAAAAACAACTGGCTGAAGATATTATCGCTTACACCGCACCCATCCGCGAACGTATTATCAAAATTCTGGAAGACGATGCTTACCTGGCAAAAGTAGCCAGGATGGGTGCTGAAAAAGCCCGCGAATCGGCTGTCAAAACTTTGCAGGAGGTAAAAGACGTAATCGGGTTCAGAAAGTTATTTT
>WOYV01000121.1 GCA_011620585.1 Draconibacterium sp.
GAGAATATCCTGGAATGCGAAAATATCGGAATTCCGATCGATGAATTTGCCGAGTTGTCGGTAAATGCGATGCGCGAAATCAGTGACAAGCTCGGTCTTTAAATTTAACTTATAAAGCGCTTAATAAAATCCCCTCCCAATAATAATCAAGCATGAAATTCCCATATTTGCAGGGTCATTTAGCTGATTCGATTCCAGTTAAAATCGCTTTAGCTGTAGTACACTTAAGAGAACAAATGATTATTAATAACACATATATTTGTCCATAAATTAAATGGAACAGATCTTAAACGAAGCCATAAAAACAAACAATTATAACGGTATGAAAACAATCAGAGTTTTATTTCTCGTTTCTTTTTTAATTCCATTAGTAAGCTTTGCGCAGGAAGACATTAAAAATCAAATCATCAGTTTTACAGATTCAACAGAAATAATGATACGAAACGGCAGAAGGCTGGTAGTTGATCAAACTGTAAAGGGAGACAGCCAAAGAGCCATCGAAACTATTAATTTTCTAAAAAAGACTGTCGATAAAGACTATGTAATTTTTTATCCTGCCGAAGAACTTCTATTGGCTTTGGCGAACAGTAACTTTGAACAATTTCTTTATATCGCTGGCAATTTTGATAATTTTCTGGAAGGCAAAACGAAATACGTCCAAACAGAGAACATTACTGTTCAGATTCATGAATTCCTGGCCCAGGAACTTAGCTTAATAAAAAAAGATTTGGAGCGGTCGACTTTGAATACAGAAGATAAAGAGCTAGCTCAACTCTATATTCGGTATTACGAATCGGAGGACAAATTTAAACTCAACAAATCAATCAAAAGCTTTAAGAAAACGTATCCAGATTCGAAATACAACAACTTTTTGAAACTCATCGAAGGGAATATAATGTCCGGTGAGATGAACTTTTGTCTGGGATACGGACACGAATTTTTAAACGGAAATATTGCCAACGCGTTTACCTCCCATTTTCAGAATATGAATATGGAATTTGAATGGTTTATTGATCGGATGTACTATTCTATTTTTATGCAGGGAAGTGTTGGAAGCATACATTCCAGTTCCAACATTCCTATTATGGGTTTTGATATTATTAATACTCCCGATGATGATGTATTTAGCCTAAAGTACGGTGTAAAACTCGGAAGAACCTGGATTACTAACAGATCCATTAATTTCTTTTCATACATTTCAATTGGGGGTTACCAAATGAAATCAGAAAAGTCAAACTTCGATATTCCGAGCGATGAATCTGCAAACCTGAAACTCACCAATGCTTTTAATCCGGGGATTGGAACAGCTTGCGATATTTATTTAAAGCATTTTAAGAGCAAAGTAAGCGGAGACAATATTGGTCAATGGTTTATTCGGCCGAACGTAGGTTACGATTTTTTTGTAACAAGTAAAAAGCCAGGCAAAGGAGGAAGCCTGTTTTTGAATCTGTCGATGGGTATCGGCTTCGGAAATTAGATTTCGTATTTATCGTATACAAAACAGTTTCAACGCAATCTAAATTGCACTTCTCAAAAAGATAAAGGATCCGATCTATTCAGAAATCGGATCCTTTATTGTTCTTATAAGTAAACTTCTTGGGTCAATAAGTGTACGAAACAAAGGCCACTTTCTTCGAATCGGGGCTCCACGAAGGAACATTCAAAGTTCCCTGGCCGCCGTATAAAAATGCTTTTACTACCGGCATTCCGCCGCTAACCTGAAGTGTGCGCAGCATCACACGCTGGTTGTGTGGATGCGAACCAGCCGGAACGCTTGTGGGATACGAGATCATGATCATCTGTTTTCCATCAGGCGAAGGGTGAGCAAACCAGTTTTGATAATTATCAAAAGTCACCTGTTCCTGTTCCGATCCGTCGGGTTTCATACGCCAGATCTGCATCAGCCCTGTACGAACAGAGTTAAAGTAAATGTACTGGCCATCGGGAGAATATTCAGGGCCGTCATCCAGGCCTTCAGTAGTTGTCAGGCGAATTTCTTCTCCTCCTTCTACCGGAATTTTGTACACATCATAATTGCCGTTTCGCTCGGCACAATAAGTCAGCCATTTTCCATCAAGCGACCATCCGTGCAGGTACGATGGTCCCTTCTCGGTAACTCTTTTAGGTACACCCCCCTCAACCGGAACGGTAAAAACGATGGAAGAATTGCGACCATTTTCGTTAACTGAATTACTGATTGCCAGCATTTTACCATCAAACGAAAGAACATGGTCGTTGTTGCAATTAACCGCAAAATCGGTATTGATTTCTTCAGGTTTCATTTCCTCAGTATCGAATTTATATAATTTACCACCCGCGTTGAAAATCAGAAATTTGCCATCACGCGACCAGTTGGGTGCTTCAATATGGTCGGTAGTTTCGTAAATAACTTTTCGTAATCCGCTGGCTACATCGAGTATTTCAAGACGACTTGGAGAAGGACTTCGGTATCCATCCAACCCTTCGGCTGCAGGTACCTCGATCCGAACATTTGTAAACCTACCGGCTTCCACAACATTGGCATCGTGTGAACAGATAAACATTCCGGCCAAAACTTCTTCGCCCAAATCAAATGTTTTTTCGGCAATGGTTACCAGTGGCTGTCCGTCTTTCGAAAATCTGACGATATAAGAATTGCCTTTTCGTTCGAGTTGAATAAACTCCGGAGCAGAAATATAGGATTTAAATTCGCCCGTATTTTCGCCTTTTTTCTCTCGAAACTGCATACCTGTCAGGCCGTCGCCGTGCACACAAACATCAACGTAAGCCGAGCCGGCATCAAATGACGAACGTGCCATCAACCCGATTTTGCGGTGTGCATTCACTCCTTTACCAACGAATTCGATGTTGGCCGAAAAGATAAAGTCTCCCTTGATTTTCAGGGATTCGAACCAAAATTGATCCTTATCGAACCAAACATTTTCGCCCGCCCCTTTTAAGGTGAACATTTGTCTTTCCTGGTCGTAGCTGGTACTGCCGCTAAGCACAGGATTTCCAATAGAAATTCCTGAAAATCTGGAATACTTATTCTGGGATTTTAAAGACGAAAAACTGATAAAAAGCAATGTAGTTACAAGTAAGAATTGGTTTAGTCTTTTCATGGTATTAGGTATTAAATTGATTCGCGTAAAATTAATGAAGTAGTTAAAACCCTGGCTATTTTCTGCTTATTTTTTACAAAAATAGCTGCCTCCTGGCCCATTTGCTCAAAATCGGTAGAAATTACAGTAATTCCGTTGCCAACAATTTGTTTCATCGGAGTGTCGTTGTACGAAATCACTCCCACATCTTTCCCAAGAACATATTTTTTTGATCGGCAGGTGAGTACCACTTCCACCAGGTCGGTATCGCGGATCACAAAATAAACAGAATCACGTTCTACCGTTTCCGACACAATTTTTGAAATCCGCTTAAATGAAATTGAATGTACAGCACAAAAATCTTGAACGGCCGTAATAATCACATCGGGGTGAGGCGTGGATTGACGGTCGTAAACCAAAACCAACTGCTTGTACTTTTTCAGCCGATCGGCCCCTTCGTTCAAACAACTTACCAGCGAAGCGTTGAAATCCTGTAAAAGGTAATTCGTTTTCTCGTTTTCAGGCGTTCCCATGTCGAGTAGCAGCAACTTATTCTGATCGATCTTGCTGAGTATCGGCGCAATTCCACGTTCGTCAATATTCATTACAATATAAATGCTGTAGCGCCCCAAACTGTTCTCGATCAACTGATTGAAAACCTCGCGGTTGTAGTGATGAAAAAGCAGATCGACAGAATATGAATCAGGCAGGTTTTGCCTGAACGACTGGTACAACTGTTCCTTAAAAGCGCTAAAATCGTCAAGCAACATAAAGACTTTAAAAGATTCGGATGCTACAAAGTAGCCTTTCATCGGCGTCGATTCGATAATACTTCGCTGCTTCAGAATGTTGTATGCCTTAAAAACCGTATCGCGAGAAACACCACTCCCTGCACTCATTTGATTGACCGAAGGAAGTGCATCCCCTGATTTTATCCGGCCATTCGCAATTGCTTTGGTGATTGCATGAACCAACTGCTGGAGTTTGGTTTGTCCGGTCTGTCCATCAATTTTTATGGGTGGAAATACCATGTCGTTATTCTGCGTTAAAGGGCGTCATCTTTTTAACAGAATGACACCCTTGTTGTTTTTCTGTTTAACCATAAACAGGGCCAAAAACCTCACAGGCCCGGTAATCCGAACCTTCTTTATCTTCCCCAAAAGCATTCCAGGCGCTTGGCCTGAATATTTTGTCTTCATCGACATTATGCATACAAACCGGAATTCGCAGAATTGCAGCGAGTGTAATCAGATCGGCTCCGATATGCCCGTAACTGATGGCGCCGTGGTTGGCCCCCCAATTTGCCATCACCGAATAAACATCCCTGAAAGCCCCTTTCCCGGTAAGTTTTGGCGCAAACCAGGTTGTAGGCCAGGTTGGATCGGTTCGCAGGTCCAGTATTTTATGAATATCATCTTCCAGGTCAACCGTATAGCCTTCGGCAATTTGTAATACAGGCCCCTGTCCTTTTACCAAATTTACACGGCTCATGGTTACGGGCATTTGTCCGCTGGTTTTAAATTGGCTCGAAAAACCACCTCCCCTGAAATAGCCCTTATTGCCGGGACAAAATTTTGTATTCTCTAAACAGGCTTTTACATCGGCATCTGTAATATCCCAAAAAGGTTTCATTACCGGATTTCCATCCGTATCTTTTTGCTGGCCGGTTGCATCCAAGGTTGTTGAACCGGAATTGATCAGGTGAATAATTCCGTTTTTACCGATACCCGTTAATTCTTTTCCTGTAACCCGTTTTACAGCATCCGGGCTCCAATAAGTCCTTACGTCTGAAAAAATTTGTGCTGTATTTGTCAGTAAATGCCCAAATAACATGGGTACCGCATTTAAGCTGTCGTTTTCGGTAGCAAAAACAAAGGCTTCGCGAATACCGTTCCAGTCGAACGAAGTGTTCAGCATAGTTTCCGAATAGTCGCCGTTCGGATAATAATCGGTCCACTGGCGCTGTCCCTGGAAACCACCGGCAATTGCATTGTGCCCGTGCGCTTCTTCGCCAAAACCAGCTTCTTTTAGTTTCGGATTTCCGATCATCAGGTCGCGCATAATCAAAGTCATTTTTACCACAATCTCCCATTCCCAGTCTTTACGCGCACGATCGCTCTGTTCTTCGGGTTTATTATAATCGTCGCCTTCAATAATATTTTCTTTGGTCCAGGCCAGCGCTTTTTCGAATTCTGCCTTATCGAAAATATCCTGGTCGATACGGCGTTTAATTTCAGACATGTCTACAAATTCGGTGCGCATTCCCAGGTAATCCTGGAAGAAATCGGGGTTCACCATCGATCCGGCAATTCCCATCGAAGTACTGCCCAGCGAGAGGTAGGACTTTCCTTTTAATTGCGCAGCCGCCAAACCGGCTCTTGCAAATCGTATTATTTTTTCCGACACGTCTTCAGGAATGGTCTCGTCGCCAGCGTCCTGCACATCGCGACCGTAAATACCAAAAGTTGGAAAGCCTTTTTGAGTATAACCTGCCAGTGCCGCTGCCAAATAAACCGCTCCGGGCCGTTCGGTTCCGTTAAATCCCCAAACTGCTTTCGGGATTAAGGGTGTTGAATCCATCACCTCGGTACCATAACACCAGCAGGGAGTTACCGTTAACGAAACCCCCACTCCTTCGGCAGCAAATTTATCAGCACACATCGCTGCTTCAGCAACACCTCCAATAGTTGTATCCGCAATTACGCATTTCACCTTTTCACCGCTCGAAAAACGAAGATTTTCTTCGATTAAACGCGCAGCATTCTTTGCCATATTCATGGTTTGAACTTCAAGCGATTCGCGCACTCCTCTTTCCCGTCCGTCAATTACCGGACGGATGCCCACTTTGGGCAATCTTCCTATTAATCTATTAGCCATTTTGCATTTATTATTGATTATAGTTCAATGATATTCTTTTACACAAACTATACTGTCCTGTACTGTGCTGCAATTTAATAAATTTTCCTATTCAGAAAATTGGTTTTGCAGCATAAAACAATTCCAGTTCGATTAGCAATTGTTTGGTGTTTTTAACAAAAATTATTTTCAGGAAGCGTTGAAAATACTTTACTTGCATACCGAAAACAAAGCTGACAATGAAAACCAAACTCTCGTTCAGAATGCGGCCATACTTTAATAATATTCTCTTTAGTTTATTTTTGATTTTCCTTGCAATTGGATCGAAAGCCCAGATACTGAGTGGAAAAATTACAGATGAAAAAAACCAAGCTGTCCCATATGCCACCATTTTTGTAAGCGAAACGAAGGAAGGCACGACTTCAAATGTCGATGGAAATTTTCAATTGCAATTGCCCTTAGGTACTTATCATCTAACCATCCGGTCGTTGGGTTACCTCATTCAAAATTTGGAAGTTGAACTTCGGCAAGACAGTCTTTTTTTGCCTATTACCATGAAGGTTCAGGAGTTTGAGATTCAAGAGATCAAAGTGTTTCCCGGCAACGAAGACCCTGCCTATTTTATTATACGAAAGGCAATTGCAAAGGCGCCGTACTACCGCGAAAAGATTAAACATTACGAGGCCGACCTTTATATAAAAGCTAATTTCGAATTTACCAACATCCCTGCCATCATCAAGAAACAGGAAATGGATGACGGAAAGAAATTCAAGGATTATTTCAAGGAAAATGTGACCTATGTAATCGAATCGCAAAACAAAATCACCTTTGATTACCCCAATCATTACGACCAGAAAGTGATTAGCAAACGAACATCGTTAATAGGTTTCGACGAACCCCCCGTTGTGGGATTGATGACTATGAGTTTTTATGAAGAACGGCCTCAGAATGTGATTTCCCCCCTATCGGTTCCGGCATTGAAACATTATGATTTCCGGTACGAAGGTTTTATTACAGTGGGCGATTTCGATGTATTTAAAATAAAAGTTACGCCTAAACGAAAAAGCGATGAACTGGTAGACGGTTATATATACATTGTCGACAAACTTTGGTGTATTTACAACCTCGATTTTAATTCCACTTTCGAATTTGTGGAATACCGCATCAAACAACAGTTTGAAAACCTGGGCAGCGGAAACTGGTTGCCTGTTTCGCATAATATCAACGGAAAAATTGGAGCATTAGGTGCGCGCGGTACTTTTTACTACGGCGCCTCGGTGAAATACAATAGCATTGAAGAAAATTACGGTAACGAAACACAGCCCGAAACTTTTGCCGCTAAAAATGACACCCTTCCGAAAACACCCCGAAAAGAAGAAAGCGCGAAGACAAAAGCAATGAAAGCGGAGGTTGCAGCGCTCACAGCACAAGACAAGCTGAACAACGCGGATGTAAAAAAAGCATCGCGTTTAAACCGGAAAATCCTAAAAGAACAATACAAAGATTCAACTATCCTGGCGTTCGATGTGTACACCAATTACAATATTGATGATCAGAAGGATTCACTCCAGGAAAACATTGTGTGGGATACCGTTAGAACTATTCCACTAACCCCGGCCGAAGTAGCCAGCTATCAAATAGCCGACTCGATACGCGGACTCGACGAGATGAAACGGGATACGGGCAGTGGCATCCCGACCATCAGCAAATCGATGCTCGCAAAGATTGCTTTTGGCGATTGGAACATTTATCGCGATTCATTGATGCGTGTTCGTTACGGAGGCTTGCTGAACACCGAAAACTTTGATTTTAACGCGGTTGATGGTTATAAATACAAACAGTTTTTTCAGTTCCGGTTCAACCCCGATTCAGCCAAATACATTTTTATCAGTCCTGAGCTGGGTTACGCTTTTACCAGAAAAACCGTATTCGGACAAATCAGCACTCGTTTCGAGAACATTTTTTGGGATGGAGGGACTATTCGCTTATCGATTGGAAAAATGAGCCGCGATTTCAAGGATCCCGGCATCAATCCGATGCTAAATACGATTAGTACCTGGTTTTTTGCTGAAAACTACATGCGACTTTATGAAAGTAAATTTGTTGATTTCAACCTGTCACAGAGATTGAGCAAAGAATTACGATTTAATGCAGGGGTTAATTACCAACATTATTTACCTCTCGAAAACAATGCCACCTACCTGTTAAGCGACAAAAAAGAATTCGAACCCAACCTTCCCAAAGGACACGAACATAATCTATCCTTGAGTGAACAAAAAGGCTTTTCTTATTCGGTGGCTTTAAATTACCGGAAACGATTCTATAAACCCTGGTTGCAGGAATCGCCTTTACTTTTTATGAGTGATTTTGTGCAATGGGAATTGTTGTACAAACAAGGTTTGAAAAACGTCTTTTCCTCGGTTTCTGATTTTAGCCGGATCGATTTTTCGTTTCATCAGCAGGCTAATCTTTCGCCTGTGGCTGCCATCGACTGGAGTTTGAATGCAGGTTATTTTATAAAAGCAGACCAGTTGCATTTCTCGGAATACAAACATTTTCAAAGTTCTGAAATCCCAGTGGCTTTTAGTCCGTTTACCGGAGCTTTGCAGTTGTTGAATGATTATGAATTTAGCACCAGCGACAAGTATCTGCAGCTTACCGGCGAACTCCGGCTCGAATATATACTGCTCCGTTACCTTTCGATTATCAATAAACAAACCTGGAGCGAAAGTTTGCACGTAAACTACCTCACAACACCTGTTCTGAAAAATTACCTCGAAACCGGTTACAGTTTGAATAACCTTTTCTTTATTGGCAACATTGGTGTTTTTACGGGTTTAAAAAACGGTAAATTCGAAAGCGTGGCTGTGAAAATAAGTATTTCGATTGATGGCTAACGTGTTTGCGCCAACCCTGCTTTTGCTTCTGCATCATCCGGATTTAATTCCAAAGCTTTTTTGTACCAGAAACGCGCTACAATTGTATTCCCGGCGTCGAGTTCCTTTTTAGCGGTAGCTTTGTACTGCTCCACCCGATCGGCCGAACGCCCCTGTAACCGTTCCTGCACCAAACGTTCGATTTCTGCCAACTGTTCTTTCGGATATTTTTCATCGGGTTTCTGCCCAATGGCCTGGTTGTACCATCCACGTGCTACTGCCAGTTCGTTATCGCGGAAACTATTGTCTG
Organism: Draconibacterium sp.; assembly: GCA_011620585.1. Lineage (GTDB taxonomy): Bacteria > Bacteroidota > Bacteroidia > Bacteroidales > Prolixibacteraceae > Draconibacterium. Next base: position 9,123 of record WOYV01000121.1, read on the forward strand.
CCAAGTCGATAAAACGTTGGTATTCGCGGTCGCGCTGGCTTAGCATCCTACCATTCAGAATTCGGTTGATTTCGTCGATCCGTTGTTGCGGATATGCTTCCTCTGGTTTCAGATCGAGCGCTTTATAATACCATGCACGCGAAACGTTGTACTGGTTATCATCAAAAAAGGCATCGGCTTTTAGAATAAGTTGATCGTACAGCGCATTCAAACCCGACTCTTCCAAAATCTTTTGTTCATCCAGTTCTTCCTGCATTTTGGCAATATTGGCACGGCGACGCTCCACATCAACAGCAGCCGAGGCCTCCGCATTTTTACGTGCTTCTTCCTGTGCCTTGATCTCATCAATCCGTCGAATCTGCGATTTTGGATATTCTTCTTCAGGTTTCACTCCCAGTGCAATCTCGTACTGCAAACGCGCATCGTCGTATTTCTGTGTACGGAATAATCCGTCGGCAGCTACAATCACGTTCCGGTATTTCTCATCGATAGCCTGCCGGGTCAGAATGTTGTCGATCTCCACAATTTTCTCCTTTGGATAACTCTCATCGGGTTTCAAATCAGAAGCTTTCTGATAATTCTCTTTCGAAGGATTGTAACTTTTGGCCGAGAACATTCGATCAGCCTGCTGTATCAGGCCGGCATACTGGCGATCGAGTGCTTCCTGAGCCGCTTTGGCATCGGCCAGTTCTTTTAACAATCGATCAATTTCCGAAATTTGTTGTTGCGGGTAAGTTTCTTCGGGTTTGATCGCCAGCGCCGAACGATATTCGTTACGTGAGTTTTCATAGTTCTTTTCGTTGAACAGGTTATCAGCTC
>WOYV01000027.1 GCA_011620585.1 Draconibacterium sp.
CTAAAATTGATGGGGCTGCCGCGTCACTCGTTCCTCGCTCCTCGCAGACCCGTGCTATAAATTTTGTTTTGTGCAGGGATGTCTGTATTCCAAATCATGTTTGGTGCAGGATTCCACGAGGGAACGCAGTGACCGCGGTGGTCTCATCATCATTCTGCGGTGTTTATTTTGGATGTTCTTCTTTTTATTGGCATTGTGCTAAAAGTTGTGGGGCTGCTTCGTCACCGTCATCTGATCTACACCAGCGGTTTGCTGGCTAAAAGAGATCGGAATGTGTTCCGGTTCGTGTTAACCAAATTTCTTTAACATGAGGATAAATTTTCCAAATGATTAACCAGTCAGGTTTTAAATGGGCTTCCCAATACCCTTCATATCCGCCCGATAGTTTGTGTGGCTGGTATTCTTCGGGTAATTGTCCAAATTCTTCCAGCAATCGTATTGATTTTTTAAATTCGTCCATGAGATAACCTCTTTTTTGAAGAAGTTTGACGTCTTTTTTGAACCTGGTGGAGTAAATTAACCTGTACATTAAATTCCAAGTTGCTCAAATAAATGGTCGGCGTTATTTGCCGGTTTTCCCTTTTTACGTTCCACATCGTTTATGGCTTTTTGTGTTTCGTAATTGGGCAAAGCATCTTCAACTATACTTGTTTCAATATTCATTTTCCTGAGCAATTTTGTAATCAGGTTTTTTTCTTCTTTTGATTTTGGACGAATTATAATTGTTGTCATTTCAATTTATTATTTCATTTCAAAGTTAGTAAATTCTGGGCAAGTCTCAAGGCTTAGTCGCATGTCGCTGTTGGCGCATCCCGATAGCTATCGGGATGCAATCTGTGCCTTGTTTTGTAAAAACACTGTTCGTGCTTCGTAAGAGAAGCATACTAAGAGTGTCGGGCGCTTAAGTGGTGAGGCTGCCGCGTCGCTCTCCGTCGACTGACGGATCGCTCCTTTCCCCCTGCTCCCCCGCTGGCGCGGATTTACCTAAGGGTGATCTTCGATTGCAATCTGTGCGTTGTGTTGCAAAAACAACCGGGAATAATCCTGTCATTCACTTCAGCCTATTCATATTCTTTTCAGCCTGAATGGCTGAGGTACGGATTGCAAATCCGCACCAGCAAAGGTATAGGTTGTAAGGTATTGTTTTTATGAATAATGTGAATAACAGGAAAAAACAACGATTGAGTTTTTTGTGACTTTGTATATTAACCGGTGTTCATGATTGATTCTTCTACTCCAATATCCCTTAAATTGATGTTTTAATGCTTCAGGTTTCCCCATTCCACTAAAAGGATTCCTTAAAATATCACGGATTAAGTCTCCGATTTTTAGCGCTATTCTCCGATCGGTTTCAATCCAGCGCTGGTATTCGTTAAAAGCATCAGGGACAAATTCAACACTTCTCATATCAATTCGTCGGCCTTCAAAGAAATAACTTGCTTTTTATCTTCATATTTTGCTATTCTTTCCTGCAAAACCCGCGTGTATTCCGGATTACTTAAAATGTAGTCAGTTGTATCAGCAGGTTGAATACTAATTTCAACTACTTTGTGCGGGAATAGTTTTTTTATTCCGTCAACAAAATCGGGTGGAATTGAATCTGTATTTATTTTTATTATTGTTTCCATGGTCAAAATTTTATCAAATGTATTAAAACTGGTGGTAAAAACAAAGTGTGGCCGTGTGGTCACTGGTCGTTAGGCAGCCGGTTAGTGGCGGCTCCCCGCTACCGCGCGATTGCATTGCGTGGTTTGAGTATTATTTAGACATAATACCATTGCCTGATCATCCTGGTTTGCGGCATAATACCGATTAATGTTTGATTTTATTCTGCCACCCGATACAATCGCGCGGCAGCAAAGGGGGCGGAGTTCAAAGTTCGAAGTTTAAAGAGCATGGGGCAAAGTGCAAAGCGCAAAGAGCAAGGGTCTTTACTTTGTCTTATTGGTCATTCGAACTAATAGTTTTCCTGTGAACCTTGGAAAATTATAGCTCATTTTTACTGTTAGCGTATCTAAGAGTGACGGAGTAATAATAAATTTTCTCTTGTATATGTTCTTTATTAATCCATAGCCAACCTTTTTAGGATCTGCCTTAAATTCTTTTGGGACAGGCAATGGAGACGAAGATTCAGTATTAGTCAGTGGTGGTTGTAATATATGAAATGAAACATTATTTTCTAAGTTCTCAAGCAACATGCACTTTGCAAACGCTTCTATTGCTCCCTTACTTGCTGAATACCCACTTATATTAATATAACCTGTTACTCCGACCCCTGAACTTGAATAGCATATACGACCTTTTTTGTTCTCTAACATAAATGGTAATACTATTTTCGTTATATTCACTGCACCCAAAAAGTTAACATCGTAAATTTTTTTGTATTCATCAATAGAATGTTGAGATAAACTCTCAAACACACATATACATGCGTTATGTACTGCAATATCAATATTATTATACATATCAATAGCTTCTTTAACGGATTCCTTGACAGAATTGAAGTCAGATACATCACAGATTCTTGTCATTAATCTTTCACCGTATTCAAATTTAAGTTTATCAATTTCATCACAGGAAACATCAAGAACAATAGCAATATTGCCTTTTTCCAGCCAAGACATTGCCATATAATATCCAATGCCTTTATTGGCTCCCGTTATTAACATTACATTGCCCATCTTTAGACCTCTATAGTTTTACTATATACTAAATTCATTTTGTTTTTTCTATCATCATCTGTCATATAACGTTTTCGGGCTTTGCGTTCGGGCGGGTTTCGAAGCACTTCCTTATCACGCTACCCTGAACTTTAATAGAAGTGAAAACCTTGAAATTCCCCCCGCTGGCGCAGATTTACCTAAGGGTGATCTTCGATTGCAATCCGTGCCTTGTTTTGCAAAAACAACCTGAAATTATCCTGTCATTCACTTCAGCCTATTCATATTCTTTTCAGCCTGAATGGCTGAGGTACGGATTGCATCCCGATAGCTATCGGGACGCACCAGCGATGCGTGTGCGGTCTTTTCAAAGTTTCGCCTGAGTATGTTAAGAATGTCTTCCTTTTTGGCATTGTGCTAAAAGCCGGGAGGCTGCCGCAGTCGCTCACAGACTGTTAAAGTTTCAACCACCCCTTTATCTCCCTGGCGTGACAATACCCCTCCATGCGAAGGAGCGGAAATTCGTGCCCATAATTATAAATCAATATCCATAGCGACCCTCGATTATGCCGGTAACCGAAAGGTCTTCATCGAGATCGGGCCAATGCAAACCGGTACCCCCACAAATAATTTCGATATTATTTCTTTGTTGATCTGTTGCATTTTTCAATTTTTTGTTCGCGTTAAGCGGGAACCGGATTTCTTTGTTGTCTGTCATGAGTAAACAAATCATCCCATCGTCATACCACGCTTTTTTTACTGTAAACAGTAATTCAGCTACCATATACCTCATACCACTTCAATTTAATCAGTTCAAAATGATTCTTTATTAATTTCTCAGCAACTTTTAAATCTTTCACCTTCATTCCTTGAGAAAATTCAAGTTCAATTGGTTCAATCCAATATTTTGCAAAGCCTCCGGCTTTTCGAACGTGAATATGCATTGGTTCGTTTCCTTCATTGGAATAAAAGAAAAATACAAACCCCATTTCTCTGAAAACTTCTGGCATATTGTTCAAGATTTATTACAAATATACGAAATATTAAGCCTTTACATATACCCCTCTGCTGATGCTTATCTTAAAGGGAATTGTGCTAAAAGTCAAGAGTTCCCGTCGTCGCAAGCTCCTCGGGAAGTCGTGCCACAAAGTTTGTTTTGGATGAGAATGTTCGTATTCCAAATCATGTTTGGTGCAAGATTCCGCGAGGAACGAAGAGACGAAGTGGTCCCATCCCCTGGCATCCTAACACTGTTCGTACTTCGCAGGTGACGAGTACTAAATATGTCGGGCGCTGAATTTGGTGTGGCAATACTTGCTTTGCTGTAGCCAAATGCCAACAAGTTTTTGAACCTGTTGAGGAAGCTGATTGAGCTCCTGTATCTGTATCTCGCGAAATAAGGGATATTCGTGCGATATTGCATTTCGGGTATGACGCAGCGCAATCCATGTTTTAGCATCATCAATCAAATGTAACTTTTCCAGTTTATTCAGGATATCGATAAATGGCAGCCCTTCCGTCTCTTCTTGTAACAAATCGAGTATTTGACGGAAAAGCCGTTTCCCCATGCTGTCCTGAAGTTTTGAAAAACGGTAGATAAACTGATCGAATAAGGCCATTTGAAAGGGATCGATAGCTCCGAATGCCTCTTCGTTAAGAGGGAAATACTTTTCAATGTTTTCCCATGCAAAGATCATTCGCTTGTAATGAAGTTCGCAAATACCCAGGGTTTCTTTCAGTTTATCCAATTCTTCCTCCATACTACAAAACAACCGAATTTCGTTTGATAGAACGATAGAACAATGTTTTTCTGAGTGCAGCATTATCAAGAATGACATCAATTTTTTGTTCCCCGATAAAAAGCATTAGCTCCGTTTTAAATTGAACTTTGTTTTCAACTGTCAACTTTTTTTTGTTCTTGCTTTGAATGTACAAATCGATGTCGCCTCCCTTTTTGCTATCGTCGGCCCTGGACCCAAATAACGAAACTTTGGTATCGTTTCCGAAGTATTTGCGGGCCAGCTTATTAATCGTATCTATTTCATTTTGGCTTATTCGCATAATCAAATGTACAAAATAATTGATTTCTCTCAAATGAACACACCCATTACTGTCTTTCTTAGAAATCTGCCAATTGATGGGGTACGAGGAATCATTTTTAGAAGATATTCAACTGCTTATTGTACCAGGTTGCCACGGTCCCCCGGGTCCACCGGGACAGTTAACTTTAAGTATTTTCTTTAACCTGAAGATTTCCCCGCAGTTTTGTCGCGGGGTTCCGCTTTTTCTCCCCTGGAGAGGGGAGATGCCAGCTTTTATGGCTGACAGGGGGTGAAATAAAGGAAATTCGGTTTTCGGCGGTTTAGCTGAAATGAAGTTGGCGCAATACCCCCTGCCCGCGCCGATTTGTAACCGGTGTGCCAGCCAAATGGCTTGAACGTATTTGCAAACTGTTATTTTTCAGCCTGTAGCTGAGATACGGATTGCGAATCCGCACCAGCGCGTGGGCAAGGTTCCGCGATCCCGCCTAAGGATAGGGAAGTGGGCTCATTATATCATAGCTCAACTCTTATCTCTCATCTTTTTCCCAACTTCAGGCTCCTGACTTCCGGCTTACACATACCACTCATATATTCTCCGAACCCCCTCTTCAATTTCAATCTTGTGTTGCCAGCCCAGGCCATGCAGTTTGCTTACATCGGTTAGTTTGCGCAGGGTACCGTCTGGTTTGGAGGTGTTGAATACAAGATCCCCCTTAAAACCTACTGTTTCTTTGATCAGTTCTGCCAGCGCTTTGATGCTGATCTCCTTTCCTGTGCCGATGTTGATGTGGGTATTTCGTATTTCTGTCATTCCGGGCAGAGTCGAGGAATCTTTATGATTGGAAGGTTGTGGCGACAGATCCCTCAGTCGTTCCTCCTTCGGGATGACATCGGTGAAATCGATGTTTTCCATGAGGTAGACACAGGCATCGGCCATCTCCTCGCTCCAAAGAAATTCGCGCATGGGAGCGCCGGAGCCCCAGATTTCTACTGAGCATTGAGCCTTGTGCATTGAGCCTTGTGCTTTTTGTATTCCATATTTTGATAAAATTGTCAGGATTTGTTCTTCTGTAGCATTCCCACGAATGCCTTCAATAGCGCGTTGGTTAAGGTCGCTGCGGATGGCGTCCCAGTCGCTTTCTTCGAGGCATTTGCCCAGGTGGATCTTACGGACCAGGGCAGGGAGCACGTGCGATTTCTCCAGGTCGAAATTATCATTCGGCCCGTAAAGATTGGTGGGCATCACCGACAGGAAATTAGCGCCGTATTGCAGGTTGTAGCTCTCACACAATTTTATGCCCGCAATTTTGGCAATCGCATAGGGCTCGTTGGTGTATTCGAGCGGGGAGGTGAGGAGCGAATCCTCGCGCATGGGCTGGGGCGCTTCGCGCGGGTAGATGCAGGTACTGCCTAAAAAGAGCAGCTTCTTCACCCCGTATTTCCATGAATTGTGAATAATATGGTTCTGGATGACCAGGTTTTCGTATATGAAATCGGCCCGGTAGGTATTGTTGGCCACAATGCCACCCACTTTTGCAGCTGCAAGAAAGACATAGTCAGGCTTTTCCTTTTCAAAAAATGCTTCCACCGCATTTTGATCAAGTAAGTCCAGTTCTTCCCGGGTTTTACCGATCAGGTTAAGATAGCCTTTGGCTTTAAGGTTCTTCCATATGGCTGAACCGACAAGGCCGAGGTGGCCAGCGATGTATATTTTACTTTGTTTTTTCATGTTTATTTTCTATTTTTCATTCAAAATAATTCAGCGTCCGATACCCCCCTTCCTGGAGATAACGGTCTTTTTGCATCAGGTGGATGTCGCTTTGCATCATATCGGCGATCAGGCCCTTGAGGTCGTATTCCGGATACCAGTCGAGTTTGGTATTGGCTTTTGTAGGGTCACCAATCAGCAGATCAACTTCGGACGGCCGGTAGTAAGCCGGATCTACAGCAACAATAGCCTCCACTTTCGACTTCTGGCTTTTAACTTTTGACTGCATCGCAGGCAGGTATTCTTCACCTACTTTTTTGACAAAAAGCTTTTCATCGATTGCAGTAAGGAATCCTTTTTCGTCTTCGTTTTTGCCGGTGAAACTGATTTCGAGGCCAATTTCTTCCCCGGCCATTTTAATAAAGTCGCGAATCGATGTGGTGATGCCGGTCGCGATCACATAGTCATCGGCTACTTCCTGCTGGAGAATCAGGTACATGGCGCGGATGTAATCTTTCGCATGCCCCCAGTCGCGTTTACTCGACAGATTACCCAGAAAAACACAATCCTGCATCCCCAGCGCGATTCTTGATAAGGCCCGTGTGATCTTGCGGGTGACAAAGGTCTCCCCCCGAATGGGCGACTCATGATTAAAAAGGATGCCATTACTGGCGTGGATCCCGTAGCTTTCACGATAGTTTACCGTGATCCAGTAAGCATATAATTTTGCCACACCATAGGGTGAACGTGGATAGAAAGGCGTAGTTTCCTTTTGAGGTACTTCCTGCACCTGTCCGTAAAGCTCCGATGTGGACGCCTGGTAAATCCTGGTCTTATCCTTGAGTCCGAGCAAACGAACGGCTTCGAGGATGCGGAGTGTTCCCAGCCCGTCGGCGTTTGCGGTGTATTCAGGTGTATCGAAACTCACCTTTACATGGCTCATGGCCGCGAGGTTATAAATCTCACCGGGTTGCACTTCCTGGATGATGCGTGTCAGGTTCATGCTGTCGGTCAGGTCGCCGTAGTGCAGGATCAGGTTACGGTTATCCACATGCGGGTCCTGATAAAGGTGGTCGATACGGTCGGTGTTAAAAAGCGAAGCACGGCGTTTGATCCCGTGTACGATATATCCTTTTTTGATCAGGTATTCGGCGAGATAAGCACCGTCTTGTCCTGTTATACCTGTTATTAGTGCTGTTTTCATCTGTTTAAAATTTTTTGATTTCTGAATGTTCAAAAAATTTGAAGACATTCAGGAACTCACATAAATTTTAATCATTCTTATTTGTGAATTTAGAATGCTGAAAATTCATGTTCGTTTCATATTACATGCTAAAATTTTCGAAATGAATAAATCCTGTTAAGTTTTACTGAAATCCGTATCCAATGTTAGGTTAGAGTTTCATATCTTGTGTCTTGTGTCTTGTGTCTTCCATCTTCCATTTTCCATCTTTTCATTTACATTTTCGACTTTCGACTTATGGTCTATGGTCCATGGTCCATGGTATCAAGTTCAAGTTTAAGCGAACATTGTTTTCGTTCTTATTTCCATGTACCCTACACCCTATACCGTCTATCATCCTTAAAAACTCCAGAAATACGGTATCAGCCACACACTCAGGATAAAAACCAGCAACTGTAGCGGAAATCCGATTCTTGCAAAGTCGCCTTTCGAGTAGTGGCCAATAGCTTTTACAATAAGGTTGGAGCGGTAACCACGGGCGCTCATAAAACTGGCCGCAGCGCTAATGGCAATGGCTACAAAAAAAGGTTTGGGCTGAACTTCGAGCATTTGCGCAGCTACCAGCGCAACCGGAAACACGAGGGCTACGGCGGCGTTATTGGTAATAATCTCTGTGAGCAGAGTGGTAAAGATATAGATAAGCGCCAGCACCCCAAGCGGACCCAAATCGTGAACAGTTTGAATAAACTCACGCGCCAATGCATCGGCAATACCGGTGTTTTTAATGGCAGCACTTACCGCAAAAGCCGAGGCAATGGTAATCAAAAGGTCCCAGCTAATATTTTTGGTGTAGTTTTGCCAGGGCAGGACGCCGGTCCAAACCAGTAAAATAGCAGCCAGCCCAATCATAACGATGATATTCAATCGAACACCAAAACCATAGCTAACTATTTCGTTGATCAGGATCCCTGCCACCATGGCCACCAAAATGCCAAAAGAGAGCCAGCGTTTTCGTCGGGTACGTTCGAGCGGCATATCCTGTACATACGCGACGAGATAGAACATCTGGGTATTTCCCCAGTTTTTTTCGAACTGTTCGGTGGAAAGAAGAACCAGGTTGTCGCCTTCCTTAAGTTCCAATTGGTTGAGGTTGGCCGTAATACGTTCGCCATTACGGTGTACTGCCAACACCACTGCGTGGAAATGCTCGAAAAAGCCAAATTCGGCCAGGGTCTGTCCGAGTCCGGAGAAACGGGGAGAGAGTACTACTTCGTATTTTTTTAAGTCAGCCGGATTAATATCGCTGAGGTATTCCACCCCTTTTAACCGGATATCCTTGTGTGCCAGGATATAGTTTAAACGATCGGCCGTCCCGGTCAGAAGGATTTCGTCGCCGCTTTCGAGTTTGATGGTTCCTGTTCCTGCTTTAATTAGTTTTCCCTCTCGCTCGATAGAGATTACCTGTAGTCCTGCCAGTCCGTTTACCTGTCGTTTGTTTACTTCTTCTCCGATCAGCTGGCTGTTTTCGCTCAGAAAAACGTTGTAATGGTAGTCTTTGGTTTCGGTCCTGCGTTTGCGGGTAAGGATGCGTTCGCCGGGAAGCAGCCAGTTGCCGAGAAAGGCCATATACAGAAAACCTACCAGCGCCACGATAATGCCTAGTTTGGCAAGTTCAAAAAGATGAAAGCCTTCGTAACCGTTTTCGAGCATGAGCCCGTGTACCACAAGGTTGGAAGAAGTACCGATCAGTGTACACATTCCCCCAAGGATAGCGGCATAGGATAGCGGGATGAGAAATTTCTTATAGGAAAGATTCATCATCTCTGACCAGCGGATCAGGATGGGCGCGGCATTTACTACAATGGGCAGGTTGTTTAAAAAGGCCGATAAAAAGCTTACGGGAACCATGATCCGGGGGAGAAGGAAAGGCATCCGGCTTTTCTTTCGGGGTAAATACACTTTGGCGAGGTGTGTTACCAGCCCCGACTGTTTAACACCTTCGTTGACCAGAAAAAGCAAGCCGATTGCAATGAGGCCCGGGTTGGAAAATCCACGGATCATTTCTTCTGCCGAAATAATGCCGGTAGCCAGAAAGATAACCGCAGCGCTAAAGAGGACCAGTCCCGGGCGCAGCCAGTTAAAAACAAAAGCAGCCAGGATGTAAGCGATGACCACAAGCGCTATAATGATTTGCAGGTTCATAGCGCCCCCTTCTTATTCCCCCGATGGGGGAAGGATATTTTAACGTTTAGATTGAACAAGAAATTACAATTTATAATTCTCAATATCCAAGTATC
>WOYV01000034.1 GCA_011620585.1 Draconibacterium sp.
GTTTCATAATGGTATTATTTTAATTGTTTAGGGAAAGGTAGAAACAGAATCTAAAGAGATTTTGAAGTTTAATTTTCAGATGAAATCTCGAAACAATGCTGTCCCTCTGCAAAGTGATAGTGAATTTGGATATGGTACAAATCACAGATTTTCTTTACGATAGCCAGTCCTAATCCCACCGATTGGCTAGCTGGGTCTGCTTTATAAAATCGATTAAAAAGTTTCTTGGGGTCGGCAATTTCTTCAGCTCCCGTGTTGCAAAACTGTATTTGTTTGCCATATTTTCTTATACTTATTCTTCCTCCTTCGGAAGTATGATTAATACTGTTCGAAAGCAAGTTGTTGATCAGAATTTCGGATAGTGCTTCTGGAACTGGAACGATAAAATCAGTATTAAAATCGAGTTTAAGTTTAAGATTTTTTAGGGCGATGAGTTCAGAAAATTCTTCCAGTTTTTGGTTTACTATTATTTTCAGATTGGTCTGTTCTACAGATGCGAATTGGTTGTTTTCAATTTTGCTCAAAAGGATCATTGCTTTGTTGAGTTTCGAAAGCCGGCGAACTGAAGTATAAATGCTGTTTAAAGTTTCGGTGTGTTCGTTTAAACCAAGATTGCCCAGAAGGTTCTCTAAGCGTGAGCTGATAATTGCCAGTGGCGTTTGCAACTCGTGTGAAACATCTTCAGAAAATTGTTTTTGGTTCTGGAAATCAGTGACGATGTGCCGGGTTAATTGATTAACGGTTTCATTGAGCTGATCAAATTCAAAAATCCCGGTTTCGGAAAATTGAAGCGCTTGCCGGTCATTCGCCGAGAATTGTTCGATACGTTTAAGATTGGTAAAAAAGGGATTCCAAAGCGATTTGGCCAGACTTCGGGTTACCAGGAATAGAATTAGCCAAAGTAAAAACATGCCAAGGATGGTAACAAGCGCCAAAGTAGTCAGAAAATCTTCCGATTCAATTTTCGATCGTCGAAGTACTATTTTGTACGAATCTTCCCCGATATATTTCACTGCTCTGATTTGCCGGTAATCCTCTAATTCCCGTTCATTTTCATTATAAATTAGAGTGTCGGAAAAAACAATACTTTCGGGGGTTCTCCCGGTTTTTTCAACTTTGGCAACCGGTTCAACAAAAACCGTCCCCGGTTCCTGCGCCAATTGCAACTCAACTGTTTGAAGGTTTTGTGTCAGCCGCTCGTCCATTTGGCGGTTAATGATTACCGACAGCGTGAAATAAATGACAACGCCCAGAAACACCATCACTAAAAGTGACCAGCCTAAGTAGCGGTTTGTTAATTTACTCAGTAGTTTCATTCGTCCGAAAATTTGTAGCCAATTCCGTAAACCGTTTTTATATAGTCGTTCCCGCCGTTTTTCAAAATCTTCTTTCGCAGGTTATTAATGTGTGTGTAAATAAAATCGAAATTATCGGCCAGGTCGATGTTATCGCCCCAAAGATGTTCTGCAATCGATTCGCGGGTGAGCAACCGGTTCTTATTCGAAATAAAAAACAAGAGCAATTCAAACTCTTTACGGGTTAGTACCAAATTTTTATCGTGGATCTTAACCTTCCCATGATCCGAGAGCAGTTCTATTTCGTTGTAAATTATTGAAGTGGCTCCTTCGAATTTCCGGCGTCGCAAAACAGCTTTAACGCGGGCATTTAATTCTGAAAGATGAAAAGGTTTGGTCATGTAGTCGTCGGCGCCCAGATCGAGCCCGGCCAATTTATCATCGAGCGAGTTGCGTGCCGAAATAATTATAATTCCAGTGTCATTGTTGTTGTTTTTCAGATTTTCGATGAGCTGCAAACCTGTTCCTCCGGGCAGAGTAATGTCGATTAGAGCAAGATCGTAATGATAAACTTGCAGCTTTTCATCTGCCTCGCTGAAAGTACCCGCCGTTTCGCAGACATAATTCTCCTTATCAAGAAAATTTTTGATCTCGGCCCGCAATTCAGGCTCATCTTCCACAATAAGAATTTTCATGCGGAACAAGTTACCCAAACTTTCTGAAGAGAATTTAAAGTTGGCCGGTTTTAATAAAAAAAGCCGGCAAGATTAAGGTCTCCGAAACTTAAATCCCACTGAATTTCATTATCCAGCCATCGGTGTAAGAGTTAATTTTTTCGTGCAGGCCCGGGCCGATTACCACAAAACCTCCGTCGGAACAATTGATGACTTTGGTGGCCTGGTCAAGTCGCATGTTTAGCAGAAGTTCGTCCACTATGTTCCCCTGGTTATCCACTTCGAGCAGCCAGGGACCTATTTTCCCTGAGAAGGAAGTAAGTTTTGTTCCGGCTACCAGGAATCTTCCGTCAGGACGGATAGTGACCGCATTCCCTCCTTCCGAACCTTCGCCGTCAATACTTTTCGACCAAAGAACTTTCCCATCGCAGTTTATTTTTTTGATCATCAGGTCGTAATCAAAAATCGGATTCTCGTCGCTGATATCGTTAAGGCACTTGCCTGCCCAACCAACCAGGACAAAACAGCTGTCGGGCGAGCAGCAAACACATTCGGGCCATTCTTTACTCTTGGGCGCTTTTATCCGGTTGTTCCAGATTTCCTTTCCTTCGCTGTTGGTACGAATGACCACGATATCGCAATCGTTTTCAACCGCGCCGGTTAGCTGGCCGCTTAAAATAAAGTCGCTGGTTGGAAGCTGCTTTACGGAAGCCAAACAACCTTTTGTGTCTTCAATAAATGTGTGTTCCCAAGCTATATTTCCGTTTTCATCCATTTTGGCCATCCAAAGATGCGGTGTTAAAGGGTCGCTGCTTTTTGCTCCTGCAACCATAAAACCATTGTCGGGCAAGGGCGAAATATCGTCCGCTTTATAAAAAGCACCATCATTCAGGGTTTGTCTCCAAAGTTCGTTGCCTGTTTCATCCGATTTTATCAGCAGCACTTTTTCGTTGTCGCCGCTACCGGTTTTCCCCATCATTAAAATGTGCCGGTTGTTGAGGCAAATTATTTTTTCGGGCTGATCAATGGTTTCGGTGCCCAGTCGGCGGGTCCAAAGCGTGTCTCCGTTTTCATTGAGCCGCAGCAACCAAAAGTCGGTGTATTTCCCTGCACCGATGGCTCCCAGGACAACGAACCCTCCGTCCAGGGTTTCGCTCACATCCGTATAATAATCTTGTTTTTGATACGATGAATGTTTTTCCCATTCGATATTCCAATTCTGAGAAAGAGAAATGAACGGGAAAAATCCCAACAAAGTCAAGGTCAGTAAAAGAGATTTCATAGCTATAGGTTAGATTTCGTGATTTTGAATTTATATACGGAATTTTTGTGGGTTGGTTCACTAGGAAACAAAAAGAAAAGTCAAATTTTAAATGCTCAATGTGTTAAATACACGCATTGTGTGGTCCGGAAGCTTGAAATATTAAATGTTTCAATACATTTGAAGCACAGAATGCCTTTATTAAAGTATAGAAAACGAACTTTTTTGTATCTTGTGACACCAATTAACTAAACCGGAATTGTTCCATTAGTTTATTCGAAATCAATAAATATTAATCATAGTATTAAAAACTTAACGTATGACTAAAGAATCAAATCAATTGAATCGAAGGAAATTCTTAGGTCTGTCTGCACTGGGTTTAACCAGTTTGACCATCCTTCCGAGTTGGACCATCGACGGGGTTAAGATTGCTCCGAGCGACAGAGTAGTAATGGGTTTTATTGGCCTTGGACAGCAAGGTATGAACGACTTTCTGAGTTTCTCATCAGTACCGGGCGTGCAGGTAGTTGCCGGTTGCGATGTGGATTCGATGAAAACAGAACGTTTTAAAAGACGTGTTGAAGAGTGGCAAAAATCATTGGGACTTGCCCCCCGTTGCGATAAATACGAACGCTACGAAGATATTTTGGAGCGGACAGATATTGACGCTGTAGAAGTAGTAACTCCTGATCACTGGCATGCTTTGCAAACCATACATGCCTGCCAGGCAGGGAAAGATGTTTATGTACAAAAGCCGCTTTCATTCACTATCACTGAAGCACAGAAAATGGTGCGAGTTGCCAACGATAACAAACGTATCGTTCAGGTAGGAAGCCAGCAACGCTCAAGTAAAGAATTCCAAAAAGCAATCGAATTGGTTCAGTCGGGTGCAATCGGGCATATCGATAAGATTTACGCCAAAGTTGGTGATCCGCCAAAACCACTTGATCTTCCTGAAGAACCAATCCCGGGCAACCTGAATTTTAACTTGTGGATGGGACCACTGAATGATCCGAAAATCCATTATCATCCTGATCTGTGTCCTCCCATTTCGGTTGATCCGCCTGAAAGAGAAAAACTGTGGGGCGCATGGCGTTGGTACTGCGAAACCGGAAACGGATTCACTGCCGACTGGGGTGCGCACATGTTTGATATTGCACAAGCTGCCATTGGTATGGACGGATCGGGTCCGGCCGAAATTATCCCAAAAGGATATAATGGGGCTGAATATATGACTTATAAATATTTGAACGGTATTGAAATGACCGAGCAACCTTACCTGGAAGATATGCCGGGCGCACAGGGTATTAAGTTTATTGGCGACGATGGTTGGATTGAAGTTGCCCGCGGCTACCTGGCCTGCTCAAAATCGGAATTAATTCCGGATGAACTGCGCGGCCGTCGTCCTCAAAACCTGACCCCGGAGGAACGCAGGAAAATGTTTGAGGAAATGCAAAAAGCACAGAAAGAAGGAAAAGGAAGTTTTGAAATCAGCTCACCACACATGCAAGACTTTATTGATTGTGTACGTTCAAGAAAAAAACCAATTGCCCCGATTGAAGTGGGAGCAAGTACAGCGATTACCTGCTGCTTGGGAAACATGGCGACCGAACTTGGCCGTTCTGTTAAATGGAATCCGGCAACCCAAAGTTTTGGTGATGATATGGAAGCGTGGCACCACCGTTTGTATCACTACAATTACAGGGGATCTTATAAATTATAAATCAACCAACCTTAAACCTTATGGATAAAAGAGAATTTTTAAAAAGGGCCGGACTTCTAACTGCAGGAGGAGTGGTAGCAGGCTCTATGAGTCCGCTAACTGCTTCGAATATGGTGGGTAGTTTAGCAGCCAAAAAACAAGTCGGCCTGCAAATTTATTCTGTAATGCGCGAACTTAATGCGGATGTACCTGCCGGATTGAAGAAAATTGCCGACATCGGTTATACCAATATCGAGTTAGCCGGTTACGGAAACCGTAAAATGGGTGAATATTCAGTTGAAGATTATCGTAAATTGGCTGATGATGCAGGACTGAAAATTACGAGTTCGCACGTAAATCCACCCACCCGGAATATTACAAAAGATAAACTGGGCGAGATTGCCGATTTCTGGAAGCAAACTGTGGAAGACCATTTAAAGTTTGGCGTAAAAACACTGGTACAACCCATGATGCCGCAAATGGAAACGCATGATGACGTAGCCGTTGTTTGTGAATCGTTCAATAAAGCTGGCGAAATTGCCAAAGCTGCCGGAATTAAATTTGGGTATCACAACCACAACATGGAATTTGGCCGCATTGTTAAACCGGAAGACAAAGACAAGCCACGCAACCCGTGGATGCCGGTTGGAGATGTTATTTATGATATGTTTCTGGAACAAACCGACCCAAGTCTCGTTTTCTTCGAAATGGATGTTTACTGGACTGTGATGGGACAGGCCGATCCGCTGGAATATTTCAGCAAATATGCCGGGCGTTTCCCTGTTCTTCATATCAAAGACCGCAAAGTTTTGGGTCAGTCAGGTATGATGAACTTCAAAAACATATTCAACGCTGCCTACAAAAATGGCCTCGAAGGATACTATGTTGAATTGGAAGGTTTAAATGAAGGCGACAAAACGCAATTCCAGGGCGTAAAAGAATGTTTCGATTATTTAAACAAAGCTCCTTTTGTAAAATAGGAATTGCTGATCAAGAAAATAAAAGGGTGTACATTGGGTATGCCCTTTTTTCGTATCGACAACTACTTTTCCCTTTTATTGTAAGACTCTTACATCCCGGGTATCCGCGGGATTCGTTTCATTTTCGAATTCTTGTAATAAAAACCCCAGCCTTTTTTTAGCCAGTGACCAATGACGGGCAGCATGATCATTCTTTCTTTTTTTGTATTTCGTGATATGTAGGCAGCGCCATTTCCCGAATCCATTACACAGATTATACTGATTTTATCGATGTAACTTTTAGTTTTGCCTGAACCTATTAATTCCTGATGCACATTGTATGCGGCCACATCAGCCATAATTTCGGCCATATGTCCTTGTTTTGCTCCCCAGTCCTGGCCAAGCAATTCGGCGGAACCGCCAATGGCATAAATTTCGGGGAAGCCTTATCCCTACTCCACCCGGTTTAATATTATCCGTTTTCTTCTTGTAAGAATACTTAATCAACCCTTAACCCAAACAAAGCAGAAGTTATCATTTTGTAATGAAACACCTGCCCTGTCTGATGTTAGGAAAATAATCAATCACAACACTTTTGATTTTCAACTGTGCTTGTAATTGCAAAAATTGAAGCCTGCTCCCAGTAGATTTGAAAAAATTTAATTGTTTTCATAGCCATTCAAATCCTTGATATATAATATTAGGGATCAGAAGCTCTTTATTCCTCTCTTTCGTACTTGCAGCATTCAGGAAGCGCGTCGTATGCTTTTTCAGGTGCTTTGTACTTTGGAGTGTCGTTGCCTCCTTGTGCAATAAACATTTGTACTTTGTCGAGTGTAACAACAGCGTCGTCAAAAACCACTGTTAACACTTTTGTTTCCACATTCCATTTTGCCGAAGTAACTCCATCTACCCCGGTAACCACAGTTTCAATGTGTTCCTTACATTCATCACAAGCACCACCTTTTACATTAATAGTTTCGGTTTTTTCTTCAGCAAAAACTGAGAAAACCCCTAACAAAAAAACGACCATCAAGCTTAAAACTTTTGTTTTCATGACTTTAAAAATTTAGATTAATAAAACTAATTCCGAATTAATAGTCTTTATTTCAAAGTCGATGCCAATTTATGCTCAAATTATTAAGGGACTGATTACATGACATTTGAGTTTTATCCATTAAAAAAGAGCCTATCAAATTGATAATATTCTTTCAAAATGATAAACTCTTTTTCAATCGAGCGCGGAATTATCCTGGGTTCAATTAATGTTTGTGTCCTTCGTGCATATTTTTCATATCCCCAGTCCCTTCCGCTGAACGATCATATTTGCAGCACGAAGGCAGGTTGTTGTATACATCATCCGGCGCTTTGTGCATATCCGTATCGTGGCCAACTGCGGCAACCGCCATGTGAACTTTGTGGATGTCGGTTTTGGCATCATCTAAAGTTACTTCCAGAATTTTTGTATCCTTGTTCCAATCTGCTTTTGAAACTCCGTCGATTGCATTTACTGCTTTCTCTATGCGTGTTTCGCACATACCGCAGTTTCCATACACCTTAATTTTTTCGGTTTTATTTCCTGCAAAAACCGAAACAGCGCCCAATACAAAAAGGGCTGCCAAACTCAAAACTTTTGTTTTCATCATGTTAATTTTTAAATGGTTAATAAATTCATTTATTGTCATTTTTATTTTTCAAATCTTTCCTTTTTCAGGGAATAAAAGGGCTGAGCTTAGTTGTGAACAACTTTTCATCCTCCAACCCCTTCAAAAGCGGGAATCTAAAAACTGAACCCGAAGGAATTATTTTATCATCCGTAGTCATAAAATATAGTTCTCTATTTCTTTCTCAATCGTAATGCATTTGAAATCACTGAAACAGAGCTAAAACTCATGGCCGTTGCAGCAATCAAAGGGCTCAGCAGAACGCCGAAAAACGGGAACAGTATTCCTGCGGCAACGGGCACACCCAGTGAGTTGTATACAAAAGCAAAAAACAGGTTTTGTTTAATGTTAATCATCACTTTATGACTTAATTCACGGGCCCTGACAATACCGTTCAGGTCGCCTTTTACCAGCGTAATTTCGGCGCTTTGCATAGCAATATCAGTTCCTGTCCCCATGGCAATCCCGATGTTGGCCTGGGTAAGCGCAGGGGCATCGTTAATTCCGTCGCCGGCCATGGCCACAACATGACCCTGTTCCTGCAGTTCCTTTACTTTTTTGTATTTATCGTCGGGCAGGCAATCGGCTACAAATCCGTCGAGGTGCAACTCGTCGGCCACCGCTTTGGCGGTAAACTTATTATCACCGGTAAGCATGTGTACTTTTATACCCAACCTTTGGAGTTCTTTAATGGCTTTTGCTGATGTTGGTTTGATGGTGTCGGCCACGCTAACTATTCCTTCCACTGTATTCCCTGAAACCAGGTACATTACTGTTTGTCCGGTAGACTGCCAGTCCTGCGCTTCTTTTTGTGCTTCCCCGTTAATGCTGGCTCCAAAATCTTCCAACAAACGGTGGTTTCCCAGTCCTGTTTTTTGTTTCCGGTAAACTGCCTGTACGCCTTTCCCCGTTACCGACTCAAAACTTTCCAATTTTTCAAGTTGAATATTTTTTTCTTTGGCGCCTTTCACAATGGCGTCGGCAATGGGGTGTTCGCTGTTGGCATCGATGGAAGCTGCCAGTTTCAGCACCTCTTCATCGCTCATTTTGCCAAACGATTTGTAGTTTTTCAGCGAAGGTTTTCCCTCGGTAATGGTGCCGGTTTTATCAATGATCAGTGTGTCCACCTTGTTCATTTCCTCAATGGCGCGGGCATCTTTTACCAACACACCCGACTGTGCCATTCTTCCAGAGCCCACCATAATCGACATGGGCGTAGCCAGTCCGAGTGCACACGGACAAGCAACAATCAGCACGGCAATAGCATTTACAAAAGCATAAACATAAGCCGGTTCAGGCCCCCAAATTGCCCAGACGATAAATGTAAGAATGGAAATACTTACCACAATCTGGACAAAATATTTGGCCACCACATCGGCCATCTTCTGAATGGGCGCTCGTGAGCGACTGGCTTCATTTACCATTTCCACAATTTGTGACAGCAAGGTGTCAGACCCCACTTTCTCAGCCTTCATTTCGAAAGCGGTTTTGCCGTTAATCGTTCCTCCTGTTACTTTATCGTCCACTGCTTTATCTGCCGGAATGGGTTCCCCGGTAATCATGCTTTCATCGATCACTGCATTTCCTTCGGTTATCACCCCGTCGACCGGTATTTTTTCGCCCGGTTTTACTTTCAGGATGTCGCCTTCGGTTACTTCTTCCAGCGGAATTTCCACCTCTTCCCCGTTGCGGATTACCCTTGCAATTGGAGGGACAAGCCCAAGCAAGGCTTTTATGGCGGAGTTGGTTTTGCTGTGTGCGCGCAACTCGAGTACCTGTCCGAGCAGTACCAGTGTTAATATTACGGCTGCTGCTTCAAAATACACATGTACATTTCCCTGATTATCTTTAAACTGTGCCGGGAAAACATCTGGTATCAGCATGGCCAACACACTAAAAATGTAAGCCGCCCCCACGCCGATGGAAATAAGTGTCCACATATTTGGGCTGCGGCGCCGGACGGAACTCCATCCGCGTTTGAAAAAGTCCAGGCCTGCGTAAAATACAACCGGCGAAGCCAAAGCAAATTCAATCCAGCCCCATACTTTTTTTGAAGCAAGGTTCTCAAGGTTTAATCCAAACACATCAGACATGGCGATGATAAACACAGGGACGCTTAAAGCCACTGCCAGCCAGAATTTCCGAAGCATTTTTTTATAGGCTTTTTCTTCTTCGCTTAAAACTTCACCCTTTTCAGGTACAAGATCCATCCCGCACTTGGGACAGCTTCCCGGGTGGTCTTGTTTGATTTCAGGATGCATCGGGCAGGTGTAAATGGTTTTGCTTTTTGCTGCCGTGCTTTCTTCTTTATTCAGGTGCATGCCACACACCGGGCAATCGCCGGGTTCGCCATACATCTTGTCGCCTTCGCAACGCATGGGACAGAAATATTTTCCCTTGCTTCCGGAACTGGTAGTTTCTTTATGTTGATGGTGTCCGTGATGGTGGTGATGCCCGTTGGTTTTTTGAATTTCTTCATCCACAGGAATCAAATGCATGTTACACACCGGGCAGTCGCCGGGTTCATCGTATGTTTTTTCGCCCTCACATTTCATGGGGCAGTAGTATTTTTTTTCTGTAGTCATATCGTAGTTTTTTTACTGTTCCCGTTAAAACAAGGAGAGAACGTGTTTTTTTTCTTCAAACTCTTCTTTGTTAATCTCACCCCGGGCATATCGTTCTTTCAATATGTCGAGAGCGGATTTTTTTTCTGTTGGAGTGGCGTTTTGGCCGGTATTAATTCCTCTGGTAACTGCCCAGATAATAACTATCAAAACTACAATTCCGAGTATCCAGGCAAGGCCCATTCCCCAGCCCATTCCGTGTATTCCATTCATTCCAGATCCATATAATCCGTACATCATGATGTGCCTCCTTTCATTCTTTAAATTAATACTGTAAAGGTAATTGTTACTGCTACTGAAAGTGTTACACTATTTTTAGATTGATTTATATGATTTTAATGTATTACACATCGTTTAACGATTTGCGCTTTTCTTCTCCGAGTTTCTTGAAATAGGAAGGCGTAAATCCGGTCACTTTTTTAAACTGGCCTGATAAATGGGCCACGCTGCTGTAACCCAGTTCCCAGGCGATTTCGCTTAATGTTTTTTCGTCGTACACCAGCAATTCTTTTACACGTTCGATTTTCAGGTTAATCAGGTGTTTCTCAATGGTGGTGCCTTCAACCGATGAAAAAAGTGAACTCAGGTAGGGATAATCCAGGTTCAGTTTGTTGGTGAGGTAGTCTGAAAAGTTCATTTCATTTTCCCCGTTGTGCTGATAAATATAATCGATAGAAATGGTCTTGATCTCTTCAATAATCCTGCTCTTTGAACCGTGAATGATTTCAAAACCCACTTTTTTTAACTTCTCGCTGATATGCTCCAGTTTTTCCGGTTCAATTTCTTTCGAAGTTTTCACCTTGCCTAACTGAATATGTTCGACTTTAATTCCTTCGTTATCGAATATTTGCGAAACCGCCATGATACAACGGTTACAAACCATATTTTTGATGTTGATATCCATGGTTTCTGTTTTAAATTATACTACCATTATCCCTTGTTCATCGGTGCGTACTTTATACACTTCATCCACCGGCGAAACGATGATCATTCCGTCACCCCGGTACCCGGTGCGGCCGTGCTGACGGATGAGTTTTACCACCGGTTCCACATGTTCTTCGGCTACCAGTATTTCGAGTTTAACTACCCGGTAAGCATCTGCAAAAGGATACTTGTTACTGATGTGTTCTTTTTCGTGATCGGAATACTGCCCTGTACCTTCACACTCCACAAAAGTCATGCAGCAGTAACCCTCTTTTTTCAGGGCGTTGTGTACATCTTCTGTCATCCGGTGTCGTATGTAAGCTTTTATTAGTTTCATGATTTATTCTTTTAAAATTTTAATTACAAGAGAATTAAAGACCGAAGTTTCCCCCCAACCATCCACTTCCTGCTTCGGTCTTTTTACCTTCCCCCTTAGTTTTCTTTTTCCGGACAATTTGCAACATCTTTTATTCCACAGCTTGTACAGCCCGAATTTGAATCTGAAATGCCATCATCGGGAGCACAAGAATGGTGTGTAAATGTTGCATCCTTATCAAAAAGCAATTTTACCCCAAGCGCCAGCATCGTGAAGGCCACCAGGATAAGTGTCATTATGAAAATTTTTAAATACATAAGGCGCTCCTTTCTTTATTCATTTTTCACCTTTTCTCTTTTAAATTTACTAAATTATTGACTGTCAGCCGTTATGTAATTTTTGAAAAGATTTATACAATTTTGCTTTTATCGACTTTTTTCTCCTTGAAAGTCAAGCATGTATTGGTTGTCTCCATCTGTCGTTTGAAAGCGGTAACCAAACGTATGGTTCATCATATCGAATCCTCCAAAGTGTTCATCTTCCAGCTGGTGTTCGTCACTAAGGTGATGCTGCCAGGGGGTTTCCCCGTTTTGAATGTCACCCATCATGCCGCCGCCCATGTGACCCTGGCCCATCATATGCCCGTACATTTCCTCAAAGGCGTTGCCGGTTAAGCAGACCATCACACTGTCGTTGTTGTTGTAGTAATTGAGCATGAAAGTGGTATCCAGTTCATCGCCGTAACAGTGGACTTCAATCAATCCATCGCTGGTTTTTGAAATATCGGCAGTAGCATTGCTGGTGCCGATAATTGTACCGGTGGCACTTTTATTTGTCAAAATACCGGAGTAAGTTCCTTCGATTGAATTATCAATTGGTTCATCTGTTTTATTACAAGCAGCCAATCCAATTATTATGGCCACTACTAGAAATAACTTTGTTCTTGTTTTCATCATTTTATGATTTAAAATTTTAAATAACCTCAAGGTGTCGAAGCTCTTTTTTACAAGTCTCTTTTATTTTATCGAATCTTTGTTTTCCCCACAATTCAGCATCATATCTCCGAAATAAGGATTCCGGATTTCCTCTGTTTCACTGATCCAGTAAGCGCCCTTATTATCAAAAGCCATCGGGCAGAACTGGTAATACGCCGTCTCATTTTCTAAACCAAACATTTTCAGACTTTTGTAAAAAGCATTATTAAATTTTGAAAATGCTTCCCGTTGTTTTTCAATATCGCTTTCAGAACGAATTGCCTTTATTGAACTGTTCAGGGTTTTTAGCTGGTTCATCCAGGCCATATGAGCGTCGTCCTTCAGCAATTCCATATCAACTGCCTGGATAGCTGATTCAACTTTCTTTGCCTCCTCGTTCACTTTTCCAGGATCGGATTCCACAAAAGCATCTTTCATTTTGATGTAAGTATCGTAAACGCTTGTTAGCTGGGCTTTAAACTTCGGATTAGTTTCAACGGGTTCTGCTTTTGCTTCCGAACTTGTTGTTGTTTCGCCACTCATATCCATTCCGGGCATACTTCCCGAAGATAATTTTTCGCCGGACTGGTTCATCATACTTGTTTTTCCTGCCAACTGGGCAGCTGCATCCACACTAAAAGTTCCGTTCGTCACAATTTCTTCACCTTCCTTTAGTCCTTCAACTACAACATAAGTATCTTTCGTGGAGGCACCCAGCGTAATTTCACGCATTTTAAACGAAGGCTTTTCTGCCCCCGGAATTTTCACATAAACTACCGATCGTGTTCCGGTCCATAAAACAGCCGTTTGTGGAATAGTCAGTTGTTCGCCACCGGCTTTTAACACCGAATGAACCGTTCCGTTGATAAACATTTCAGGTTTCAATTCCAGGCCCGGATTTGGCAATTCTATCCTCACTTTAACAACCCTTGTGTTGGGATCAACAAGCGGGTCGATAAATGAAATTTTCCCTTTAAATGTTTTTCCGGGAATTGCCTGAGTTGTAAATTCTACCTGCTGATTTAATGAAATCCATGCCAGGTCTGATTCGTAAGCATCAAAAACGCCCCAAACTTTTGATAAATCGGTTACATCGAACAAAACCGCACCTTTTGAAATATAATCTCCTTTGTTTACTTTCAGGTTCACAACAATTCCTGAAGTGTTGGCATAAATGTCGAAGGTTGAAGTTACGTTCCCCGATTTTTCAAGTGCATTGATTTGTTCGTCAGAAAGTTTCCAGTTGCGCAGTTTTTCGCGGGCGGCTTCCACTAATGCCGGGTATTTATCTTTTAACGAAAGCGCTTCAAGCAGTTCTTTTTGTGCAGTTACCAGCTCGGGCGAATAGATTCTGGCAATCAGTTGTCCTTTTTTAACCTGTTGGCCGGTAACATTAACCATCAGTTCCTCAAGACGGCCTGGAACATGCGCCGTTTGCGATTGTTTCAGCCGTTCATCAACCTGTATTTTCCCGTATAAAAGAATGTTTTTTGATGATGAACCTTTAGCAACCACTGCGGTTTGTACCTCCGCCAGTTTCATGGCCGACTCACTAATCTGAATTGCCTGGTCGTCAATTTCAACATCCGAATTTTTAAGCGGAATTAAATCCATTCCGCAAATCGGGCAATCACCCGGTTCGTCCATTCTTATTTGCGGATGCATCGAACAGGTCCAGATGGTATGTTCTTCTTCTGAATGTTCATGAACTTCGGGTTCTGTTGTTTTTACTGTTGTTTCTGAATGGTGAAAAACCAACCAACCGAGAAATAGTCCCGCGATAACCAGTAATGCGGCTTTTACATATGTATTTGATAATAAATCTTTTGCTTTCATTTTAATTGATTTTTACTGAGTTCATTAATTTTTCAGCCAATGCAACCGAAGTATTATAATCGGTAATTGCCTCAACGTGTTTAAATCCGTAATCGAGGACTTTGTATTGCATCCGAACCACTTCTTCAAAACCGGCTCCTGTGTTGGCAAAATCAGAGAGGATTAAGTCGCGTGTTTTTTGGGCCAGCTCTTCCTGCTCTTTGTACAAGCCAATTCGTCTTTCAGCATCGTCAAGATTTTGAATAAAACTGCGGTACTGTACCTTCAGGTTATTTTGTAAACTTATGGTTTGCTGTTTTGCGGCTTCCTGCATCAATTGTGCTTCTTTTTGCATGGCATCATATTTTTTGCGGTAAATCGGGATGGTAACTGAAACCATCGGCATTATCATGTCATTTCCATTCATCATGAATGTATTTCCTTCACGTTTTTGGTTAACCATATAATTCAGTCCCACACCAAGCATCGGAAGCCCCATTCGCTGAGCTTTTTGTTCCATCATTTCGTATGAAGAAACCTCGCTATTAAGCATCATCAGCATCGGATTGTTGGTGAGAATACTATCGGCAATGGCCAGTTTTTTGGAAGGTAAGGGCTCAATTGCAAGCGAATCGCCGATTGTTACCGAAATATTCTGGTCGCGGTTGAGCAGCGAATTGAAAGCTATCTCCGTTGTTAAGCGCTGGTCTTTTAACAGCTCCAGTTTGTTTTGCTGTTCCAGTATCTCCATTTTAATGCGGAGAACATCCTGTAGCCCGGTTGCCGTATTTCCCATTCCTGTTGGCATTGAATTGGCTGGCATATTTGCCGTTGATGAAGTTGGTGTATTTTGTGAAGATGCCATTCCATTCATTTCACCTCCCGAAGCATTCATATTTCCGCTTGAAGCAGTACTCATGGCGCCGGAATTAGTTGAACTTGCCCCGGTTGTCGGCGACTGAAATTTTACCAGCGCAAGTTTTTCCAGCGATTCAAGTAATTCTATGTTTTCTTTTACAAGAATGATTTCACGGTCGAGCTTCATTAACTGGTACCAGTTGGTTTTTACCTGGTAAAAGAGGTCAGCTTTGGCTGCATTAAAAACTTCATATTTGGCTTTTGCCATTTCAGATGCTTCATCTTTTGCTAATTGAAGTGTTCCAAACCATGGAAACATTTGCATCACCTGAATATTCCCGACCTGGTTGCCGCCCATGATTGCCATTGGTTTGATAAAAAAACCAAACGAGGCCTGCGGGTCGGGCAGCGTTCCAACCTGTGGAACTTTTTCGAGCGAAGCCAGGTATTGATTGAATGATGCTTTTAACCCGGGATTGTTTTTGGCCGCAAATACCAGCGCCGAATCAAGTGCAAATGTGCCAGCTTGCTGTGCAAAACCCCTTACGAAAGCCAGTATCAGGATGAGCGTTACAATATATATTTTTATATTCTTCATGACATTAATTTTCAAGGATTACTGCTTTTGCCTGTTTCTTTACTTCGCCTTCGCGCCAGAAACATTGGAGAATCGGAACCACGAACATGGTCATAATCTGAATTACCATTCCCCCGAAAGTCGGAATGGCCATCGGGACCATAATATCGGAACCTTTTCCGGTGGAAGAAAGAACTGGCAGCAGCGCAATGATTGCCACTGCGGCAGTCATCATCGCCGGGCGAACCCGTTTTTTCCCGGCGATGATTACGGCTTCGCGAACTTCCTTAACCGTAGCGGGTTTCCGTTCTTCAAAAACCTGGTGGATGTAGGTTCCCATAATCACCCCGTCGTCGGTGGCAATACCAAAAAGCGCGATGAAGCCGACCCAAACTGCCACACTCAGGTTAATGGTATGAATCTGGAACAGGTGCCGCATATCGACTCCCGCTACTGAGAAGTTTAAAAACCAGGGCTGGCTGTATAACCACAGCATGATAAAACCCCCGGCAAATGCCACAAACACTCCGGAAAAGTGGATAGATGAGGCAGTAAAAGTTTTAAACTGAAAATAGAGAAGGAGGAAAACCAGCATCAGGCTAATTGGAATAACAATCGCCAAGCGTTTGGTGGCGCGCATTTGCTGTTCGTAGTTTCCTGCAAAAGCAAAACTTACTCCGGCAGGTAAAACCAGTTCTCCAGAGTCGATTTTGTCTTTCAGAAATTTCTGGGCTTCTTCTACCACATCCACTTCAGCTTTTCCGGCTATTTTATCAAAAATCACATAACCGTTCAGGTAGGTGTTTTCACTCCGGATCATTTGCGGCCCTTTTGTATATTCGATGTCCACAAGTTCGCCCAAAGGCACCTGCACACCGGTCATCGATGGCACCAGTATTTTTTTGATTTCTTCGGGCGTATTGCGCAGTTCGCGGGCGTAACGTACCCGAACAGGGAAACGTTCGCGACCTTCAACTGTGTTTGTAAGCGCCATTCCTCCAACTGCAACCTGTAGTATTTCCTGAACATCCTGCACTGTCATTCCGTAGCGGGCAATCGCTTTCCTGTTTATTTTTATTTCGATATACGGAGCACCAACGGCGCGGTCGTAAAATACCGACGACGATTGAACCGATGGGATTTCCTTTAAAACCGATTCGAGTTCAATCCCGGCTTTTTCGATGGTTTCCAAATCGGGGCCGTACACTTTTAATCCCATTGGCGCGCGCATTCCGGTAGATAACATTACCAACCTTGTTTCAATAGGCTGTAATTTTGGCGCCGAAGTTAACCCGGGAATATTGGTTACTTTAACAATTTCGTTCCAGATATCGTCGGGTGATTTTATTTCAGGCCGCCACTGCCGAAGGTTATCTCCATTTTTATCAGGAATCAATTCGTCCTGACTGATTTTCCGGAATCCGTCTTTTTCGGGATTGTATGTGGTTCCGTCTTTCAGTAAAAAACTTCCGTGTTTATCTACTTTAAACCCCATCCGGTGACCGTCTTCATCCAGAATATATTCGGGAACATAATTGATAGTGTTTTCGAACATTTGCACCGGCGCCGGGTCGAGAGCAGAATTGATGCGCCCCCATTTTCCGACAGCCAGTTCTACCTCGGGAATGGTTGACAAGCGTTTGTCGAGCAGTTCTACATATTGCTGGTTCATTTCTATCCCGGCATGCGGCATGCTGGTGGGCATCAGCAAAAACGAACCTTCGTCGAGTGCCGGCATAAATTCTTTACCAATTCCGGGGAATGTATTGTCGAATGTTTGCCAAACAGCTGTCTTTTTAATCGTTTCGGGCATAAAGCCAAAAAGGCGGTTGGTTCCCTGCCAGGCCAGAATGCCAAAAACAATTGTTGCAAGGGGCAAAGCCATAAAAGTCCATTTATTTTTTAAAGCCCATTTCAGAATTGGAACGTAAAAATGAACAATCAGTAAAAGAGCTCCCAATACCAATGCAATCAGAACGGCAACAAACAAATAATTGGAAACATTACTGTTTCGCGCCCCGAGCGGCAACCATTCAACAGTAAGATACCAAACTGCTACCAGCAAAGTAATGGCGATGTTGATGTAGTTGGTCATTTCTTTTCGTTTTTCGGGCCAGCGCTTTTCAAACAGGTTGTTGAGCCCGATCAACACCAAAGCCAACGCAGGTATTTGTCCCCAGAAAATGGTAAACAGTATTCCTGCAGCTATTAAAATAGTATTGAAAATCCGGCTGACTCTTTTTTTGTCGAATTTGATGGAAAAGATAATGTTGGCCAGTGTGGGCAATACAATGATTCCCAGCACAAAAGAGGCCAGCAGCGCAAATGTTTTTGTAAATGCCAGCGGACGGAACAGTTTTCCTTCGGCGGCCTGCATGGCAAAAACCGGAAGGAAACTTACAATAGTGGTTCCCAGTGCAGTGGTTATTGCCGACGATACTTCTACTGTGGCAGTATATATAACTGAAACAAGGTGTTTCCCTTTTGCGTTTTCATTTTCAGGCATTTCGAGATGCCGGATAATATTTTCGACAAACACAATCCCAACATCAACCATTACACCAATGGCGATGGCAATCCCCGACAACGCTACAATATTCGCTTCTACACCCACCCATTTCATCATGATAAATGTCATGAGCACTGCAATAGGCAATAACGAAGAAATCAGTACCGAAGCCCGAAGGTTCAAAACCAGGAAGATAATTACAATTATTGCGATGAGGATTTCGTGCGACAAAGCGGATTCAAGTGTTCCAATGGTTTCCTTTATTAAGCCGGTGCGGTCGTAAAAGGGCACAATGGTTACTTTTGAAACTGTTCCGTCGGCCAGGGTTTTTTGGGGTAAGCCGGGAGCAATTTCAGCAATTTTCTTTTTGACGTTGTTGATGACTTCCATTGGATTTGAACCGTAGCGTGCAACCACGGCAGCTCCTACCGCTTCAACACCGTCTTTGTCGAGTCCGCCACGACGGGGTGCCGGGCCAAAACTTACATGAGCCACATCGCTGATTCGAACCGGCACATTGTTGCGGACGCTTACAACGGCTTCCTTTAAATCATCGAGGTTTTTGATATAACCCAATCCGCGGATAACGTACTCTACTTTGTTTAGTTCGATGGTTTCAGCGCCAATATCGAGGTTGCTCTTTTTCACGGCCTGCATAATGTCCATTACCGAAACGCCAAAAGCTTTCATGGCATTTGGGTCGATATCCACCTGGTATTCCTTTACAAAACCTCCGATGGTTGCCACTTCCGAAACCCCGTCGGATGCCGAAAGCGAATACTTGACATAGTAATCCTGAACGGTTCGCAATTCCTGCGGGTCCCAGCCGCCAGTTGGCTTTCCGGTTTTTGGGTCGCGACCTTCCAGCGTGTACCAGTAAATCTGTCCAAGCGCTGTGGCATCCGGGCCAAGTGTTGGTTGCACTCCCTGCGGCAAAGTACCGGAAGGCAGCGAGTTCAGTTTTTCGAGAATCCGCGAGCGGCTCCAGTAAAATTCGATGTTGTCTTCGAAAATGATGTAAATAAACGACATCCCAAACATGGAAGTGCTGCGGATGGTTTTTACCCCCGGAATTCCAAGCAGAGATGTGGTTAGCGGATAGGTAACCTGGTCTTCAATATCTTTGGGTGACCGGCCCATCCATTCGGTTGCCACAATTTGCTGGTTATCGCCAATGTCGGGAATGGCATCCACCGGAACGGGGTCACGCGGGAGCAGTCCGGTATGCCAGCTAAACGGCGCATAAACAGTTCCGAGTAAAATGAAAACGACTAATAACAACATGGTTATTATCTTGTTTTCAAGGAAAAAACGAATGACTTTATTCAGCATATCATTGGAATTATGATTTTTAAAATGATAAAATATTACAGCAGATTTCCTTTTGTGTCAAAAGAAACCTCAAATGTTTATCATAATAAAATCATAAAAGATATACCTGTTTCAGGGAAAGTACAGTTTGAATATTTTTGGGCGGGGGAGAATAATCAATAAAAGAAGTTGTATTTTCTGATTCAGGTTCAGTCAGCAAACTTTCAATAGCAAGCAAATCATGACCTAAAACATCCAATTCTGCCAGAACCGGAACAGTAGTGATAACCGGCGAGGAAAAATCTTCTTTTACCTGGAAAAAATGATTTTCATTCTCACAACAACCGGGCATGTCGCAACACGGATCGGCTTCGTGAAAAATCGATACAGACACAAACTCTCCCTGGCAATAATGTTTTGACACAGCCAAACCCATACTCGATACGAGCAGCAAAATTGCAAAAATAATATGGCTGATTTTTCTTAACATCTTATATCAAAACAGTTGTACCCTGTGAAAAGTTTAACAAATTACCGCGGCTGTATAACCAACTTTTTTAAAGCCTTGTATTAGCCGATCAATGTTAGCCCCGTCCGATTCAATAGTAACCGTTTTATCCGGACTTTCCAAATCGATGGAATAGGAAACAATTCCTTTTTCTGCTTTCAGAACCGGCTCCACTTTCATTACACAATGCCGGCAGCTTAAATCAGTTTTCAATTTAATCTTCTCCATCATACGATTTTATATTGCAAAAATAAGCCTTAAACAGGGAACGATTTTATAAAATTCGGGAAAAGAGTTATAATATTTGTGAAGTATGAAGCTTATTTTCCAATGCTGTCAAGCGGTTTTCGTTCCTGGACTTTCAGCTTTTTAAATTGTCCGGGAGTCATTCCGGTTTCCTTTTTAAACTGAGAAGACAGATATGCCGAACTGCTGTAACCCATTTGAATTGCGATTTCGCTCGCGGTAAGTTCATCGTACGAAAGCAGTTCTTTTACCCTCTCGATTTTTTGTTGAATAGTGTATTTTTCAATAGTCAGGCCAACCCGGGAAGAGAAAACATGGCTCAGGGCAGAGTAATCGATCCCCAGTTTTCTTGCCAGATGATCGGATAAATTTACGGTTGGATTTTCAAGTTCCTGATTTTGATGAATCCATAAGATAATCTCGGCTTTTGCCTGCTCCACAACCTGACTTTTTTTGTCGTGTAAAAGCTCAAATCCTCTGTTTTTGAGTTCAGCAGAAATAAGATCCAGTTGCGAATCGGATAGCGACTGGTCGATCTTGACCGTTCCAAGCATGATGGATTCAACCTGAAATCCATTATTTTCCATAATGGATTGTACCGTTTCGATACAACGCGGACAAACCATGTTTTTTATATGCAGAACAGTTGGCACCTGACTTTATTTTGTCTCAAAAGTAAACACTTTATAACGTAAACACTTTAAAAGTAAAATTGATTTAGGGTTTTAACATAATTGGAATATGTAAATGGTTCGGGCAAAAACATGAAGTGACGCAGGGAACGCAAGGGTTGGCGAGCTTGGCGTAATCCTCAGCGCACTTTGCGTGAAATGGTCGGGGCATATAAAAGGCCGGTACATCAGGTAAACGACCGGCCTTTTTTTGAACTATATATTCTTGAATTGGATCAATATCCCGACATCATGGAAGATATGCCACCTCCGTCGGTCACATTCGAAAATCCATGTCGACGTAAAACCTGTTGAGCGTAGGCTGAGCGTGCACCGGTTGCACAGTAAACAACGATTTCTCGATCCGTGTCTTCGCCCAAATCAATTTTCCCTGACATGATTTCATCCAGCGGAATGTTAATGGCATCGGGAAAGGCCCCACTCCTGAATTCGCCGGGTGTACGCACGTCAATAACCAAGCGCTTTAGTTCTTTTGCATTAACATTTTTGTTTGTTTCAGTTTCTTCCATCTCTTTTTCGCCTATCATTTTTTTCTCGATGGGCAGCGGAATCATCTGAATATTCCGGAATCCGTTCGTAATTGCAAAACGTTGCAGCGAGATGTTTCCTCCCGAAATGTTCATCACCTCTTTACAACCGGCCCCCATCAAAATACGGACAGCCTGATGGCCTTTTTTACCGGTTTCGTCGTAAACAAGTATTGGGATATCTTTTGGAATGCTCTCCAAGTTTGGTTGCAACTGTTCAAGAGGCAAGTGGTAGGCGCCGTTCATTTTGCTTTTTTGGTTGGCGAATAAATCGCGGATATCAAGAACGATAAGCTGTCCCTGTTCTTCGATGTAGCCGTCCAGCTCTGAAACCAGAATCGATGGGCCGTAACCCGACATTTTGTTTTCAGCAACGTAGGCAGCCATATTCATGGCATCGTTGGCAGTACCGATTGGCGGAGAATAAGCAAAATCGATGTCCGCAATTTCGCTAACAGTTAGTTTTGCAGCACAAGCTGTGGCAATAACATCTAAACGTTTATCGGCCCCTTTATAACCCGCTGTTTGTCCACCCAGAACAACGCCTGTTTGTTTATCGAATACCAACATAACACTTACGTTTTCAGCTCCGGGATAGTACGACGTAAAAGCTTCTTTATGAACCACAACAGCATCGGCATCGATCCCCGCAGCACGGGCTTGTTTAAGCGAAAGCCCGGTTGTTCCGGCAACGGCATCAAAAACACGGACCACCGAAGTCCCAATCGAACCCTTGTAACGGTGATTTCCACCTAATGCATTTTCTGCGGCAATTCTTCCCTGTCGGTTGGCGGGCCCTGCCAATGGAATACGTACTTTTTTATCGCTTACACGGTGTTCTATTTCAACCATGTCGCCGGCAGCAAAAATGTCTGGGTCGGAGGTTTGCAAACGATCGTTAACCAGCAAGCCACCGGCTTCACCAATCTCAAGGCCTGCATTTATAGCCAGTTGCAAAGTCGGACGAACACCTATCGAAAGCAGCACCATATCAGCATTTAATGTCTTCCCATTATCGAGGACAACTGAATCGGAACTGATTCGCACGACAGCAGTATTGGTATGAACTCCAACTCCAAAAGCTTTTAATTCGCGGGTAATGAATCCGGCAGTTTCTGCTTCGAGGATGGCCATTACATGTTGCATTTTTTCTACTACATGAACTTGAAGACCTCTTTTTACAAGCGCTTCTACCATTTCGAGGCCAATAAATCCGCCCCCAACAACTACTGCTGTTTTAGGCTTTTTGTTTTTCAGGTGGGCATCAATTTTGTCCATATCTTCCAATGTCCACAAGCTAAAAACGTGGTCGGTATCTGCACCTGGCAATTCAGGGACAATCGGTCTTCCACCCTGAGCCAGAATGAGTTTGGTGTATTCGAAAGATTTCTCTGCCCCACTGCGGGTATCGGTGGCGTGAACCGTTTTTTGTGCACGATCGATTGATTTTACCTGGGTGTGGATATGTACCGCTACCTGGTATTGTTCGTAAAAACTTTCAGGACTTTGAAGGATCAGTTTCGAACGGCTGTCGATATCACCGGCAATATAATAGGGCAGGCCGCAGTTGGCAAAAGAAATATCGGGACCGGCTTCCAGCATAGTAATTTGTGCACCGGGGGATAAGCGACGGGCTTTGGCTGCAGCAGTGGCTCCTGCTGCAACACCACCAATTATTAAGATTTTTTCCATTTTCTTTGTATTTTTTGTTTTAAATATCCAAACATCTATATATATAGATAGTAGTGTACAAAAATAGTGTACTTCTTATAAATCGTATCAACGAAATCCTAATGTTAAGTAAATGTTTTTTGCAGCAAGAGTTTGGTTTAATTACTATATTTGAATAAGCCCTATTTAGCTACATTGCCTGTAATTACAAGTAACCCGGAAGAAAAAATAAATCGATGCAGGGCGCAGGTTGAAGAAAATAGATGTGCCTAATATTCAATAGCCTGAAAAATGATAGTAAAAATGCTGAAATATGGCAGTTAATAGTATCGAACATATGACTAAGTACGAAGGTTAATTATCCATAACTTTAATTCACAAAAAAAACACAAGAACAATGAACAAATACGCAGGCATATTAATTGGATTAATGTTTCTGTGGACACAGGTTTTGGGTCAGGACTCGCTGTTAACTATACAACAGGCAGTAGAGTCGGCTTACTTGGGTAATGCGGAACTGCAACAACTGCACGCGCAACTCAGGCAAAAAGAAAACATGTGGAAAACAGTAACGGGAATTTCAGCACCCGAGATCAGTTATTTTAAGGAAGGAGTTTCTACCGGGCCCGGCGATCCTTTTGCCGAGCAGCGGTTCACCATCTCGCAGGAATTCGATTTTCCACTAACAACCGCATACCGTTTAAAAGGACTTTCTCAAGAGTTGGAAGCCTTGCGGCACAAATTAAAAGCTCGCGAAAACGAAATCAAAGTCGATGTGAAAAGCCGCTATGTGGAAGTGGTTTATGCGTTACATCTTCAACAATCGCGGCAGCATCAGCTAGAATTGGCGCAAGAACTTTACAAGGCAGTTTATACCAAATTTGAAACCGGAATGGGAAACGGGATCGATTTGGCCAATGCCGAACTCCGGCTCGACCAGGCAAAAAATGATCTCGATCAAACTGAATGGATCCTGCACCAGGCACGCTACGGATTGTTTTTTTCGATGGGGCTACCCGTCGAAGACCAGAAATACAGCATCCAGTTTTCGGATACCCTCTATGCTACCGACATTGAAATCTCACAAATTATGACCCTTGCCGTGCAGGAACGACAACCAGAGTTTCTGGCTACCAAAAATGAAATGATGGCTACCGATTATTTTTTAAAAGAAGCCAGAAGTAATATTTTGCCCGACATCCGGCTGAATCTTTACACCCAGGATTACGGAACCGGTTTCGATTATCGCGGTTTCGAGGTGGGGCTCCGAATTCCAATCTGGTATCCTTTTGATCAGCGTGGAAAAATAAACATCGCGTTGGCAAAACAGGAAGAGGTCCAGTGGAAACAACAGGAGGTTAAACTCAGTATGAAAAAGCAGGTTGAATATGCCTGGCACAATTACTCAGTGAGCCGGTCGGTTATCGAACGTTACAATACCAATATGAAAGAAAAGGCAGACCATTTGCGAAGCCTTTCGATGCGTGCCTATCAATTGGGAGAAATTGATCTGCTAAACCTTTTGAATGCACAACAGACCTACTTAACCAGTGAAGAGAGATACCTGGCAGCTCTTCGCGATTATTTTCTTCAACTGGTTACGCTTGAGAAATACCTCGAAGAAGATTTAGTATATTAAAAACCAGCTACCAAAAAAACATATTCCAATGCAAAAAATAATTACAATACTCATTTTCGCAGGATTTACCGGACTGTTACTTTCCTGTGGACCGAAAAAACAACAGCAACCTGAAAAGGCACAGGAACAAAGGGGGCTTCCTCCATCGCTGCAAGCAACTGATGCAGAAATAAAACTGGTACAACTTTCTGAAAAAGAACAGAAAGAGCTGTCAATCAAGACCATGATTGTTACCAATAATTTTATTGATTATTCGGTGTCGGCTCCCGGAGTGGTTTTTCCGGCGCCCAATCACGGAAGTATCATTAGTACACCAATAAACGGACGTATTAGTAGAGTAAACAGTTTTGAAGGACATTGGGTGAAGAAAGGCGAGTTGCTTTTCGAAATCCAAAGCCTCGAATTTGGAACCCTGGTTTCGGATTATTTACAGGCTTATGCCGAAGAAAAATACCAAACCAATCGATTAAACAGGATCAAACAGCTGGTGGAAGAAACCATCACATCAACCAGCGAACTGGAAAAAGCCACCGCCGAGTACGATCGGGCATCCACGGCACTGCGTGCCGCGTATTCAAAACTAAGGGCTGTCGGTGTTCCTGACAAAGAGATTAAAGCCTTTTCAGAAACAGAGAACATCGACCCGGTACTTAAAATCTATTCCACTATCGATGGGGTAATCGAAAAGAACTTTGTGGAATTAGGGCAGTCGGTAAATGCCCTCGAAAATCTTTCACGAATTCTCGATACCAGGGACGTGCTGATCCGTGCCTATCTTTCACCCGATGATGCCCGTTTGATCAATGTCGGCGATTCGGTTTCCATCTTCAAACGCGAAAAACAGGAAAACCTTTTGAATGCAACAGTGACATCAATAAATCCGGGGCTCGATGAAAACAGCCGCTCGGTTATTGCGAACATCATTATTTCAACCCGCGACGGGTGGCCAAAGCCAGGAGAGAATTTGCGACTGGCAATTTCAACTTCTTCACAACAGGAAATTATCGCCATTCCGGTTACAACGCTTACTTACGACGGAAACGACCCGGTAGTATTTGTGAAAAAAGGGAACGGCATTTTTGAAAAACGATTTATCCAGGTTTCCGAAATCCGTGATCAATACGTTTTTGTGACAGGCGGACTAAACAAGGATGAGGAAGTCGCTACTTCCAATGTCTTTAGTTTGAAAGCGCTTTCGCGTTTCGATATCATTGCCGAAGAATAAACCCTCAAAGAAAAACAGCATGTTAAATCAAATTATAACATTTAGTGTTCGGCAAAAATTTGTGGCGCTTTCGCTGGTAATTCTGATGGCGGTAGCAGGATATTTCTCGCTGATACAATTGCCGATTAACTCCTTGCCCGATGTAACTCCGGTACAGGTACTGGTAATTACCAAAGCCGGAAGATATTCGCCTTACGACGTGGAAAAACTCGTGAGCTACCCGATCGAAACTGCCATGAACGGCTTGCCCGACGTGGCTGAAGTAAGGTCGATTTCTCAGTTTGGCTTATCAGCCGTTACTGTTGAGTTCGAAGAAAAAACCGACATTTATTTTGCCCGGCAAATGGTGAGCCAACGCCTGCAATCGATCTCGGACGAACTGCCCCCCGATGTTTCGAGCCCGCAGCTGGGCCCGATAACTACAGCCTTGGGAGAAATCTATCAATATGCTGTGCATGGCGAAAACTACTCGCTAACCGAATTGCGCGAAATCCAGGACTGGTTAATTGCTCCGCAACTTAAAGTGGTTAAGGGAGTGACAGAGATCAACTCGTTCGGAGGTTTTGTAAAACAATACAATGTTATAGTACAACCCGGGCGCTTGCGTATGTTTGGGATCGGTATTTCTGAAGTGATCGATGCGATCTCGAATAACAACAGTGTTTCGGGCGGAAACTACCTCGAACACAACGGCGAGCAGTTTATCATCCGCGGTGTTGGACAAATTAATAAAGTGGATGATCTCGAAAATATCGTGATAACCAACATCAATAACAAACCTGTTTTTATAAAAGATGTGGCTACGGTTGAAATCGGGACGCAGATTCGACAAGGCGGGGTTACGCAAGACGGGAAAGGCGAAATTGTTACCGGGATTGTAATGATGTTACGTGGCGGAAACGGGAGGAACGTGATCGCTGCTATCGAAGAAAAAATCGACAACATCAATCAAAACCTGCCCGAAGGAGTGAGCATCGAAAAATTTTACGACCAATCGGATTTGATTAGCCGAACAACTTCCACTATTTCAACCAACCTTTTGGAAGGTGGTTTCCTGGTAATCGTGGTGCTCTTGTTGCTCCTCGGAGAAATTTCGGGAGCCTTGATTGTGGCCATGGTAATCCCGTTTTCGATGTTATTTGCGTTTATCGGAATGCGCGAATTCGGGCTGGCTGCCAACCTGATGAGTTTAGGTGCTATCGACTTTGGAATGGTAGTCGACGGCTCGGTGGTTATGGTGGAGAACATTGTTCACGGGCTTCAAACCGAAAAAGGGAAAGACAAAGACGAAATCATCCGGAGATCTGCCATTCAGGTGGTCCGCCCGATCTTTTTTGGGGTACTTATTATCCTGATGGTGTACGTACCAATCATGACTTTTAGCGGCATGGAAGGTATTTTGTTCCGGCCAATGGCAATTACTGTGGCGGCGGCTGTTTTGGGTTCCCTCCTTTTAGCGTTGGTGTTTGTTCCGGCAATCGCTTCCATTGTTTTCCGAAAAGGAGTGAAGGTCAGGAAAAATTATCTGATCGACTTTTTGAAGCCTTTGTATAAATCACAACTGGCCCTTTACATGAACCGAAAATGGTTTGTAGCCCTTTGGGCAGGTGCGCTGTTTGTAGCATCGATGTTTGTAATGACGCGTTTGGGGACCGAATTTATTCCTGAATTAGACGAAGGTTCAATCCTGATCGAACAGGTAAGAATGCCTTCCGTAACGCTCGATGAATCGATTGAAAATGCCAACTGGCTGGGCGGAAAATTAATGCAGAATATTCCTGAAATTAAATCGGTGGTGCCCAAAACCGGACGGTCCGACCTGGCAAACGACTGGATGGGTGTGCATCAAACCGACGTGTGGGTAATCCTGAAACCGACTGAAGAATGGCGAAAAGGAATCACAAAAGAAGATATTATAGCGCAAATTGAACCCTATTTGCAAACCGAACCAGGCTTGGTTTACAACTTTACTCAACCAATTGCAATGCGTGTCGACGAGCTCACCAGCGGTGTAAAATCAGACCTTGCGGTAAAGATTTATGGCGAGGATCTTGATGTGCTGAGCAGTATTGGCGAGCGCATCTCGGTGATGTTGCCGCAATTGGACGGGACTGATAATTTTTACGTGGAACAAACTGTAGGTCAACCGTATCTTACCATCGAGATCGACCGCGAAGCAGTGGCTTCATTTGGTTTGAATGTGGATGATGTTCAGCAGGTCATCGAAGCCGGAATTGGAGGACAGGAAGTAGGGCAGTTGTACGAAGGGCAGCGCCGTTTTGGAATTGCGGTTCGTTATCCTGCCGATATCCGCGATCAGCTCGTTAAAATTCAGGATGTGCCGGTGCACTTACCTAATGGCGATTATGTGCCTTTAAAACGTGTAGCGAAAATAATATTACAGGAAGGCCCGCGCGAGATACAACGCGAGAATGGTTGGCGCCGGTTGATCGTCGGAATCAATATTAAGGACATTGACCTGGGTACTTATGTAGCCAACCTGCAACACGAGATTCTGCAAAATGCAGATATTCCGGCCGGATATTTTGTCGAATACGGAGGAACATTCGAGAACCAGCGCCGTGCGATGAGGCATCTCCTGTTGGTAGTTCCGCTTTCCATTTTCATCATTATAGGCTTGCTGTACCTCAACTTTGGTAAAATGAAATATGCAATACTTATTCTGCTGAACCTGCCGTTCGCGCTTTCCGGGGGTGTTTTCCTTTTATGGTTCAGGGGAATGTACCTTTCAATTTCGGCAAGTATTGGATTTGTTGCTTTATTTGGGGTCGCGGTGCTAAACGGAATTGTTTTGATCGATCATATTAACGAAGTCAGGAAAAACAAAAAAGGCTCGCTCGACGAACTGATTGTGGAAGGCTCGGCCGACCGGCTGCGACCGGTATTGATGACTGCCCTGGTTGCCAGTCTTGGTTTTATCCCGATGGCGTTTAACACGGGCCCGGGTTCCGAAGTGCAACGGCCCCTGGCAACGGTTGTAATTGGTGGTTTGATCACTTCAACCTTGCTGACTTTGATGGTTCTGCCGATTGTTTACCACTGGCTCGAGAACCGAAAACCAAAAAAGGCGAAATAGATATCAATAAAGAACGGGTGCCGCTGACTGTACCCGTTTTTTTATTTCTTACCCATTCCAAAATTCTTTTCCAATTTAATAAGTTTGGCCATTATAAACCCTGGGATGGTACACAGCATCACCCAGATAAAAAAGTGCTGGTACCCTAATAATTCCTGTAGCCAGCCCGAAATCATACCGGGTAACATCATTCCAAGCGCCATAATTCCCGTGCTAAAAGCAAAGTGCGCTGTTTTGTATTTTCCCGCCGAAACGTACAACATGTAAAGTGTGTAAGCGGTAAACCCAAAACCGTAACCGAGTTGTTCGACAGCTACCGAGGCGATGATAATCCAATAATCAGTTGGTTGAACATATGAAAGGTACACATAAACCAGGTTGGGAAGGTTCATCGAAAAAACAAAAATCCAGAGTAAACGCTTCAAACCCAATTGTGACGCCAGCCAGCCTCCCGAAATTCCTCCAACGGTAAGTGCAATTATTCCGATTGTCCCGTATGCAAGGCCAACTTGCGCGGTCGAAAGGCCAAGACCTCCGGCATCCACACTATCAAGTAAAAAGGGAGAGGCCATTTTTACCAGTTGCGATTCTCCCAGCCTGAATAACAAGAGAAACCCAAGTATTGTCCAGATTTCTTTTTTTACAAAATAGGCCCGGATGGTTTCACCAAAACCATTTAACACCGTTTTCAGACTTACCGAAGCACTTTCAATATCTTCCGACGGATGAGGCAGGAAAAATTTATGGTAGAGAGCAAACAACACAAAAGCAATGGCAAGCAAAACAAAAGTAAAAGCCCAGGCCAGTGGGATGTTGTGGCCGTTGGCAGGATCGCCGAGTAGTTTCGATTCCTCAAGAAAGCCAGCCAGAATCACCAGGATCCCTTGCCCCGTGACCATGGCAATCCGGTAAAAAGTATTTCGGATACCTACAAAAAAAGCCTGCTGACTTTCGCTCAAGCCCATCATATAAAAACCATCGATAGCAATATCCTGTGTGGCTGAACTAAAGGCGAGCAGCCAGAAAAAAGCCAATGTAGCTTTAAAAAAGAAAGTGGTTGGCAGCGTGAATGCGACTCCTGCCAGTCCGGCGCCAATAAAAAGCTGCATGGTAACAATCCACCAACGTTTGGTTTTCACCAACTCAACTATCGGGCTCCAGAAAGGTTTGATTACCCAGGGCAGGTAAAGCCAGCTGGTGTAAAAGGCAATATCGGTATTCGAAATTCCCAGTCGTTTGTACATAATCACCGACACGGTCATTACCACGATATAAGGCATTCCTTCGGCAAAATAAACGGTGGGGATCCATGTCCAGGGATTTTGAGTTTTTCCTGTTTTTTGCATACCGGCTTAGGTTTTAGTCAATAATTCGCTCAAGATAGGGATAATGGGGTTCAGAAAAATGATATTTCCGGTAAAGTTTCTCACCGTCTTTCGAGGTGTGCAGGGCTACTTTAGTCATTCCCATTGCTTTTGCTTCGTTTAGCAGGCTCTCCAAAATCATCGACGAAATCCCTTTCCGGCGGGCTTCCGGAATGGTGTACATGTTCAGGATATCGCCTTCAAGGTAGGTGCTGCGATTTGCATCGCCCGGAATCTCTTTGATCACCATTCCGCCAAAACTCACGATCTTTCCGTTTTCTTCTGCCAGAACGGCCATAAACCGGCCATCGTTTAGTGTACGTTCAAAATAGCGGGTTAAGTCGCTTCGAAGTTTTTCACGGTAAGTGTCTTCCATTTTCCCCTGCAATTCGGAAAGGTAAAGAAGCCGATATTCTACCAATACCGAAATGTCTTTAACCCCAATTTTTCTGAGTTGAATATTTTTTGATCCTGAAGCCCGGTCTGTTGTCATGAGAACTAAAATTACGAATGAATAAAAGTAGCAATCTGTTTCGAATTTTAACAAGCGGTTTTGTTGGAAGAAAGTCAGAGGAATAAAGAATTTCAAGACTGTATTTTTTCCTGCCGATCTGTTTATGTCGACTCCGGCAATCGTCAAGGATTATATCGTGTTTAAAACCGCACACCGGGTCATCGCTGTTTTCAAGGTTAAAAAATAGTTTTTAAAGCCGGGAGACAAGCCACTGCCAGATTGATTCATTTTTATTAATCCGAGAAAATATCGTACTTTCGTCGGGTTAATCAGATTTTAAGAAATGTGGGTTAAAGTATCCCGTATTATACTTCGTAACAGGATTCTTTTGCTATCAATTTTGGCAATTATTACCATCTTTTTGGGTTACCATGCCCGGAAGGTGGAAATGTCGTATGAATACGCTTCGCTGCTACCCAAAAAAGATCAGGCTTATAAAGACTATCAAAAATTTGTGGAAGTTTTTGGGGAAGAAGGAAACCTGATTATCGTTGGAATTCAGGATCCCGATTTTTTTCAACTCGATCATTTTAAGCGCTGGCAGGGGCTCGCAAACGATCTTTCGAAAGTAGAAGGAGTGGAGAACCTGCTTTCGGTGAACAATACCTACAACCTGGTTAAAAATACCGACGAGAAGAAATTTGAAGTCGTACCCGTTTTCCCTGATTCTATTTCAACACAGGACGAGCTCGATGGTTATGTTGAAAAGTTCAGGCAACTTCCGTTTTACCGCAACCTGGTTTACAACGACGAAACCAATTCGTATGTCCTCGCCATTACCGTGAACAAGGACAAAATGAAGAGCAAGGACCGCGAAACGATGGTGGCCGGAATACAGAAGGTTTGCCAACGCTTTGAAGAGGAAGAGCAGGTAAAACTGCATTACTCGGGGTTGCCTTATATCCGGGTGGTTAACTCGGTAAAAATCAAGCGTGAACTATACCTGTTTAGCGCACTGGCACTAGCGATTTGCATCGTGGTGCTTTTTATCTTTTTCCGTTCGTTCAAAGCAGTTTTTGTTCCGGTACTCA
The DNA here is from genome assembly GCA_011620585.1 of Draconibacterium sp. GTDB lineage: Bacteria > Bacteroidota > Bacteroidia > Bacteroidales > Prolixibacteraceae > Draconibacterium. Next base: position 31,978 of record WOYV01000034.1, read on the forward strand.
TCGTGATTATCGGGGTTATTTGGTCGCTCGGAATGCTTTCGCTATTTGGGTACAAAATCACTATTCTTTCAGGAATGATACCGCCGCTGCTGATCGTAATCGGAATACCGAACAGCATTTACATGCTGAACAAGTTTCATCACGAATATGTAAGTCACGGAAACAAGGTAAAAGCGCTCCAGCGGGTGATCATCAAAATCGGGAATGCAACGTTTCTGACCAACCTGACGACGGCATCGGGGTTTGCCACTTTTATCATTGTAAAAAGCGATATTTTACGACAGTTCGGTATAATTGCATCGCTAAATATCCTGGGTCTTTTCATTCTGTCGCTACTGCTTATCCCCATTATTTTTAGTTTGATCGGGCCACCATCGTCGCGCCATTTGAACCATCTTGAAGGGAAATTTATTAACGGGGTGATCGACCGCCTGATGTACATTACGCAGCATTACCGCAAAACGGTTTATATCGTAACCATTGGAATTGTTGGAGTTGGAATATATGGAATTACACTTATGAAAAGCTCGGGTTACATGGTGGATGATCTTCCGAAAAGCGATCCCGTGTATATCGACCTCAAGTTTTTTGAAGAGAATTTTCATGGCTTGATGCCGCTCGAAATTATGGTGGATACCCGCAAACCTCAGGGAGTAATGCAACTTGCCACTTTTCAGAAAATCGATCAGCTCGAGAAAAAATTAAAACAATACTCCGAGTTATCGACCCCAACATCCTTGCTCGACCTGCTGAAGTTTTCGAAACAGGCATTTTACAACGGCAGCGAAAAATATTACAGCATCCCGAATAACCGTGAAAAGAATTTTATCCTGCAGTATGCTTCCACGGGCGAAAAAAATGCTGAAATGCTCCATTCCTTTCTCGACAGTACGCGACAAACTACCCGTATCAGTATTCGGGTGAAAGATGTGGGTACCAAGCGGATGGAACAATTGTATGAAGATTTCTATGTCGATATCGATTCTATTTTCACACCGGATAAGTACGATGTGTTGGTTACAGGTTCCAGCGTTACAGCTTTTAAAGGCACACAATATTTATTAAAGAACCTGTTTACCAGTTTGGGCCTTGCTATTTTGCTGATTTCGGCATTTATGGCGATCATGTTCTCATCGCCACGTATGGTGGTCATGTCGCTCACCCCCAATGTTATACCACTTATTTTCACGGCAGCGCTGATGGGTTTTACCGGAATCCCGATTAAAGCTTCCACAATATTGGTGTTTAGCATTGCCTTTGGAATTTCGGTGGATAACACCATCCATTTTCTCGCCAAATACAGGCAGGAACTTAACCTGACCAATTGGGATATTCGCAAATCGGTGGTAATGGCCTTGCGCGAAACCGGGATGAGTATGGTTTATACATCAGTAGTACTGTTTTTTGGATTTGGCATTTTTAGTATTTCAAGTTTTGGGGGTACACAGGCAATGGGTATTCTGGTTTCGATTACATTGCTGGTTGCTGTTACTTCAAACCTTCTTTTATTGCCGTCGTTACTTACCGGATTGGAACGACTAACTACAACAGAAGCTTTTAAAGAACCGCTCCTACATATCTACGACGAGGAGGAAGACATTGAACTCGACGATCTGGAGATAGTTTCAGACGATGAACTTAAATCAGAAAATTGATGTATTCAGTCGAACAACTGCAAAACATAATTGAAAAAGAAATTACTGTCCGTTCGGAAGCGATGTTGAAAAACACGCCAGTCGAATTGTATCAACCCATTCAATATTCGCTCGAAATGGGAGGCAAACGTTTGCGTCCGGTTTTGTTGTTGCTGGCTTATAATCTTTTTTCAGATGAAGTGAAGAACGCACTTCCGGCTGCCATTGCAGTTGAGGTTTTCCATAATTTTACCCTGCTCCACGACGATATCATGGACAAGGCTGTAGTGCGGCGGAACCGGCCAACGGTGCACCATCAGTTTAGCGAAAACGGCGCCATACTTTCGGGCGATGCCATGGCTTTTCAATCCTACAAATACCTTTTAGAATGTCAATCTGCGCGTATCGTAGATACAATTTCCTTGTTTACCGAAACTGCCATCGAGGTTTGCGAAGGCCAGCAATTCGATATGGATTTTGAATCGCGGATGGATGTGAAAGCGGAAGAGTATCTCGAAATGATCCGGTTAAAAACCGCAGTTTTGCTGGCAGGAAGTTTAAAAGCCGGCGCACTGCTGGCCGAAGCTGATGATGAGTCGATTACACAACTTTACGATTTTGGAATTCAGTGGGGTTTGGCTTTTCAGTTACAAGACGATTTGCTCGATACATTTGGCGACCAGCTTACTTTTGGGAAAAAAATCGGTGGGGATATTTTGGCCAATAAAAAAACCTATCTGCTGATAAAAGCGCTTGAAAATGCGGGCCCTGAACAAAGGTCTAATTTGCTCGGCTGGATTGAGCAAACGAAATTTGAACCGGAACAGAAAATAAGAGCTGTGACCCAAATCTACCGGGAAGTGGGTGCTAAGAAATTGGCTGAAGAGCTGGTCGATTTGTATTTCGAAAATGCCATGCAAATTCTCGAAAAACTAAAAGTACAGGATGACCGGAAAAGAGCACTACGTGAACTTGCCCAAAAAATGCTGACCCGAAAGCATTAAAACAAAGATTTTCAAGGTTAAATTTCTGGCAAAATCCCAAATGTGGCGTTGGTTAAAAGCAAAACAATGTTAAATTTGTTAGCTGTTTGAATTAATTGGAAAAACCACAATAAAACGATATTAAATCTAATCCGATATGGCTCAAATCATAGGTAAAATCATTCAGGTCATTGGCCCTGTAGTGGATGTTAGTTTTGAAAAAGAAGGCTCCGAACTTCCTTCGATTTATGATGCTTTGGAAATTCCCCGTGAAGGGAAAGAAAGTTTGATCGTTGAATGCCAGCAGCATATTGGCGAAAATACGATTCGTTGCGTAGCAATGGATTCAACCGACGGGTTAAAAAGAGGCACCGAAGTTAAATCATTGGGTAGCCCCATCACGATGCCAAAAGGAGAAGCAGCACTCGGGCGACTGTTAAATGTGGTTGGCGATGCTGTTGATGGCATGGAACAACTTCCAAAAGATGGAGGAAAAATCCATAACGAACCACCAAAATACGAGGACCTGACTACCGAAACCGAAGTGCTTTATACCGGGATTAAAGTGATCGACCTGATTGAACCATACGCCAAAGGAGGTAAGATTGGTTTGTTTGGGGGTGCAGGCGTTGGTAAAACCGTTTTAATTCAGGAATTGATTAATAACATCGCCCTGGCCCACTCGGGGCTGTCGGTGTTTGCCGGGGTGGGTGAACGTACCCGCGAAGGTAACGACCTGCTCCGCGAAATGATTGAAGCCAATATCGTTGATTACGGTGAGGAGTTTAAAGAATCGATGGAAAAAGGTAGCTGGGATATCAGCAAGGTGGACCTTGAAAAATTGAAAACATCGAAACTGGCCATGGTTTTCGGTCAGATGAACGAACCTCCCGGAGCTCGTGCCCGTGTAGCTCTTTCGGGATTAACTATTGCCGAAAGTTTACGCGATGGCGACGGAAGTTCTGGAGGTGGCCGCGACATTCTTTTCTTTGTCGATAATATTTTCCGTTTCACACAGGCTGGTTCCGAAGTTTCGGCCCTGCTGGGCCGTATGCCTTCGGCAGTAGGTTACCAGCCAACGCTGGCTACCGAAATGGGTGTGATGCAGGAACGAATCACTTCTACGAAGAACGGATCGATCACATCGGTGCAGGCAGTTTATGTTCCTGCTGATGACTTGACCGACCCTGCCCCTGCAACTACATTTGCCCACCTCGATGCTACCACAGTTTTGAGCCGTAAAATTGCAGAGTTGGGTATTTATCCGGCAGTTGACCCGCTTGATTCAAGTTCGAGAATCCTCTCGAAGGAAGTGGTTGGGGAAGAACATTACAACTGCGCCCAGGATGTAATTATGTTGTTGCAGCGTTATACCGAGCTACAGGATATTATTGCTATTTTAGGGATGGATGAACTTTCGGAAGAAGATAAACTGGTTGTTCACCGAGCACGTCGTGTTCAGCGTTTCCTTTCGCAACCTTTCTTTGTGGCATCGGCATTTACCGGCCTCGAAGGAAAACTGGTTTCGATTGAAGATACTATCAAAGGTTTCCGCATGATCATGAACGGAGATGTAGATAAATATCCTGAAGCCGCCTTCAACCTGGTTGGGACCATCGAGGAGGCGATCGAGAAGGGAGAAAAAATGTTATCAGAAAATTAAAAGCTGAACCATGTACCTTGAAATAATTACACCCGACAAAAAGGTTTTCGAAGGCGAGGTCAAGCTCGTTCAACTTCCAGGAAGTAAAGGAGCATTTGAGATCCTGAATAACCACGCACCCATCATCTCGACACTTGAGAAGGGTACGATCAAGGTTCAGGACATGAACAACAACGAAAAACTGTTCGAAGTGGACGGAGGTGTAATCGAAAACAAGGCCAATAAAATTATCGTTCTGGTTGAATCAGCTTAATAACAATATGGACTCAACAAAGCCCCGTGGATGTTATCTGCGGGGATTTTTGTTTTAATACACACAATTGGTTAAAACCAGGGAATATTGTAAATTGTCCGGCAAGTATCTATGAAAATAAAGTTTTTGGTCATACGGTTTAGTTCCATTGGCGACATTGTTCTTACAAGTCCGGTGGTGCGTGGCATTAAACAGCAGGTCGAAAACGCCGAGGTGCATTTTGTTACGAAACGAAAACATGCCGGGCTTGTAACATCAAATCCGTACATCGATAAAGTTTTCCTGCTCGACGAAAGCGTTGCCGAACTGGTGGATGAACTCGAAAAGGAACAATACGATTATGTGATCGACCTTCACCAGAATATCCGTAGCAATCGGATTAAACGAAGCCTGAAATGTCCTTCGTTTTCATTCAATAAACTAAACTGGCAGAAATGGCTGATGGTGCAATTCAAAATCAATAAACTACCATCGCATCACATTGTCGACCGTTATCTTGCAACTGTTTCGGTATTCGATGTTCAGGACGACAAAAAAGGGCTCGATTATTTTATTCCTGAAGATGAAGCATTCAAAAAGGAAGATCTGCCGGCTCCTTTTCAATCGGGTTACGTGGCTTTTGTAATTGCCGGAACTTATTTCACCAAAAAATTGCCTGCCGAAAAGGTATCCGCTATTTGCCAGGATATTCCGTACCCGGTTATTTTGCTTGGCGGAAAAGAAGAAAACGAGGTTGGCGAACTGGTGCTTTCGCAATCAAAGGGGAATGTATTGAATTATGCGGGTAAAATTTCTCTTAACCAATCAGCTTCGCTTGTACGCGATGCCCGCATTGTTCTTACCAACGACACCGGGTTAATGCACATTGCTGCTGCCTTCAGAAAGAAGATCCTTTCGTTTTGGGGAAACACTATCCCCGAGTTTGGCATGGTTCCTTATAGGGCAGATAAAGCTTCTGAAAGATTGGAAGTCAAGGGTTTAAAGTGCCGTCCGTGTTCGAAACTTGGGCATCAGAAATGCCCGAAAAAGCATTTCCGCTGTATGCAGGAAATCGATGAAAAAAGAGCGGTGGAATGGGTTCTGGAAAATTATAGTTCAGGCAAAGGCTTGCTTTAATTTTTCAAGCCCTTCTTCCAGCACGCTGCGCGGACAGCCAATATTCAGCCGCAGCCAGCCATCGCCGCCTTTTCCAAATCGTCCGCCATCATTCAATGCAACTTTAGCCTGGTCGGTAGTGAATTTCGAGAGTTCCTGATTTCCCATCCCGTAATCGCTAAAATTGAGCCAAACCAGGTAAGTCGCCTCGGGTTTCATCACTTTTACACGAGGGAGGTTTTCGGCAATAAATTTCTCGGCCAGTAAATAATTGTCCCACAGGTAAACAAGTATTTGCGACAGCCATTCATCGCCATGGGCGTAGGCAGCTTCCAGCGCCACTGATCCAAAGATATTTCCCATTCCAAGATGCGCAATTCCCAGTGTTCGTTCGTATGCTGCAAATTTTCTTTTATTTGGAATAATAACCAGCGACGAAGCCAACCCAGCCACGTTAAATGTTTTACTGGGCGCCATACAAACCATGCAATTTTGTGCCACTTCCTCTGATATACTTGCAATCGGGATATGTTTGTGTCCGTTAAAAATAAAATCAGAATGAATTTCGTCGGAAATAATCATAATGTTATTTTCCAGACAGATATTGGTTAACGCCGTCAACTCTTCAAGGGTCCAGACCATTCCTCCCGGGTTTTGCGGATTACACAGGAGCAATAATTTAGTTGTTTCTGTAATTTTAGATTTTAAATCTTCGAGATCGAAAGTATACCGGCCATTCTCCATCCTCAATGGGTTTTCGATCATCGTCCGGTTGTTGCCTTTCACACAGTCGAAAAAGGGAAAATATACCGGTGGCTGAACGATTACCCCGTCGCCGGGCTTCGAAAAGCTTTCGATCGCAAGGCTTAATCCCGCCACAACCCCCGGGCTGGAAGATATCCATTCCTTTTGAATCTCCCAGTCGTGACGCCGTTTCATCCAGTTAATTATTGCATCAAAATACGAATCGGGTTTAAATGTGTATCCATAAATTTCATGTTCAGCTCTCTTTTTTATCGCATCCACAATAAAATCAGGTGTTTTAAAATCCATGTCGGCCACCCAAAGTGGCAGAAGATCGGCTGAACCGAATATTTTATCGAGCGCGTCGTATTTGATTGAGTTCGTTCCTTTTCGGGGAACAATTTCATCGAAGTCGTATTTTTTCATACTATTATCAGGAAACGGGAGAATACCCGGTTAATTAAATTTCAATTTTCCGAAGATAATTTAAATCACCTTCCTTTTCAACTCTCAAAACAAAATTAAAACGATTCAGGTCGAGACATAAGTCGAAGTCGCTTTTGGGCGACCAGCCTTGTTTATCCGGATCAAAAAAACGAGCTCCGTCACCATTCTTTATTTTTTTGGCCATAGCATCAAAATCAGAGAGTACACCTTCCAACTCATTTTTAATGTATTCGGCACACAAGGTGTCTTCGTTGGTGGGGTATTCGCAGGCATAACCCATGCAAACCAGCGAAACCTGTTTGGGTTGTTGCCGGCGGATGTAACGAATAATGGCTCCTGCATTTACAAAACTTCCGGTCAGAATCTCATCGGCATGTGTTGCATTTGCAATGCCCTGCGTGCCCGAACTGGTGGTGTGCACCATTGTTTTAGCGTTAATCGGGCTGTTTGTTAAATGGGTGGGCGAATTACCAAAATCAAAGCCTTCGGGTTTTTGTTCGTTGCGTTCACCCACAAAAAGGTATTCGGGATGATCTTTTTTAAACGAAAGTGCCAGATCAAGGTCTCCTACCGGATAGATTTTCTCGATACCACTTTCGAAAGCATAACATACCGTTGAAAAAGCCCTGAACACATCTATAATAATCGTAAGTCCCTGTGCTTGCCGGGCACCATCAAGTAGTTGAAGAATTTGGATATCCATACAAAAATTGAATTTCAGCGAAAGTATAAAAATTATTTTACATACAACAATAATAAATGGCACGATAATTGATAAAACTAATAGTTAAAATTACAATAAGCCTGTAAATAAAGGATTCAGTTTAATCTCAGGAAATCAATTTCACCATCATTGTTAAATTTACGTTTTGTTGATGTAGAATTAATATATGTTTTACAGCATTTGTGCTGAATAACATATATGTTTGCAATGTCATTCATGTTAAACTTAAAATTGAATGGTTATGAAAACAATTAAATTTTTATCTACAGTAATGGCGGTTGCAGTTGTAGCAATTGCAAGCGCGGTTGAAAAACCAAAAATGAATGTGGTTCCCTTAACGCCAGACAAAGCCGTTGTTTCTATTTTTAACGACAACGCTGCCTTGTTTGAGTTAAGTATTGTTGCAGAAAATGGTGACCTGGTATATTATAAGCAGAGTACCAAGCCATTGAATAGTTACCAAAAAGTATTTGATTTTACTCAATTACAAAACGGTAACTATACTTTGAATCTGAAAATTAACGACACCAGCTTGTCAAAAGATTTTCAGGTGGCATCTAAAGGCATTTACGTTGGCGAATCAAAACTTCGTTTCGACCCTTATTTTGATTACTCTAACGATGTACTGAAACTGTCTTATCTGAATTTCGACGAAGAAAATTTCTCGCTGAACATTTACGATGAGAATGGTCTGATTTACAATTCGAAACTGGGAAAAAACTTTAACATGGTATCTGGTTATGACCTTTCAGGTTTATCTGCCGGAAATTACAATGTAGTTTTGAGTTCGATGAATAAAGAATATACTTATTCGTTGAAAAAATAGATTAGAAAATGTTATTGGTTTAGAGAAGCCGGTTCGTCAGTTGACGGATCGGCTTTTTTTATAAAATAAAACTCCAACTGGCATAAAAAGAAAAGGGAACAGATGATATAAGCAATGGTTAAATATAATGTCGCATTTACAGCCAAAGTTATTTAAAACGTACGACAAACGTTCTTTGAGGTTCTGAAAACAGAGATCTTCAAAAGGCAACCATTGATATTTGATTCTTCGCCACAGGATTTCTATCAGGTTTAGTTCCGGGGAATATGGTGGCAGAAAGTAAACCAACAAATCATTTTCTTTCCATTCTTCCATTTTTGTCATGAACTTTTTCGATTTATGAATTGGTGAATTATCAAGTATAACAACAGTCCTTTTGACTATCTGATTTGAAAACTTATCCATAAAGAGGATGAACTTGTCGGTATTGAATGTTGTTTCGCTTACTTCAAAAAACAGTTTGTTTTGCGGTTCATCAAGCCCACAACATTTAGGAACTTTCCTTTGGGAGCGGGCAATAATATCGGGTTTTCTTTTGTCTGCCATGTGTATGGCACATTTAGGGTAAGTCCAAAATGGCTTTCATCATCAAAATAAAGGCCTATGTAACCGCTATCTTCCAATTCTTTAAGGCTTTCTATTTGTTGCTGTTTAAGTTCAAAGTCATTGGGGTTGCGTTTGCTTTTTTGGCGACAGCCGGGCCCTCTTCCAGATATAGCCCAGTATCTTTTAAAAAATTCTGTAAAGTCTTTTTGCAGATTATGATATTGTGCTGTTCCTCAAGATAGGCCAATACATTTTTTAAGTTACGGTTGTGTTCTTTTAATTGCTTCTCAACCACTGACTCAAGGCCTCGCGGCCTCTTTATCGCCGGCCTCTCAACAAAAGCCAGTGTACACACCATCCTTGTGGTATGTGAGCAGGGCATGTTAAAATTTAAACAATAGAAACAGATGCTTAAAGGGCCTCCCTGATGTTTTGGATTTTAACGCAAGTGCAAATTATGAAAAAGGGGAAAGATTGTCAATATGTTGTTGAACAATAAAACAGGATATTAAGTGTTGTTACAGAAATGTCTGCCTTTATAATCAATCCCGCATAAAAAATTTCACCTCTTACAATAAAGAAAATTCTTAAAGCTGACATCTCCCCCCGCCAGAAAAAGCATCGGGGTTTATAGTAAAAGTATAGTTGGCGAAGGGCTTGGACGCGACGGTTGCGATACCGATCTGTCCTGGTATACTTACATGTTTTCACTGACGCGCAGCTTTGGGTACTAAAGTTTCAACTCTGTTTTTTCAGTCTTACGGATTTGCTCTGTCACCTCAATACTCTCCCGCGCATCTTCCACCCCAAATCCATTCCCGGCTAAAATCTGACGATAGGTTTCGGTGTGTAGTTTGGTAAACCCTTCGCTGAACTCCAATTCGCTTTTGTCTATATTAATGGACCGAAATGTTCTTTTTCCCATACGAATAATTTCTTCCGGTAAGTCTTTCGTATCAATACTTAAAAACCAGTTTACCTTCGCTTTTTTCAGAAATAATGTCCCTCTTGCATTTATCGGTGTCAAAACAAGCACCTCATTCTTCACGATGTCGCCAAATAGCCAGATCAGCAAATCAAATAAATGGATCCCAATATTGGTGGCAATTCCACCTGATTTTTGTATGTCGCCTTTCCAGCTTTTCATATACCAGCGCCCTCTTGTGGTGATATACCTCAGGTCAACCTCATGATATTTTTGCGTGTTTAAGCCAAGTTCTTCCCTCAGTTTTACAATTACGGGATGGTACCGAAGCTGCAAAACCGTATTTACCGAACACCCGGTTTCTGATTCCAATTTCGCTATCCTGTCCAGATGTTCTGTGTCAATAACCAGCGGTTTTTCACAGATTACATTACAATGATTTTCAAGCGCAAGCTTGATATGCTGAAAATGAAGGTGATTGGGAGAACAGATGCTGATAAAATCAACGGGTTTTCCAAGCTTCCCGGATTCATGCAAAAAAGCGATGAGTTCGCTTTCCGACTGAAAATATTCAGCTTCGGGGAAATAACTGTCCATGCGTCCCATCACATCAAAGGGATCCATGGCTGCTACCACCTCGTTACCGGTTTCCTTTATGGCCCGGATGTGTCGTTCGGCCACAAACCCCGCTGCTCCTATAATTGCAAATCGTTTCATTTATTTCTTTTTTACCGCTAAGGCGCTGGGTTTTTCTTTGCGTCTCCGCGTCACTGCGGTTTAATAATTACAATTTATAAACCTTATCCGAAGCCTCCCTAATCAAGTTTCTAAGATCCACAATCAACTTCGAGTGCTGTTCGATAAACCCGGCATCAAACACCGAATGGTTCGTGGTAATAACCACACAATCTGCTCCTTCCAACGTATCGGCATTTAACTCAACCGACTGTACCTTATTCCCGTTTCCAGTTTTTATGGAAGGAATAAAAGGATCGTGATAACTCACTCCTCCGCCTTTTTTCACTACTTCGTCTATTATTTTTAGCGCAGGCGATTCACGGTCGTCAGATATATCGGGTTTGTAAGCCACTCCCAAAAACAGAATTTTGCTTCCATTGATAGATTTGTGTTGCCGGTTTAAAGCAGACGTAATTTTCAGTGTCATGCGATGCGCCATCAACAAATCGATGTGGCCCGCAGTGTGTATCATCGACAATTCGAAATTAAACTTGCGCGCTATACTTTCGAGGTAAAAAGGATCGAGTGGAATACAGTGGCCGCCAATTCCGGGGCCGGGATAAAAGGCATGAAACCCGAAAGGCTTGGTTTTAGCGGCATCGATTACCTCCCAGATATTTATGTCCATTTTGCCTGCCAGCAACGCCAGTTCGTTCACCAGGCTAATGTTTACCAGCCGGTAGGTATTCTCCAGTATCTTTACCATTTCGGCTACCCGGGGCGAACTAACCGTATAAACCTCATCAACCGCCAGTTTGTATATCGCTTCTCCTATTTCCAATCCGTCTTCATTTAAGGCACCCAACACTTTTGGGGTATTCCCTGTATGAAAGACCTTGTTGCCCGGATCAACACGTTCGGGCGAATAGGCCAGCCAAAAATCTTCGCCCTCCTTCATCCCTGATTTTTCTTTCAGAATGGGTAAAACAAAATCTTCGGTAGTGGTTGGGTATGTTGTACTTTCAAGACTAATAAAAGTTCCCGGCTTCATGTTGCTCCCTATTTTTTCACAGGCATCTTTGATAAACGACATGTCGGGCTTTCTAAACTCATCGAGAGGTGTTGGCACACAAATAAAAATGGCCTCGCAGCTTTTGATCAGCGAAAAATCGGTGGTCGGAACGAGTTTTTTTCCTGACAGCAAGTCGCCTGCCAACTGATCATCCACATCCGAAATATAGTTCTTCCCGGCAATCAGCTTCGAAACACGTTCTTCAGAAGTATCGAATCCGATTACAGCCACACCGGCCGAAGCAAAATTTACGGCCAGCGGAAACCCTACATAACCCAGACCGATCACCCCAACGGTGACCTGTCGGTTCTGAATTTTTCCGAGAAGTATGATCTTATTCTCCATTGGTAAATAATTTGAGTTGGTCACCATTCAATTTATACTTTTCCCCGGTTTCCGGACAAATCAGATCCTCACCCAGGATCGCTCCGCTCCGGCTAACCCAGCCCTTTTGTCGTGCAGGGACACCAACCATAAGCGCAAATGGCTTTACATCTTTTGTTACAAGGGCGCCAGCCCCAACAAAACAATATTCGCCCAGTGTAACCCCACAAATAATTGTTGCATTGGCGCCTATTGTAGTACCGCGTTTTACAATAGTTTGTTTAAAGTTATGCTTTTGTTCGATGGCGCTGCGCGGGTTGATTACATTGGTAAACACCATCGAAGGCCCCAGGAAAACATCATCTTCACAAACAACGCCTTCGTACAACGAAACATTGTTCTGAACCTTGACATTGCTTCCCAGCCTGACTTTGTTCCCCACAAACACATTTTGCCCCAGAATGCAGTTTTCTCCCAATTCAGCGGTTCCCATCACATGCGAAAAATGCCAGATTTTTGTGCCGGCACCAATTCTGGCCCCTTTATCGATCACTGCTGTTTCGTGTGTGTAATATTCATTATTCATTTCCATTTTTTCTTTGTGCCTTTGCGGCTTAGCGAGAGTTTTTCACGCCAAGGCGCCACGACGCGAAGTTTATAATCTATTTACAATACGCGTAATTCCGTCTTTAATTAATTTTTCGTTGAAATTAATGAGTAACCCTAATTTCAACCCGGTAATTCTCAGATAGGTTAATAATTGCTTCGGATGCACAGGAGATATTGCTTCAACCGACTTCAATTCAATAATCACTTTTCCTTCCACAATAAGATCTGCCCTGAAACCAATCTCCATTTTCCTGTCTCCCCAAATCACTGGTATTGCCTTTTGTCGTTCAACCGAAAGTCCTTTCACCGTCAGTTCGTAAAATAAAATCTCCTCATAAACCGACTCCAATAAACCAGGGCCTAAGGCTACATGAACATCATAGCAAGTATTAACAATTATCTTTGCAATCTCATTTTCATTCATGTTTTTCATTTTAACTTAGCGTCTCAGCGGAAAAATTATCCCGCAAAGACGCCAGGACGCGAAGCTATCTCTATAATATGGTTACAATTGACAATTGATTTTATCTCTTTTCAATAAGTTTCTTTTACTTCAATACTTCGATTTTAATTCGATCAATATGAATATCAAATTACGTTTTTACAATTACATCTGCAATTTCAATATTCCTCGCCATTCTCTCTTTGCGTCTTAGCGCCTTTGCGAGAGATTAAAGAATTCTTTAATATTTTCTACTATATACTCCAACTGCTCCTC
>WOYV01000046.1 GCA_011620585.1 Draconibacterium sp.
AGGAAATTAGGAGTCAAAGTTTCCCAATTTTCTGATTAGTCGGATAATAGTGAAATAAAATGACAAACAAAAAATTGAATTTTGAAACCCTGCAATTGCATGCCGGACACCAGCCCGATAAAACAACCAATTCGAGAGCGGTGCCAATTTACCAAACCACTTCGTATGTTTTTAACGATGCCGATCATGCAGCCAATCTTTTTGCGCTAAAAGAGTTTGGGAACATTTACACACGTATGATGAACCCAACCACCGATGTATTTGAACAACGAATAGCAACTCTCGAAGGGGGGGTAGCAGCACTTGCAGTAGGTTCGGGACAAGCGGCTCAGTTTTTGGCTTTGAACAACATTTTGGAAATAGGTGATAATTTTGTCTCATCTCCATTTTTGTATGGTGGTTCGTACAATCAGTTCAAAGTTTCGTTTAAACGTTTGGGAGTGGAAGCACGTTTTGCCGGGAACCTTGAACCCGAATCATTTGAAAAGCTGATCGATGACAAAACCAAAGCCATTTATTTTGAAACCATCGGTAACCCGGGGTTTGCGATTCCCGATTTTGATGCACTGGCTGCGGTGGCAAAAAAATACGACCTGCCACTGATTGTTGATAATACCTTTGCCGGGGGAGGTTATCTTTTTCGACCTATCGAACACGGGGCCAACATCGTGGTCGAATCGGCTACAAAATGGATCGGCGGCCATGGGACCAGCATTGGCGGGGTGATTGTGGATGCCGGAACCTACAACTGGGGAAATGGTAAATTCCCGGGTTTTACCGAACCTTCGGAAGGTTATCATGGATTGAAATACTGGGATGTGTTTAATTTCGACGGGCCATTTGGAAACATCGCATTTATAATTAAAGCCCGGGTTGAAGGGTTGCGCGACTGGGGTGCAGCATTGAGCCCGTTCAATTCCTTCCTCTTGATACAAGGTTTGGAGACGCTCTCCCTACGGATGGACCGTCATGTGGAAAATACCCTGGCATTGGCGAAATGGCTGCAAAAGCATCCAAAAGTAGAAAGTGTGAATTACCCGGGCCTGGAAGGAAATCCATCGTACGAAAATGCGAAAAAATACCTACCCAAAGGTGCCGGCGGTGTTCTTTCCTTTAACGTAAAAGGCGATAAAGAAACCGCAAATCAGCTCGTTAATAAACTCGAACTGGTAAGTCACCTGGCTAACGTTGGCGATGCAAAAACATTGATCATACAACCGGCTGCCACCACCCACCAGCAACTGCCCGAAGAAGCACAAATTGCTGCGGGGGTTTTTCCAACACTCTTGCGTGTTAGCGTTGGCTTGGAACATATCGACGATATTATAGCCGATTTTGAACAGGCTTTGAACAATGTTTAACGCTCAAAGTTTAATGTTTAGAGGTTTAGGCACTGAAAATTGAGAAATGAAATGTGAGTAGTGAGCTAAGTGAATCTTAAATTTAACTTACTCACTACTCACTACTAAAATCTAATTACTAAAGAATATGCCATTAAAAATTCCGGATCAGTTACCAGCGATCAAAATTCTTGAAGAGGAGAATATTTTTGTAATGAATGAAACGCGTGCCAGTCACCAGGATATTCGTCCTTTGAAGATTATCATCCTGAATCTGATGCCATTGAAGATTTCTACAGAAACCGATTTGCTGAGGTTGCTTTCAAATTCACCGCTTCAAATCGAAATTGATTTTATGAAGATTAAAGGGCACACTCCGAAAAATACGCCTTCGGATCATATGCGTGCTTTTTACAGGAATTTCGAGGATTTAAACATCCGAAAATACGATGGCATGATCATTACCGGTGCTCCGGTGGAACAGCTTCCTTTTGAAGAAGTTACTTATTGGGATGAAATGAAACAAATCCTCGACTGGGCACAACACAATGTAACTTCAACGCTTTTTATTTGTTGGGCCGCGCAGGCAGGTCTTTATCATTACTATGGAGTTCCGAAACATCCGCTCGATCGTAAAAAATTCGGAGTGTTTAAACATACGCATGTCGATGAGAATCTGCCAATATTCAGGGGATTCGATGATGAGTTTTTTGTTCCGCATTCGCGACACACCGAAGTGCGCGAGGAGGATATCAATAAAGTGGATGCCCTGCGTATAGTTGCTTCATCTCCTGAAGCAGGGGTTACCATTGCAAAGGCAAAAAACGGACGACAGTTGTTTATTACCGGACATGCCGAGTACTCGCGCAACACACTCGATGGTGAATATCATCGTGATTTAAAGAAAAAACTACCGATTGATATTCCTGTGAATTATTATCCCAACAACGATCCAAAGCAAAAACCATTGATGCGCTGGCAATCAACAGCCAATCTTCTATTTTCGAATTGGTTGAACTATTACGTGTACCAGGAAACACCTTATAACCTTGAAGAAATTAGTTAAACCCGGTTATACTTCTTACCAGCGGAAGGTGCCTTTTATTTCGGATTCTCGCCATTTAGCTGTAATTTTGATCAAAATTATAATGACTCAATGTGATGAAAAAAATAGCAGTTGTTTTAGCGGGATGCGGTGTTTACGATGGGGCAGAAATTCATGAAGCTACTCTCACGCTCCTGGCTATCTCTCAGCAAGGGGCCAGCTATCAGTGTTTTGCCCCAGACATTGACCAGGCACAGGTAGTAAATCATCTTACCGGTGAAGAAATGAACGAAAGTCGCAATGTTTTAGTCGAAGCCGCACGCATTGCCCGTGGAAACATTAAAGCCTTAAACGAATACAAAGCTTCCGATTACGATGCTGTTATTTTCCCCGGCGGGTTTGGAGCCGCAAAAAACCTGTGCACTTTTGCATTTGATGGACCGGATTGTTCAGTAAATTCGGAAGTCGAACAGGCCATTCGTTCAGCGATAGTAGCCGGGAAACCTGTGGGCGCACTTTGCATTTCTCCGGTTTTAATTGCAAAAGTACTTGGAGATGTGGAAGTTACCATTGGCCAGGATATTGCGACTGCTAATGCTATCGAGGCGCTTGGGGCCAAGCACGTAACTACCACGCATGGTGAAATTGTAGTTGACGAAAAATATAAGGTGATTACCACGCCGTGTTATATGCTCGATGCAAACATTCGCCAAATTGCAGATGGCGCAAATAAGGTAGTGGCAAAACTGCTCGAAATGGCTTAAAAGCATTCAACAACATCAATGAATTCAATTCCCTACATCGATATACATACCCATTCTTCCCGCTCGGGAAAAGATACAATTACTGTAACAAATATTTATCCAGGTGATGGTTTTGCTGCCTTTACCGGGCAAAATTTCTATTCCGTTGGTCTGCATCCGTGGCATATCGGAACTGCCGAAGAAAATAACGAAGCTTTGCGTATGGTGGAAAGCGCGCTTGAATTCGATCATGTAATTTTTGTAGGCGAAGCTGGCCTCGATAAATTAAAGGAGAACGACTTCGCCGAGCAACAGCGCGTATTTGAAGCACAGGCTTTTATAGCCGAAGAATATAATTATCCATTGGTTGTTCATTGTGTGAAAGCCTGTAACGAAGTCATTGAGTTGCGAAAAAAGATGAAACCTGCAATGCCCTGGATCATGCATTCATACAGCGGTAGCATCGAAATGACACAACAAATGCTCGACTTGGGGTTTTTGTTTTCGTTTGGGATGAATCTTTTTAGTAATAATGCAAAAACCATCGAATCGTTTCTGTTTTTACCTCTGAACAAGATTTTTTTTGAAACCGATGAGGCGGATTCTCCAGTCGAAACCATTTATAAAAAAGGGGCAGAACTAAAACAAGTGCCGCTGGAAGAATTAAAGTACATGATTTGGAAAAATTTTAACCGTATAGAAAAATCTCTCACTGGTCGCGTGAGGTAGAATAACTGAGTATGAGTTGGCTGGAAAGAACAGAGCTTTTGCTGGGGAAAGCGAAACTGGACAAACTAAAAAAGGCACATGTGCTGGTGGTTGGATTAGGCGGGGTTGGCGCGTATGCTGCCGAACAACTATGCAGGGCAGGAATAGGTAAAATGACTATTGTTGATGGCGATGTAGTTGAGGAAAGTAACCGGAACCGGCAACTTCCTGCTTTGATCAGTACAAAGGGTAAACCCAAAGCAGAGATTCTTGCTACACGGTTTCGTGATATCAATCCTGATATCGAACTGACGGTTGTAAACGATTTTATACGAGATGGGAAAACCATTGAATTACTAAAAAGCCAGCCTTTCGATTATGTGGTCGACGCTATCGACACGCTTTCCCCCAAAGTTTTTCTGGTATACCATGCTTTACAACTGGATTTAAAAGTGATAAGTTCGATGGGGGCAGGTGGTAGAATGGATCCTTCAAAAATTCAATTGGCTGACATTTCAAAATCGCACAGTTGCGGACTTGCAAAAATGATGCGTAAACGTTTGTCGAGAATGGGCGTTAAAAAAGGGGTGAAAGTTGTTTTTTCACCTGGGGAGATCGATGAAAATGCGATTCGACTGGAAGAGAGCCAGAATAAAAAATCAACTGTTGGAACCATTTCCTATATGCCTCCTTTGTTTGGATGTTTTATGGCCAGCGCCGTCATTCGCGATTTGATAGATGAATAATCATAAGAGCCTAAAAATCAAAAAATGAATTAAAATTCTTGTCAATTCACAGAATACATTACCTTTGAGAAGTTAATTTTTAGATTTCAGAAGGTTTTTAACTCTTCAATTGTCTGGTAATTAGCAAATTGGTCTTTATTTATTGATTTTTATTTAACCGGACAGTTCATCTTTCTCGTGTATTCCCGAAGTTATTTCAATCATCGTACAATTTTATTCTACCTTATTAAAGTAACATCTCGAAGTAATCCATCCTGAATGGTTTACTGCTGGTATTCAATAATAAGAGAAGGAAATAACTTTTAAAATAGTTTAGAATAATGAACATTTACATTGGAAATTTGCCCTTCAACATGGGTGAAGAAGATTTGAGAGAAATTTTTGAAGAGTATGGCGAAGTAAGTTCGGCTAAAATTGTTATGGACAAACTTACCGGTCGCAGCAAAGGTTTTGGTTTTGTTGAAATGGATGATGATGCCAGCGCAAACAAAGCCATTGAAGAATTGAACAACGCTGAAGTTAGCGGACGTAACATCAAAGTAAACGAATCGAAACCACGCGAAAATGCTCCTCGTGGTGGTGGCGATCGCCGCAGTGGTGGTGGTGGCGGTTTCCAACGCAGGAACCGTTACTAGTATGACTGGCACCATTAAATGGTACGACAGCTTAAAAGGATACGGTTTTATAAAAGGAAACGATAACAAGGATTATTTTGTACACCGTTCCAGTGCTAAAGGCCAGTTTTATTCGATGGAGGCAGGTCAAGATGTCGAATTTGGTATCAAGGACAGCGATAAAGGTCCGTTGGCCGTCGATGTTGAGCTACGATAAGAGATTTTAAAGGGATTCATTCGAATCCCTTTTCTTTTTTTAGTCGATTTATTTCCTATTTTCGGGGGAAAGCTTTCAAGACATTTTTTATGAGCGAAATTGTTTTTCTGAATGGAAAGTGGGTCGGGCGGGACCAAGCCTCACTTTCGCCTGACGATCGCGGATTTATTTTTGCCGACGGGGTATACGAAGTAACCAAGTTCTATAATGGCAAAGCCTTTCGTATGGCCGATCATCTCGATCGATTACACCGTAGTTTAAACGAAATCGAAATTGATTTTAGTGAATTCGACAAACTCGAAGACATTTCATTAGAATTGTTAACGAGAAATAATTTGATCGACGCTGAAGCTGGTGTTTACTGGCAAATCACACGGGGGGCACATCCACGGGTCCATCATTTTCCGGGAGATATTATACCCGGATTTTATGCTTTCGCATTTCCTCTGCCATCGGCAAAAGATAAATTGGGAAAAGGGATCAAGGTAATCGTTCAGGAAGATATTCGCTGGCTTCGTTGCGATATTAAATCGGTGTCGTTGTTGCCCAATACAATGTTGTATAATAAAGCCGTAGAAAGTGGGGCAGGAGAGAGCATCCTCATCCGGGATGGTAAGGTTACCGAAGCAACTCATTCGAGTGTATTTGCTGTAAAAAACGGCGTGTTGGTAACTCGTCCGCTTTCTACCCTGATTTTGCCGGGCATCACCCGTAAAGTTGTATTGGAAATCTGTGAAAAATATGGTATTTCGAAAGAAGAACGTTTGTTTAGCGAAACGGAGCTTTTCGAGATGGACGAGATCTTTATATGTGGTACTGGCAGTGAAATCACGCCGGTTGTTCAGGTTAACGATAAAAAAATAAGTGGCGGTGTTCCAGGACCGCTTACCCAAAAAATCCAAAAAATATTTTTCGATTTGGTACAGTAAGATTTTGCGTCTTATTCAAAATCGAGATAATAGTCGAAAAATGACAACATTTGGTTGGGTAGCCGACCATCGCTGGTGTAAATGTTGCTTCCGTGCGTACCCATGTATTCTTCTTCAAAATGATTGGTCCCGGCATTTTCGAGGGCCTGGCTAAACATGCTGCACTGAATCGTAAAACGTTCGCCGGCATTTCTTCCCCAATCCATTTTTATGGCTTTTAACGCCTGTAGGTTTTAAGGTATTTGTCGATCATGTAAAGCGGCATATTGGCATGCCATTTTTTCAATACTTCTGTGTGCACAATCAATTCATCGCCTTCAAATTCGAATGGCATATCGCAGAAAAATGGTGGCTTATCCGGATTAGGCGACCATGATTTTCCAAAAGCTACCATCACCTTCCCAAAATAACTTTGGTTGAGCTCGTCCTGTGTTTTAATTCCTGAGAAGTTCTCTGAAAGTGTTACTGTTAGGGCCATATTCCCGGGCAATGGCAAGTGCTCCGGGATAGAGTTTGTGGCATCATTTCGGATATACAAATTTCATATTCTTTAGTTGGGTTATGTATGGTTCCAAAGATAAATAAAGAAAATTCTTAAAGTTGACTATCCCCGCGACAAAGCCGAGGGGAATTCTTCAGATTAAAGCTTTGAAATGCGGGGAAAAACCGATGGATTATTATCCTTAATTCGCCGAATTAACTGTTAAACTTTGCTAAAGCCACAGCAGTTTTAAGACTTATTAACCCCTTATTGGTACAGAGTTTGAAACAACAAAGCCTTGAATTTATCTGCAAATAATTGTTTAACCATAAAAGGAGGAACGAAAAATGAAAACATTCGTTGTTGCATTAGCAGTTGCCCTTTTCACTTCAGGCTGCAATGCCCAGGATCATTCTGAAAAAGGTTCGGATAAAAAAGACCTGAAAAACATGCCGAAAGAAAGCTGGACAGTTAAAAAAGAATTGGATGAAAACGGAAATCTGATTGGTTATGACTCGACTTACACCTGGTCGTACAGCACCCAAAATGGCGATACGCTTTCCTTAAATGTGGATAGTGTGATGCGATCGATCAAATCGTATTTCAGTAAAACAATGCCACCGGTATGGGATCAAAGTCTGATGAATCCGATGTTGAATGACAGTCTGTTACGTCGCGATCTGTTTTCCGACGATTACTTTTATAAACGTTGGAAAGATGATTTCTTTGATATGGACAAAATGTTCGATCGCATGGATTCGGTGAGAAACCAATTCTTTAAGCAAAATTTTCCGGATATGAAACCAATGAATACACCATCTTCAAAACGTGGTGATGGATAGATAGGTTTAATAAATGACAACGGGTTATCGAAAGAGGTAGCCCGTTTTCTTTTATTCAAATGGGTTTCTGAAAAATCCGGAAACGTTTATAAACTTTGCCTCCCATTCGTTCCATTTCAGCCCGTACCAATGTGTTGTATTCCAGTTCGAGATGTGTATCTATTGTAGTTTTACCTGCCGCTTTTGCCGATTCCAGCATCTTAATTCCCATCATTACATCCAGTCCGCGTCCACGGTAATCCGGGTCAATGGCTCCCAGAAGTAAATTCAATTGTTTCGATTTTCTGCCCGCTCTGAAAACATGAAAGATTCCGAAGGGAATCAGAAATCCTTTTGCTTTTTGAATTCCCCGGCTAATATCCGACATGCCAATAATAAACGACAAGACTTCGTTCTTTTCATTCACTATGGCTTTAACAAAACGTGGATTTATGAGAAAAAGATAGCGGTTGGCAAAATCTTCCATTTCCTTTTCAGTGAAAGGAATAAATCCGTAAATCTCGTTGAAGGTCAGGTTTATCAATCTAAAAACCGGTTTACTATAAGGACGAATTTTGGAGCGCGAGTTGAATTCCAATACTTTAAAATTTGCATTATTTTTTTTAAACCGTTGTTCTATTTTTCGGTAGAATTCAGGAATCTCATCGGGTACTGCAATTTTGTAAACCACCAAATCAAGCTTTTTCAGAAAGCCATTTTTCTCAGTTAAATCAACCATGTAAGGAAAATTGCAATTCGAGGCTATCGAAACCGGTTCATCAAAACCTTCAATAAGAAAACCTTGCGGGTCCTTATCCGAAAATGCAAGCGGTCCCACCAGCGTGTCCATGCCTTTTTGTTTGGCCCAAACCGAAACAAACCGGATCAGGGCATCAAATACTCCCTGATCGTTCCAGGTTTCCAGAAAAGCAAAGCGTGCCTGGTTTTCGTAGTGTAACTCGTTGTAATTGTGGCTAATGATCCCCATGATACGTCCAACGATCTTGCCTCCTTTGTGTGCCAGCGCCAACACTGTATCGCAATGATCAAAAGAACGGTTTTTCCTGGAATTGAAAAATTTCCAATCGTCTATATAAATAGGAGGTACCCAATTCGAGTGGTTTTTGTGAATTTCAGCAGGGAGATGGATAAAGGATTTCAGATCGCTTCTGGAGCTTACAACAGTTATTTCAACGGTCATTGGTTTGCCAGTGTTTAATGCATCGAAAAGATAATTGAAAAATTGTTTACTGATACTCTGTTGCAAATATTCTTCAATAGTAATCCGAATAAATAAAAGCAATTGCCACTTAATTTGGGGAATACCAATAACGTTTTGTGGGGAAATATCTATCTAACTAATCGAACTCCAGTCGAACCCTGTTTCCTTTGAACTGAGTAAATTTTGAAGAAGAATTTGGTTTTGTTCTTTTTGCAGATAAGGGTCATCATCCAGAATATCGTTGGCTGTATTTCGTGCGAGTTGTAAAATTTCACTGTCTTTTGCCAGGTTGGCAATTTTAAGATCGAAACCCATTCCGCTTTGTTGGGTTCCTTCCAAATCCCCGGGGCCACGCAGTTTCATGTCCACCTCTGCAATTTCGAAACCATCGTTGGTTCGCACCATGGTTTCCAGCCGTTTACGGCTTTCATTACCCAGTTTGTACGACGACATCAGGATGCAATACGATTGTTCGGCGCCACGGCCCACGCGACCACGTAATTGGTGCAATTGCGATAAGCCAAATCGTTCGGCGCTTTCAATTACCATTACCGCAGCGTTCGGAACATCAACTCCCACTTCGATCACCGTGGTTGCAACCATTATCTGCGTCTCACCTGCTTTGAATTTCTGCATTGCAGCATCTTTCTCGCCAGGTTTCATTTTGCCGTGTACCATGCTGATCCTGTAATCCGGGAAAACTTCGGATAAATGGCGGAAGCCTTTTTCCAGGTCTTTCAGATCCATTTTTTCCGATTCTGAAATCAGGGGATAAACGACATAAACCTGTGTTCCTTTTTCGATTTGCTGATGCATAAAATTGTAGACCTGCTTGCGGCGGTTTTCATAAAAATGCAAAGTATGAATGGGTTTTCTGCCCGGTGGTAATTCGTCGATTACTGAAACATCGAGATCACCGTAAACCGTCATTGCCAGCGTACGCGGGATTGGGGTGGCCGTCATAACCAGAATATGTGGGGGAATCAGATCATTCTTTTGCCAGAGTTTGGCTCGCTGCGCAACTCCAAACCGATGTTGCTCGTCGATCACCACTAAGCCCAGTTTATCAAATGTTACGGTATCTTCAATCAGGGCATGCGTACCTACAATTATCTGCATGCCGCCATTTTGCAGGGCTTCGTGAATTTCTTTTCGGTCGCTGACTTTCGTCGAGCCGGTTAATAAACCTACATTGATGTTCATTCCGTTCAGAAAACGCGAGATACTCTGGTAGTGTTGCTGGGCGAGTATTTCGGTGGGCGCCATCAAACAACTTTGGAACCCATTGTCCATGGCAATCAGCATAGTCATTAGAGCTACCAAGGTTTTTCCGCTTCCTACATCTCCCTGCAATAGCCGGTTCATTTGAATGTTCCGATTTAAATCGCGGCGGATTTCTTTTATTACTTTCTTTTGAGCTCCGGTAAGTTCGAAAGGAAGAAAATCGCTAAAAAAGGTATTGAAATTGTACCCCACCTTTTCAAATCGAAAACCTTTAAATTTTTGTTCGCGGTTGTGTTTAAGCGCCAGGATTTTTAGTTGGATAAAAAACAATTCCTCGAATTTTAACCGAAAAGTTGCTTTTCGGAGTTCAAGAGTATTTTCAGGTTTATGAATATTGGTCAGCGCCTCTTCGAGTGGCATTAATTTCATTTTTTCGACTAAATAGGCAGGAAGAGTTTCATTAATTTTACCGCGAACCAGATCAAGCAAGGTCAAGAGCAGTTTGTTAATGGCTTTCGAGTTCAGGAACTTTTTCTTCATGTTTTCGGTGGTATTGTAGTAGCCCTGAAAAAGTCCCGACGGCAACAAGGTTTTCTCTTGTTCGATTTCCATTTCGGGGTGCACCACGCTGATTTTTCCACCAAATTCGACTGGCTTACCAAAAACAATATATTCGGTATCCAGCTTAAGGTTTTCCTTTTGCCATTTTATTCCCCGAAACCAAATGAGTTCGAGGCTGCCTGAATTGTCGTATAATCGTGCTGATAATCTTTCTTTTGGCCCACTGCCGACAGTTTCAAGACCACGAATAATACCACGAACCTGGATATAAGGCATTTGTGCATGTATCTCGGCAATTTTATAAAACCTGGTACGATCGATGTATTTATAGGGGTAATAATAAAGCAAATCCCTGAACGTAAAGAGCTTGAGTTCCTTGTTCAGCGTTTCGGCACGCTTGGGGCCTACACCCGGCAAAAATTTTATTTCCTGATCTAAAAAAACGCTCATGTAACAAAGATAAAAAATCGAAGAACCCGGCCTCAACCACGGTACGAAAATTGTTATGCGAAGCGATGCCACGCTTACAGGGCGGCTAATTCGCGTTCGCTATTTACTGATAAATTATAAAAATGCGTTAATTGCATTTATATCCTTAAAAGAAAGAAATATATTTATGAAAAATTTTGGGATGTTTGTAATGGTTCAATCCAACACACTACCTATTGAAAAACAAAGTTCATGAAGGAAAAGATTATCGAGATTGAGAATATCGTTAAGAATTATAAAGTCGGAACACAAATTGTTCGTGCTTTGCGATCGGTTTCATTGAACATTTATAAAGGCGAATATGTCGCCATTATGGGAGCTTCCGGATCAGGGAAGTCAACCTTAATGAACATTGTTGGATGTCTGGATACGCCTACCAGCGGGAAATACATTTTAAATGGAAAGGACGTAAGCCGAATGCGTGATGATGAACTTGCAGATATACGAAATTCGGAAATCGGATTTGTTTTCCAGGTTTTTAATTTATTGCCACGTAATACTGCGCTCGAGAATGTTATGCTGCCTTTAGTGTATGCCGGGGTAAAAAAGAACGATCGGAAACAACGTGCAGAAAATACTTTGAGCGATGTAGGGCTCCAGGATCGAATGACACACCGGCCCAATGAACTTTCGGGAGGTCAAAGACAACGTGTAGCGATTGCACGTGCCTTGGTAAATAAACCTGCCTTGCTGCTGGCTGATGAACCAACAGGTAACCTCGATTCGCAGATTTCGGAAGAAATTATGAAACTGTTTGCCGAAATACATCGTAAAGGAAACACTTTGGTAATGGTTACACACGAAGAAGATATTGCAAAACATGCACACCGAATTATACGGTTAAAAGACGGACAAATTGAATCGGACATTATCAACGAAAATCCGGTTTATTAAAAGAAATTCTATTTTGAAAATAATTGTGAGTAAAAGTAGAGTAAATCCCGGTAGTTGAGATTATCGGGATTTTATTTACTTGCTCTTGAAAATGAATGTGTTATGGCCAGGGAATTTAAAATATATACAAAAACAGGAGACGATGGAACAACGGGGCTGGTAGGAGGGAACCGTGTTAAAAAATACGATTTGAGACTGGAAGCTTACGGTACCATTGATGAGTTAAATGCATCGCTTGGAATGTTGCGTTCGCTCGAAACCGATGAAGAAACCAGAAAATTGATCGTGTTTGTTCAGAACAAGCTTTTCAATATTGGTTCGAGGCTGGCATCGGATGAAAAGGGAAATGAATTTACGGCGTCGCTGTCGATAAAACCCGAAGACGTAAGTGTTTTGGAAACTGCTATCGATCGTTTTGAAGACCAGCTGCCCGGGTTAAAGCATTTTATCCTTCCGGGTGGAGACCAGATGGTGGCCCAGTGTCATGTTTGCCGTACCATTTGCCGGAGGGCCGAACGCCGTATTGTGGAATTTTCGGAACAGGCAAGTGTTGAAACCGAACTCATAAAATTTATCAACCGATTATCTGACTTTCTCTTTGTACTGGCCCGTTTTACTGGCTTTCAGAAGGGTGTTGACGAAACGCGCTGGAAGTATTGATAAAAAAAAAATCGTGAAAGTTTTTTCGTTTTGATTTTTTGTTATATTCGCGACAATTTAAAAAACGAGTTTAACAACAAAATTGTAACAACCATGTATTGGACTCTTGAACTTGCTTCGAAACTCGAAGATGCACCATGGCCGGCAACCAAAGATGAATTAATCGATTTCGCTATTCGCTCTGGCGCACCACTCGAAGTTATCGAAAACTTGCAGGAGATCGAGGATGAAGGCGAGATGTACGAAAGTATTGAAGATATCTGGCCGGATTATCCCAGTAAAGATGATTTCTTTTTTAACGAAGACGAGTACTAAAAACTCAAAGAAAATAAAGAAAAGCACCTTAACCAACAGGTGCTTTTTTATTTCTTTATAAACTCAAGGTTTTCCAGCCGGTTTTGAGGTAATCGCTTAGCGGAACTCCCATTCCTTTAATGTCGACTCCCATTTCAGCCAACTTTTCATCAACGCCGTACATTTTGGCGCAGTACAAGCAAGCTTCTGTTTTTACCCCGGCTTCCTGCATTCGTTTAATGTAATCGCCAATCATTTCGTTTTCCACTGCCAATTTTGCTGAAGGGCCCCAAATAATCAGAACTACCTCGTCGAACCAGCCCTGCCGTTTGGCATTCAAGGTATACATAAAAACCATTTTCTCAGCTACTTCCGGATCGCCACTTGTCCATAATACGGCAAGTTTGTTTGAGTTGTCGCCATTGGATGGCATATCTTGTGCTTTCATTTCTGTTACAAAAAATAGTATAAAAAGCAAGATAATCGTTTGTTTCATAACGGTAGGTATAAGATGTTAATATTTTCTGGTTTCCAGGTGGTTTATCAGTTCCCTGAGGGGTATCAAATCAAACTCTCCGTAATTTTTATCTTTCAACTCGCGAATAAATTCTTTGTTCAGCATAAACAAATCGCTGTTGAACCGGTCTTGTGGAAAAGTGTTCTCATTTGTAAAATCGTCCATATCGAAAGTTGTAAAATTTAATTCACAAGCCGATAATTCCCATTCTTCATTCTCATTCATGTACAACAAAGGTAAGCCATGGGTCCTGCAAATAATAGGCCTTTCGGAGTAAATGGTACATTTGTGATCTTTTAAAAACACACAGTTTCCTTCCTTTGTTACAGATGGATAATCAAGTTTCAGATTTTGATCTTTCAAAGCATTTGCAATGCTATAAAATTCAACAGGTAAAAGGCTGTAATCCATGCAACATAAATCACATCCCATTTTACAAGCGAGGTGTTTTTTATGTTGTTTTTCCAACTTTTTGGCAAGCCAATCTATTTCTTCCCGAAGTTTATAATAGCCTTTGGTTTTTGCTTTCATTTGAATTTATTTGATTTTTCTCAAAATACAGGTTTTTTCTGATAATGTATTTTCAAAACACTATTTTTGTCGGAATAGAGCAGAACAGTTTAATTTATTATAACCAATGAAAAACCTGGTATTAACTTTTAGTTTGTTGTTTTACAGCATTTCCCTTTTTGCACAAAACGAAAATTTTGATTTTCTGGATACGAACCTTCCTTTTGAAGAGCGTGTCGATATTCTGGTTTCCCAGATGACACTTCAGGAGAAAGTCGATCAGATGGTTTATACTGCCGGTGCGGTAGACCGGCTAAATATCCCTGAATACAACTGGTGGAACGAGTGTTTACACGGTGTCGCCAGGGCAGGTTATGCCACTGTATTTCCACAATCGATAACCATTGCGGCCTCATGGGACAGCGATTTGCTTTACCGGGTGGCAACCGCTATTTCTGATGAAGCCCGTGCCAAACATCATGAATTTGTTCGGCGGGGAAAACGGGGGATTTATCAGGGACTTACTTTTTGGTCGCCAAATATTAATATTTTCCGCGATCCCCGATGGGGGCGTGGCCACGAAACCTATGGGGAAGATCCTTATTTAACAGGGCTTTTAGGAGCCGAATTTGTAAAAGGGCTCCAGGGCAACGATCCAAAATACCTTAAAGTGGTGGCCACTGCCAAACACTATGCTGTCCACTCAGGGCCCGAACCTCTGAGACACGAGTTCAATGCGTTGATTAGCGAACGTGATTTGCGTGAGACCTATCTTCCGGCTTTCAGGACCCTGGTGAAAGATGCAGGAGCCTATTCTGTAATGGGAGCCTACAACCAGTTTCGTAACCATCCGTGTTGTGCAAGCCCCGATCTTTTTCATATCCTTCGCGATGAGTGGGGCTTTAAAGGCTATGTTGTTTCTGACTGTTGGGCCATTTCTGATTTTTATACTTTTCAGAATTTTTCTAAAGACGCAGCCGAAGCTGCGGCAGTCGCTGTAAAAGCCGGAACAGATCTGAATTGCGGAATTGCTTATAAATCGTTGCCGGAATCGGTTAAAAGAGGCCTGATTAGTGAAGATGAACTCGATATATCTGTAAAACGTTTGTTCCTGGCCCGATTTAAACTAGGTATGTTCGATCCCGATTCTGAAGTAAAATACGCGCAAATCCCGTTTTCCGTAAATAATTCGAAAGCGAATGATGAACTGGCCCTTGAGGCTGCCCGAAAAAGCGTTGTACTTTTAAAAAACGGAAACGATGTCCTACCCTTATCAAAAGACATCCGGAAATTGGCCGTTATTGGGCCTAATGCCGACAATTGGGAATCGTTGGCAGGTAATTACAACGGCATCGCTAAACAACCAGTAACAGTCTTGAAAGGGCTTCAAAACAAACTATCGGATACAGAGATTTTATATGCTGAAGGAAGTCACCTTGCTGAAGGGGTAAGTAATTTGCATGCGATCCCGCGGCAATTTCTGCAAACTGAAGACGATAAGCCTGGAATTACAGGCGAATATTTCAGCAATGCGCAGCTTGAAGGAGATCCACTTTTTACACGCACCGATGCAAACATCAATTTTTATTGGGAATCGGGTTCTCCAGCGCCTGAACTCAACGACGATAATTTTAGCATCCGCTGGACCGGTTATATTGTTCCTCCTACCAGCGGAACGTATAAGATTGGTTGCTGGGGCATGCCTGCACTCAGTGTTTGGTTGAACGGAGATAAAATATTGGGGCACAATTCAGAACATCACGCTTTTTACCACGAAAAGGCAGTTGATATGGAAGCCGGCAAAAAGTACAAAGTGGTTTACGAATACAAAAACACTTTTGGCGATGGAGATGCCAGGTTGCTTTGGTCGGTGCCAAATTCCAATATGCAGCAAGAAGCGGTCGCTGTCGCCGGGCAAGCCGATGCCGTGATTCTGGTACTTGGTTTATCACAGCGGCTTGAAGGCGAAGAAATGCCCATTAAAGTGGATGGTTTTGAAGGTGGCGACCGAACGCATCTGAAATTACCACAGACTCAACGCGATTTAATGAAAGCTGTTCAGGCTACCGGCAAACCGGTTATCCTGGTGCTATTAAACGGCAGTGCGCTGGCCGTGAACTGGGCCAACGAAAATCTTGATGCCATCATCACAGCCGGTTATCCGGGCCAGGAAGGCGGAGCTGCAGTGGCCGATGTTTTGTTTGGTGATTATAACCCGGCTGGCCGTCTTCCGGTAACGTATTACGAATCAGTGGACCAGCTCCCTGCTTTCGATAATTACGATATGGATGGCAGAACTTACCGTTATTTCACAGGCAAACCTTTATATCCGTTTGGTTACGGTTTGAGTTACACTCGCTTCGAATATTCCGATTTACAGACGCCAAAAACAGCAAAGGTTGGCGATATGGTTAAGGTGAGTGTGAAAGTAACAAACGTCGGCCAGAAAGACGGCGAAGAAGTAGTTCAGCTTTACCTGAAGGATGAGATCGCATCTACGCCACGCCCCATCCACCAGTTGGAAGGCTTTAAACGTGTATTTCTGAAAGCCGGAGAAAGCAAGGCCGTAGAATTTGAATTAAATCCACGTCAATTCTCGATTATCGGGAAAGATGATAAACGGGTGATCGAAAGTGGAGACTTTACAATTTTTGTAGGAGGCGGACAGCCAAACATAAAACAATCTGGTGCTATTGCATCGAAGATAAATCTTGCCGGACCTGATCTGTACATCGACTAATTTGGAATTAGGGAGAAATTGGCAACAAAAAAAGAACGCATTTCTGATCGGGAATGCGTTCTTTTTTTTGTTTGATGCGAAAGTTATCTGCCAATTCGGTACGAAAATTTCACCAGGAAGACATCCTGTGGATGTTGATCAAACAGTTTCTTGATATCGTGGTTGAAATCGAATTTGCCAATATTCTCGTATCCGCTTCTGTTTTGCGACCATACCAGGTAAATTGTCGATCCAGGCTTGTATTCCCAGCGAAGCACCAGGTTAGAAAGAAATTCCTTTACATTGAAATCAGGTTTATCAAAACTATAATCCACTATGCCGTCACGGTTGTCATCTACCTGGTACATTTCATCCGTCCAGTTATAACCCACCTGATCGTTTGTGTAATTCAGGAACCGATCATTAATATTGTCGGCTTTGCTATCGGTAACGTATTTAAACTGGCTGTAATCACCCGTCGCAATAAAAGGTTGTCCCCAGAACTGAATGGTCAGATCGGGAGTTATATTGTAATTCAAACGTATCGACATACTGAGTGTTTTGCGGTCGATATTAGCCATAATGTATCGTGTGCCACCATTATAATCCTGCTGGGTTACATATTGCAAACGGTTGTCGCTAACCGAATATTCAGGCGAGATCTCTATCTGTAGCGTTTCGAAAGGGCGGTATCCCAGTTCAATTTCAAAGCTTTTATGTGAGCTAAATCCTTTTTCGTTACTGAAATTGGCGCCACCATCAATTCCATACGTAAATTTCTTTTGTGGATTGGAGAAAAAACCCGTGTAAAAACCGGTAGATCCGGGAAGTTTCATCGACGGGCCTCCACGTAATACATTGTGCAAAAGAGATGTTCCATCAAAATTGATGTTTCCGAAACCATTCCAGAAGTTTTTGAATTGTGTGTTTCCGTTCACATTTCCACCAACATTAACAAGGTTCCCGCCAAAATCATAAACCGTCCACTCGTTGAAATTAATGCCTGCGCTTCGGAAAATACCAACAGGTTCATACCAACGATATCCCATCCACAAAATCTGCATAATCTCATCCACTTCCGGAGTGTAACCAATATCGTTAATTTCGAGGCCCGGTGATTTCCAATTAAATATACCTGCTATTTGAAAACGCCCTCCTACTTTTCCAAAGGTAAATTTTCCACCGTGACCACGAAGCGAAGTACGAGTTGAATCGAGCGTAACATGATCGGCATCAGGACGTTGGAATGTGCGTGAATACATAGTTTGTGTATTTAAAATGGCTTCCTGCGAACCTGCCACCCGGCTAAAATAAAAACCGCCGTCGACCAGCCATTTTTTATCGTTCCATTTGTGTACAAAATCAATACCTCCGGTGTAGGCGCTTTTATGCAGGTATTCGAGATGCGAATCCCCGATCGATCGATTTACCGCCGTTAAAATTCCACCAATATACGTGTTGCCATCATTAAAGTCTTTTTGAACACGGCTTACAAAGTAATTGGTCAATGGTTCCACAACCTGGGTTCGTTCTCCGTTGATCCCGTCAATTTCCGCGCGTTCTTTTGCGGTCACGCTTTCAAGGACTCCGACAGACCAGCCATCCTGGGTTTTACCGGTAATTTTGGCGGCTCCCAAAATACGTGTAAACGAAGGTTGATCAGCAAATTCACTGTCCTCTAAATCAGCGTAATAGTGTGGTTGCCGTCCGATACGCCGCGAGTAGAAAAGATTATTGGCCGCCAGATCGCCATCGCCAAACGACAAACTGTACGATAATATGTTTTTACCTTCAATAAAGAAAGGGCGTTTCTCTTCGAAAAAGGTTTCGTTGGTTGTCAGGTTTACCTGCGACGGGTCTGCTTCCACCTGTCCGAAATCGGGGTTTACCGTGAGGTCCATCGTCAGATTGTTGGTGAGCCCTATTTTTGCATCCAAGCCGGCATCCAAGCCGTTGTCTTTTCCCGACCTACGAAAAGGATTGTCGGGTTCTTTTTCGAAACGTTCGGTACGGGCCACCGCATAAGGCGTAATGTTTAGCGCGTTTTTAGGCTTAATATTTTTTATTCCGTTCAGAATCCCAAACTGTGAAGTAAGGCCAGCAATTTGACGGCCCATGGGTTGCCACGACGATAATTCATCTTTTCGGAAGATATAACGCAGAACCTGGAAACCCCAGACCTGTTCTTCGCTTTCCTTAAATCGAAGCTGAGTTAAAGGAATTTGCATTTCAGCAGTCCAACCATTTGGAGTTAACTCGGTTTTAGCTGTCCAAATACCATCCCAGCTCCAATCCTCGTTATTCCCGTCATCGCTGGTAATATTGTCGCTTCGAACACCGGCTGCCGAAACGATAAAAGTGAAGTGGGTGCGTTTGTCAAAATACGAATCAAATCCAACCCCAACAAAATCACCTTCCAGGTGGTCGCGACGGGTCATCCTAAGCGATACGCTGTCGGGATTGTCGTAAGCACGAAAGGCTACATAAATATTGTTCACATCGTATAAAACGGCAAACTCAGTCATTTTACTTGGTGGATCTCCCTCCTTTGGTTCATGTTGGATGAAATGGTCCTGCCAGTTGGCATTTTGCCATTCCTGTTCATCGAGTTTACCATTAACCGTAATATCCAGGTTTTCACTGGTTGTGGCAGTATACGTCTTCTTTTCCTGAGCATACAAAAAATTGCTGCTTGCCACAAACAGCAACATTAAGAAAGTGGTCTTCATAAAGTGCTTTTGACGTAAGACTGACTTTTGGTAGATATGTTACATTTTAAGTTAAAAGGAAATGAAAAAATTACAGGGAAGATAGTACGTCAGCTACTTGTTTATAACCGACATATCGATTCGCGAGGCGCCTTTATAAAAGAACAATGCTGCTATTGCCATGAAGATATGGCTCACGGCAAGGTAATTGAACCACTGATGCAGCGAAATTTTATTCATAAAAAACAGTGCCGCAAGTGCGGCAAAAAATACCCCGGCTAAGATTTGTCGACTGGCTTTATCTCTGGTTTTTATAAAAAGAAAACCTTCAAGCGAAAGTACGACAAACATGAGTCCGTAACCTGAATGAAATTCTACAAAGAAGAAGTTCAGTGTGCTGATCGTTAGCGTTAGGAATATCAGAAACTCGAGAATATTGAGCACACCAAACATTTTCACCAGTTTTGGCGAAAGCCGGATTCGGGTGTGTTCGATGGCACTGCGTTCAACAAACATTATCGAAATCATGCTCACAACCCATCCAGGCAGTTTCCAGTAAAAGCTAAAGGTGTAAAGAAAAGCATGACCAATAATCCCGCCAAGTGCAGTAGCAACACCCATCATAAAAAAATAAATTTTGAAATACAGGACCACCCTTTCGGTTTTACCTGATCGCTGCAAACGATAGGCAAATACAAAACAAAGTACAGACACCAGCAAATCGGTGAGGGTAACAACGGGCCCGTCAATTCTGATGCCTGCAATATAAATAGTGTTAATGATCTCCATATAAACTTATTTGATTTTAGTCTGGCAGAATTTGCCCTGCAATCCTTAATTCGAAAGATATTATTTCCGAATTTATAATTAGTTTTAACAAAAATCATCATCATTTGATACAATAACCATGTTTACCATGAAAAGATTCTACATCCTGGCTCTTCTAACTCTTTATTTACCCGGAATAACAAAGGCTCAGCCGATAATTGAAAAAACACCGGCGGAACTGCGTGAAAGTTGGTTTGCCGACTTTCAGAAAATGAGCGGGAAATCGGTTTACAAACAACTTCCCTGGCAATTTGTAGGACCAACTAACATTAGTGGGCGAATGACCGACGTGGAAGTTGTAACTCCCAAAGGCGAAAATTATACTATTTATGTGGCTGGCGCTTCAGG
Source organism: Draconibacterium sp. (assembly GCA_011620585.1). Taxonomy (GTDB): domain Bacteria; phylum Bacteroidota; class Bacteroidia; order Bacteroidales; family Prolixibacteraceae; genus Draconibacterium. Next base: position 20,619 of record WOYV01000046.1, read on the forward strand.
AGGAATCTGGAAAACTCAAAACGAAGGAATTACCTGGGAACCAGTTTTTGAACACGAAATGACCGCTGCCTTTGGTGATCTGGCTCTCGACCCGCAAGATCAAAATACGATTTGGGCTGGAACCGGCGAAGCCAATATTTTCAGGAGTTCGAATGCCGGAGCAGGAATCTACGTGTCGAAAGATGCCGGGAAAACGTGGGTGCATAAAGGACTGACCAATACAAATACCATTTCGAGGGTACTCGTTCATCCCAAAAACAGCGATATTGTTTATGTAGCTGCCGGAGGCGATGAATGGACCAACAACGAGGAACGCGGAGTATATAAAACCACGGATGGCGGTACTACCTGGCAAAAAATACTGTTTGTGAATGAGATGACCGCTGCCAACGACCTGGTAATGGATCCGGTGAACCCCGATATTTTATATGCAAGCATGTGGCAAAGGGTTCGTAAAAAATGGAATGATCCACGCACCGAAGAAAATTATACCGGAAATGGAATACTCAAAACCACAGATGGCGGTAAAACCTGGTCTAAAATAAATAATGGGCTGCCTGTGACTGGCTCGCTGGGGAGAATCGGAATCGATTTGTGTAAAGCTCACCCCACAACATTATATGCATTTGTCGACAATTACGAGAAGTTGCCCGAAGAACATGGTTTGAACCAGGAAGAAGATGCCTATGGAAGACCTAGCAGCGGTAGAATTAAAGGCGCAACTTTGTATCGTTCGGACGATAGTGGTGAAAACTGGCGGCAGGTAAGTGAATCGAACGAATACATGGAATCACTTTCAGGAACCTATGGATGGGTTTTTGGACAGGTTCGGGCCGATCCGGTGGATCCTGAAAAAGTTTATGTTATGGGACTTTATCTGAACGTTTCAGAAGATGGCGGTAAAAGCTTTCACGAATTGGGGGGAATGCACATGGACCATCATGGTTTGTGGATCGATCCTGAAAATCCAAACTATCTGGTGAATGTGAACGATGGTGGTGTAGCCGTTTCATACGACGGTAAAAATTTCAGAACCTTTTACAACAACCTTCCGCTTGCACAGTTTTTCAATGTTGGCCTCGACAATAGCAGACCTTTTCAGGTTTATGGTTCGATACAGGATCACGGAAGTTATCGTGGTGTTGTGGACCTGGGCAGGGGACGTGATCACATTCCGTCCGGTGAATTTGATTATGCCCCCGGTGGGGAAGGGAGCAACCATGTAATTCATCCTTCAAATTCCGATCTGGTGTATTCGGCAGGTTTTTACGGAACCATTACAAAAACCAAAATGAGCACTATGCGGAGCGAAAATATTATGCCTCCAGTTCCCGAAGGTGTGGATCGTTTGCGCGGACAGTGGCTGGCGCCATTTATTTTATCTCCTCATAATCCGGGGATAATTTACTATGGGTCGCAATTCGTTTTCCGTTCAATGAATGAAGGCGAAAGCTGGGAACAAATAAGCCCCGATTTATCTTACAACGACGAAAATAAAAAAGGCGACATTCCTTACCAGACGATCTTTTCGATCAGCGAATCGCCCCTCAAATTTGGTGTGCTTTATGCAGGAACCGACGATGGAAGAGTATGGATGACCAAAAACAGCGGAGAAAAATGGACAGAAATCAACAAAGGCTTGCCTTTCCGAAAATGGGTTTCGCGGATTGAGGCTTCGCGTTTTGCAGAGGGCAGGGTGTACATGGCCCAAAACGGTAAACGCGACGACGATTTTGCTGCGTACATTTTGAAATCGGAAGATTACGGACAGAACTGGGAAAGTATAAAAGCCAATATTCCAAACGGACCGGTAAATGTAATCCGGGAAGATCCAAAGAATGAAAACATTTTGTACATCGGAACTGATTACGGTGTTTTTGTTTCATCCGATCGCGGAACAAGCTGGCAAACACTCACCGGGAATTTGCCTGTTACTTATGTCCACGACCTGAAAATACATGAACGCGACGATATTGCGGTAATCGGAACACATGGACGTGGTGCCTGGGCAATGGATGTGCGCATGTTGCGCCAGGTGGCTGAAGCCAGCGAATCGAAGGAAGCTGCTGTAATTTTGGAAATCCCCGAAACTTATGCCCCGTTCATACGCTATTATTCGAGAAACGTATTAGAATTGAAAGCCCCAATCTTTGTAAAAGAAGAAGGCGAAGTAACAGCTATTGTTAATAATACCGCTGGAAACGAGGTTTTTAAAAAAGAAATCAAAGCAGATGCGGGCCTCAATTATTTAAATTGGGATATGAAAAATACTAACAAAGAGGATGTAGAACCTGGAACATACACATTGATACTTTCGGGCAAAGGTTTTGAAACACAGAAGGAATTTGAATTAAAAGCATTTCGACGCCGCTAAAACGGATACAAGATTTTGAATAAACTCTGATCGGCAAATGAATCACGAATTAAGAAATATTTGGAACCTGTATTTTCATTTCAACTGGAAATTTGGCTTGGCTCTTATTTTATTGATTTGTATACCACGGTTTTACATGGTTTTAATTGCCAATCAAACCGGTAATTACTCATTTATTGGCCTGATTATGCTTGTATCAGCCTTAGTCCCATTTATTTTTCTCGGAAAATATGGGAGAAAACAGATTGGAATTACACGAACTCAAAGGTTTAAATGGCTGCTTTTTGCATTTATTCTCGGGATATTAGGCAGTTTGCTGCTTTATGTGCTGGGAAAAATCTTGTTCGGGACAACTTATCACAACTGGTACGTTTACATTGGAAAATCATATAATATATCCGAAAACATCGGAGCAAATCAAAAACTTGTTCTGTTTGCAATTATGGCAATTACCGGCATGACTTTTAGCCCAATCGGAGAAGAACTCTTTTTCAGGGGAATTGTACACGGCAGTTTTGCAAAGACGTTAGGGGATAAAAGAGCCTCGTTGATTGACAGTTCAGCATTTGCGCTGACTCATCTTTCTCATTTCGGGTTGGTATATGTAAGTATGCACTGGAGTTTCTATTTTTTGCCTGCATTAATTTGGATGGCAAGTATGTTTCTTATTAGTCTTCTATTTTTTAGAATGAAGAAAAAGACTGGTTCAATTTGGGGAGCAGTTTTGTGTCATGCCGGTTTTAACCTTGGTATGATCTTTAGCATTTTCTACTGGCTCTGACAAATCTGCTTATTAAATCTTCCTGATGTTTGAATTTAGAAGGGTTTTTCCCTGAAATTTTCCAATTTTGTAAGAAGAACAATAATTAAAACTATTCCATGCTAAAATCAATTTTTAATTTATTATTCCTGGGATCATTGCTATTTACGCTTAGCTGTTCTGAAAAACAGGATTTGTCGGTTTCTTATAATAATCCAAATATTGAATATTGGGGAAGAATTGATACCACAACAAATGATGCTGCCGAATTGTACTGGTCGGGAACCAGTATTCGCTTAAACTTCGAAGGACAAGCTATTTCTGCCGTGTTTGACGAGGAACGCGGCGATAACTATTACAATGTGATCATCGATAGTGACAGCCTTTTTGTTTTTCGGCCCGATTCGGTTCAGAAATATTATGAACTGGCCAGCGGACTTTCAAGTGGCATTCACCAAATCGAAATTTTTAAACGCACCGAGTGGGACAGGGGCTGGAGTCGTTTTTATGGCTTTCAAATCAAAGGCAATGCAAAAGTATTGCCTAAACCGGTAGCCAAAAAACGTAAAATTGAGTTTTACGGGAATTCAATAACAGCGGGATACGCAGTAGAAGATTTCTCAGGAGCTGATCGTTCCGACAGTATTTTTACCAACAATTACCATAGTTACGCCAGGCTTACAGCGGATTACTTTGACGCCGGGTACAGTTGTATTTGTAAAAGCGGAATCGGGATTACGATAAGCTGGTTTCCGTTAATCATGCCCGAATTGTACAATCGACTAAATCCTGCAGATTCTGAAAGTCGCTGGGATTTTTCGTTGTTTACACCCGACCTGGTGGTGATAAATCTTTTTCAGAACGATTCGTGGCTGGTGGAACAACCCGGGTTCGGGGAATTTAAACATCGCTTTGGCGCCTTAAAACCTACCAAGGAATTCATTGTAAACAGTTACGCCGATTTTGTGGCTTCCATCCGAAAAGAATATCCTGAAACTCCCATAATTTGTATGCTTGGAAATATGGATGCTACCCGCGCCGGATCAGTTTGGCCAGGATATGTGGAAGCAGCCGTAAAACAATTGAACGATTCGAAAATATTCACGCATTTCGAACCCTATAAAAATACACCGGGCCATCCAACTATCGGTGAACAACAGCGAATGGCTGATGGATTAATTAAATTTATTAATGAAAATATTCAATGGTAGATATGAACCGAAAATCAAAATTTAACAATAAAATCAAAATGAAAACAAACCAATTAACCAGGCTGATTTTAATCGCATTAATTCTGTTTGTCGGATGCAGACAGTCTGGAAATCAGGATGAAAGCGAAGCCGATGTAATTATTTATGGTGGAACATCTGCGGCTGTAACGGCTGCTGTTCAACTAAAAAAAATGGATAAATCGGTATTGATTGTGTGCCCTGAAAAACATTTGGGAGGGCTAACTTCCAGCGGACTTGGGTTTACCGACACCGGTAACAAGGAAGTGATCGGAGGTTTGTCGCGTGAGTTTTATCAACGCGTGTACAATTATTATCAGGACGACGAAACCTGGAAATGGCAAAGCCGGGATAGCTATGGAAATATGGGGCAGGGTACGCCCGCGATTGATGGCGACAAACGTACGATGTGGATTTTTGAACCTCACATTGCCGAACAGGTTTTTGAAGATTTTGTAAAGGAAAACAATATCCGGGTTTTTCGCGACGAATGGCTCGATCGTGAAAATGGAGTTGAAATAAAAGACGGAAATATTGTTTCAATCCGTACTTTAAGTGGAGCGATTTATCGTGGTAAAATGTTTATTGACGCCACTTACGAAGGAGATTTGCTGGCAGCTGCCGGAGTAAGTTATACCATTGGAAGAGAAGCAAATTCTACTTATGGCGAACAATGGAACGGGGTTCAGACTGGTGTTTTCCACCACGGTCATAATTTTGGGAACCTGAATATCAGTCCCTATATAATTCCGGGTGATCCCGCCAGCGGGGTTTTACCATATGTTTCAACCGAAGATCCCGGAAAATACGGAGAAGCCGACCAAAGGCTTCAGGCATATTGTTTTCGGATGTGCCTTACTAAAACACCTGGAAACAGGATTCCTTTCGAACAGCCTGAAAATTATGATCCTACAAAATTTGAACTGCTCGCACGGGTTTTACAGGCAGGGTGGAATGAAACCTTTGATAAATTCGACCCGATTCCTAATCACAAGACCGATGTAAATAACCACGGTCCGTTTAGTTTCGATTTTATTGGGATGAATTACGATTATCCGGAAGCCAGCTACGAACGAAGGGCGGAGATTATAAAAGAGCACGTTGATTATCAAAAAGGGCTTCTGTATTTTTATGCTGCCGATCCACGGGTTCCTGAAACTATTCAAAACGAAATGCAACTTTGGGGACTGGCAAAAGATGAGTTTACCGATAACAATAACTGGCCGCATCAGATTTATATCAGGGAAGCACGCCGGATGATCGGAAAATTTGTAATGACCGAAAACGAAGTGCTGGGCAAATCGCCTGTTGACGAACCTATTGCAATGGGATCGTACACTATGGATTCGCACAACGTGCAGCGATATATTACCGAAGATGGATTTGTTCAAAACGAGGGCGATATTGGTGTTCATCCGCATCACCCATATCAGATTGCAATGGGGGCGGTCGTTCCTAAAAAAGGAGAATGTGGAAATATGCTGGTTCCGGTGGCAGTTTCAAGTTCTCACATTGCTTATGGTTCTATTAGGATGGAACCCGTTTTTATGATTTTGGGGCAAAGTGCCGCAACCATGGCAGCGTTGGCCATCGATCAGAATATAGATTTACAGGAGTTGAATTACAATCAGGTAAAAAGTAAATTGTTGGAAGTAGGGCAGGTGCTTGAGTATTAAGTTAGATTAAAAGAGATGGAGATCAAATAATCCCGTTTATTGAATGCTAAATAGGAAAATATGGAAAAGCTAAGCATGAAAGAAATCAATAATCAACTGTCGGAAATTAGCAAAGAATGGAGTCTCGAAAGGCAGTCGATTCAGCGAAACTTTAAATTCAAAAACTTTATTGAGGCTTTTTCGTTTATGACTGCGATTGCATTACTGGTTGAGAGGGCAAATCATCATCCTGATTGGAGCAATGTATACAATAAGGTAACAGTTGTACTCAGTACACACGAAGCAAACGGTTTGACAATGAAAGATTTTGACCTTGCAAAGGAGATCGATCGGGTGTACGAAAGTTTCGTGTAAGTTAGGTGTTATCAAACCGTTTCGTTCAAAGCACTCCTAATTCTTCAACCGGAGTTTTAGGAATAATTGTTTAGTTTTGACCATTCAAAATAAAAACCATGCGATTTAAACGATTTTACCTGGCGATGGCAGTTCTTGCTTTTTTGGCTGCCTGTTCAACAAGTAAACTAACTACCAACTCAAAAACCAGTGCCACTGGTTTCGAAAACAGCGGCAACTACACACAGGCTGTGGAAGCCTGGAATCAGTATTTTACGCAAACATCAGTAGAACAAACTTCGTCCGGTGATTTTGCCCACGCGGCGCAAACCGCTTATAAAGCCGGAAACCCGACACAAGCAGTGAGTTGGTTTGATCAGGCGCGTTTTAAAAACTATGCTGATCCGGCGATGTACGAAACACTGGCTAAAATTTATAATTCAGAAGACAATCTTTCAAAAGAACTTTCGTCGCTTGAAACCTACACAGAGAAATTTGGAACTGGAAATACCACCGTTAATGCACGGTTGTTTAGCATTTACAGCGAAATTGGCGAAACCGAAAAGGCGCTCAAATACTGGGGGCTTTTAAATAAGCAGACACGTTCTGAAGAAAGTAACCTGGTGGATTATTTGAAGATCAATAAAAAACTGGAGAAAAACCAAGTTTGCGACTCAGTGTCTACCGCTTTGCTCAAAATAAATCCCAATCAGATAGATGCTCTCGACTGGCAGGCCAAAAAGTACTATTGGGCCGGACAAAACCGCTACGATCGTGAAATGAAAGCATACGAGAAGAATAAAACGCGCAAACAATACAATGTCCTGTTAAAAGAGCTCGACCTGGTAACCGCCGATTTCAAAAAGGCATTGCCTTATCTCGAAAAACTCTGGAAACAAAATCCGGGGAAAGAATACGCCGGTTATTTTGCCAATATTTACGCCCGTTTTGGCGACGAAAAAAAAGCCGGTTATTACAAAAATTATCTGAAATAACGCAATTATATTTTTAGTTCGGTTCGTCCTTCTTATTACCGCTGGTATTCTCAATTTTTGTTATGCCGGCTGAAACTACAAATTTCATGGCTTCGGCAGGCGATATCGACAACACGTGCACGCGTTCTCTGGGAACCAGGTATAATTCGCCGGAAAAGTTGTACGAATGCGGAAAATACACAGCCGAAACTTCATTTAAGTCAAACTCTTCGAGTGTTTCGCGGGTAACAAAACCTATTTTCCAAAGGTTGTTCTCGAGGTTGAAAAGAACTTTAACCGGGATATTGAATTTCTTTTCGCTACCAACAAACGCCGAGAAGAGATCTTTTAGCGAACTGTACAGCAAGTTGAGGAGCGGAATGCGCTTAATAAAGCGGTTACCAATATTTTTTACGGGATTAATTAGCGCGGTTTGACCAAGAAACCCAAGCAGGGTTAACGAAATAAAAAGGATGAGAATACCCAAGCCGGGAATCCTGGTTCCAATAAGAGGTTCAAGATTGTTGGATAACCATCCATCGACCCGGATAAAAACAGTAGTTAAAATGTACACCACAATGGCAACAGGCGCCACCAATAATACTCCCTGAAAAAAATAACTGCCCAGTTTTTTCATTTTCGTTTTATTTAATCTTTCTGTTTAAAATACATCAATTTTCAATAAAGATAAAAGCTTGTATTAAGCTAAATCAAAAACAGGCAATCTCAAATTAATTTGCAGGGATTTCTTTTTTCGGAAAAATAAGAGATAATAAAATGCTGATGACCAACACAGCAGCGATAAAATACAACGAGTATTCAGGCTGAAAACCCAGCGCTTTTAAATTTTTATGCAATAACAACTTAACGCCAACAAAAACAAGCAACATAGCAATGCCTGGTTTAAGAAACCTGAATTTATTGACCAGGTTTGCCAGCAGAAAGAATAGCGATCTTAATCCCAATATTGCAAATACATTTGAGAAAAATACAATGTACGGATCGCGTGAAACCGCAAAGATCGCAGGTATTGAGTCGAATGCAAAAATAAGGTCTGAAAATTCGATCATTATTAAAACCAGGAACAGCGGGGTGAATACCAGTTTCCCATTTTCGCGAAGCCAGAAATTATCCTGGCCGTATTCGGTTGTCAGATTAATGTGCCCGCTTATCCATTTTACCACTTTCGAATCCTTTGGATTTTTGCTCTGTTTTTCTTTTTCAAACAAAAGTTTTAAACCCTGAAAAAGAAGAAACCCTCCAAAGAGAAACAAAACCCATTCAAAACGATGAATTATGGCCACACCTGCAAAAATAAATACAAACCGAAGTATAATGGCTCCAAAAATTCCCCAGAACAAAATGAGTTTATAGTCTTTTTGAGGTACCGAGAACCCGGTCAGGATCATCATCATTACAAAAATATTGTCGATCGATAATGTTTTTTCGATAAAATAACCCGAAAGATAATTGATGGCCTGCGCTGCGCGGTATTCCTTTAGCATCAGTTCAAATGAATTGGTTTTGAACTCGAGATACGGATTGTATAAAGCCACAATATCCAGCAATTTTTTCTCGTCGGTAATTCCATGCAGCAAATGGCCAAAATAGAAGAGCACAAAGTAAAATGAAAGACCAAGAGAAATCCAGACGATGCTCCAGACTACAGCTTCTTTTGTTGAAATAATATGCACTTTACGGCCAACTAAAACGAGGTCGATCATTAAAATTCCTGTGATGAACAGCAGAAACGTCACCATGGAAATAAGCTCAATACTCATAATTCGATTTTTATTCTTACAAATAACAAAGAAGTGTTTAGGATTCCTACTGGTATTGAAAGTATTATTTCAGATGCTCCTTTAAGAAATTAGTCATTTGGGTATATAAATGAATGCTTGTGTTTCCGCCGCTAATGCCGTGGTTGCGGTTGGTATAAATGGCCATGTCGAACTGGACGCCAGCCTGTACCATTTTTTCAGTCATTTCGAAGGTGTTTTGAGCATGCACATTATCATCTGCCGAACCATGGATAATGAGCAACCGCCCTTTAATGTCAGCAGCATGCGACAAAGGTGAATTATCATCGTATCCTTCAGCGTTCACTTGTGGGGTTCGCATGTAGCGTTCGGTATACACCGAATCGTAGAAACGCCAGCTGGTTACGGGGGCAACAGCAATGCCTGCCTTAAACAAATCGCCGCCTTTTTCCATGGTTAGTAATGTCATAAACCCACCGTAACTCCATCCCCAAATCGCAATATTTTTGGCATCTACGTAGGGGAGGGTGGTTAGGTATTTTGCTGTTTCCACCTGGTCGTCCGACTCGTATTTTCCCAGTTGCATATAGGTTATTTTTCTAAAATCTTCGCCACGGGCAGCGGTTCCTCGCGGATCGACACAAACCACTAAAAAGCCTTCCTGTGCCAGGTATTCGTTCCAGCTTACGCCTCGTCCCCACGAATCGCTTACCTGTTGTGAGTTTGGCCCGCTGTACTGGGTCATCACAACCGGGTATTTTTTAGCCGGATCGAAACCCGATGGTTTTATCATAAATCCATTTAGTTCAACTCCTTCCGAAGTTTTAAAAGTGAAGAATTCGCGTTGCGGAATTCCCATGTTTTTTACCGTATTTTTAAGTACGGTGTTATCTTGCAAAAAGCGAATCTGCTGGTTCTTTTTAGTTTCGTGCAGCGTAATGTAATTGGGCGCTTTGCTGCTGCTGAAATAATTGATGTAATATTTGAAATTCGAGCTAAAAACTGCACTGTTTGTGCCTTCCATTGTTGAAAGTTTGCCTTTAAGTTTTTTATCCTGGCTAACGTAATACACTTCGCGGCGAAGAGGAGACACAGCCGCAGCCTGGTAATAGTAAACTTTCTTTTCAGGATCGTAACCATAAAATTCTGTTACATCAAATTCGCCATCTGTAAGTTGTGCAATTTCAACACCCTGTTTATCATACAAATACAAATGAGCCCAGCCGCTTCTTTCACTCAGGACTACAAAATTGCCGTTGTCGAGATAAGTAAAGGCATCCAGGAAGTTAGCTTCAATAAAACGTTTGTTTTTTTCGGTAAAAACTTCGTGGGTTTCGCCCGTATAAGGATTAGCATATAAAACATCCAACTGATTCTGAAGACGGTTCAGCCGCATCACTGCCAACTCGTTATTTGGCGACCACTTCAAACGAGGGACATACAGATCGGTTTCTTCCCCGATATTTACAGGAATGGTTTTCTTGGTCTTGATCTCGTAACTCATCACCTGCACTACCGAATTCTTTTCGCCGGCTTTTGGGTATTTGTAACGTTCTTCGCCGGGATACAATTTGTATGTTTCGTAAGTTGGGTTCATCCCCGCATACATTGGAAAAGAGTATCCAGGAACCTCCCGTTCGTCGAATTTAATATAGGAAAGAAATTCGCTGTTGGGCGACCACCACATGGTTTTGTTAAAGCCGGTTGCGGATGTATAATCGCCAAATTCCTCTTCGTAAACCCAGTCGGGGAGTCCGTTAATGATTTTGTTTTTTTCGCCGTCGAAAGTTGCCTGGCTGGTGCTGCCAAATTTCAGGCTTTTAATAAAAATATTGTTGTCGCGCACATAGGCAACCCGTTCGCCGTCGGGAGAAAAAGTAGCGCCTTGTTGCGCTCCATTGTCGGAAAGAGCGCTAAGTTCTTTGGTCACCGAATTCCAGACATAATATTCGGCTGTAAAGGAGTGCCTGTATATCGCTCTGGTATTGGTTGTTAAGAGGATTCTTGTCTCGTCATTACTAAATGTGTAATCTGAAAAACCGGAAATAGGGGCGTCGTTTATTGAAGCGAGGTCGAAAACCACTTCCACTTCTTCGCCGGTTTGATAGCTGTATTTTACAATTTTAGCATTGTTCTCTTTTATACTGTAATGGATACCGTCGTTCATCGGCCGAAGCCCGGAAACTGTTTTGGATTGAAAAGTTCCTTTCAGAAATAAATCTTCGAGAGTGATCTTTTGTGTGTTCTGAGCCTGAATAGCAGTTGTTGCAACTACCAGGAGTAATAAGCATATTTTTTTCATTGTCCGGTGTTTTTGTGTTCAAAAATGACAAGACAACAAAAGTAAAAATAGTATCGGAAGCGAAAAATGATTTCAAAAAAAACGCCGCTCAGTATTGAACGGCATTTTCCCTGTATAAATTAAACCTACTCTAATAATTCGTAATTGTGCATTTCTTTCATAAAGGTTACAAAATCATCTTTCCGTTCCGAGTCCATCCACTGCATTGCGCTTCTGGGATGTTCAGTCGCATGTTGTTGTGCGCATGTATTCCCAGTTCTTTTCCGGGTAGCGCCGCCCGGTATTTTTTTACCAGATGAAGGATGCTTTCACTATATAAACTCCCAAAACTATCCACCACATAAATAACCGGGACCCTCGATTTGGAGAGGTCGGTGAGCGCTTCGTCCAAATCTGTTTCATTTACTTTCGAAACCGCCATCAGGTTGATAGTAACCTCGTAGCCTTTATCCATACAAGGTTCGGCTAACCAAATGGCTTTATCACGGGGATAGTCAAGGTTAAGAATTTTCTTTATTCCCGTTTGCTGTCAGACAAATTAAATAATTATTCTTTCATTTATTCTTACGATTTAATAGAAAATCTGAATATTTAGAATGAATTTAAAGTGAATTGTATTGATTTAACTTTTAAATATTAAGAATTAAGGCTGAACTTTTAACATAGTATTTATAACTATACTTTCGTATAAAGAAACGTATTGCTGAAGATTAAAGTTATAACAAACCTGCTGTTGAAAATTAGGTTAAAATATTGCCCGAATCCATGTTTCGAAGTGCGATATATCAACGGATTCATTATCTTTGCCCCACTTTTTTCGTTACCAAATCGATGCAAACAATCAGCGATTGAATAAGAAAGAAACTTGAAAATTAAATTACTGAAAATGATTAAAATAACACTTCCGGATAACAGTGTACGTGAATTTGATGCGGCAGTAAGTGGAATGGAGGTCGCTGAATCAATATCGCCGCGACTGGCAAAAGATGTTTTGTCGGTTTCGGTTGATGGGGTTGTTTGGGATCTTACCCGTAAAATCGACCATGATGCGAAGATCAAATTGTACACGTGGGAAGACCGTGAAGGAAAAGAAACATTCTGGCATTCATCGGCTCACTTAATGGCAGAAGCTATTGAATCTTATTACCCGGGGACAAAATTCGGAATTGGACCGACCGTGGATACCGGTTTTTATTATGATGTCGATCTGCCTGCTGACCAGGTTATTTCGGAAAAAGATTTACAGAAGATCGAACAGAAAATGCTTGAACTGGCCCGTCAGAAAAACGATATTGTCCGTTCAGAGATTTCAAAAGACGATGCACTGAAAATGTTCACTCAAAAAAACGATGAACTAAAACAGGAGTTGATCAGCGAATTGGAAGACGGGACCATTACGATCTACAACCAGGGAAATTTTACCGATTTATGCCGTGGGCCCCACTTGCCCAATACCGGATATATTAAGGCTATTAAATTAACCTCGGTTGCCGGGGCTTACTGGCGTGGCAACGAACACAATAAAATGCTGACCCGTATTTATGGCGTTACTTTTCCGAAGCAGAAATTGCTGGATGAGTACCTCGTGATGTTGGAAGAAGCAAAAAAACGCGACCATCGGAAGATTGGTAAAGAAATGCAGTTGTTCACCTTCTCTGAAGCGGTGGGACAGGGTTTGCCTCTTTGGCTGCCCAAAGGCGCTCAGTTGCGCGAACAGCTCGAAAACTTTCTAAAAAAAGTTCAGAAGAAACACGGGTACGAACAGGTAATCACTCCCCATATCGGAGATGTGAAACTGTATAAAACTTCAGGTCATTTCCAGAAATATGGCAAGGATTCGTTCCAGCCGATCAGCACGCCGGTAGAAGGAGAGGAGTACCTGTTAAAACCAATGAACTGTCCGCACCATTGTGAAATTTACAAAGCCTGGCCACGTTCGTATAAAGATTTGCCGGTTCGTATGGCAGAATTTGGTACTGTTTACCGTTACGAGATGAGCGGCGAGTTGCATGGTTTAACACGTGTTCGTGGTTTTACACAAGACGATGCGCACCTTTTCTGCCGCCCTGACCAGGTAAAAGATGAATTTAAAAAAGTAATCGATATTATTTTTATCATTTTCAAGGCGCTGAATTTTGAAAATTATACAGCTCAAATCTCATTACGCGATCCTGAGAAACCTGAAAAATATATTGGTTCGCCCGAAAACTGGGATAAAGCAGAACGTGCAATCATTGAAGCTTGCGAGGAAAAAGGACTGGAAACAATAACCGAATTAGGTGAAGCCGCTTTTTACGGACCAAAACTCGACTTTATGATCAAAGACGCGCTGGGAAGAAGCTGGCAGCTTGGAACTGTGCAGGTTGACTACAACCTTCCTGAACGTTTTGAACTTGAATATATTGGCTCAGACGACAAACGCCACCGCCCGGTGATGATCCACCGCGCACCTTTCGGATCGATGGAACGTTTTGTGGCAGTGCTTATTGAGCACACGGCCGGTAAGTTTCCACTGTGGCTGACACCTGAACAGGCAGTCGTTCTACCTATCAGTGAAAAGCATAACGATTATGCTAAAAAAGTTTCAGATTTTCTAAATAATTCCGATATTCGCACCGTCGTTGACGATCGTAACGAAAAGATTGGTAGGAAGATACGCGACAACGAATTAAAAAGGGTTCCGTACATGCTGATTGTTGGCGAAAAAGAAGCCGAAACCGAGAGCGTTTCAGTTCGCCGTCAGGGCGAAGGAGACCAGGGGACAATGAGCATGAACGAGTTTGCGGAATTTATAACAAAGGAAGTAAGAGATCAATTATCAGGATTGTATAACTAACTTAAGGAGGAACTTACAATAGCTATTAAAAGAAGAGGCCCGAGAAATTTTCAGCCTAGAAGAGAAGAAGAACCGCAGCACAAGATCAACCACAAGATCAGAACGCCGCAAGTACGCCTGGTTGGCGACAACATTGAAAACCCCGGAGTGTTTTCACTTCGCGATGCCCTCGCACTGGCAGAAGAATTAACACTGGATTTGGTGGAGATCTCTCCAAATGCCGATCCACCGGTATGTAAGATTATTGATTACTCGAAGTTTCTTTATCAACAAAAGAAGAAACAAAAGGAAATGAAGGCCAAAGCCACAAAAATTGTGGTAAAGGAAATTCGCTTTGGCCCGCAGACCGACGAACATGACTTCCAGTTCAAATTGCGTCATGCCGAGAGATTCCTGAAGGAGGGTGCCAAGGTTAAAGCTTTCGTATTCTTTAAAGGACGGTCGATATTGTTCAAAGAGCAAGGCGAGATTTTGTTGCTTAAACTGGCAACCTCTCTTGAAGATATTGGCTCGGTTGAACAACTGCCAAAACTGGAAGGCAAACGAATGACGATGTTTATTTCACCTAAAAAGAAATAGTTCTGACGGTCGACGAACAGCAGGGCAATTTCTCCGTCTGATGACGGGATATAACAGTTCTTTGATAACATTTTAACAAGTAGGAATTATGCCAAAAATGAAAACGAATTCCGGGGCTAAAAAACGTTTTAGAATCACCGGAAGTGGTAAAATTAAAAGGAAGCACGCCTACAAAAGTCATATTCTGACTAAAAAGAGTACAAAACGTAAGCGTAATTTGACTTATTGGACAACTATCGATAAGACAAACGAAAGTAACGTTAAACTTTTGTTGTGCATGAAGTAATCTTCGGATTGCTTTAACAAACTCCTTTTAAAGAGAAAGGTAAAAAAAGTAATTAACCAGATGATTGTGCTTTAAAGTATTCCTTCCGTCAAACAGCGGACCGGAGGCGCCGATTATCAAAAAAGTAAAAAGTATGCCAAGAAGTGTAAATCATGTAGCATCACGTGCCCGAAGAAAAAAATTATTACAAAAAACTAAGGGTTATTTCGGGTCGCGTAAAAATGTATGGACGGTTGCTAAAAACACCTGGGAAAAAGGTCAGCAATATGCATACCGCGACAGAAGAGCGAAAAAAAGAACATTCCGTGGATTGTGGATTCAGCGTATCAACGCTGCTACTCGTCTCGAAGGAATGTCGTATTCACAATTCATGGGATTGTTGAAAAAGAACGATATTGAGATCAACAGGAAAGTATTGGCCGATTTGGCCATGAACCAACCTGAAGCGTTCAAAGCAATCGTTGATAAAGTAAAATAAAAAGACTGTATTTTGGGTGAGATACATAAAACCCGCAGGTTATCCTGCGGGTTTTTATTTTGTTATTGTTTCAATTGAACCAAAACCACCGATTTTGATGGAAGTTCAACTGTTAGTTTTCCGTTTTTAGGTTTGTCCACTTCAAAATTCCTGATATTCACATCTTCGTTTTTGCCAAAATCGTTGTAAGCATCCAACTTGTCGGATGTGATAACTGAGGCGCTGGCTTCGGCATAAGAATCACCTGTGATTTCGAGTTCCACTTTTTGTGCTTTGTTCGGATTTAAATTGCATAATGTAATAGAGAGCACGCCATCTTTAATCGAAGACGAAACATTTACTGCCGGAACCGATTTGCTGTTGTAAGTATAATTTTCGGTACTGATATTCGATGGTACCAAAGTAGCATCCTGATGGACATTGTACATTTTAAACACATAATAAGTAGGGGTAAGAACCATCTCTTCGTCTTTTGTAAGTATTACCGATTGCAAAACATTTACCATTTGAGCAATGTTTGTCATCTTCACACGATCAGCGTGATTGTTAAAAATATTCAGGTTGATAGCAGCCACCATCGCGTCGCGAAGCGAGTTTTGCTGAAATAGGAATCCCGGATTGGTGCCTTCTTCCACATTAAACCAGTTGCCCCATTCGTCTACAATCATACCCACTCGTTTTTGTGGATCATACTTGTCCATAATAGTTGAATGACGGGTAACCAGGTTTTCCATTTCCAACGTTTTATTTAAGGTTTCAAACCATTCTTTTTCACCAAAACCGGCCGCATTTCCTTTATCGCTCCAGTTTCCGGTTTGAATGGTATAATAATGCAATGAAACTCCCTGGACCAAGCCGGGGTTACGGGCTGTTTTTTGCATTACCACATCCATCCAGTTGTAATCAAAATCACTTGGCCCACAGGCAATTTTGTACAAATTACCTCTTGTGAATGTGGCGAATTGCTTATATACGTCGGCATAATATTCGGGAGTCATGTTTCCACCACATCCCCAGTTTTCGTTCCCGATTCCCCAATATTTTACACTCCAGGGCTCTTCGCGACCATTCTTTTTTCGTAACTCTGTCATCGGGCTTTTGTTCGACGAGGTAACATATTCCACCCACTCGCTGGCTTCCTGCACAGTTCCTGATCCTACGTTGATATTAATGTATGCTTCGGCACCGACCAACTCGCAGAAATCCAAAAATTCGTGTGTCCCAAAACTATTGTCTTCAGTTACTCCACCCCAATGTACATTAACAATCGACGGGCGTTGCCCGCGCAGACCAATGCCATCTTTCCAATGATATGTATCGGCAAAACAGCCACCTGGCCAGCGAAGCACCGGAATTTGCATATCTTTCAGCGCTCCCACTACATCGTCACGAAATCCACGAATATTGGGTATTTCAGAGTCTTCACCTACATAAATTCCACCATAAATACAATGGCCAAGATGTTCAGCAAAATGCCCATAAATGTCTTTGCTGATTTTGTCTTTTGCCTGATCGGTGTGCAGGATTATTTTGGTTTGAGAGTTTGCCGCTAATATGAGCAACAGCAGTAAATTTGTTAGAATAGTTGATTTCATATGGTTATTATTAACGTTTATTTTCTGATTTGAGGATAAAAATATGTCATTTGTATGAAACAACCATAAAAAAGGTCGGTTCATACTGCCTTTGCTTTTTGGGGGATTATTAGTGCACAGCTTTTGGCACAAACACTTCAAAACGATTCGCTGAATATTGAACATGGAGAACTTAAATTCCAGACCTCTGGTTTTCAGCTTGATATATTAAGAAGTTGCAAGCTGAACTTTTTATAAAATTTTTACAAAATGTGAATAAAATTTGCCAGATTTAAAGTGTCATTTCAACGTTTTTTGCCAAATTAGTCTCGTCCTTTTGCAAGGACTGCATTATTCAAATGCAAAAAATTATTTTTTTGCTGACCGGAGTTCATTTAAACATCAATAAAACTAATCAAATTTTAAGAGGATGAGTACATTAGACTGGATTGTAATTGCAGCGTTCGCTGCAACATTAATCGGAATCATAGTCTGGGTTTTTCGACAAAAAGATGAAACCTCGGGCGATTATTTTCTGGCAGGCAGGGGTGCAACATGGGTAGCTATCGGGGCCTCCATTTTTGCTTCAAATATTGGTTCAGAACACCTTATTGGGTTGGCCGGTGCAGGTGCATCAAGCGGGATGGCCATGGCTCATTGGGAAATCCAGGGCTGGATGATTCTTATTCTTGGGTGGGTATTCGTACCTTTCTATTCGAGGAGTATGGTAACCACCATGCCCGAATTCCTGGAACGTCGTTATAATAAAGAATCGCGTACTATTCTATCGATGATATCACTTATTAGTTACGTACTTACAAAAGTAGCTGTTACCGTTTATGCCGGTGGATTGGTTTTTAAAGAAGTTTTTGGCATCGAATCAGTCTGGGGAATCGATTTCTTTTGGATATCGGCCATTGGCCTGGTACTGATTACCGCTATCTACACTGTGGTTGGTGGGATGAAATCTGTTCTTTATACATCCGTTTTACAAACACCGATCTTATTGCTGGGCTCGCTCATTATTGTGATCCTTGGACTGCGTGCTTTGGGTGGCTGGGACGAAATGATGCGTATTACCAGTGCGGTTAAGGTGAACGAATACGGAGATTCCATGACCAACCTGATCCGGAGCAACCACGACGCAGACTTCCCCTGGTTGGGAGTATTCATCGGATCGGCGGTAATTGGTTTCTGGTACTGGTGTACTGACCAGTTCATTGTACAACGCGTACTTTCAGGTAAGGATGAAACTCAGGCAAGACGAGGTTCTATCTTTGGAGCCTATTTGAAACTTACCCCGGTTTTCCTGTTTATGATTCCGGGGATGATCGCCTTTGCTATGGCCCAAAAAGGAATTGTTCTGAATGGCGAAGTATTTACGCTTTCTTCATCTGATGCCGCGTTCCCGACCCTGGTGGCCAAATTGTTGCCGGCGGGAGTAAAAGGTCTTGTAGTGTGTGGTATCTTAGCTGCGCTAATGAGCTCACTTGCGTCGTTGTTTAACTCTTCAGCCATGTTATTCACCATCGATTTTTATAAAAAATTCCGTCCTGAAGCCAGTGAAAAGAGACTTCTAAACGTGGGTAGAATTGCAACTGTTGTTGTTGTTGTACTTGGGATTTTGTGGATCCCGATCATGCGAAGTGTGGGGGAGGTTCTATATGCCTATTTGCAGGATGTACAGTCGGTGCTTTCACCGGGCATCGCTGCTGCTTTCTTGCTGGGCGTAATTTCAACCCGTCCAACACCCAAAGGAGGAATGTGGGGAATGATAACCGGGTTTGTAATTGGGGTAGTTCGAATTGGTGCCAAGGTAATGTATACCAGCATGGCTAAAGCCGATGGTTTTACCGATGTTAAACTTTGGGCTGCTGATCATGGAATCAGCAACTGGTTTTATACCCTGTTTTACGATGTCAACTGGCTGTTCTTCAGTGGAGGAATGCTGGTGGTAAGTATTTTGGTAATCATTATTGTAAGCCGTTTTACCGCTGCAGCACCGGCCGCTCAGTTACAGGGCTTGACCTTTTCATCCGCTTCGGACGAACAAAGGGCTGCAACACGCGCCAGCTGGAATCATTGGGATTTGATGCATACCGCTATTATCCTTGGAATTACAGTTGTTTTCTACATCTACTTCTGGTAAGAAATTAACAAAGATTTTATAAAAGCAACAGAGTCTGTTGCTTTTAATATTGACTTTCGATAAACAATAGAAATAATATATGCGTAGAGAAAAATAAAACCTTTCCATTATATGAAAAGGTTTAAAATTAGTCGGGATGACAGGATTTGAACCTGCGACCCCGTCGTCCCGAACGACGTACGCTACCGGACTGCGCTACATCCCGAATTGTTAATATGAACCGGTAAATCCAGTTTCAAATAACCGAATGCAAAAATAATCTTTTTTCGCTTACTACAAAGTGGGGTATCTGCTAAACATACTGTAAAAACTGAATATTTTAATATTAATATAATTTAACATAATATATATTATAAGACTTCTATTATAGTTGATAAAATATGTGATTTTCCAATAAATCAGAAAGCCGGCGTTTAAACCGGCTTTTATTTTTATTCTTCTGTTGTGTCAATATCATCAATCACACGGATCTTCTCTTTTAGCAGTTCAATCTTCTGCCTGGTCATCTCTATTTTCTTTTTAACATCCTTTATCAGCTGTTCTGCATTTTTCGATTTGGCAAAGAAACCAATGTTATTGTCGAGCAAAACCAGATCGTTTTCGAGTTGCTTCATTTTATTCATGTATTTGTCGCGTTCGAGTCGCATTTTGTTTTGACCGCGCGAGGATTCAGAAAACGATGACATTTTCGTTCTAAATCTCAGGATATTCCGTTTTTCATCGTCGATGTTAAGATCGTCGTATAATTTATTGATCGATTCGCGGAATTCTGTTTGGATGTCTTCTTTCTTTTTAAACGGAACATGCCCGATTTCCGACCAGCGACGCTGAAATTCCTTAAGCCGTTCGAGATTCTCCTGGCTATTATCAGAAGACTTAAATGTCTTAATCTCTTTTATAAGGTCTTCCTTTAATTTAAGATTGTCGACCTGTTCGCTGTCAACATCCGAGAAATGCTCTGATTTCTTGTCAAAGAAGAAATCGCAGGCGGAACGAAAACGTTTCCAGATTATGTCGGACTGTTTGCGTGGAACCGGGCCGATTTCCTTCCATTTTTTCTGAATGTTTACAAAATCCTGGGTAGTCTTTTTCCAGTCTGTACTATCTTTTAGAGCTTCTGCCTGTACGCAAAGATCAATTTTTAGTTGCAGGTTATTTTGTTGTTCTTCCTTATTTTTCGAGTAAAATTCTCTTTTAGCGTCGAAAAATTTATCACAGGCTTCGCGGAAACGTTCGTAAATTTTGTTGTTGTCTTTACGCGGAGCAAAACCAATAGTACGCCAAACCTTCTGTAGTTCAATAATTTCCTTTGAATGTTGATCCCAGTCTTTGTGCGAATCGATTTCCTTTTCGTTAATTTCATCCACTTTTTCGCAAAGTGCCGTTTTGGCCTCAAGATTCTCTTTTTGTTCGGTTTTACGGCTTTCGAAGAACTCCTGGTGCATTTTGTTGATCTTGGTTGTAGCCGCCTTAAAACGTTCCCAAATATCATCTTTTTGCTCAGCCGGGACCGGGCCGATTTCGCGCCATTGTTCGTGGTATTTTTGTAGTGTATTAAAGGCTCGGATGATTGATGAATCAAGTAAAAGTTCTTCGGCCTTTTCACACAACCTAATCTTCATTTCGAGGTTTTTCTTCAGATCCAGATCGCGTAATTCGCGGTTTATTTTGATATAATCGTAGAAGTTTTCGACATGAAAATGATAGAGATCCCACAAATCTTTCATTTTTGACTGAGGTACCAGTCCAATCTCGCGCCATTCCTGTTGCAGATCACGAAATTCATTAAAGGTCTTGTTGATCGATTCTTCGGTATTGATCAAGCCTTTGATTTTCTCGATCACATCGTATTTACGCTGCAGATTTTCTTCTTTTTCGTGCTCAAGTTGTTTGCTGTAGTCGATCCGTATTTGACGGTATTCTTTTAACAAGTCCTTAATATCATTTTCGTAAGGATCTTCTTCGGCTTTAAACTCTTCTTCTGCCCCACCCTCTTCGATAAACAGTTTTTTTGCTGCTTCTTCGTTATCTTTCATGTTTTTATAGAAAGCAGCTTTAATGGCATCTATATCGCTTTTGATATCGCGGGTTTCGCTTTCGGTTAGTACGCCGCGCAAAGCATTTACCAATTCAATTTGTGTGTATTTAGAGTAATCGACAACTTCCCTGGCAGGCTCGGGTTCCTTATTTTCAGATTTTACGACGGGTTCTTTCTTCCCAGTCTTTGTTTTCTTTTTCGCAGGCGTTGGTCCTTCCACTTCTTCTTCAGTAGTTTCTTCAATTACGGGAACAGTTTGAGGCACCGTTTCAACAGGTACTGTCTCCTCTTCTTGAACTACTTCCTCAACGCCGGGTTCTTCTGCCTCAATTTCTTCTTCCACCGTTTCTTCGATTACGGGAACAGTTTGAGGCACCGTTTCAACAGGTACTGTCTCCTCTTCTTGAACTACTTCCTCAACGCCGGGTTCTTCTGCCTCAATTTCTTCTTCCACCGTTTCTTCGATTACGGGAACTGTTTGAGGTACTGTTTCAACAGGTACTTTTTCGGCTTCCTTTTCGGTTGCACTTTCTTTTTCAGTCAGCTTAAGGTCCTCTTTTTTCGGACTTTTTAACTCCTCAGAGTTTTTCAGATCTTTAGGTTCCATACACACAATTTTTTACCATCAACCGATGGTGTAAATGTTAACATTTCTGTACGAAAATAGACAAAAGAGCTCGAATACTCAATTTTTCGGATAAAATAAAAATCAGGCTTAATGTTGATTCCAAAATATCAATCGCCCGCCAAATGGGGCTTTTATTTATTATTAGTCATAATTGTTTGATTTTGAACAGATTCAATAAAAACAACACAAAATACTTTACTCCATCTGTCAACAGCATTCGACAAAAGGGTTGACTGAAAACAAAAAACTATGTTCAAAAACATTTACAAAAGCCTAAAAACCAAGACATAAGACATGTTCTAAACAGACGTTTTTGGCTATCTTTTTGGAATTATTTTTTTTGACTTAATTCTACTAAAACCGAGATAAGCCATGGGGTAAAGATTTTTTTTCTAAGTGTTCGTAATTCCTGCCGAAGCCAGATGGCAGAAGCTATATTAAGAAGTTTTGACAAAGATCTGGAAATTTTTTCAGCAGGTATCGATCCGGTTGATCATGTAAGTTCCATTGCCATAGAGGTAATGGCCGAGGTTGGGATCGATCTCCAGCAAAATGTACCTAAACACTACTATGAATTTGCTGATTATGAATTTGATTATCTGATTACTGTAGGTGAAAGCACGCACGAAGAACTTGAAGTTCCGGATATTAAATACAAACGCAAATTACATCTGGGTGTGCATAGTCCGTATAAAAATGCGCGATCGCAGGAAGAGATAAGGATGAATTGCCGCGAAGTACGTGATGAATTAATGAGCGAGATGGATTACTTCTATTTTCGCATCATAAAAAAGAGCGTCTGCTAAACAGACGCTCTTTCGTTCTATTGATTTACAGTAGCTTCCACTTCTTCGGGTGTGATTGGAATGCGGGTTCCAAGGATCTTGCTTCCGGTTTCAGTTACCAGTATATCATCTTCGAGTCGGATTCCGCCAAAATCCCGGTATTCATTCACTTTATCGAAATTGATAAAATCTTTGTTAATGCCTTCGGTTTGCCATTTGTCGATCAAAGCGGGAATAAAATAACTGCCCGGTTCGTTGGTAATTACAAAACCCGGTTTTAATCGTTTTCCAAGTCTTAAGTATGCAGTTCCAAACTGATCTACCGGTCTGATTTCATCGTCGTACCCCACGTGAATTTGTCCCAAATCTTCCATGTCGTGAACGTCAAGCCCCATCATGTGGCCGAGCCCGTGTGGCATAAACAAGGCATGTGCTCCGTTCTTCACGGCTTCTTTAACATCTCCTTTCATCAGGCCAAGTTCCTTTAATCCTGAAGCCAGTACTTCGGATGCCGCCAGGTGAACCGACAAATATGTAACACCGGGCTTAATTAAGGAAGTAGCCGTATTATTGGCGGCCAATACAATTTCATAGATTTCGCGTTGCTTCTGTGTAAATTTGCCTCCAACCGGTGTAGTACGGGTGAAATCGGAAGCGTAATGCATTACCGACTCAGCTCCGGCATCGACTACCAGAAGTTTACCTTCTTCCAAAATCAGCGAATGATCGTGGTTGTGCAGCGTTTCGCCATGTTGCGAGAGAATGATCGGGAACGAAGCCATATTTCCACCGGCAATGGCAATCCCTTCAATGGTTCCGGCAATCTTTTGTTCCCAGGTTCCGGCATGCGCCATTTTCATAGCCATCACATGCATTTCGTAACCGGTGGCACAGGCTTTTTCAATTTCTGCAATTTCAACTGCCTCTTTTATTTCGCGAAGTGAGATTACGGTTTTAACCAACTCAAACGATGCATGTTCATTTACAGAAAGTGCCGGTAACGACAATAATTGCCCGAGAAGAAGTTTATTCTCTGCCCGATAAGGAGGTAAAAAATGAACTTTACGGCCGCCGCGCTGAGCTTCCTTTACAAAGTCGAATACTTTATTAAAGGGTGCCGTTGCTGTAACACCAACTTTAGCCGCATTTTCTCTTAGCGGAACCTGTACACCCATCCAGATTATATCTTCGATGTCAACGTCGTTTCCAAAAATATAATCTTCACCACTATCAAAATCGATTACACCAACCAACCCAGGGAAATCGAGGCCAAAAAAATACAGGAAAGAACTATCCTGTCTGAAATGATAAGTATTATCGAGATAATTCATCGGTGCATCCACATTTCCGACGAGGAGTGCAATTCCGGTTAATCCTTTATTTTTTAAGGCGTTGCGACGACCGATGTAGGTGTTTTTTTCAAACATAAGAGCTATTTTAAAATGATTTAACGAATATACTATTATTCTTTTGGCCCGAAAGCGGAAAAAATTTAATAAATCTTAAAAATACTATTCCTGTTTTTTTGATTTAATGACCGTTGTCAGCTAGTTCTATTTTGGCGGCTAATAAGCTAATAATTAATGTATTGTTGAATTTTGTATGCCAAGAATAATAAGTGAAATATGTCGT
>WOYV01000118.1 GCA_011620585.1 Draconibacterium sp.
TATTGCTGGCATCCACTTTATAATATTCGCTTATCATGTACTTTAGCCGCGCTGTGTCCAGCACTGTTCCTGAACCTAAAACCCTGTTCGAAGGAAACCCCGAAATTTTAAGGGTCACATAAGTAAGTATGTCAACCGGGTTAGAAACAATTAAAAGAATTGCTTTCGATGTGTGTTTGGTAATTTGAGGTATTAAATCTTTAAATATAGCCACATTGGCCTTTACCAGATCTGTTCTGGTTTGTCCCGACTTTTGATTCGTTCCTGCCGTGATGACCACAATATCGGCATCCTTGCAACTTTCGAATCCTGCAGCGTAAATTTTTGTTGGATGGGCGAAACTTATTCCATGATTTAAATCCATGCTTTCACCTTTGGCAAGCGACTCATTTCTGTCAATTAGAACGATTTCCCGCGCCAGGCCGCTAATCATTAGCGAAAAAGCGAATGTACTTCCTACGTTTCCCGCGCCTACAATTACAATCTTTGGTTTTAATGATTTCATTGTTGTATTATTTTTTATGTGAAAATTTATCATTTGATGAATTACTTCTCTGCGCCTCAAGCATTTCAATGATTTTATCTAATTTATCAACTTAAGAGACTTCAACATTATGGCCAGGGCTTCTATTTCATGCTTTGCATCTTTATTCGTTTTGTAATCCTGCTCAGCGTGCATCCTGTCACGTTCGTTTTGCCTGTTTTGCGACATCATGATAATAGGCGCCGCGTAAGCCGCCTGTGTGGAGAAAAGCAGATTGAGCAGAATGAATGGATAGACATCCCAATGAAACATAAATCCGACAAGGTTTAATCCCATCCAAAGAATAACTAAAGCTGTTTGAAGGATGATGAACTTCCATGAACCCATCCCGTTGGCTACCATGTCAGCTACACGACCACCGAAACTTAATGTGGCATGATGTTTTTCATGCCAGGTTCTATGCATATTCATTTTTATTGAATTTTATGTAATGTTCAGAGATATTTCTTTCATTTTTCTATGTTATTTTCTGATTCCATTTCCAGTTTCGTATTTCTGGCATATCCTGTCCGTATTTATCAATGTACTTTGTGTGTGCGATGAGTTTGTCCTGCATAATTTGTTTCAACTTATTTCCATCTTCTCCTAAACCGGGAACCCGATTAATTACATCCTGAACCAGATCAAAGCGATCAAGGTTATTTAAAACCGTCATGTCGAAATAGGTTGTAATAGTACCTTCTTCCTTATAACCCCGAACATGCATATTTTCGTGATTTGTGCGGCGGTAGGTCAACCGGTGAACCAGCCAGGGGTAGCCGTGAAAAGCAAATACAATAGGTTTATCTTTGGTAAATAAAGTATCGAAATCCGGATCGCTTAGCCCGTGGGGGTGTTCTGTATCGGGTTGTAATTTCATCAAATCCACCACATTAATTACACGTATTTTCAGATTGGGTAAATGTTCACGTAGGATAGAGACAGCCGCCAGGGTTTCCAGCGTTGGCACATCGCCACAGCAAGCCATTACCACATCCGGTTCCAAACCATCATCGTTACTTGCCCACTTCCAAATACCGATTCCCTGTGTACAATGGCTTATCGCTTCATCCATGGTTAACCACTGGGGAGCCTGGTATTTACCGGCAATTACAACATTTACATAATCGCGGCTTCGCAGGCAATGATCTCCAACCGACAATAAGCAGTTGGCATCGGGCGGAAGATAAACCCGCACAACGGAGGCCTTTTTATTCACCACATGGTCGATAAAGCCGGGATCCTGATGGGTAAAACCATTATGGGCCTGTTGCCAAACGTGAGAAGCAAGTAAATAATTCAGCGATGCAATTTCCCGTCTCCACGGCAATCCGGCACAAACTTTCAACCACTTGGCATGTTGGTTAAACATGGAATCAATGATGTGTATGAATGCCTCGTAACAGTTAAAGAGCCCGTGCCTTCCGGTAAGCAGATAACCTTCGAGCCATCCTTCGCACTGGTGTTCACTGAGCACTTCCATCACTCTGCCTTCCGTAGCGAGGAATTCATCGTTCTTTTTTGTTTTGGCTTCCCACTGACGGTTGGTGACTTCAAAAACAGCATTCAACCGGTTGGAAAGCGTTTCATCGGGACCAAAAATCCGGAAATTTCGTTGTTCATCATTTAATTTGATGACTTCGCGAAGGAACTCTCCCAATACATGGGTGTCTGCTGCCTGAACCGAACCGGGCGAAGGGACATCAACGGCAAAGTTTCGAAAATCGGGCATGTGCAAATCCTGCAAAAGAATTCCTCCATTGGCATTTGGATTTGCTCCCATTCGTTTGGAACCTTCTGGCGCAAGTTCCGCCAGTTCAGGAATTAGCGTTCCGTTTTCATCAAAGAGCTCTTCCGGTTTATAACTT
Organism: Draconibacterium sp.; assembly: GCA_011620585.1. GTDB lineage: Bacteria > Bacteroidota > Bacteroidia > Bacteroidales > Prolixibacteraceae > Draconibacterium. Next base: position 2,392 of record WOYV01000118.1, read on the forward strand.
TTCATCCATGTCTCCAAAAGTTTTAAATGTTGCGGATGTTCTGAATCAACCTGAATGGGTATTTGGTGCGAACGGAAGGTATCTTCAATTTTTATCCCGTCAACTTCTTTCGGTCCTGTCCATCCTTTGGGCGAGCGTAAAACAATCATTGGCCAGCGTGGGCGGGTTTCATCATTCTTTTCCCGCGCAATTCTTTGAATCTCCTTTATTTCAGAAATGGTTTTTTCCAAAACCTTCGCCATACGCTGATGCATTTTTTCGGGCTCATCGCCTTCCACAAAATAAGGGGCCCATCCATAACCATTAAGCAACTGCTTTAATTCTTTTTTTGAGATGCGGGCCAACACGGTTGGGTTGGCAATTTTATACCCGTTGAGATGAAGGATGGGCAACACCGCTCCGTCGGTAACCGGATTTAAAAATTTATTGGAGTGCCAGGCGGTTGCCAACGGGCCGGTTTCTGCTTCGCCGTCGCCAACTACACAGGCAACTACCAGTTCCGGGTTATCGAACACGGCGCCAAAAGCATGGCTGAGTGAATATCCCAACTCTCCGCCTTCGTGAATCGATCCCGGACATTCAGGAGATACATGGCTCGGGATCCCTCCGGGAAAGGAGAACTGGGTAAACAGTTTTTTCAACCCGGCTTCATCCTGTGTAATGTGTGGATAAACTTCGCTGTAAGTTCCTTCGAGATATGTATTTCCAACCAAAGCTGGTCCGCCGTGCCCAGGGCCTGAAATGTAAATCATGTCGAGATCGTATTTTTTAATTATCAGGTTCAGATGTACATAAATAAAATTCTGGCCTGGTGTGGTTCCCCAATGCCCTAACAACATCGATTTTACATGCGAAAGTTCCAGCGGCTTTCGGAGCAGCGGATTGTCACGCAGATAGAGTTGTCCGATCGAAAGATAATTTGCGGCCCGCCAATAAGCATTCATCTTACTGAGAAGTTCCTTTGAAAGAGGATTCTTCTTTGTTGTTTTCACCTTTTTTATGTCAACACTTTTCTTGCCTGGATCCTTTTTTGTTTTCATTTTGCTCTATTTTTAAATTTTAAACTCCAACCCAAACGAAGCTATTTTTTCGCACGTTGATTGGTAATCGGTATGCCAAATACTACGAATTCCGAGTCCTTCAGCGATTTGTACAAACATTTGGGTGTTTTCGATATATACAACCTGTTCTGCCGGAACCTGGGCAATGTCCAGTGCCAGCCGGAAAATATCGGCATCGGGTTTACGGAGACCTACATAACAGGAGGAAATAAAAGCATCCACAAACTCATTCAGCCTGAATTTTAGAATGCGATGAGTATTGAGTTCCCTCGATTCGTTGCTGACCACAATAATTTTTAATCCGTACTTTGCTTTAAGCTGCCGGATCAATGCAATCATTTGATCGTCGGATTCTGAGCGGGCAAACATGAATTTCTGAAATTGTGCCCGGGTAAATGACCGCGGCTGATAAAACACCACCAGGTTCAGGTATTCATCAATCGTGAGTTTGCCAATCTCAAAAGTTTCAAATACCCTTTGGTGCCTGTCTTCCATCTCTTCCGCACTGAGATTGAACTCTTTAACAGCCATTTTGCGAAACTCATGACTCCAGCCATCGGTAAGCAAAACGCCGCCGATATCCACAAACAAGGTGGTAACCCGCTGTGTTTGACCCGTATTCGTTTTAGACTCTTGCCCTGAATGTGTCATTTCCACTATTCTAAATTTAATGTTGCCAAAAAATAAGTGCTGTTTCCAAAGGAACTGGAACACCCGGAAGACTTGGTATCGCCCGTGGCGTATAATCCGTTGCAGGGCGGGATGAACTTACTGATGCGGAATAATGGTAACCGTTGGTTGTGCCTTCTGATTTTTCACCCCTTTGCATCTTTGTTATTATCGGATCTTCCCCGTTTAATCCATTGGCAAATAGTTCCACCTGCACATTATCCGGGTCAATAGTTTTGAAATAAACCTGGACATTGAAAACATGCTGCTTTTCTGAAGTGGCAATTTTTACTTCACCAAAAGATAAGGAATTCCAATTTTCCTTGAGTGTTTGTAATTGGTTTATCATTTGCTTTCCCTTTATACCCTTGTTGGCAGCACGCTCCAAATAAGATATTGCAGCCGGCAAATAGTGTTGTTCGGTATATTCCCTGACTGCCCTGTCGGCTGAAAACCTTGGCGTTAATTGTGCCATGCTTTCGCGCATCCGCGCTACCCACTTTGTTGGGATTCCGTGTTCATTACGGTCATAAAATTCCGGGATTACTTCGTTTTCCAGGATATGATAAAGTTGTTCAGCTTCCCGGGCATCCCAGGCCGGGTCGTCACCGTGTTCATTGCCATCGCCAAGCGCCCAGCCTACCCGTGGGTTGTATGCTTTTGCCCACCAGCCATCGAGTTCCGAAAGGTTAATGCCGCCGTTTACAAGCACTTTCATGCCGCTGGTTCCGCAGGCTTCCCACGGGCGCCGAGGTGTATTGATCCAAACGTCCACTCCCTGCACCAGATTTTCCGACACGTGCATATCGTAATCGCTCAGGAATATGACAGGAGGATGTAATCCATTCTGCTTTATAAATTGCATCCATTCTTTGATTAAATCCTGCCCCTGTTTATCCGCAGGGTGAGCTTTCCCTGCAATGATGAGTTGAATAGGGAACGTTGGATTTGTTAGCAACCGGAGCAACCGCTGTGGATCGTGCAGTAACAAATTAGGCCGTTTGTAGGTGGCAAAGCGACGGGCAAAACCCAGCGTAAGAGTGTTGGGATCGAACAAATGTTTTGCCTGTTCAATGGTATAGGGCGAGTGCCCTGAACCAATTAATTGGCGTGCAAAATGTTCACGGGCAAATTTAATGAGGGCTTTATTGGCATTGGTGCGCATCTCCCAAAGCCGTTCATCGGAAACCTTGCGGATGTCCTGTTCCAGGGTTTTGTTCATTCCCCGCCAGCGGTCTTTGCCACAAGCCTCCGTCCATATTTCGTCTGCCTCTTTGGAATCCCAGGTTGGCATGTGCACCCCATTGGTAATATGCCCCACCGGCACTTCAGATGTTGGCCATTCAGGAAACAGTGGTTCGAAAATATGACGGCTGACTTTTCCGTGGAGCCAACTGACACCGTTTACGGCGCCGCTTCCCCGGATGGCCAAATACGCCATATTAAACTTTTCAGCTTCATCATCAGGATTTGTTCGACCCAACGCCAGCAGTTGCCGACGTGTTATTCCCAATTTCTGTTCGGCATATTCGCCAAGGTATTGTTCAATAATTGCCGGCTCAAAAAGATCGAATCCGGCGGGCACTGCGGTGTGGGTAGTAAACAGGTTACCAGCCCGGGTAACGGCCAGGGCGATATCAAACGGTTCCCCGGTTTCCTTCATAAAACTATAGGCGCGTTCCAAAATGGCAAAAGCAGCATGCCCTTCATTGAGATGGCAAACTTCGGGGTGAATATCCAGTTCCTGAAGTAAACGCCAGCCTCCAATTCCAAGGATCAGTTCCTGTTTAAACCTTAGCTCGGTTCCTCCGCCGTATAATTCACTCGTTATTCCCCGGTGAACAGGAAAATTTGCGGCATCGTTGCTATCCAGCAAATAGAGTTTTATTCTGCCCACCTGGGCCTGCCATACGCGCAACCAGACATTGTAACCAGACAGGTTGATCATTAATCGCAACCACTCGCCATCGGCTTGGCGCAAAGGTGTTATCGGTAGTTGTCCGGGATCGTTAAACGGATAAAGTGCATGTTGTTCGCCATTTAAATCTATTTCCTGACGAAAATAACCTTGCTGGTAAAGAAGTCCGATTCCCACAACAGGAACACCCAAATCACTTGCGGCTTTTAATTGATCGCCGGCCACATTGCCCAACCCCCCTGAATAAATCGGGAGCGCTTCGGTAAGCATAAATTCCATACTGAAATAGGCGACACAATTCAGCGAATCGTTTGGATGGACTTTTTGAAACCAGGCAGGTGAAGCGTTTGTCTCTTTTCTGGATGTTACAAGGAAATCGATCTTTTCGCGAAAGGACAGATCATCGATTACCGACTGGAAACGTTCACGGGAAATGGTTTGGAGGACTACCCATGGATTATGCGTATTATCCCACAATTCAGGATCAAGTTGCCGCCAGATTTCATCGGCGGAATGGTCCCACGACCATCGCAAGTCGAGCGCCAGTTCAGAAAGATCATTGACCTCTTTTTGATCTTCCGGCAAAAAGCTATACACAAGCTTTTTTTTATTAATAGCTTCTTTCATGATATTCCATTTGGATATTATAAAACTTTTAACCCGGGTTCCCTGCGAACACAAATAATTGTTGCTTATTCAAAAGTTTAGTGCGGATCGCGTTTCGTATTGCAATTTGCCAGCAAAAAAACCGTTTACTGCCTTGGTGAGTTCGTCATGAGACTAACTATTTTTCCTTTGCTACACAGAATTTTTTAATTCAAACTGCGAATAGTTAGGGATATCAATTTAAGGAAATTACGGCTAAACATTCAATGTTTTACTATCTTTTTTCTCCTGAAAACCAAATAGCTTGTATTATGAATACATAAAAGCTTGTATCATCAATACAAAGTGTTATCTTTACTGTTAAATTCTTAATACCAAAAAATGATTAGCAAACTCGTATTGTCTGAAATTATAAAAGACCAGTTAGAAAGCATTTTAAAAAAACATTGGATTGAACGCGACAAGGATATTCCATTAAAAACCAAAAAGATAGTAATCATTTCAGGGGTGCGGCGCTGTGGGAAAAGCACATTAATACAGCAAAAATTAATAAAAACCGGCAAAGCGCTTTATCTAAATTTTGAAGATCCCCGGTTAATCAATTTTACATTGGATGATTTTCCCAGATTGGAAAATATCGCTGAAGAAACGGGAAAAACCCTCCTTCTATTGGATGAAGTTCAGAATATTGACAAATGGGAACTCTATGCCCGTATGGCCAACGAAAAGGGGATCCCGTTATATATAACCGGATCAAATGCCGGTATGTTAAGCCGTGAATTGGGCACCCGCCTGACCGGCAGGTATAAACAAATAGAACTTTTCCCTTTTAATTACAATGAATTCCTCACTTTCTTCAACCTGGAAAGAAATTCGGAGAGTTTTAACCAATACTTTGAATTGGGTGGATTTCCCGAATTTCTGGAAGAAAAGGACGATGAATATCTGAGGACATTGCTGCGCGATATTATCACCCGGGATATTGCTGTTCGAAGAAAAATCACAAATGAAAATCAGTTGATCAGGCTGGCAGTACATTTATTAAGCAACACCGGGAAAGAGTTCAGCTACAACAATATCTCCAAAATTCTTGAAATCAAATCGGTAAGAACTGTTATCGATTATTGCGACTATTTAAGGGAGAGTTATCTTGTTGACTTCATTCCCCGGTATTCCCCTTCCATCAAAAAACAACTGGTAAATCCCAAAAAAAGTTACAGCATCGATCCGGTATTTGCCAAAGCCAACAGTCTTTCGTTTAGCAAAGATTTGGGACGCAGGCTGGAAAATTTTGTCTTCAATAAACTGAGAAGGGATTTTACTGAAATTTATTATTTCAAAGAATCCAATTCAGAATGCGACTTTATGATAAAGAAGAACGAACAAATGGTTCAGGCTGTTCAGGTTTGTTGGGAAATTAACAATGACAATATGGCCCGGGAAATAAACGGAATAAAAAATGCAATGGCCGAAACAGGCGCGCTTGAAGGAACAATTATAACCAACAACCAGGAAGATAAGCTGGATGGAATAGATTTAATACCCGCCTGGAAATGGATTTAATATTTCTGGTTTGAATTATTCTTTCATTCATTTCGTATTTCATCGAAAAACGGAGTACTTTTTTCTTCCACACATTTTGCTGCATAGAGGTACATTGAAGCGCTCCATGTTTGCCAGTCATTTCCTTTCGGTTTTCCATCCTGTGCCTTTATCCATTCATTAAAACCAAATTCAAGATTTTCCGACCGTGCTAATTTGATGCCCAGAGTAAGCGCAACTAACTTTTCTTCAGCGAGTCTATATCGTTTTGCAGCAACAAGGGCAGCCACATAAAATCCGGTTATAAAAGGCCAGATTCCGCCGTTGTGGTAATCTCCCGGTTGATTATATGCAGAATATCGTTCATGCCAGTCGGGATCTTCAGGTTTTGTAAACGGGAAAAAGTTAGGTGGCAGGTCACCGGTTAATTCACCTCTATCCCGCATTCCGGAGCATTCTTCTTCAATCCACGAAATCATTTCATTAGCCCGCGAAGGTGAAGCGATTCCGGAGAGAATGGCGAGGCTGTTTCCAAGCAAATCGAAGCGCTCGCTGCTAAAAATTTTATAAGACCAAAAAGCGTAATAAGGTTTGTGTTTTACCACCAGACCTTCGTGAACATGGCGGTGCATAACTCCTCCGGTAATGGTAAACCTGCCCATCTCCTGACGCATTTTTTCTGCGGATCCGTTTTTCCCAAGAATTTTTAAATAACTATAAACCAATGTATTCACATAAAGTCCTTTCCCAATTACCCATTGTTCATCGCGCCAGTCGCTGGTAGGTTGTTGTGCTACCAAAAACCGGTCGGAAGGGCTTTGATAGCTCATCCAAACCAATGCTTTTTCAACTGCCTCAGCGAGGAAATCAACTTCACCCGTAACTTTCCGGAATATACCGGTTGCCAGCAAAAACAGGGGAGTGGTGTCACTGGCTCCGCGATCGTCGTTGTCGTGCACCAGCGAAGGAATATGGCCATGTTCGGTTTGGTTTTTTGCCAGAGTTTCCAATACTTTGCGGATACTGTCGAGCAATTCTTGATTTTCGGATACTGCAATTCCCAATATAGAAATCATCAGATCCCGAGTATAAGGTTCGGGATATCCCCAGCCTGCAGTCCGGGGCAACCCATGAAAGGGTCCATGGGCATTGTGGAGTAAAACTTCGAGGGCGGCTTTCTTTGCCTTTTCAATTTCGTGCTGGTTAATGGCTTGCATAATCCTGAGTTGTTGATTTTCTAAGATTTTATTATTTACAGGTATAACCACCGTCGATAACCAATTCACTTCCGGTAACAAATTTTGATTCGTCGGACACCAGGTAAAGTATTCCGTAAGCAATATCGATTGATTCGCCAACATGCCCAATTGGGTGCAGGCTGTCGAGCTGTTTTCTGAATTCCGGATTTTCTTTGCCCAACGCTTCAACCAGGGGTGTCCAGATAAAACCCGGATGTACAGAGTTCACCCTTATATTATCTTTGGCATAGGTTAAAGCGTCATTTTTAGCCATTAACCTGACTGCTCCTTTGGAAGCATGATAAGGAGGTAAATCTGCTGCGCCGACTAATCCGTAAATAGAAGAAAGGTTTACTATACTTCCGCCACCCGACTTTAGCATATACGGAATGGCATGTTTTGTGCAGAAGAAAACTCCCTTTACGTTTACATTCATTACCGCATCCCATTCTTTTTCGGTTAATTCGTGAGTTGGCTTGTCGGCGCCTGCAATTCCGGCATTATTAACTATAGCATCTAATTTCCCAAATTCTTTAACTGCTTCGGCATAAACTTTTTCAACCTCTTTTTCGTTGGATACATCCAGGTGCCAGAACTTTGCTACACCGCCCGACTGATTAATTTGGTCCGCCAAGTTTTGACCTTCTTTGTCCAGAACATCGGTTACAGCGACCTTTGCACCCTCCTTAGCCAATAAAATGCAAGTCTCTCTTCCAATTCCTAACGCGCCACCGGTAACAATGACAACTTTGTTTTCTGTTCTTTTCATGATTATTTGTTTTATATTAAAAATGGGGGCCGATGTCAAACTATTCCCAATTTATCGTTAATGATTTGTACAAACCGTTTGGCAACCACGCGGTAGTCGAAATTCTCTACAACGCGCTTCCTGCCTGCTTTGCCCATTCTATCACGGAGGGAAGAATCTTTCATCAGTTCCAAAAGGTACTTTGCGATATCTTGTACGTTCGCCCGGTAATCCACCGTTCGCGGCGCTTTAAAAATTACTTTATGCTGATCTTCAAATCCCGATTCTTCTCCAAGTAAAACTTCATTTACGACAATTTTACGCGCCACTTTAGCAAGGAGCGCTGTCTCTCCATGGATAAGTGTATCCAGCATTCCCATCGCTTTTAAACTAACCACCGGTTTTGCACATGCCCCGGCTTCCACCTGCGGCATTCCAAAACCTTCCAGCCGCGAAGGAGCAGCATATATATCGCAAGCCCCAATCAGGTAAGGCATAAAATTGCGCGAAATAGTATTGGTGGCATACGTTACATTTTTTTCAATACCGAGTTGATTTGCCATTTGCAGATCGGCCAGGTTTTGCGTTTTGGTTCGTGGCTGCGGCCATACTTTGCACACATATTTCCAATCGGGCGCTTTGGTATCAATAATCGCCAGCGCCTGCATCACCTCCTGGGCGCCTTTAGACGCGGCATCGCCACCAACCGTGAGAATCATCACCTGGTCGGGCGAAACACCCAGCGCTTCGCGAACGGCCAAAATTTTGGGATCATCCTTTTGAAAAGGAATAAAAGCATCTGTATTACAACCCACCGGCAATACTTCAATTTTGTCGGCATTAATTCCATCCCGGACATACATCTCTTTCACCCAGTTAGACGTTACAAGGATTAAAGGCAGTGCATTTAAAACCTCCTGGTAATTGGCTATATAACCATCGGCAACCAACCAGGGGACAGGCTGAACACCGTATCTCTGTGGATGCAGGACCAACTGCGGTGTGTGCCCCCAGTATCCAACTCCAACCACTACATCGGGTTCAAACCAGCGGTAGTACCATTCCTTTTCCTGTGCCGATTCGAAATGCACCGGGTGAGCATCGATGCCCATTTCAACAAGTCCCTTGTAAAGCAAATCTCCCTGTGTGGCAAGTCCTCCGGGCGAGGGAGGGTAATCGTATAACACCAGTACTTTCATAGATAAACTCCTCCATTATTAAGCCATTTTACTGCAGTAAACGAATTTGTAAATTGACGGAATGCTTCGTTTTTGGGAGTTGTTTTTGCCTCCCAGCTATTTTCTTCAAATCCATACGTTTCTGTGATTATGCCGTATTTTCTCAACCAAATTTGCTTAGTGAGTTTGCGGTAAATCTCCACATCTCTTTCGGCCTTTGGGCAATACTTCCGTTTGCCGTCTTCGTAAGCAAAAGTCCAAAGTTCGTCGGCAAATATTTTTTTTGCATACCATAGTTTGATCACGGCTTTACTCACTTCTTCGTGGCGGAGGTGCCTTGTGTATTCCCCTGATGGATTATGGGAGATAATTAAATGATAATGTTTTGCCGGCAGAAGTTCGATGATGGTTTGTTCCAGCATTTTCTGATCGAGTGGTTTTTGTTCCGGACTGTCATCCAAATCACCCATAATACCTTCTGATTTTAATATTTTTAAAGCATTATAAAATTTTGGGGCGCGTTCGGGATCCTTTCCCCGGCAAAGCGAAACAATAAAACAATTCCATGTAGGATGGCTCAAAATTGTGCCTCCCGCCCATAATGTTTCATCGTCGGGGTGGGCAACAATAATGGCAACGTCTTTTTGTTTTATTTCATTCATTGTTTTACCACGTTACTATTTCTATGGGGTTTTAAAAAAATCTTTAACATAAGCTTGTTGCTGATTCTCTGTCATATTATCTGCGGGTTGAACAGTAACTTTGACTGTTTCAAAACGACGATTATCTTTTAACAAATTGAATAATTCGGTTTTCGCATCGGTAGGCCCAAAAAGCAGTACTTCACTATAATCATTAATTACATAACTCAGTTTTTTGTAATAGTCAGATTGTTGATTTTGTTCCTTATTGTTCATCAGGCTTTCATTCATCCTCAGGTTTTGCAACTGCTCGGGAAAGGCCGGAGTTGATTCTAATCTGACCGTTGTTATTTTATCGTTTGATAATTCCATTATGTTGGCTGTTGCATGGTCCATCCAAATTCCTAAGCGCTTAACTGATTCCATTTTGTTTTTTTATTGATTTATGACTTTATTACATAAGAACCTGCGATTAAATCGTGCCAACCTCGTTTCCTGGGACCGGTTGAAATGTAACCATATTCCAAGGCCAAAAGGCATAATTGAAATAGACCCCGCCAAACTTTTGAACATGGCCCTCACAACGCTTAAGTTTTTTTCGTACAAGTCGATAACTTTTAGTTTCAACCGCATTTTCCCGGGGGTTGCCTGGTATCCCGAACTTTCGAAAGTAGTGTGATAAACAATCCAGATACCGATAACCATGAAAAACCGGTAACTATTCAAATGCAATTTATTGAAATTGAAAGAAAAGAGAAATATTTCGTGGATCAGCAGTACGACAGATATGATGATTAAATCAATAAAAGTTGCCAAAGACCTTATTCCAGGACCGGCATATGTGACTTTTAAATTCCTGCTGTGAGATCCCACCGCAATAACATCAGCACTAATTTTATTTGCGGTCTTTAAAATAGTTTCGGCGCATACGCCTTCTTCAAGAAGCGTTTGAATTTTATTATCTCCAGGGAAAAGTTTTGACTTATCAAGAAATTGAAAGGCCAATTTTTGGTGTTCTAACGTTTTTTCAGATAGTACTTTACTTGTATCGAGGTGACCGGAATATCCCATAACAGTAACATGCTCATTTAATGTGTAATCCTGTGGATTCGTCAATACCTCCATCGTCTCAAAAAAGTTTTCCTGGTAATCATTTCTCCCTTGGTTTTCTTTCCAGGGGCACAATTCCAGCCATTTCGCCAATAATATTGACCAAATCAGATCCGGTTGGGATAACAATTTTCGCATTGTTTCCGAGTGATGCTTCCAGGGCTTCCAGTTTTCGTAATAACTGGGCGTTTCCAATAAAATATTTATCGGCAGCTTCGTTAACGAGCTTAATAGCTTCAGCTTCTCCCTGCGCGTGCAGTATTTTCGATTGTTTGTATCCTTCGGCTTCTTTTATTTTGGCGCGTTTTACACCGTCGGCAACGGTTTCGGCGGCAGTAGCAGAATCGATGGCTGCAATTTTTTCATTTTCAGCTTTTACCACTTTATTCATGGTTTCCTGTACGTCTCGGGGCGGATCAATTTCTTTTAGCTCGGTACGCACTATTTCAATGCCCCAATTTTGGGTTTCTTCATGAAGCGTCTTGTATAATCCGGAGTTGATCTTACCTCGTTCGCTGTTGGCCGATTTTAGTGTGAGCGTACCAATAATATTACGAAGTGTTGTGCGGGCCAGGTTTACAATCTGCCATTGGTAATTGTTTACATTGTAGATCGAACTTTTTACGCTTTCTTCATCCGATTTTACCCTGAAATAAACCTGTGCGTCAACACTGGCGTTCAGGTTGTCATTGGTTATAATTTCCTGTGGTTCGGCATCTACCATTTGCTCGGTTACATTTACCAGAAACAAACGATCGATAACAGGAATGATCCAGTGAAATCCGGGATTAGCCAAACTATGATATTTCCCAAGCCGCTCGATTAAACCCCGATGCGTCGGCCTCACGATTCTAATTCCTAACAGCAAAAAAATAACTATTGGGATAATTAAATATAAATAGTTCATATTGAGTATTTTATGTAATTATTTTTATCTGGTTACTGTCTGGTTAAGTATTCAAATGATTCAATTTCATCAATCAAATCTTTATTGGATTTGCCCAGTTTTGTCGAAATCATTTTCAACATATCTTCTCTGTTTACGCGTCCCCAATATAAGTCGGCATCGCTTAACTCAGGATACTTCGATTTGAGTTTGTCTCTTATGTATCCCCATTGGTGCATGTCAAATTTCGCTTCCATATTATATCTTTATTGTTATTCCGAATTTTCCGCCGTTAAATGCATTTCCTCCGCCAAATTCGAGGTTAATAGCCAACGCATTACTAAAATAGTAACGGCCGCCAATCTGCGCGCCAAGTCCAATCCCGGAAGAATGTGAGCCTTCATAATCGTCTGGAGAACTCCATGTATAAAATCCCAAATTGAGTCCTGCATAAAAATCCCATGGGGAAGGAATATTTAATACCGTGTTAAAATGGTAATTGGCATTCCCTAAAACGCCTATTATCGAATGATTGTACTTGTAATTGTTCCATCGGTCGTTGTACGAGCGGAAAGAAAGTTCTGCCCCCAGCGTAATATCCGGGTGTACCCCATAATCGAATCCCACATAAAGCGGAACGCCCCAGGTGGACAGCCCTACACCGGCGTTAATTTGTGCCCGGCCTTTTGCAATTGGGCCCTGTGCGAAAATAGAACTGGCCACGATAAGAAGAACGAAAGTGAGAACGTATTTTTTCATAATAATTGTTTTTAAATCGGTTTTTTTGATATTTTTTTTGTGAACAGAATTTGGAGAAGTACAATGAATACTGCGACTGGAAGAAGAATATCAATATACCGGAAAGAGTTGAACCCAAAGGTTATAATAGCCCAAAGGAGTACCAGTAATCCGGCAATAATGTAAAGTGAATTTTTCATGACTTATTTATTTTAAATCCCTTTGTTGGGATTTTATTGTCGGGATAAAGTTACGCCAGTGTGATTATGTTAATGTTACACAATTCTAAATAAGAGTTACATCATTCACACATTCTGTAAACGGTGAACAATGCAATATTTAATCTAAAACAGTTTCTGCTAACAGTAATAGTGAGAAATGGAAAGTGTGCATGAAAAAGCAAAGAGACAGTGTTCGTAATTACGCTTTGTTCTGCAAACTGAACTTTGAAATATCGACTACCGACAGAAGGCATTTTTGATCCTCCCCGGTTACTACTCCTTCGATGTAAACCGAACACAATATTTTTTGATCATACCCCAGTAATACTTCACACGATTCTTTTGCATTGCTGGTATATACTTTTCTAAAAAAGTTATTAAAAACGGGCTTCGAATTTTCTGAAACAAAGAGTTTGAAGTTGCTGTCAATTAAACTAAACCGTCTTTCTCCGAGTATTTCAGCACCTCTGAAGTTCAACTCGCAGATAGCGCCTTCCTGGTCAAGAGTAAAATAGCCCATTGGCGATAAATCGAATAACATAGTGTATTTTTTTAGCGCTGTTTCGGCAGTTTCATACGCCTGACGCAGTTCTTCGTTCTGCATTTCCAATTCTATCTGGTGTACCTGCAACTCGTGAAGGAGTTTTTCTGCATCGTTTTCTTTCATAGAAAGATTTTCTTTTTGTTGTTTTTCTTTGAGTAGTTCTTCCGCTTTTTGGCGCAGCATTTTCGCATTTGTAAAATCCATTTCCAGTCGATCCATGACTCTATTTTTTTGTGATCATTATTACTCCCAATGGCAAATTCAGATTATTTAAAAGGACATTAAACGTCCATTCGATTTCCAACTCAACAGCGCCTGTTTTAAGAGCCTGCATTTTTATTTTATTTTTACCTGCCTGTTTTAGCAGGTGGTTCATTTGTTGTTCTGTTTTATGCCGAACAGGTTCGGGAACAAATAGTTCCAAATAATTTTTATTGATAACATCATCGCGCTTTTTACCAAAAACTTCTTCTGCTACTGAATTAAACTCCAATACTTTCCAATCGGGAGATAACTTGATGAATACAACGGGGGACAGATCGAGTAACAGATGGTTTAGCTGTTCTGTTTCGTTCAATTTCTCGTCTGCCTGTTTTAAATCTGAGATATTAATAAAAGTGATAACCAGTCCGTCTATTCTGTCGTCGAAAGTGCGATAAGGCATGATACGCGTTGAAAACCACTTGCCGTCCTTTGTCGGAATTTGTTTCTCAATAAAAATAAGCGTTCTTAAAACTTCAATTGCATCTTCAGCCAAATCGGGGTAAATGAGTTGGGAAACCTGGTCGGTAAAAGGCCGCCCGATGTCGCTTTTTATAAGTTTGAAAATTTTGGTAGCCTGGTCGGTATAACGGCGGATGTTTAATTCCTTGTCGAGAAATAAGGTGGCAATATCGGTGCTGTTCAACAAATTCTTCATGTCGTTGTTTACCCGTGAGTAATCATCAACTTTCGACTGTAATTCGGCATTAACGGTTTGAAGTTCTTCATTCAGGCTTTGCATCTCTTCTTTCGAAGTGGTCAGCTCCTCGTTGGTCGACTGCAGTTCTTCGTTGGTCGACTGCAACTCCTCGTTGGTTGATTTCAACTCTTCCTGCGAAGTTTGCATTTCTTCCATAATGTTCTGTACTTCCTCGCGGGTGTGCTGTAGTTCTTCTTCAAGCTCTTTTTCCCTGGCGCTGGCAAGCGTTTGTTTTCCTTTTTTTAAATGTGCTTTATTTTCAGAAGTTTTGGCAACATCCGTAAAAATGATCAATATCTTCCCTAATAAAGCATCCGGCTTATTTACCCACTGAATAGTAACGTTTAATAGGATGGTGTTTCCGTTTGTGCCAATTTTAACGTTGTGTAAAGCCTCAGCTTCCTTTTTCATGACTACCTTGCGGAAAGCAATGGCAAAATCGTTTTGGAAGCCTGGCCTGAGCATGGCAAAAATATTCAGGTTTGCCTTTCCTACGGCTGGTTCCAGGTATTTTCCCGTTCGTCCGCTGATGTATAAAATATCGCCATTCTCGTTTACCAAAACTCCGGCAGGCGAAAATTGATTCAGTAACAATTGATCAACGAGCGTTTGAATATTCATAATGGGCTTGTCGGGTATTTTATTTTCGTTAATAGTAAGTTTTGCCCGTGAAAAGGATGAAGGAAAATCGAACAATTCCGGGTTCAGGTTCGAATTACCACGTTTGTAAATTTTCAGGCTGGAATATTCGGGTGTAAACAGATGACTTTGCGTCCCCAGTGTTTCTGAATTTCCCAGTAGCAAAATCCCTTCGGCGTTAAGACTGTAGAAAAACAAGCCAAGTAGTTTTTTTTGCAATTCGGGATCCAAATAAATAAGCAGGTTCCGGCACGAAATAATATCGATATTGGTAAAAGGCGGGTGCATTATAATGTTGTGCTGTGCAAATATAATGGTTTCCCTTATTTCAGTATTGATCCGATAACCTTCATCTGTTTTGGTAAAAAAACGGCTTAACCGTTTTGGCGATACATCGGCCTCGATATTTACAGGGAAAAGTCCCTTTCTGGCTGTTTCAATAGCATCGTTATCAAGGTCGGTCGCAAATATTTGTAAAGTAAATCCTCCATGCAGATTTATTTGTTCCACCACTTCCTTAAATGCAATGGCCAGCGAATAAGCCTCTTCGCCTGTTGAGCAACCTGGTACCCACACTCTTATTGTCGTGCCAGGTTGGTGTGAACCAACTTTTTCCGGAATAATTGTTTCTTTAAATTTTTCCCAAACCAGGGGATCGCGGAAAAAATGGGTAACACCAATCATCAGCTCTTTAAACAGGATATGCACTTCTTCCGGGTTTTCCTGCAAAAAGTGAACGTATGAATTGATTTCATCAATTTTATGCACGCCCATTCGTCTTTCGATACGTCGGTAAACTGTATTCTTTTTGTAGAGCGAAAAGTCGTTTCCGGTGTGTGTGCGCAGTAATATGATAATTTTATCCAGTGCACTTTTGCTGTCTTTTCCTATGGTCCGGTCTGTTTTAACCGAGGGCACATGGTCAAGAAATTCAATTAATTTTAAATGAATTTCGTTGGGCGGGGCAACAATATCAACTAACCCCGAATTAATGGCATTGCGTGGCATGCTGTCGAATTTTGCCGTTTCGGGTTCCTGAACAATCGCAACTCCATTTTTTTCTTTTATCGCACCGATTCCAATACTTCCGTCGGAACCCATTCCCGAAAGAATAATGCCAATGGCAAATTCTTTCCGATCGTCGGCCAGCGAACGAAGGAAAAAATCGATGGGGAGACGCAATCCCCTTACCTCAATTGGCTCGAACAGATAAAGAATCCCCTTTAAGATTGACATGCTTTTGTTGGGAGGAATAACATACACGCAGTTGGGCTGTACTTTCATCCGGTCTTCCACCTGGAATACTTTCATTTTGGAAATTCGCTGAAGCAATTCGGGTAGCATCCCTTTATGTGTAGGATCTAAATGCTGAACGACAACATAAGCCATCCCGCTGTTTTCAGGCACATTCGCTAAAAGTTGTTCCAATGCTTCCAATCCACCGGCCGATGCACCGATTCCAACAATTGGGAAAAGGATCGTATTTACACCAGGATCTTTTCCGCCGGGCTGTGCTACTGGTTTTGTTTTTTTAATTTTCAGAGCTTCTTTTTTTTAGGTTTATTACGTCGTGGTCAATATTTAATTTGTTGTAAGCCAGTTTGTTGTTGTATGTCAAACTCGCCGTGGACATCAGGCCAGGCAGCGCCAAAACCTGAATTGCAGCAATTTACCTGATATTTAGGAACCAATCAGCAAAATATTTATAAATATACGCATTCCAACTAAGATTTGTTAGGACAAGACTATTCAGGATCATTACTACAACAGGGTAGAAAGTTGCTCAATCTTTAAAGCTTTTCTTCTCATCATTTTTCGTAATGATTTAAATGCTAAAATAAAAAACCCAGAGTATGGTTTTGTTACACAACTCTGGTAAAAATTTACATAATTCCCACTATTTATTAGCAAAAGCAGGTGTCACTGCAATGTTCCGAAAAACTATTTCTTCTGAAATCCAATTTAGAAACCACTCAAAATGTGAGAATGATGTAACTCTTAATCCAAGTTGTGTAACATTTCGTGGTTGAACTGAGCCTACCTTTATTTGATGTAAATAACTGGTTAACCCTTTAAAAATACACAAATGGGAAAAAATGAAATGCTGAAGGACGACTTGGAGAATGCGCTTTTGCAATCCTTATCTGAGCAGGATGTTGACAAGCTCAGAAATCAGCTCATACGCATTCAGAAAACTTCAGCAGAAGGCTTAACAAGTTACATGATTGAAATTTGAACGAAACAATTAAAAGATTTAAAATGAGAAAGCTAAGAATGAGTTTAATTATTCTGTTAAGCGCAACTTTTATTTTTGCGGGTTGCGCCACATGGAATAAAACACAGAAAGGAGCGGTAATAGGTACCGCAGCCGGTGGTGCAGCCGGCGCAGTAATTGGAAGAACTTCGGGCAACACGGCCCTGGGTGCGATAATCGGCGCTGCAGTTGGTGGCGCTTCGGGAGCTGTAATTGGCCGGCAAATGGATAAACAGGCCGAGGAAATTAAAGAATCGGTACCCGATGCAAAAGTTGAACGTGTGGGCGAAGGTATTGTAGTTGAATTCAGCAACAATGTACTGTTTGCATTCGACAGGTCAAATCTGTCCTCTGACGCTAAAACAAACCTCGACAAACTGGTTGTTGTTTTAAATACTTATCCTGATACCAATATCGAAGTACAGGGACATACCGACAGTAAGGGAAGTGAGACGTATAACCAGACTCTTTCGGAGCAACGGGCCAACAAGGTTAGCAGTTACCTGTCGGGTAGAGGCATTATTTATGATCGCTTTTCAATAAAAGGGTTTGGTGAGGATTTGCCTAAATATTCCAACGACACCGCAGAAGGCCGTTCACAAAACCGCAGGGTTGAATTTTTAATTACTGCCAATGAAAAAATGAAGGCAGATGCACAACGAAATGCCTCAAATTAATCGAATGAATATACATAACATGAAAACAAAATTATTTTCTTTAACACTGACATTTATTCTTATTGCAACCCTGGCAATGGCCCAGGACACGCGGAATTCGAAAACTTCTTTTGGTATTCTTGGAGGGGTAAGCCTTCAGAATTTGAACGGGAAGGATATGAGTGGCAATAAACTTGAAAACGACATGATCGTAGGTTATCAAGCCGGGGTGAATATTCAAATTCCCGTTGCACCACAATTTTACTTTCAGCCGGGTTTACTTTTCAGTACAAAGGGTGCAAAAAATACACGAGATCTAATTTCAAATACCTATAAGCTTTCGTATATCGAATTACCTTTAAATTTTGTGTATAAAGCGCTGGTTGGAAATGGCTATTTTATGATTGGGTTTGGGCCATACGTGGCATACGGAATTGGAGGCAAGTCAATATACGAAAGTGGTTCAGTAACCCTTGAAACGGATATTGAATTTAAGAAGACCGTTGAATCAGGTGATCCTTTGACAACAACTTATGTTAAACCATTTGATGCCGGCGCCAACCTGTTTTTTGGATATGAACTGGCAGGGGGATTATTTTTACAAATGAACACGCAACTTGGCCTTATCAATATCAATCCGGAAGATATGCGGATTTCTGGCGATGATAAATCAACTCTTAAAAATACAGGATACGGGCTTTCGCTTGGTTACAGGTTTTAGTTCTTTATATTTCTGATTAAAAGAAGGCTGTCGTTGTTTTTTCAACGGTGGCCTTTTAAAATTTAAAATGAAATATGCATCTTATAAATCCGGCGGATTTTAATGTTTATAAAACATTCAGGGAATCTACCACACGACCCTGGCCAGGGTCGAACTAAAACTTCATTCATTTTTCCTATAAACATTAGATGCCTCTGGCATCAGTGTTTCTGTTGGGATTGTATATTTATGGAATGTGTTTTTATGTTGAAGAGTTAGGTAGTGGATTTCTCCGCTTCCGGAAAAACGAAGGGGTTAAACCGGTAATTTTTTTAAACTGATTGGACAAATGGGCCACACTGCTAAAATGCATTTTGAATGCGATATCGCTAAGGGCGAGATCGGAATAAAGAAGCAACTCTTTAACACGTTCAATTCGCTGGATAATAATATACTTTTCGATAGTAGTGTTTTCTTTTTCCGAAAAAATATTGCTAAGTGAACTATAACTAACATTCACTTTTTCTCTGATATAATCGGAATAGTTTGGTTTTGGAAGATCATCGGTGAGGTAAACCAACTGATAAACGGCATCTTTAATTTTTGTAATGAGCAGGCTCCTTTTATCCACCAATATTTCCAATCCCAAATTTTTGAGGGCAGCATCAAACAACCGAAGTTTCTGGTCCGAAATATCTCCTTCGAATTCCACTTCCCCTAATTCCACAGTAAGGTGCTTAAGGCCCAGTTTATCCATTTCGTTTTTTACCAGTGTTTTGCACCGGCGACTTTCCATATATTTAATTTTCAGAATCATTAGAATTCAATAAACTTTGGACCCCTTATCAATGTTCTTATTATTCCCTAAAAATATTTTACAATGCAGCAATTGTCTGGCGCATTTCTTCTCTTGTCATTCCAAGTTTATACCCCAGCATCTCGATCATTTCTGCTTCCTTTCCCTCATGAAAATTTAAATCTTCATCAGTCAGGATCGGGTACTTTTGTTTAATCTTTTCTTTTTTGCCGTTCCAGTATCCTTTACTATTGTCGTACATCTTTTAATTTTTAAACCAAAGTCAGTAATCCAATATAAAGTTATGCAAAGCGTATTTTTAAAGCATTACACAATTCTTTCAATTGTTTATATCATTCACACATTCCAAGGTAGCTCCCCAATTAAAATATACCAACAATAAAACCGCGCACTTTTTTACAAATGCGCGGTGATTAGCTTGTAAATCAACAAAGTCGATTATTGATACAAAAGCTTATATATTTCCTGTAAATCGGGCGAAAGGATTACTTCCGTCCTGCGATTATCAGCGCGTCCTTCGGCTGTTGTATTAACGCTTACCGGATGAAACTGACTTTTCCCGGAAGCCGTGATGCGGCTTGAATCGAACCCATTATCAATTGTCAGAATACGAACGATAGATGTTGCCCTTGCAGTACTGAGGTCCCAATTATCTTCGAATATTTTTGTGTTAATTGGAACATCATCGGTGTGACCATTAATTGCAACCGTGAAATCGTCAGAACTGTTTAATACAGTGGCAAGCGATTTAAGCGCAGCTTTTCCTTTAGAATCGACAACGTCGCTACCCGATTTAAACAGCAGTTTTTCTGCCAGCGATACATGCACGTTTCCATCCTTCATGTAAACGGTTAATTCGTCGGTTTTATAGTTCTTCAGTGCATTTCCGATCGAATTTCTTAATCTGGTGGTTATTTCTGCCTGGGTATCAATAATATCCTGAAGAATGCCAAGCCTTCTTGCCTGTTCTGCAATGGTCATTTTCGATTCAGATGAACGTATCATCAGGTTTTTTTGAATCAATGCATATTCCTTTTGGATCGTTTCGTTTTCAGTTTTCATGTTGGCATTTTCATCCTTCACTTTCATCAGTTGCATGTTGCTTTCATTCAGTTGGCTTTGTGTGTTTGCATTTTCTTTTTGCAGCTTATCGACCCTGGCTTCTGAGGCCATAAATTTCTTGTTCGATACGCATGAAGTAAATAATAAGCCTGCGGCCAGAGCAAAGAAAGTTACGGTACGGATTGACTTCTTCATTTTTTTCTTTTTTGGTGAATTTATAATATGCGAAAGGTGCGGATATTAAAAGGAGAAAGTGTTACATAACTTCTTGAAAGAGTTACATCATTCACACATTCGGGCAATTACTTTCGTATCAACTTTTTCAAAACCGGCGTAAAACCTATTTTGGTTGGCATTGTATCGCCCAGTAAAAATCCCCAGGGTTTTAATGGTTGCACATGGTCGAAAATGAGTTTGGCAATGGCAGTAAGCGGGATGGCAATTAACATGCCCTGAATCCCCCACAAAGCGCCAAACACAATTATGGAAATAATAGAGGCAAGGGCATTAATTTTAACTTTTGAAGCCACTATTTTGGGGACGATGTAATTGTTGTCGATGAATTGTATGAATAGATAAAGCGCCAAAACCAACAAAGCAAACCAGGGCGATGATTTGGTATTGATGGCAATGATCATTGGCATTGATGCTGCCATGATGGCCCCGAGGTAAGGAATGAGGTTAAGAAGGGCGCCAATTAAGCCCAGGATTATTGCATAATCTATTCCTAGTATCAAAAGTCCGACAGTGTACATTACCGAAATCATAGCCGTTTCTATTAGTAATCCAACAAGATAGCGCTGGATGAGCGTTTTTATCTGGTTAATAATCGTGTTTACCTTGTTGCGGTGCCGTTTGCCAAAAACCCTGCGAAAAAATTCGATCAAAAGCGACTGGTAAAACAGAATCATAAATACATACACAGGAATCAGGAAAAATAATGCCACCACACTGCCAACGTTTGCAATGGTTTGCCCAATTTCCAATTTGCCAATTAATTCGTTTTTTGTTTTTGTGATCCATTCTGTAATTTCTCTATGGCTCAAATTAAAATGCCCTGAAATATAAATAACCGTTTGATTGAGAATATCGGTAAACTTATCAGCCAGATTTGGCAGTGACTCGGCAAACGTGCTTGCCTGCGAAAACAGGAGGGTGCCAAATGCTGCAATAAGAAGAAAACTTAGGAATAAAGTAAGTGTTATGGCCAAAATCCGGTTGATCCTGATCCTGACAAACAGATTTACAACAGGGTGTAAAACAATGGCAATAATAGTTGCAAAAACGATGGGAATAATGATGGATTTGGCGATGTACATAACCGCGAAGAAGGCAATCAAACCGATAAAAACAAGAAGGGGATTTATGCCTGGTTGGATTTTCAGTTTTCTGTTCGGCGCTTCGGGCATGATCTATTTCTCCTTATTGAAAATATGCTGAGAAATATACTGGCCTAAAGACTTCATCGTTTTTGGGTTTTGAGCAATTAGGTTGGTAACACCAAATTGCATAATAATTCCTAAAAATTTTCTGAACTTATTGGTTGAGTTACGGGTAAACGCCTTATTGGAAACATAACCGGTGAGTAGTCCAACGGAGGCGCTTAAAAGGTTATTAAGCAGATAAGGAGAAGTGGAAATTTCTTTCAAAGTACTTTCGATCAGGTTAACAGGCTTCAGGTTTTCATAAGCCAGGTGAAATTGTATTTTCATCAATCTTAACTTGTTGGCCTGCTCTGCTTCCAGTAATTGGATAGCAACCTGAAGTTCGGCATTGGAAGATATATTTTTCATTTAACCCTATTTAAATGCCTGTTTAATGATATAACCTGAAATCCTCTTTTTAATCCGATCGTGCATGAAGAAATGCAGGACAATCCCAACAATTCCGTAAAATGCAGCAACCACGAAGAACCCGTAAAAGATATTCCCAAACATTTCGCCCAACCAAATTGCCACACCTAAATTGAGAAAGAGCAGGAATGACATCAAAAATGAAAAAACAACAGCGTGGGGAATCAACGAAGAAGCCACGTCTGATGTTTTTTCAATCGTCTTAAGTTTTGCAAGTTCGTAGCTTGTTTTACCATAATCGGTAGCACTTTCCAGCAGCGATTCAATTGAATCTACAATGTCTTCCATAGCTTCGGGCATGATCCTGTAGTTTTTATATATTAATCAAATTTCTGTTGCTTGTCCCTTTTCATAATAGTTCGGAGAATCGTCTGCTGTATTTACCAACTTGTGAAGGCTTAGATTGTGCTAAGCAGAAACCTTTAGACTTCGGCGGTTTTTGCGTTTTTTTGGGCTTCTTCCGGTTTCGCCGTTTTTTTATCGGCATAATCAGTAACTTCTTCTTTTACCTTTTCGAATTTATCGTTAACCGAATCGAGTAATTCATCGAATTTTTCTTTTAACGAATCATAGTAACGCTCACCTTTTCTCAAAATTCTTTTTCTGGTTCTCGTACCTTTTGCAGGTGCAAATAAAATTCCTGCCAATGCCCCGGCGGCTGCGCCAGCCAGTAATCCTAATACAACTTTTCCTGAACTCATAATTATGTTTTTAATTGTTTTTACTGAACTGTTACAAAGATCAGCCAATATACGCCATTGCTTGTTACACAATTTCTAAAAAGAGTTACATCATTCACACTTTTGAAGTAGTATTCCTTTTGTGTAAGGTAAAAGACGTTTGAATTAAATGCAGTTTTATACTGATGGATAAATCAGGTATAAAATTTACACTATCAGGACTAAGCCAAATTAAATGTTCACCGCCCAATGACAACGGTGTAAGGGTAAGTCCGTAGAAGGGAAATTAATTACTCTTGGTATAATATTTTGTGGCTTCGGGCATAAATTCCTTGAGCTTTCTTATCCTTGTTTCATCCGATGGGTGAGTACTCAAAAATTCCGGTGGTTTGGTACCTCCGGCCTCTGACATCCGTTGCCAAAAAGGTATGGCTTCCTGTGGATCGTACCCGGCCATGGCTGCAAACATTAACCCGTACTGGTCGGCTTCCGTTTCCTGCTGTCGCGACCAGGGTAATACTGCCCCAAGGGTGCTTCCAATGCCATAGGCCTGCATAAATAAATTTTTGGTTTCCTCCGGTTTTTGAGATATCGCTATTTCTAAAGCCATTCCACCCAGTTGTTGCATCATTGCCTGGCTCATTCTTTCGCTGCCATGTAATGCAATCGCATGTGCAATTTCGTGGCCCACCACAATAGCCAGTGCTGTTTCGTTTTGCGTTATTGGCAATAACCCTGTATAAACAACTACTTTTCCACCGGGCATGCACCAGGCATTCGCTTCTTTACTTTCGATGGTGTTAAATTCCCATTTGTATCCTTCTGTTACCGATTCTTTCCCCTGGCTTTTAAAATAATTGGTAATTGCATTTGAAATACGTGCGCCAACCCGATCGACCATGGCTGCATCTTTGTTGCTGCTTGGATTTAATACTTTATTTTCTGATAAAAATGTACTGTACTGGCTGACAGCCATCAGTTGCAATTCCGACTCAGGCACCAGGCTCAGTTGTTTGCGACCGGTTACTTTGTTTATTACACACCCTGTTAGAATTATTGCAGAAAATAATACGAATATGAGAATCTTTTTCATGACGATGAATCTGATAGTGTCTTACAAAGATAAAAAGAAAATGTGGGCTGATTGCGCACATTTTCTTAACTAACCTAATCAAGACTATTGTATATAAAAAATAAAGGGTGGATAATCGTGTCCGTATTTGTCCTGAAATCAGGGTAAATGAAAGTTTTTCTATATCGTCCTTCTTCCCTGTATAATTCTGAAGATTATTGCAATTACTGCGATCACCAACAGAACGTGAATAATACCGCCCGCACTGTACCCAATAAAACCGATGGCCCAGGCGATAACCAGAATAACCGCGATAAAATAGAGTAAATTTCCCATGACTTTTTGTTTTGCTGTTTATTCTATATTTTTAGCCCGGCCGTATTTGATCAGACAAGCTTTTATAATTACAATCGTTTTCTATTCAATTTAATACCTGCCAAATGGTACAGTTGGTTGTTTGAACACACGTATCGTTTTTGGTCAAACAGAATCCACAGGGTAATATTATTTGAACTTTCCAAATTCTTGTTGATGCCCTGACTTTATGAAATCTGGGTATTTTTCGATTTAAAGAAGTCCTGAAAATCATTTGATTAATTCACTTTTGTATTATTCACTGTAAACCCGGCAAAGGCTTTTCCTAACTCATCCATGTCGCTTTTAAATTCGGTTTTAAATATTTGCCATTTGTCCGTTCCATCATCTGTGTAGTTATACAGCTTAGTTCTTAATTCGCTGTTTCTTTTTTGCAGCTCAGCCAGTTTTTTTTCATACAAGGCTTTATTTTCATCGCTGGCGCCTACAATTTTAACCCGCAGTTCTTCTATGCTTTTTTCGTTAGCAATTATTTTGTTCTCAAACTCAATTTTAAATTGCTGGAATTCTGTAATTGAATCCTGACGGGCCTGGTTTAAATCACTCTTTGCATCTAAAACCTCCATTTTGGCATCAATAACATTTTCTTCAGCATTTTCAAGTTTTTGTGAAGGAGAATTGCAGCCGGTGAAAATTGAAGCAGCAATAAATGTTGTTACAGCCATTGTTAAAAGTATTTTTTTCATGTTGTCGATATTAACGGTGAAATTTCATTATTACACATTTCAAAGATATTTCTCTTTGATGCCAAAACACTTACACAACTTTGAGTTTTAGTTACATCATTCACACATTTGGAAAACTACAAACACTTATCTGTTTTCACTTAATTTTAACTTGCTTATTGACTCGATTGAGAAAACAAACCGGATCCTGTTTTTGAAAGCGCCACTGGCTGATTTAATATTTTTGGAAACCAGTAAGGGAATATAAATTTCGAAAAAGTCCCAAATACCGGCTTTCACGCCTGCTTCATAAAAAAATGAGGAGTTTTGGACTGTTGTACTACCATGATCGTTCAGTAATAAATTGAGAAAAGGCTTTACAGGAAACCTGTCCGCATTGCCTGGCAAATTACTGGTAAAGGACAATGAAAAGAGCCATCGGCTGTAACCCAAACTATTGTTTATCGGAGAAACCAGGTTTCCTTCGGAAAGGGTCATCTGCCGCGATAAGAAGTTTTCGGGAAACACACTGAAACGGTCGGGGTATGTACCCTCGAAATGGTATTGTTCCCGTCCACTCCTCCCACTCGCCGAAAACGCATAAAAAGGGACTTCAGGATCGGTTTTCAGCATCGTCCCTGTAAAAAGCCGTATATCGAGCCCCTTGTTCGTACCCCAATAACTTAACCTGTAGTTCAAATCGAGCGAAGTTTTTTGGTACTTTTTTCCTGACTCGAATGAAACCAGCATGTTAAAAGGATTTATTACACGGGTCTTTTCGAGGAGATAACCAAACTGGAAATAGGAATTCATTTTTGCCTTTTCAGGAAGTTCAATCTGAAACAGATTAGATGCGGCAATGTAATTTGCGAAAACGCTGTGGTTTATTGGTTGGGTCATCTCTTTATTTCGAAAATGGAGTTCCAGCCCGGTTTTTAGTTTCTGGTAATTTTGATTCTCCGGCGCTCCGAATTGCCTTGCCTCCAAAGATATGCGTGCGAGCCGGATAAAATTATCATAAGGTGCAATGTTGTACGCTACCCGGGCAAACCCCGCCAGATTGGAACTCCCAAATGCATAAAGAGGCACGACAACATATTCCAGGGGTTTGGGAATAGTAAAGCCATTATGAAAGGCCATGCCCAGCATAAAGCCGTTTTCCCTGGTCCAGTTTATGACGGGCATGTACAGGAGTGTGCGCTTTTCGGGATCATCAACAGAAAAAAGAAGCTGAGCCTTCACAGGATCTGCCTTGGGGAAAGTACTGTTTTTTTGAATGTTATTGTTCATCCTGAAAATTTCAGGCGTAACATGTCCGGGGTCGATAATTAATTTGGAGTAATCGCCAGGCGGGAGGTCGATACTTTTCTGTCCTTCAAAGCCATCTACCCATTTTTCAAAAAAGACGGAGTCTGCAGTCATCCCTGCAATAAGGAGTGGCGAAACCAATTCCCCCTTATTTTTTATGAGTAATTGCTGATTTCTGAAGCGAACCATTTTGTAGTCGAGCCGCTTGGTGGAGCCCAGTAAATCGGTAAAAAACCAATTTAAATTTTGTCCGGATTGTGTTTCAAAAATTACCCGAAGATCATTGGGTTGGGGATGACCCGATTTCCATTGTCGGAAATATTCCTGCATGGCGGCGTCAAAAACAGGATCGCCAAGATAAGCGCGGAGATAATTGAAAGCAGTTGCAGCTTTGTTGTAAATCATCAGTCCGTAATTCAATCCGGTATATTCCGCTGCCGGCAGGTTGATTGGTTGCTCCAGGTTGTAGCGCGCCTGAACCAGCCATTCCAATTCCTGTATGCGTTGGATTGGCAATTTATCGACATGTATAAATTCAGCCAGCGTTCTGTTTTTTACGTAAACTTCCCAAAGTTTTTTGCCGGGATATTTTTCGTGCAGATACCGGTCGGTATAGGCGCTGGTAATACTTTCGTCCATGAATGGGTATTGCCGCTCATTTGATCCCAGCGCGCTGTAAAACCAGTTATGGCAAATTTCGTGAGAAATTACTTCGTCTAATGAATAAGCGCCGTCTGCCAGGCCGATCACGGTAATACCGGGATATTCCATCCCGTCGCCGGACGTGAGGGCGCTTTGAACAGCCGTGAAATTTTGATAGGGATAATCGCCAATTTTGGCTGAAAACCAATAGATTGCTTCGCCGACATAATGGATGGCATCTTCCCAAAGATCAGCTTGTTTATTTGTAAACAAAACCATGGTGGTTATTTCCCGTCCGGAGTTGGGGAGTTTAACCGTCCCTTTCTGTACATGGAACCGTTTATCGGCAAACCAGGCAAAATCATGTATTTTATCGGCGGTATAACGGAGTGTTTTCAATTGCTTCGAAGAAAGCGGAAAACCAGTTTTAGAAGAATTGCCAGTTTTGATCCACGAAGTGTCGGCTGCAAGTGTTTCCAGCATTTCAATTTCGCTGTCGGTTTGAAGGTTTCCCGATGCTCCCACGATGTAATTGGCGGGCAAAGTTATACGCACATCAAAGCCCCCAAACTCGGAATAAAATTCGCCCTGATCGAGGTAAGACATTGGGTGCCAGCCTGACCGGTCGTAAACGGCAGGCTTGGGGTACCATTGCGAAATTTGATAGGATTCGCCAATGTGGCCCAGCCTGGAAGTAACTCCTTTGGGAATTTTTACTCGAAAAGGTGTGGTAATAAGTAGGCTGTCGCCCGAAATCAGGGGAAGCTCCAGGTTAATTCGGCAAATGTCGGGCTGGCCGGGCAATAATTCCCAGCGAACTTTTCTGCCATTTACTTTAAAGTTGAGTGAATCGATGGATCCTCTTAACTCCGGATCATTAAATAACTTTTCCTTTCCATACCCTTGAAACAATTGCCTGGCTAAAGGAGTGTTGTTGTTTGAATACGCGTTTGGCCATAAATGGAAATATAAAAAATGGAGCGTGTCCGACGAGTGGTTGATGTATTCAAGGGTTTCGAACGCGTTTAACTCATGAAGCTGATCGTTTAGCGAAACCTGAATTTTGTAGTTGACCTCTTGCTGGAAATATTCCTGGGATAAAACTTCGGAATAAGACCCGATAAAGAACAGGTAAATGAAGATGAAATGAAGTGTTGAAAGGAGGCGGGTTAATCTCTTGTGATTCTTTGGATTTGAACCTGTTTTTGCATTTTTTGTCATTGAAACCTGCTGGAGATTTGAATACTTCATGGCATATGCCGCAGTATTCCAACCCCTGTTTTTAAAGGTTCTGGGCCTTCTATTTATTTTGACGGTTCATCGGCTGATGAAGTTGTTCTTCTTTCTGAGTAAGCCCCCGTTCTTGAACCTGGATGTTTTGAATTGATTGTTGACGTGGAAGTTGTAAACGATATTGCCGATATATTCTCCTGGATCTCCCCGGCAGAACTTGCGTATTGTCCTGGATATTATCTTTTGGGAATATTGTATTTTCCCTAAAAGATTCAACTCTTTCTTTGGGAGATTTTACGTCCCGAAAGTCCGTTATTTCCGATGGTGCACATCTTTGATTTATAACCCTGTTCGATTCAACCAGGGGCCTGTATAATTCCAGTCGGTTATTGTCTAATACTTGTCCTGGCTTGTTGTAATCCCTGATTTCAACGCTGCGGAATGTCCTGCCGGTTATACGTTGCGCTTGTTGTAAAGGTGGTCCGAAAATATATGTTGTATTGCGCCTGTTATCGTTGTTTTTATTGTTAATTACAGAAGAGTTTCTGATAATCTTTCGATGGGTGAATGTGTTTACATAGTAGTTATCAATATTTGATTTGCCAAAATCGCTGTATTGTACAAAATTCCAATGCTTAAGGTCTTCATATCGGCTGTTGAAATTCATAGCGATGTTCATTCCGGGGCTCATGGGCGCCCAACCGTAATACCCATGAGCCTTTCTCCAGACAACCCACGAAGGCCCCCATTCACTATCGGGAACCCAAAACCATCCGTAATAATCATCGTAATCCCACCGTCCGTAATGAAATGGCGCCCAACCCCAGGAGTAAGCCGATACCCATGTCCAGCCATAGCCAGTCAGTACCCACTGTCCGGCAGTGGAATAGGGAGCAAAATACGCATCCACATTCGGAATCCAGACATAATCGTAATTCGGATAGTCGACCCATAGCCCATAAGGGCTTAATTCGTCATAAAAAACCTGAAAACTGATATAATCCTGCTGTTGCTGTGCTGATAGCGATTGAACCAAAAATAAAGGGTGAATGTATATTATAAACAGTACAGCTCCTATTTTAAAGAGAGTTTTCACTTTGTCGGATTCTTAAAAAATTATTCTTTTAAAATTTTACAATCAGTATCGCAGGTTTTTAAAGATTACAGATCAAACCAAAAGGATAACCAGGATAATAATTAGAACCAAAGCAAGGCCACTAATAACAACGGTCCCTCCGCTTTTCTTTACATTCTCCTTAATCTCTTTCAGTTCTTTTCTTAGTTCCTTCCGATCTTTGGCATTTAGTTCTGATTTATCCATATTCCGGATTTCTTCAACACGTTTTGTCAATCGGCTAATTTCCTCTTCCGATAGTTTGTTTTCGGTTTTTACCGGAACCGCAGATTTATCAGCTTCCGGTTTTACATCCTTTGTTCCTGCAAATACCATTGCTGAACTCAGGGTGAAAATCATTACAATTACAAAAAAAATTACCTTTTTCATTTTGTTTATTTTTAGTGAAAATTTATAGTGAAAGGTAGTGGATGCCACTTGAATCGAGGTGTTGTTACACAATCCTGATTATAAATCATATAAATCATACATTTAGTAACTTCACTCTTTTTCAGGAAGCTAAATCCGGGCCTTTTTACTGAGTGCAAAAACAGCAATTCCCCCTACAATTAAAATTACTCCAACAATAGGCGGCCATTGAACAGTGTGGCTTTTTTCGGCGCTAATTTCAATCGGGCCCAGATCTACCACCTTTTCTTTGGTCAAATAGTCAAATCCTGTGTAAACAATCATTATAAATCCAATTGCGATAAGTACAATTCCAATGGTTTTTTTCATTTTACTGGTTTTTATGATTAAATTTCAAGTTCTCAAAGGTTCGCGTCTTTATTTAGGTAGGGATACATAATCCCGGATAAGAGTTAAATCATTCACACATTTTACACCATTGGGATGGTTAACACTTTACAAATACCTGTCTGATGAAATATAACCTGCGAATTTCAGCTAAAATTCAAAGTAATAATGTGTGGCTGATAAAACTGACATCAGATTTGTATGTTCTGCAAACTATTCAGAACACCAAATTCTTTCAGTAACCATACTACCAGAACGATTACAACAACGGCATTAAGAATATTTTTAATGGTGCGTTGCATCGGAATATAGCTGTTAATGAGCCAAAGGATAATCCCAACAACCAGAATGACAACGATAATAGTTAAAATAGACATGCTAATAAATTTAAAAATTGTTGCTTAATAGTATCGTGTAAAGG
Source organism: Draconibacterium sp. (assembly GCA_011620585.1). Lineage (GTDB taxonomy): Bacteria > Bacteroidota > Bacteroidia > Bacteroidales > Prolixibacteraceae > Draconibacterium. The sequence continues at coordinate 32,700 of WOYV01000118.1, forward strand.
TCAGGTTCATTCTGATAAAAAGTGTTACATATTTTTCGGCAAGAGTTACATCATTCACACATTTTCTTTATTGGCAGAAAGTTCATTTTGAAATATAAAGTTCAACTTGTCCGGATTCTATTTTTGAGATAATAACGATGTCGTTAATAATATTGAGCATCCGTGCTCCGCTTTTCTCAATAATTTCAATAAATGCGTGCTGACCGGCTCCTGTAAAATGAGGCGTTTTGAGCCGTTCAGTAAATTCAAGGATCCCATTCATCGGTGTACGAATTTCGTGGCTCATATTGGCAAGGAAGGCAGATTTTAGCCGATCACTTTCCCCTGCTTTTTCTTTGGCGTTTATCAATTCCCGTTCATTCTATTAATTCGACGTCATCAAAGCTGGACATATCAGGATGTCCATAAAGACCGGTAATCTTCCTGAAGTATAACTCAGTATTTTTCGTCATGTGCATAACCGTGTTGAACCTGCAAACAATCATCTTTATCGCCGGCAATATCTTGTGGGATTTTCCAGGGGTCAATAGCACGTTGGTCCTGGAGAATCTTTTTTTCCTGGTTATCAACTATAATAATGCCGCCGATGGAAGAATTAATCCGGGCTTTAAGAAGAGCTGTTTTCTCACGCAAGACTTTCTGTACGTTTGCGCCCGGTAATATCGCGGATATTGCATTGAATAACATCCTGGCTACCTTCTAAATAGATATTTCCCACAAACCCTACATGAATTTTTTGCCCATTGATTGTTTCCAGTGGTAAATCTTCATAACGGACGTATTCCTTTTGCTGTAATTCCAGGAATTTCTCTTTATTCTGAATTTTGATCGTTAGTTGAAGGAGGCATGCTTGTTATTTTTAAAGATGTTAACTTTTAAACGGTACCAGAGTTTAACCTAATCTTTAAATTTCAAGCTTTGTCAATAAAATTTTTTACACAATTCTGAATAATAGTAACATCATTCACACATTCGCCGTTCGCAAATGTTTCTCTATCATTTTTATTAGGGCCATTGCATCGATTGGTTTTGTAATATAATCGTTGCACCCTGCTTTAATCGCTTTATCTCGATCACCGGGGAGTGCATAAGCTGTTTGAGCAATAATAACCACATCTTTGTTAAACTTTCTGATTTGGCGGGTGGCCTCGTAACCATCCATTTCCGACATGTTTATATCCATTAGTACCAAGTGGATATCGGGTTGGTTGCGACAGATTTCAATGGCTTCCTTTCCCGAAATGGCTTTAAATAAAGCGCTTGCAAATGGTTTTGTGTTGATTTCAAGTAAGGTGCGGGAGGTTTCGTCGTCTTCAACTAACAGTATTTTTAACTTTCGGCCATGATTAATTACTTCTTTTTCCGGAACAGGAAGCGGTTTGTTTTCCTGGTATCCAATGGTGTTGGGAACCGTAAAACGGAATGTTGAGCCCTGTTCATTTTTACTCTCTATCCATATTTTACCTCCAAGCATTTCGACATAAGCTTTCGAAATAGCCAACCCCAATCCCGCACCTTCGTATTTCCTGGTCAATGATTCACTACCCTGCCTGAACCGTTCAAAAATGAATTCTTTTTGCTCATCAGGAATACCGGGGCCTGTGTCTTTAACAAAAAACTCGATGAATTTATCCTTTATTCCATAGCCCAATTCGATCGATCCCTTTTGTGTAAATTTCAAGGCGTTTTTTACCAGGTTTGTAAGAATCGCATTAATTTTTACTTTATCGGTTTGTATAATTACTTCATCTTTTGACGGAGTGTTCTTACACAGGAATTTCAATGCTTTTTTTCCTGCCTCAGGTTTAAAGAAATTAAAGATATCGTACACCAACTCGTTGATATTAACATCGGTAACCAGGAGCGTCATCTGCCCCGATTCAATTTTGGAAATATCGATAATGTCGTTGATGATATTTAGCATTCGGAGGCCGCTTTTTTCAATAATGTTAATGTATTGATTTTGCGCTTCTCCGCTTAGATGCGGATCTTTTAACAAATCGGTAAACCCAAGGATGCCGTTCATCGGAGTCCTGATTTCATGGCTCATATTGGCCAGAAAAGCTGATTTTAACCGGTCTGACTCTTTTGCGTTGTCTAACGCAGCAATAAGTTTTTTTTCGGACTCAACCTGGTTTGTAATATCCCAAACAGAAGAAATCATTAAACCCAGGTCTTTTAATATAATGTTGGCGGCTGACACATAATGAACTTTTTTTGTTGTTTTATCGGTCACAGGTACCATTTCCCATTTCATTCTTTCCGGATCGTTGCTTCGCAGATCATCTAAAATACTGTTTCCAAGTTCCATTTGATCGCCATAAACATATTCAAAAAAGGTATCCACATGTTGACATAACTCTGGAGGTATATGATAAATTTCAGCAAACGCTTTATTTACGTAGCTTACTTCACCGGTACTTATTTTATTTATTGCAAATCCGGTGGGGGAGTTTTCCAGAATAGTTAATAATTGAATCTCGGCTGCTTCTGCTTTTTCTTTTGTTTGCAATAACTCTTGTTCTGTCTTTTTTCGCTCTGTGATATCGTGCCCGATACCAACTAATCCAATAATTTTTTGTTGTTCGTCGAGCAATGGAATTTTTGTGGTTAACATCCAGTTTTTAACCCCATCCTTCAAAAAATACTCTTCCTTATTTATTAATGCCTTACCCGATTGTATCACATCCATACTTTCGTTATAGCACCTGAGGCCAACTTCACCCGGGAAAAGTTCCAAATCGGTTTTCCACAATACCTCTGATTCGCTACTGGCGCCAATATTTTTAACATCCGCCGGATTGGCGATCATTTTTCGGCCCAACTTGTCGGCCACATATATGGCATCCGGAAGGTTATCGATTAAAGTACGTAACCTGTTTTGTTCATATTTAAGGGCTTCATTTGCTTTATAGTGGTCGGTAATATCTATTGTATATCCGGCCAGAAGTTTTTTATCTCCCTTATTGATCGGGAATTTTATGGTTTTATAATGTCTGTCATTCAATTGTTCGTCCACTTGCAAAACTTTGTTCTCTTGTGCCGCCTTCCAATCATCGGCTGCTAATTTTGCTGCAAATTCGGACGGGAATAATTCTTCCATGGTTTTTCCAATCATTTCCGGTCCTGCAATACCAACCATTTCTTTGAAATTATTGCTGGCTTGCAGTACTTTGCTTTCTGTGGGCGCGACCTCTTTAATAAAAGTATAAACCGGCGAGTGCTCCATAAACAGGGAAAAAAGTTCTTTGTACTCTCTTAATTCCAACTCCGTCTTTTTTTGTTCTGTAATATCAATGGCCGATGTTATGAAAAACAGGGGCTGGCCTTCGTCATCGCGTAGTAACGAAGTGCTGATATCGACCCATACAATGTGTCCTTTTTTATGAATGTATCGTTTTTCCCAACGAGCTGTTTTGTTTTTGCCGGCAAGGATCAATCTAACAATTTCACGATTTCTTTCAACATCTTCAGGATGTGTAAATTCCTGCCATTTCATTTGGTTTAACTCTTCTTCGGAATAACCAACCAGTTGAGAGAATGCTTTATTAACCGAAAGGCTTCCATCGGTTTGTGTAATGGACATTCCAACAGCCGAATCATTAAAAATGCTTTTAAACTTTTCTTCGCTTTTCTGAAGTTCACGCTCCGTCTTTTTTCGTTCTGTAATATCAACAATTACACCCCGGGCCCCAACTAATTTATCCTCTTCAACGATTGTATTTGCATGAAATAAAATTGGGAAGGTGGTCCCGTCTTTTTTTAAGGCTTTGTATTCAGTGGTGCCCGGATCTGTTCCTTTTAGTCTTTGTGCAAATTTATTTTTTGCTTTTTCTCTTTCTTCAGGAACGATCATTTCAAGGGCATTTAATCCTGAAGCAATATCTTCTTCAGAATAGCCAATCAAATTAATAGTACGTTGATTCAAATACGTAAGGTTTAGGTTCAGATCGAGCTCAACTACTGCTTCGGGCAATAAATCAATCAGTTCTTCAAAGCGTTTTTTACTTTTTGCCAATTTTTTTTCGGCAAGTTTTTTTTCGGTAATATCAACCGCGTTAATAAAGCATTTATCGTTAGTTGCATCGGCTTTGCCTGAGAGATAAAGATATTCAGGATTATTTTTTGAAAGGGAAATCTCACAACTTTCGATGCTTGGATTTTGAAACACTTTTCCCAGAAAGTGATTAAAAATGGGTTTAGAACCATTCGATAAGAAAAAACCAAACTGACTGTTTATGAGCAACGATCTTTCTTTGCCGAGCATTTTTGCCGCTGTAAAATTCAGTTCAATTATATTTCCCCCTGGTGAAAGGGTAAAATAGCCGGTTGGCGCAAAATCGTATAAATCAGTATATTTTTCAGAAGCTTCGTGTTCAGCATTCTTTGAAATCTGAAGTTCTTCGTTTTGTAATTCCAGCTCAATTTGATGAACTTCCAACTCGTGAATGAGTTTCAAATTATCTGCATCAGTTCGTTCTGAATCAGCAGGAGAAGCTTGCTGTTTCTGTAATTCACCTGCCTTTTGGCGAAGAGGTTTATGGTTTGCTTTTTTATCCGAGTCTGTCATTCAAATTATTTACTTTTTTAAATGGTATGGGTTGATTTTAAAAAGGAACGAAAGTAAGTTTAAATCCGCAATAAATCAACACATTGAATATTGATAATACTATCCGAAACTTTGGCAGGAGTTTACTTTTGGTTTTTTAACTCGTTCAAGAGTTCTTTCAGATTAACCGTTGCATAAGTGGACGCATAATCCGACATGGCGTAAGGGATAATCAAATCGTCGTTATGAATGATCGAGCCGCAGGAATAAACTACATTGGGTACGTATCCTTCCCGTTCTTCGGCGTTGGGCATTAACAGGGGCCATTTTAACCGTCCTATTTCTATTTCGGGATTTTCGAGATCGAACAACGATGCCCCCAGAACATATTCACGCATCGGGCCAACGCCATGGGTAATTACCAGCCAGCCTTCGGGTGTTTCAATGGGCGAACCGCCATTCCCGATTTGTGTGAATTCCCAGGGATATTTAGGTTGTTGGAGTAATTTAGCTTCGCGCCAAATCGAAATATTGTCGGAAAAAGCAATGTAGTTATTAAATCCGTCGAGCCGGCACAACATGGCATATTTTCCGTTTACTTTACGCGGGAAAAGCGCCATTCCTTTGTTTTGGGCAATTTCGCCGTGAAGCGGTAATATCCTGAAATGGTAAAAGTCTTTGGTGTCGAGTAATTTGGGTAATATGGTCGTCCCGTCGTAAGCGGTGTAGGTTGCATAGTACCTCGTTTCGTTGTTATCATCAGTAAATTTCACAAAGCGGGCATCTTCAATTCCGTTTTTTTCGTTGGCAGAAACCGGAAAAATCACGCGTTCCGAGATGTTGGTATCCAGCGAAAATTCAAGTTCGTAATGCGATGAGGCCAGCCAGATAATCTGATTGAATAAAACTTCTTTCTCAGCGCTAAGATGCAGCGAATTTCGGGCTTCTTTAATACAATCGCGCAGTTCGCCATAGGTAAATGTATCTTTTAACTTGTCGAGAATTAAACCCGATGGGATAATTGCATGAATATCCTTCATCTCGTTGAGTTTCCTTTTAAACGACTTTTTATCATACACATATCGCCGGATGTGTTCTGCCTCTTCCAGCATTTTCCCAACCGGTTCGAGCGAAAGATTGTTGTTTTTATCCAATACCCCGGTTCTGAAAACAATGGACGAGATGTGTCCTTCGCCGGTAGCCCTGAAACTTAAGATAACCCGCTTTTCGTCCACCCTGGTCTCCGATTGATCAGGGTGTTCCACGATCGACGGATTAAAAAAAGCGGCCGATTCAATCGAATACTCCATGGTAAAAAAAGAGCCGATCAATATTTTTTGAGAGATGCTCAGCGAATCAGTTTCAACATTTAAAAGCTTAAGCAGATAAGTAATTTTGTTAAAATGCTTTTCAAAAATTTTAGAGATATTCCGGTGCCTGAGCGAGTAATCTCTCAGCACCGGGCTTAATGTTTGTGACACCATATTTTCGGACATACTTAGAACGGAACGGATGGTATTAAGCGCCCTTTCATCACCGGGATAAAGAAACCTTGCGATTACCCTGGAGGCATCGGGGCGAAATTTAATATCTTTTCTGATTACGGTAACCTGCATATAATTTAGTATTGATACTTTTTCTAAAGGTAATGCATAAACCGGATATATTGATTTTAAAAGCTGTTATGACTTATTCCGGTTCAGGGCAACGTGTTTTAAATATCAAATACTTAAATAACTCCGAGTTGTTAGGCGAGAAGATCTTCAATGTAAATGCCTGAATTTTTTGCAGGGTTTAAATTTTAAAAGGATTACTCGTTTACTTTATACACTTGATTTGCGGTAAGGTTTTCGAGTTTTAGTATTTCTCCTGTTTTTGGCCAGATCACTTGCAGGCTGTCAACTTTCGTGCTTTCGCCAATACCAAAAATGGTGGTTTCAATTTCAGACTGAGATAAATAGGAAGAACCTGTTCTCACCATCCGATGTTGTTTGGAGCCGCCTGAGAACACTGATATTCTTGCTCCAACCGCCTGTAAATTAGGATGTTTGCCTTTGAGTTGAATGCCAACGAAATTATTCTTGTTATCCAGGTCGTTACGAAGTAGTTTGGGCGAGCCACCGTTCACGGTGAACAACACATCCAGGTCGCCGTCTTTGTCAAAGTCTGAAGTGGCAATTCCCCGGCCAACAATTGGTTGCTGAAAGACTTTGCCTGCTTCCTTGCTTACGTCGATAAATTTACCATCCGAATTATGAAAAACTTGTGGAGTTTGTTCAAAAGTAATGTCTTTTTGTATTTTGTTGATCTGTGGTTCGATGTGCCCGTTGGCGGTGATCAAGTCGAGATATCCATCAAGGTCGAAATCACAAAACTGAAGCCCAAAAGTTAACTGTAGCAACGAAGGACGCGAAAGCCGTGTTGCCCCGGCACGATCCTGAAAAAGCTCTCCAAACCCGGTTTGTGTGTACAACGAAAGAGGTTCCTGCGAAAAGTTACCGATGGCAATTGCCAGTTGATTGTTGTTTCCAATGTCGGCAACGTCGATTCCCATACCTGCACGGGCGCGGCCATTTTCGTCGTAACCTATTCCGGCGGCCCGGGCTTTGTCGGTAAAAGTTCCATTTCCGTTATTGATGTAAAGAAAATTGGGTTGCGTATCGTTCGAAACCACAATATCAGGCCAACCATCGCGGTTGAAATCTTCGATAGCCACCCCGAGTGATTTCCCTTCATTGTTCAAAACTCCGGCTTTTTGCGTAATATCTTCAAACCCTTTTCCTTTCAGGTTTTTATATAAGCGACACGATTCGCCTTTGTAAACATCGGGAGTTGCATACGATTTGTTTTTGCCGTCTCTGGTAATATAAATATCGGTTTCGGGTGTCCATTTTACGTAATTGGCTACAAACAGATCGAGCCATCCATCGCGGTCGACATCGACCCAGGCTGCCCCGGTTGACCATGAGGGATGATCGGCCAGCGGATCATTGCCACTGGTTTTGTATTGTTGTGTTACTTCCGTAAACTTACCGGAGTCGTTTCGCAGCAGCTTATTGTCGCCTACCGCAGTCAGGTAAATATCCATATCGCCGTCGGCGTCGAAATCGGCAAAACTACACCCCATTCCGTACATCGAAAAGCTGATGCCGGCGTTGTCCGAAACATCTTCAAATTTCCCGTTTCCAAGGTTGCGGTATAATTTCGAAGTTGCTGTTTTATTTCCGGAGGGATGACTATCCCAGTCTTTGCTGTTTACCAGGAAAATATCGCTTAACCCATCGCCGTCGTAATCAAAAAATCCACCACCGCTGCCAATGGTTTCGGGCATCCATTTTTCGCCAAAAGCTCCTGTCACGTGAGTGAAGGCAATTCCGGATTCATTTGTAATATCTGTCATTTTTATTGGCGATTGCAAGGTGTTTGGCCTGTTTCCCGTGTAGTCGGGAATCTCCTTTGCAAACCCGGGTGGTTCTTTTTTGGTTTCCTTTCTTCCGCAAGCCGAAAGAAAAATAACAACGGCAATAATATAAAAGGCATATTTTTGGCCAACTGCCAAATGGGAAAGGTATTTTATAGAGTGTGCCGGGGATTTATATTGGCCGATCGAACTCATGTTTATTCATGCTTTAATTCCAGGTTATGAATCCTGATGCTTTGTGCCATCAGGTTGTCTCCCGGATTTTGTTTACGATATTTCTGGGCTGTTTCATTGGCCGATTCATCGAGTTTATAATATTCAAAAGCAGTTTCCATTTTTTTTGCTTCCGTTTCATTTCCGAGCGCTTTGTAATTTAGCGTCAAATGGTAGTAAGCTTCGCGGTCCTCGGGGTCGATTTCTAATGCTGTCATGTAGGCTTCAATCGATTTTTCGTACTGCTGATCGAGATAGTAAGTTCGGCCTAACTGGCGCCATGATGCACGGTCTCCCGGAAATTGTTTCAGTACATAATTGTAGGCCGAAACTGCATCGTCGTATAACCCATCTTCTTGTCGTACAATTCCCCAAACCCATGCCACCTGTGGATCTCCGGGTTTTATTTCTTCGCAGCGCTGAAGATGTTTGTATGCTGTTTCCAGGTTGCCTTCACGAAACGCAGTTTTGGCCAGGTTGAGCGGGCCGTCCAAACCCTGAGGTTGTAGTTTCTCCACCATTTCGAAAGCACGTCCGGCTCCCCGGGTATCATTCTCAAGCAGGAGTCCGATTCCGTAATCGTTAAAACGACCCCAGTCGGTTGGAGTAATTGTATTTTCGCTCTCTGACGGATCAGGAATTTTTGTATTGGCAGAAACGATATTAATCTGCACTTTATCTTTTTCAATTTCGGTAACAGGCAGTTTGGGTATTTCTTTGAACTGTTTAAATCCTGCAGGATTGGACTGGTAGGCAAATTCAAGGTATTTCTGGTCGAATTTTCTCCAAAGTAAGCGGGCTTCCATGCTCAGTTTGCTTCCGGCCAGTTCTTGTGGAACTGTAAAACTGTAATGCGCGATATCCGCTGTTCCCGGACCAATTACATTACTGTAAACAAAGACATGAAGATCCTGTACATTTCGTTTGTGCAAGGCCTCACTGTTTTTATCTATCATTACCGCTTTAAACGCATGAGCCATGGGGTCGAGGTGTCCGTTTTCGTCGATGTACCCGCTGATAACAAGCGTGGTACCCTGTTCATTCTTAACCGTAAATTCGAGCCAACCTTCGTTTGAGTCGTTGGTGCCTCCCGGAAAAGTGTGTCCAACTCCCAGGTTTCGTACAACCACGTCAACGGTTATTTTTTCACCGGCTTGTACCGAAATATCCCGTCGGTTCAAGGCCATAATAGGTTCGGGATGACTGTTGCTTGATAATGCAAAAATATCGACCCGAAGTTTCTCGTCACGAAGAAATTCTTCAACGCGCCTGATACTGGCTGTATCGTCGCGTAAATAGGGGAGAGCTGTGTTGGCAGCCACAAACCGGTGCGATTTTACCATTCCGTTTTTTGCCGACACATCGCCTAACACCGCTTCTTCGAGCGGCATGTGACAATACTGACAATCGCGTTTAAACGGAGGAAGGTAAAAGGTGCGTGAAGCATTCATGGCCACTCCGCTATCGTGCCAGTTGTCGTATTCGTCCTGTCCGCGCAGCCAACGGTAATTGTTCACCGGTGCCGATAAACTTACTTTGTGGCAGGTCATGCAATATTCGCTGTTTTGGAAAACAGGCTTCATCATTTGACGTTTGTGAACATCGGGTTTTGCTTTTAAGGCAGCATCGTGAAGGAAAGCTCCGATCGAACCGTCTTCGCTGTTGGCAAATAAATACGGGTCTTCCTGTTCGTCGGCAATGTTGTAGTTGCCGTTACCGGTAAGGTTGTGTATCTTATCAATGGCATGACACGCCAGACAAGTTAGGCCGGCTTGAGCCTCAGCTTGGTTTCTGTCAATCACGGTATTCATTTTACCCGCCAGCATCAGCGATGGGTCGTGGCAACCGCTGCACCATTTGCTTTTGGCGCGGCCAATGCCATCGTCGCCAAAATTCTTGTATTCCTTAGCATGTTGATTGAGCCACTCGTTGGGTTCGATTGAATTATTTCGCATGTCGGTGATGGTCGCTTCGTAAAACGGATTGTTAAACGACGCGAAACGGTGTGCCGACGAACTCCACTGCTCAACAATATCCTGGTGGCAACGCGCACAGGTGCTGGCCCCAATTGGCGTATCTTTTACAAAACCATATTTATCGATCTCTTTTTTGATTTCTTTTTGCGATCCCAGGTCGTTTCGGGTGATGATTCGCGATGGAAGATAATCGCCCGATGTAGTTGTGGCGGCTGATGGGAAAAAGGGACTTGAAGGCGGAACAAAGCCAAGGGGGACAAACCCGTCGTCAGTGAAATCACTTACGTTTCGGCCTTTGGCGCCCGGCCCCTGGTGTAACCCTTTATCCATTGCCAGTCTCGCTTCTTCGGTAAGCACAATTTCGCGATTGGTAAAACAATGCCAGGCAACCAACACAATCAGAAGGGTAAGCACCGCAAAACCAAATCTTTTAAAACTTTTACCCGCGGGTTTGTTCCGGTAACTCGTAAGCCGATGTAAAATATAAGCGGTTGGTACCAAAACAGCACTCAAAACGTGTAACCACCAGGCCCAGTTGTTCTCTCTGCTGGCCGCCGATGTTAAAATAAACAACCCGGTTATCCCGAGTACCAAACCCAAAACAATATATGCAATTCCGGTCATTCCACTTCGTTTTCTGTACATTCGCCAAACCTGCGGGAGATGCCGGATGCCAAAGTACAGCATCAACAACACCAGGATTATTCCCACACCAGTGTGCGATAAGATCATTATTTGAAAAAGAGCAGGAATGGATGTTTTTCCGGCAGCAAAAAATTCCAGATTAAGTTGATCTGCAAATCTGTTCAGAAGAAGATATAAAGTATTGGCGAGAATATAAACTGCCAGAACAATGGCAATTGTCAGAATGATTCTAAGATGTTTAGAAACAAACCATTTGCTAGTTTGATTGTTCATGTAGTTTAGTTTTCAAAAGTAAATTTAAGGCCATTCAGTTGTGAAAATTCTCTTTCCCGCCACGTTTGAATGACTTTTAAACTCCAATCCTAACAAACAATTTTTGGAATAAGAAGTTCAAATTGACATAGACAGGTGCATCAAATTGTCGCAAACAACACGTTCAACCACTCACGTTTTATGGGTTAAGCTGAACCAAAGTTGTGACTTCTATGCAGTTTGAAAAACTGGTTTATTTTCCCCTTTTCAGCCCTTTTTAGCATTTCTTACCGAATGATGTTTCCAAAAAACACTGCGTTTGAAAACAATTTGGCAGTACCAAGCCAAGTGCCACGGAAGTACATATTATCGTAGTAACTGATCAGTTTTCCCTGTCCAACTGTTTGGACCGAAACCACAGGCGCATTTTTGATCCGGTTCAGATTTCCTTCTGATACCCAGCCACTAACATAGGGAGAAGAAGTAAATTTAACAGGTTCGACATATTTCTTTTCGAGAGAATTTGCAACCATTGTCGACGATTTAAAAATCGCTAATTTATCTGACGAATAGCCATAGCATAAGGGATGCGAAATATCGATGTGAGTTTCAAAAATAGCGCCGCTGAGGTAGTTGAGGCTTCTTTCTTTATCGCGTTCGGCATAAGTGTTGTATCGGGTTGTGTCCGGATCAACCTGTTTCTTGAAACTCACATTTCCGAATTTATTTCGTGCTGCCCATTCTGTACCATTTTTATAAGCGATGATGGTGCCACCGGCGTTCGCCCAGTCGCGTAATTTGCCTGCCTCAGCATCGTTCCACTCGCGAAAACTGCCTGCCAGAATAATGGTGTTGTATTTTCTCAGATCCATCCGGCGCAGATTATCGGTTGAAACCAGTGAAACAGGGATGTGGTAGCGCTGGTCGAAAAGGTGCCAGATTTCGCCGGCATCGCGGCTGTTAACACTTCCGTCGACAAAAAGTAAAACCTCAGGTTTGCTTAGGTTCTCAAAACTATCGCTACCTAAATCGATGCCTTCCGGCGAAAGCCCGGTTGGAAGGGCATAAAAATCGATTCCGGTTTTTTGGGCCACTTGTTCGATAATTTGGGCGATTTCTTCTGCTGTTTTTGTTTGGTTATAAGCAGGAATCAGAATGGACCCGTATCCAAACTGTTCTTTTTCACCGTTTACCTCGAAAGTGAATTTACTGGTAGCTACTTTTGTAATCAGTCCTTGATTTTGCAAACAATAAAGCGCTTCCGCTGCCGAAAATTCATTCCAGCGAAAAACAAAAGCCACCGGAGTTTCTGTGTTGATCAATTTCCCGTTTACGGGCTTGAAGTGCACGGGCCCGTCAAAAATTTTAAGGTTCTTTAGTGAATTAATTGCAGCAAAGTCGAGATCGTATGCATACGTGAAAGTCCAGGTCGATACATCGTAAAAGGTGGTGTCGGCAAAGCTGGTAACATCGTCGAAAATACTGCGAATCAGCCGGTATTGTTTTTGTTTTACCGGAACCAGGAAGCTGTTGCCGGCTTGAAATTCTTTTCCGTTTGCGCTCAGATCAGCGTCATTTTTATAAACGTCGATTTGGTGTTGGCTGAGCAAATCGATAAAAAGCTGTGTCTTCACCTTGTCATTGGCGCTACCAAAAACATACGCTTTTACATCGCTCTGATTGGCAAGTGTTAATGCCTCGTTGAAAAAATCTTTCTGCATATCAAGCAGTTCGTTGCGCAAATGTACGGCTGCGTCAAGGGTCGAAAGCGAAGCGGCAAAATGGTTTCGTATGGCAAAGGCCAGTTTGCGCACGCCATTGTCGGTTTTACGAACCCTGCCCCTGAACCCAGCTTGTTCGAACAAAATTCCAATGCTTCCGTTGATGTCGGGGTACGACGATCCTTTCCCAAAATAATAGTCGTCGAACTCTTCTTCCGAGAAATAAGACGAACCAATTTTGTCGAGGTATTTGGCGTGGTAAGCAGCAATTGCATGAGTTAATTCATAATTTTTCTCAGGGGTGAGCGGATTGTTCCGGCTCGGTACCCCGGGTTGAAAAAAGAAACTTGAATTGGCGCCCATTTCGTGGTGATCGGTTACCACATTGGGTTTCCATTCGTGAAATTTAGCTACCCGTCCGCGGCTTTCGGGATTAACCAGGAGAAGGTAATCGCGGTTCATGTCGAACCAGTAATGGTTGGAACGTCCGCCCGGCCAGGGTTCATTAAACTGTCGAGAGTAAGGATCGCCGTTGGCGGCATAACTTTGGTGCATGTTCGCCCAGGCGCTGTGTCGCGTAAATCCATCGGGATTTAAAACCGGATCAACAATTACAATGGTATTCTCCAACATCTTATCGATTTTTTCTCCCCGGGCAGCAGCCAGGTAATACGCCGTCAACACCGACGCATTTCCTCCGCTCGATTCGTTTCCGTGAATGCTGTATGTGAGGCTGACTACCAATGGAACATCGTTTATGTTGACACTGCTTCCGGGTTCGGAATACTGGTAGTGTAACTCTTTTAATTTATCGAGATTTTTTTGATTCTCGGCTGAAGTAAAAACAAGGTGTATTAGCGGACGGTTTTCGTACGAACGGGCATATTCATAAATAATAGCACGACCTGAGAGTTGTGCAATTTCTTTTGCATACGAAAGAACCTGATCGTGCGATAGGTGCCACTCACCCATCTGCATATGGAAATATTCTTCGGGAGTTGGAATTCCCGGATCGTAACTTACATCGTTGGGAAGAAAATACGACAGTGGTTCCTGCGCCGATATAAAGAACACAACAATGGAAAGAGCGAGGGTAAAGAGCAATTTTTTCATATTCTATGAATTTGATTTAGGTCACGTTATTCGATTTCTAAAGTTCTAAAAAAAATGGATTGCTAAAACACTTTGCAAAAAAACATATCACAATGCGGTCATTTTTTAAAATTTAGCGATGGTCCCGGCACAAAAATGCATTCACAAATTTCGTAGCGGGCTTTACTTTTTCAATCTGTATAATTTTTGACAAATAATATCTAAAAGCCTTGATTTGAAAATGGGGCGATACCGAAGGAATAGGTTTTTAAGATATAGATTTGTTTGAAATGTGTAAGTGATTATTTGAATGTGGGCCTGGTTTATATATTTGGCAAAAACTTTAAAAGATTGTAATTTGAAGGGAATAAGAAACAAAGTGATGGAAAACAAAGCAGAAAGCCTGGAAGAATTTTATAAAAGGAAATTTGAATGGATCCCCGAAAATCTCCGAAAAGAGATTGGGCACTTTAATTTATTCAAAATCGAGCCGTATACAGGCGAAAAACCCAAACCGGTTCCGTATCAAAAGCGCGATTATTATAAAGTCATGCTAACAGAAGGCGATAGCAAAGTGTTATATGCCGATCAGGTTGTGGATGTAAAAAATTACTCTCTCACATTTTCCAACCCTCAGATACCCTACAAGTGGGATTGTCTGGAGAATATCAAACACGGAGTTTACTGTATCTTCAACCACGGGTTTTTTCATCAGTTCGGTAATATCAACCAATATTCTGTTTTTCAGCCCGGTAGTTCGCATATTTTCGAACTGAGCAAGGAACAAACAAAAATCGTTCTGGGAATTTACGAGCGGATGTTCGAAGAAATCACTTCGGATTATATTCATAAATACGATGTGTTGCGCAACCTGGTATTTGAATTGATTCATCTGGCCATGAAAATGGAACCTTCTTCCCGGGTAAACAAGCAAAACATGGATGCCAACCAACGTATTTCGATGCTGTTTATGGAATTGCTCGAACGGCAGTTTCCGGTAGATGAATCGCATCAGAAGATAAAGTTGCGCTCGGCTTCTGAATTTGCCGATCGGCTGGCTGTGCATGTCAATCACCTGAACCGTGCAGTGAAAACCACGACTGGCAAAACTACCACACAATTGATTGCCGAAAGAGTGGTCCAGGAATCAAAAGTCTTGTTAAAACAAAGCGAGTGGAACGTATCTGAAATAGCCTGGTCGCTTGGTTTTAACGAAGTAACCCATTTTAATAATTTCTTTAAAAAACACACCGAAATGAACCCTTCGAAATTTAGAAATGTTTCATTTTCGTAACGAAATGTTTGTTAATAGTTAGTATTAGCAAAGTAATTGTTTGAATTTTGTATTGGATAAAATTAATTTAATATGAGAAAAAGAAAATTAGGAAACAGCGGCCTCGAAGTTTCAGCTATCGGACTGGGCTGCATGGGAATGAGTTTTGGTTACGGAACAATTTCCGATGAAAAAGAGATGATTCGAATGATGCGCAAAGCCGTAGAAATGGGTGTAACTTTTTTTGATACCGCCGAAGTTTACGGACCATTCATCAACGAAGAACTGGTTGGAAAAGCCCTGGAACCATTTAAAAACGAAGTGGTGATTGCCACCAAATTCGGGTTCGACATTCAGGATGGAAAAACGATGGGATTAAACAGCCGCCCCGATAACATTAAAAAAGTAGCAGAAGCTTCGTTAAAACGACTGAAAATTGATGCCATCGACCTGTTTTACCAACATCGTGTTGATCCGAATGTGCCCATTGAAGATGTTGCCGGAGCAGTAAAAGACCTGATTCAGCAAGGAAAAGTTAAACATTTTGGCCTTTCTGAAGCCGGAGTACAAAATATCAGGAAAGCACATGCCGTACAGCCGGTTGCAGCATTGCAAAGCGAATACTCGTTGTGGTGGCGCGAACTGGAAGCCGAAATTCTGCCCGCCATTGAAGAACTGGGAATCGGTTTGGTTCCGTATAGCCCGCTGGGGAAAGGGTTCCTAACCGGCAAAATCAGTGAAGATACTTCGTTTGACAGCGCCGATTTCCGAAGCACAGTACCGCGCTTGTCGACTGAAAACATGCAGGCAAATAGAGCTTTTGTAGTTTTGCTCGAACAAATGGCCGCGCGCAAAAATGCTACTGCTGCTCAAATTGCGCTTGCCTGGTTACTGGCACAAAAACCATGGATTGTACCCATTCCTGGAACTACAAAACTGCATCGTTTGGAAGAAAACATTGGCGGAGATTCTATTATTCTCTCTCCGGAAGAACTTGCAGAAATTGAAGTTGGCGCCTCAAAAATAAAAGTGGCCGGTGAACGATATTCCGAAGAAAGCCAGAAAATGATTGACCGTTAATAAAGCAGTTGTTTCTACCGTGGTCTTTCGGTTTAGAAAATAAGGCCATTTAAAATTCAATATAAGGCCATTTAAAATTCAATACTATAAAAAAGAGAGTTAACGATGAGTATCAGTGAAAAAGCACAAAAAAATCACGAAGAACTTTGGCCTGGATATCAATCCAAAGCCGCTCAAACTGATCCGGAATTGATTGAAGTGTTCGACAATTTTGCGTTCTGCGAAGTTATTGATCACGATAACATGGATGCCAAAACCCGGGTGATAATGATTTTGGCATCTACTATTGGCAGTCAGGCGCTTACCGAATTTAAAATGATGGCTAATGCTGCGCTTAATATTGGAATCACTCCAGTTGAGGTAAAGGAAATTGTTTATCAGGCCGTGCCTTATGTGGGAGTTGCCAAAGTCATTGATTTCCTTTACTCCGTTAACGAAATTTTTACTGAAAGAGGAATAAAACTTCCATTGGAAGGCCAGTCATCCACAACAATGGAAACCAGATTTGAAAAAGGGTTGGCCAAGCAAAAAGAGATTTTTGGAGATATGATTGATCAATTGTACCAGAACTCGCCCAAAGATTTGCTTCATATTCAGCATTATTTAACTGCCAATTGCTTTGGAGACTATGTAACCCGGAATGGGTTAAATGTAAGGACCAGGGAAATGGCGACCCTCTCATTTTTGATTGCATTGGGAGGAACTGAATCACAGATGAAAGGGCATATTCGTGGAAATGCAAATGTTGGAAACAACCGGCAGACTTTAATTAATTTAATGACACAATTATTGCCATATGTTGGTTATCCACGAGTGCTGAACGCCATTGCTTGTTTGAACGAAGTATTGCCAAAATAAAATCATAAAATTTTACCGAATCACCTATGATCGTCAGTTAATTTTTTATTGCCTGTCTCACGGTTCTTTCATTGTAGTATTTTCAAACATATTATGCACTGTAATGTATTCAGAGAATAAAGACCAATTAAATCAGTTACGAGAGAAATTCCTTGATTTAAAATTAGGGAGGTGTTTGAACCGTCAAACATCCACTTTAAAGGCTTATTCGTCTCAGATTCTTGTAATTGATTTGATTTTATGTTATACTGTGCCAAAATTAATTAACTATTAAAACCGCATGTTATGAAAAAGCTGTTGATTCTCATCTGTATTTTTTTGTTTGGTACCACTGTATTTGCTCAGGATTGGCCTCAATATGGCGGCCCCGGGAGAAACAGTATATCTCCTGAAAAAGGACTTTTGCGATCATGGCCTGAATCCGGCCCCGAAGTACTTTGGAAAGTGGATGTGGGCATTGGTTATGGTGGCCCGGTGATTAAAGATGGGAAAGTATATTTACTTGACCGCGATGATAAAACCGGAGATAAAATGCGTTGTTTCGAACTTGCTTCCGGCAAAGAACTTTGGAAATTTGAATACGATGCTGCGGGTGAAGTGATGTTTCCCGGATCGCGAAGTGTTCCGGTGGTTGACGAACAACATGTTTATTCCTGTGGCCCTTACGGCGATTTGTATTGTATCGGCCTGAATACTCATAAACCTGTTTGGAAAGCTAACGTATGGACAGATTTTGGTGGAGTTCCCGGGAATAGTGGAGAAGGGGGTTCGCGTGTACCTGAAGGATTTCCTACATGGGCAATTTCTCAGTGCCCGTTGATTTACGGCGATTTGCTGATCCTTGCATCCCAGGCTCCTGAAGCGGGAGTGGTGGCGTACGACAAAAACACCGGCAAATTGAAATGGAAAACCAAAAATCTGGGGCCAACCGGTTATGTGAGCCCAAACATCGTAAAAATTGATGGCCAGGATCATTTGGTGATGGTGACTGCATCGGGCGGCGGACGCGGACAGGATCCAATCCCTGGGAATGTAGTTGGTATAGATCCTCTCACCGGTAAAATCGTTTGGGAATTTAACAACTGGCTTTGTCGAATTCCGATTCCAATGGCTGTGGATGCCGGGAACAATAAACTCCTGATTACAGGTGGCTACGATTTGGGAGCGTTAATGATCCAGGTTGTTAAAAAAGCCGATGGAACTTATGGTACAACCGAACTGTTTCGTACCGAAGAATTTGGGGACCAGACAAAAACGCCAATTTTCTACGAAGGGTATTTCTATGGTGAATATGGTACAAACAATAAGCGTGATGGGCTTACCTGCATGAATATGGATGGCGAAATTATGTGGAAGACAAAACGCGATCCCGATTTTAACAAGGGTAGTATGATCATTGCCGATGGTTTGATGCTGGCAACAGACGGCGCAAAAACGCTTTATCTGATCGAACCCAGCCCGGAGGGTTTTAAACCCATCTCGAAATCAGAGATGCTGGCAGAGCAAGAAGGAGGCGATGAGCGATCAGCACGATCTGGAGCTCAAAACTGGGGGCCGCTGGCGTTATCGGGCGGTAAACTTTTGATTCGCGATCAGAAGCAGATGTTGTGTGTTAAAGTGGGCGAATAACCCGGTTTGATCAGCCTTTTCCAAAGTTTTTAACTTTGGAAAAGGCTGGTTTCAAATTTTTAATCAATTCAAATTCCGGTATTCTACCGGAGTTTGGCCTGTTGCTTTTTTAAACATCCGGTTAAAGTGCTGCGGATATTTAAACCCTAATTGACTGGCAATCTCAGAAACGCTTTTTTCCGATTCCAGGATTAGGTCTTTGGCCAAACTAATAAGTTTGAGTTGAATGTGTTCCTGGGCCGATTTGCCGGTTTCTTTTTTCATAACATCGCCCAAATAGTTTGCCGACAAATGAAGTTCATCGGCAAAATAAGCCACCGATGGCAATCCATATTTAAAAGGTTTGTTGGATGAGAAATAGCTGTTCAACTGATCTTCAAACTTCCCCAGAATTCCTTTGTTTACGTTTTCGCGGGTTATAAACTGGCGGTTGTAAAAGCGGTCGCAGTAATTCAAAAGCAATTCGATATTGGAAGCAATGAGTTTTTTGCTGTGCTTATCCACAGCATGTTCCAGTTCAAAACTGATTTTTGAGAAACAATCCATCACCACCTGGCGTTCGCGTTCCGAAATGTGCAGCGCCTCGTTCACATTGTAACTAAAAAACGAGAAATCGTTAATCAGGCGGCCTAAAGAAGTCCCAACAATCAGATCCTCATGAAAAATAACGCCATACCCTTTTGGTTGATACAATTCTACGCTGGGTTCCATATCCAGTACCTGGCCCGGAGCCAGAAAAATGAGCGTGCCTTCCTGGTAATCATAGGTATTTTTCCCGTAGCGGAGGTCGCCGCAAAGCACGTCTTTCAACAAAACCAGGTAAAACCCAAAATAAGTGCGGTTTAACCGTCGGGGATCGGCTTTTGAAAAATCGATCACACTTACCAGCGGGTGCAGGGTTTCGTGGTTATTAAAAGCATTGTATTCTGCTACCGTATTAAATCTGCTCATTTTTTCCATAACTCTTGTGCTATTCTGAAACAAATTTATACAATCCAAACGAAGGTAAACCATCCTGAAAGCACAATCCGTAATAATGGTTATAAATACCGTAATCCGTATACAAATTCCAATAAATTAAGGTCTTAACTTTGTGGCGTAAACCAGAAAATCAAATTAATAACAAATAGACGAAGATGAAACTTAAAAATTTAGTTTACCTGTTTGCTATCGTTTATATAATGAGTAATGCATTTAATGCTGGCGCTCAGTCTTCGAAAAAGCAAAAACCTATTCGAATAACTGAACAAGGAAGTTTTGCCGTTGGTGGAACAATAAAGCAGAATCCGGGAACTTTTAACACGATCACGCGAACTCCCGAAGGTCAAACCTTTCATGGCGATCATGCTTATGTTTTTTATCAAATTCCGGTGAAAGCACACAAATATCCTTTGGTAATGTGGCACGGAATCGGTCAATTTTCGAAAACCTGGGAGACAACACCTGACGGTCGGGAAGGCTACCAGAATATCTTTTTAAGAAGAAATTACAGCGTCTATCTGATGGATCAGCCAAGACGTGGAAACGCAGGTCGCAGCATGGCAGAAGGCACAATTACCCCAACTCCCGACGAGCAGTTCTGGTTTAATACCTTTCGCGTGGGCGAGTGGCCTGATTTTTCCCCGGGTGTGCAGTTTTCAAAAGATCCGGAAGCGCTCAACCAGTATTTCCGGCAAATGGTACCCAATATTGGGCCTATCGATATTAACATAAATGTGGATGCCGTTTCTGCATTGTTCGATAAAATCGGAGATGGTATTCTTGTTACACATTCACATTCGGGTGGAATGGGCTGGTTAACTGCCATTAAAAATCAGAATATAAAAGCAGTTGTTTCCTACGAACCGGGTAGCGGTTTTGTTTTTCCCGAAGGAGAGCTGCCTGCACCCATCGAAAATTCGGCCGGCCCGCTGGTGGCTTCAAGCGTTTCAATGAACGATTTCATGAAACTCACCAAAATTCCGATTATTATTTATTACGGCGATTTTATCCCGGAAACACCCGATCCGAATCCGGGAACCGACGGTTGGCGCGCCCGGCTTGAAATGGCCAGAATTTGGAGGGATATTGTGAACAAACACGGCGGGGATGTTACTGTTGTTCACCTTCCTGAAATTGGAATCAAAGGAAATACGCACTTCCCTTTTTCAGATTTAAATAATGTGGAGATTGCCGATCTGTTGTCGGGTTGGTTAAAAGAGAAAGGCCTGGATAAATAAATAGTGTCCGCAAGAAAAACCCAACTTCTGCGTTACGCTTGCCCGAAAAGTACTCATTTACAACAGTGAACTGCGTTTTTTCGGTCTTTGCAAGCCTTGAATTTGGGCTTTTCTTACCAGGCACATTCGATTACTTATAAAGAATAAAAAGGAATGAAGACAGTAAAATTAAATAACGGTGTTGAAATGCCAATCCTTGGATTTGGCGTGTTCCAGATCGCGAATCAAAAAGAATGTGAAGCCAGCGTTCTCAACGCCATCGAAACCGGTTATCGTTTAATCGATACGGCAGCCTCGTATATGAATGAAACAGCGGTTGGTAATGCGATTAAAAAAAGC
Organism: Draconibacterium sp.; assembly: GCA_011620585.1. Lineage (GTDB taxonomy): Bacteria > Bacteroidota > Bacteroidia > Bacteroidales > Prolixibacteraceae > Draconibacterium. The sequence continues at coordinate 53,967 of WOYV01000118.1, forward strand.
GGGATAAACAGGGATGATTTGTTTATTACTTCAAAGTTATGGGTTCAGCATACGGGTTACGAGAACACAAAATTGTCGTTTGAAAAATCGCTGGAAAAACTCCAACTCGATTACCTCGATTTATACCTGGTTCATCAACCGTATGGTGATGTGCATGGATCGTGGCGAGCTATGGAAGGGCTTTACAAAGAAGGCAGGGTAAGGGCCATTGGAGTTAGTAATTTTCAACCCGACCGTGTGATGGATATAATCACTTTTAATGAAATTGGGCCAATGGTCAACCAGGTTGAAACACATCCCTTCAATCAACAAATTGAAAATCAAAAGTTCTTAAGTGAAAACAATGTTCAGATTGAATCGTGGGGACCCTTCGCTGAGGGAAGGAACAACCTTTTCCAGGATGAAATTTTAGCTTCAATCGGAAGTAAATACAATAAATCTGTCGCACAGGTGGTGCTTCGCTGGTTGATACAAAGAGGCGTGGTTGCCATTCCGAAAACAGTTAAAAAGGAAAGAATGATAGAAAACTTCGACATTTTCGATTTTGAGTTAAGTGTGGAAGATATAAAAGCAATTGCAGCGCTTGATCAAAAAGCCAGTAGCTTTTTTGACCACCACGACCCGGAAATTATTACGTGGATGGGAAGCCGAAAACTTGATTTGTAAGTGTTTTTTCAAAAAGAAAAAAGGGAATGAGCGTTTATATAACCAAAAGATTAACAAGCTATGCGTTTAAAAAGCAATACAAACAAAACTTCAGATTGTAGTATAAGGTTTTGTTTTTCAGGTGTGTGCAGTAGTCTTGTATTGTTGTTTTTTATGTTGCTCAGTTTAAGCTGTATCCAACCGGAATCAGCCGACGGCAATAAAAGTCAATCTGAAATAACAAATGAACCGGAGAAAGTGTATAGTCATCTAACAACAGATAATTTGGTCAGCGACCTTGTTAATCACCCGGCCTTTAACGGTTTTGGGGAGTTGCTGTTATCACGCGATAACAATTCGGCCTATTATAATCTGCGTCTTCGTAATGTGGCGACCTTGGCGCCGTATCACAGTCATGTAAATCCGGCTGATGTAATCGATGCACTAAATCATATGATTGACGAGGAAGGAGCAGGCAAATCCATTTTTTACGATTTCTATCCTGAAGAGAAGAAAGAATCAGATCCGCGAAAAGTCAATACCGGATTGTTTTTCTTCCGAGGTAAGCCGGGTGCTCCGTTTGCGATAGTTTGTCCGGGAGGTGGTTTCTCGTATGTAGGTTCGTTGCATGAAGGATTTCCACTGGCAAAACGAATTAGTGAATTGGGGCTAAATGCTTTTGTTATCCGGTACCGGATTGGCAGCGGACAGTGGGCCGCCGAAGATTTGGCCGCCGCCATTTCGTTTGTATTTCGCAATGCTGAAATGCTGGGTGTAAACAGAGAAAAGTATTCGCTTTGGGGAGGTTCGGCCGGAGCCCGTATGGTGGGTAATATTGCGCTCGACGGTGTTGAAGCATATGGTGGCGACAAGCTGCCAAAACCAGCAACAGTTGTAATTGCATATACCGGACAATCGACATACTCCAGTGAGTTTTCGCCTTCGTTTATTACGGTTGCTGCCAACGATGGAATTGCAAATATAAATACGGTTGAACGGCGGGTTGAAAATTTACGAAATGCAGGGGTTGAAGTGGAATACCGCAGGTACGAAAATGCCGGACACGGTTTTGGACTTGGAACCGGAACCGATGCCGAAGGATGGCTCGATTTGGCAGTAAATTTCTGGAAAAAACACATAAATGAATAAGTAATCAATATTGAATAAATAAAGAATTAGGACTATGAAATCAAAAATTATTGGACTTTTTTTAATTCTTATTGCATTTTCAGTAAATGCAAAAGCTTCAGCCGGGAATGCCGGGCAAGGCTCCGGACCGGAAGTTAAGACTAAATCAGGAATTGTACGTGGCATGACTGAAGGGGAAGTTTCCAGCTTTAAAGGAATTCCTTTTGCAGCTCCGCCGCTTGGCGAGTTTCGCTGGCGCCCGCCGCAGCCTGTAAAACCATGGGATGGTGTTCGCGATGCAAAAGAGTTTGGCCCTACCTGTGCAGCAGCCGGATGGGGTGCCGCACCCGGAACAATTCAGAAAGGCTCGTCGGAAGATTGCCTGTACCTGAATGTGTGGGCACCTGCCGATGCCAAAGCGGGAGCAAAATTGCCGGTAATGGTTTGGATCCACGGTGGTGGTTTTACCGGTGGAAACGGCAACACATCCGGGGTTGGATTTGCCAAACGGGGAGTAATCCTAATATCAATGAATTATCGTTTGGGGCGCCTTGGCCATTTTGCATTTCCTGCATTGAGCAAGGAGCATCCTGAAGAAGCTAAAGGAAGTTACGCGTTTATGGATCAGATGGCAGCCCTGCAATGGGTGAAAGATAACGTTGCAGCATTCGGGGGCGATCCTGAAAATGTTACCATTTTTGGTTTCTCTGCCGGTGGTGTATCGGTGCTTTCCCTCCTTTCCATACCTTCTGCTCGAGGCCTTTTCCATAAGGCAATCAGTCATTCCGGCGGTGGCCGCGATGGCGTTCTGACCGGAAGGCCAATCAACAAAGAAAATGCTGATGCTCTTTACCCTGTATCCGCGGAAACGATTGGAATAACCTTTGCAAAAAAGCATGGGATCGAAGGGACAGACGCAGCCGCACTGGCTAAGTTACGCGCCCTTCCTGTTGTGGACATTGTGAGTGGCGGAGAAACAGATGGCCAGGGAGGCCCTCGTATTTATCCAGGTCCGATTTTGGACGGTAAATTTGTTACCGAGACTGCCGAGAGTGCATACAAAGCAGGCCGACAGGCACAGGTCCCTCTCATCATCGGCTGTAATAGTGCAGAAAATAGTGGGGAATTTGTGAATGCCAGCACATCAAAAGATGAATTGTTCTCACTGTTTGGCGATCTGGAAAGCGAGGCAAGAGCTGCCTATGATCCGGATGGTACCAAAGAATTCGCCGAGGTACGGACAAGGTTTAACACGGATTGGGTATGGGCGGAACCGGCCCGGTTTTCTGCAAGGGCTTTTACCGCTATCGGTGAACCGGCCTACATCTTCCTTTTCAATTATGTACCTTCTTCCATGAAGGAATGGATGCCATATGGCCCCGGACATGGAACCGATATTTCTTATGCATTCGACAACCTTGGGGCAAGGGGAGGCTTTGGGCCGCCGCCATCTCCAACAGCCGAGGATAAAGAGGTTGCCAGAATCATGAATGCCTATTGGATAAACTTTGCCAAAACGGGTAATCCCAATGGTGTTGGATTGCCGAACTGGCCTGTTAATAATCCAAAGACAAACGAAATCCTTGAATTCCAGCGCGATGGTAAACCAGTTGGAAAACCAGATCCTACGAAAGCCCGACTGGATGTGATCGAAAAAGCCTTTAAAAACAGAGCTAAAATTCAAACCCGTGGCGGTATTTAAACTTTTATTGAGCAGGGGATTTTAAGTCGCCTGCTCAATAAAGAACCAAAAAACAGAATTCAACATGCTTCACATTACTAAATATTTTAAATACGAAATCCTTGCAATAAGCCTTCTTTTTATCGGATATTCACAAATCGTAACCGCCCAAAATGAAGACAGTACAACTAAAAAAACAAACCACTTTTCGACTATGGTTACCATTCAAAACAAAGGTATCTCAACAATTCCCAACCTTACTTTAGGCGATCCGGCTATAATTTTCGACATGAAGCTGGGCCGAAAACTCACTTTCGAGCCCCAATTCCGCTTTTCGTTAAAAGACGGAAAACCATGGGCTATCGTTCTCTGGGGGCGGTATTACGCCACCTTTACCGAGAAGTTTAAAGTGACTTTTCATGTTAATCATTCGTTATCGTATAAAGCAATTACCTTGTACAATGCTGATGGAACGGAGCGGGATGTTATCAATACCACCCGGTATCTGGCAGGTGCAATGTCCCCGAATTATCAGTTTAATAAATACCTTAGTCTGGGAGCGTATCTTTTTTATTCCCGGGGATTGGATGCGAACATGACCCAAAATACCTATATGCCTTCATTCCGGCCTGCCATTTCAAACATCCCCATTGCCGGGAATATTGTGGGCAGAATTGCCCCGGAAGTCTACTACCTGAAAATGGATGCAAATAGCGGAGTGTTTTTTAACGCCCGGGTTTTAATCAGTAAAAAGGATAGTCCCTTTACCGTTTCAGGCTTGATTAATAAACCCATTTCATCAGAAATTCCTTCCGGGTTTGATTTCCTCTGGAACGTGGGGGTGAGTTATTCGTTTAATAAGAAATTCGTCGATGCTCAATAGAAATTAAATAAAAAACTGGAAATTAGGCTCCCTGTCGTTTACCAGGCTGATGGCGCCAGGCGATCATTAATGTCATTAAACTTCAACCGATTTATATTCTGATTTCAATTAAAACCAAAACTATTCAAAATCAAAAAAAACAATCAACATGAAAAATCGACTGCTCTTTCTAAGTGTATTCCTAATTATGGTTTTTGCCAATAATGTTCATGCCCAGGATTGGCCCCGGTTTCTGGGGCCGAAGGGAAATAGCGAAACAACACAGGAAGGGTTATTACAAGCCTGGCCTGCTGATGGACCTGAAGTACTTTGGACAACTGAAGTCGGCATCGGGTTCGGGGGCCCTGTTATTAAAGATGGTAAAGCTTACCTGCTCGATCGCGATGATAAATACGGCGATTACATGAGATGTTTTGATATGGAAACCGGCAAGGAACTATGGAAATTTGGGTACGAAGCTCCGGGAGAAGTAGAGTTTCCCGGTTCGAGAAGTGTTCCGGCTGTTGACGAGAAATGCGTTTATTCCTGTGGGCATAACGGAGACTTGTATTGCTTCGATGTAAATACACATCAGCCGGTTTGGAAGAAAAATGTGTGGACCGACTTTGGTGGAGAACCTCCAAAAGCAGGTGAAGATAAATTTGCAGGATTGGCTGGTGGCGCTCATTTCCCGATGTGGGGAATTGCCCAGTGCCCCTTAATTTACGGCGAATTGCTGATAGTTGCCTCGCAAACTCCCGAAACAGGTGTGGTTGCCTACAACAAACAAACCGGAGAAGTGGTATGGAAAACAGCTTCATTGGGAAATATCGGGTATGTGAGCCCTTCCATCGCAAAAATCGATGGTGAAGATCAGGTGGTTATGATTACAGCTTCCAGCGGTGGTTTTGGTGGTGGAGAAAAGACACCAAGTAACGTTGTTGGAATAAACCCAAAAGATGGTAAGGTACTTTGGACCTATTCCAACTGGAGTTGCTGGATTCCCTCATCAACCGCATACAACGCAGGTGAAAACAAACTTTTGATTGTTGGGGGATACCGTTCAGGTTCTGCCATGATCCAGATCGTAAAAAACGGTAGCGAATATGTGGCTAACGAACTATTCAAAACAGCAGAATTTGGCGAACACACCAAACCGCCTTTATATTACAAAGGCTATTTCTATGCACAGTTTTCAAATAACGAAACCCGTGATGGACTTTCATGTATGAATGAAAACGGAGAGATTATGTGGAAGACGAAAAGGGAACCTAACTTTGATAAGGGAAGTATGATTTTAGTAGATGGACTGATTCTGGCAACCGACGGAGCCAAATCGCTTTATCTGATTAAACCCGATCCTACCGGTTTCAAACCTTTGGCGTCTGCTGAATTACTTGGTTCGGGACAAAACTGGGCGCCAATCGCAATGGCCAATGGGAAACTGCTGATCCGCGATCAAAATAAGATGTTGTGTTTGAAAGTGGCTGAATAAAGTAAAAATTTTAAAGCCCTGGAATTTTACTCCAGGGCTTTAATTCTGAATACAAAAGAGATAAAAATATCTGTAAATAATAATTGAATGCTTAGTGAAAACAAAATGTATAAGTATTTGTTAAATATGTAGTTAATGGGATGTTTTTTTTTACATAAACAATAATTAAATGGCAGTTTTTTATCTGAAAATTAACAAAAAACAATACCAGGCCGATGTCGATCCATCAACGCCTTTGTTATGGGTAGCGACCATCCGGTACAAAGGGCATGGTTGGAACACGACGTGGCCCAGTGCGGATATTGCCAACCCGGGCTGATCATGTCGGCGGCAGCTCTTTTGAACAACAATCCACATCCGGGTGATGAGGAAATTGAACCCGCCATGAACGGGAATATTTGCCGTTGCGGTACCTATACCCGCATAAAACAAGCGATTAAAACAGCAGCAATTTCATAAAATAAATAAGGATGACGATCGAAAAAACTACCCTTGACAGACGCGCATTTCTCAGAAGTTCGGTAATGGCCGGAGGCGGCCTTGTTTTAGGGTTGAGCTGGCTCGCATCAGCAGCTTCTGCCGTGGAAAAAGCAACTGACGTTTCCGCTTCAGAATGGGCAAATTTTAACGCCTTCCTGAAAATTGGGGAAGACGGTCGTGTTACCATTTTTTCACCCAACCCAGAAGGAGGGCAGGGGGTATTAACCGCCATGCCAATGATTGTGGCCGAAGAGTTGGATGTGGATTGGAAAAATGTCGTGGTTGAGCAGGCTCCTCTCGACACAAAATTATATTCGCGTCAGTACATGGGGGGCAGTAATTCCATTCGGTCAGGTTGGAACCCACTGCGAAAAGCAGGAGCAACAGCACGCCAAATGCTGCGCGAAGCCGCGGCTCAAAGCTGGCATGTCCCCGTAGGTGAGGTAACTACTGCGAAAGGCGTGTTACACCATAAAAGTTCTGGGAAGTCAGCCACTTATGGTGAACTGGCTACGGCTGCTGCAAGCATTCCCGTTCCGGCTGATGTGGAGTTGAAAGCTGTGAAAGATTTTGCGATCATCGGAACTTCACCCAAAAATGTGGTGGGTAAAGAGATTGTTACCGGGAAACCACTTTTCGGGTACGACATTCAGGAAGAAGACATGCGGATCGCCATGATTGTGCACCCCCCTGCTTTTGGAATGAAACTGAAATCGTTCAACGCGTCTTCGGTAAAAACTATGCCCGGAATTAAAGATGTATTTCAGATTAAAGTTTTTAACGAAGATTACGTTTGGGAACATTTCGACACGGTTACTTTTAACGAACTGGTGGCTATCGTGGGTAACTCGACCTGGGAAGTAATGAATGCCAAACTGATGCTTGAAGTGGAATGGGAGCAAATTCAGGATCACACCATCACCAGAAATGATTATTATGCAGGAAAACAGGAGCTTAACATTCCATCGAAACCCGAAAATTCCGACTGGCATAAAAGTGCAAGCGCTGAAATGGCCGCCCAACCAGGCAATGTCCTGCGAAAAGATGGTAACCCGGAGGATGCTTTCAGAAATGCAGCCAAAATTATTGAAAGTACATTTATTGGTCCATGGTTGGCACATAACAACATGGAACCCTATTCTTTCTTTGCTCACGTTACTGACGAATGGGCCAAACTAAAGGGACCCAACCAGAAACCCGGGTTAACCGTGAATGCGCTATCGCACCGTTTGGGAATGCCGGTTGAAAAAATAGAAGTGGAAATGACCCGAATGGGTGGTGCATTCGGACGACGTTCGTATGCTCACTGGATGATTGAAGCAGCGCTTATTTCGCAGCATGTAAAGGCGCCTGTTAAATTGGTTTACTCACGCGAAGACGATATGACCGGCGGAATTTACCGCCCTTATTACCGCGCCGATTACCGTGCCGCCCTGGATAAAAATAATAAGCTCATCGCTTTTCATGTAAAGGCGGGTGGTTTGGTTGAGTCGCCGCTTATCAACCCAAATCTGTTTCCGGCTGGTGCGGTGGATAATTACCTGGCCGAAAGCTGGCAAATCGATTCTAACATTACCATCGGGTCGTACCGCGCGCCGCGATCGAATTTTATGGCGGTAGCCGAGCAATCCTTCCTCGACGAAGTGGCCGAGGCAGCTGGCATAGATCCGATTGAGTTTCGTCTGGAATTGCTCGACAGGGTAAAAACCAATCCGGTAGGAGAACGGGTTGGCTACGACGCTGATCGCTTAGCCGGAGTCATTAAACTGTTGAAAGAGAAAGCTGGAACAGGACAAGCCGGAGTCCATCGCGGTGTATCGGCCTATTTTGCACACGGAACCTATGTGGCTCAGGCACTTGATATTATCATTGAAAAAGGCAAACCAAAAACCAAAAACGTTTGCTGCACCGTTGACTGTGGGATTGTGATTAATCCGGACGGGCTTAAAAACCAGGCCGAGGGTAGTATTGTGGATGGAATTGGTGTAGCCATGTATGGAAATTTAACATTTACCAATGGCGTACCGGATCAGAACAACTTCGACACTTATGAGATGATTCGCTACGGAGATCCGCTGCTGCCCGAAACGATCGACATTCATTTTGTGGAAAGCGAAGTAGATCCAACGGGAATGGGAGAGCCTGCTTTTCCTCCAATAATGGCAGCTTTAGCCAACGCGCTGTACAAAGCAAAGGGTAAACGTTTATACAGCCAGCCTTTTGTTAACGATTTGGGGTAAAATGGCTAAAAATGATATAGTTAGGATAGTATTAAATAACAATAAAAACTTTATACTATGGCAATTTTCAAATTAAAAATTAACGGGAAACAGTACCAGGTAGATGTAGATCCATCTACCCCAGTGCTTTGGGTTCTTAGAGACCATCTTAAAATGATGGGTACTAAATACGGTTGCGGAGTGGCGCAGTGCGGGGCCTGCACAATCCATCTCGACGGAGAAGCCGTACGTTCCTGCATCACCTTTGTCGATTCGGTTGGCGATCAGGAAATCACCACCATTGAAGGACTTTCTGAAAACGGCGACCATCCGGTTCAGGAAGCCTGGTTGGAACACGACGTGGCCCAGTGCGGATATTGCCAGCCGGGGCAGATCATGTCGGCAGCAGCTCTTTTGAACAGCAATCCACATCCGGGTGATGAGGAAATTGAAACGGCGATGAGTGGAAACATTTGTCGATGCGGTACTTACACAAGAATTAAGCAGGCCATAAAAACTGCTGCCAATTCATAATTTAACCTAAAAACAAAAGAAATGACAACAACAAAAATACAATTCGGAAGACGTTCATTTATAAAAAGCTCCGTGCTTGCCGGTGGTGGTTTAGTGCTGGGTTTTAATCTTTTGGCTGCCTGTAACCCAGGTTCTGTAAATGAATTGGAAATTCCTGAAGAATGGTTCGAGATCAATGCCTATTTGAAAATCGGAGAAAACGGCGTGGTTTCCATCATGTCAAAAAATCCGGAATTTGGACAAGGGGTGATGACTTCCATGCCCATGGTAATTGCCGAAGAACTGGATGTGGACTGGAAAAACGTGATGGTTGAACAGGCGCCGTTTGATACGGTGCGGTTCGAACGACAGTTTACCGGTGGAAGCCAGGCGCTGCGAACTTCATGGCAAATGCTCCGGACCACAGGTGCCGCTGCACGTCAGATGCTACGCGAAGCCGCAGCCAAAGCATGGAATGTTCCTGTGGCTGAAATTACAACGGCTGCCGGAATGCTTCTTCATACCAGTAGCGGGAAAAAAGCGGGCTATGGCGAATTCGCTTCAGCTGCCGCGCAGATGCCTGTTCCAACAGAAGTGGAAATGAAAGAGCCAAAAGATTTTACAATTGTCGGAACATCCCGAAAAAATGTCAACGGGAAAGACCTGGTAACCGGCAAACCCATGTTTGGCCTCGATGTGGAAAAGGAAGGAATGCTGATCGCAACGGTGGCTATTCCTCCGGCATTCGGTATGAAATTAAAATCGTTCGATGCCACTGAAGCCAAAGCAATGCCGGGTATCAAGGATATTTTTTCGTTTAAAACCTATAATGACGACTACAAAAGAAACGGATTTGATACCGATGCATTTACCGAACTGGTTGCCATTGTTGGCACTTCGACCTGGGAAGTAATGAATGCAAAGTTGATGTTAAACGTAGAATGGGAACCTTTTTCTGACTATGAATACACTGCAGCAGGAAGGAGAGGTGATCAAAAAGTAGTTGTACCTGCGGGTCTTGAAAGTACAGCAGATCATAAGTTAAAAATGGAAGAAGCAGCGGCCAAACCCGGAAGGATCGTTCGCAGGGACGGCAATCCGGAAGAAGCTTTTAAGAAGGCCGCTAATATCATCGAACGAACTTATACTGCTCCTTATCTTGCCCATTTTATGATGGAACCCATTAACTTCTTTGCGGATGTAAGGGATGATATGGTTACGGTGATCGGGCCTTCGCAAGCTCCTGAATTTGTGGAAAATACAATTGCTGCAAGATTAGGAATTCCTGTAGAAAAAATCGATGTACAAATGACACGGATGGGTGGTGGATTTGGACGACGCGCCTATAACCACTATGCTACTGAAGCCGCTGTAATTTCCCAGAAGGTAAAAGCTCCTGTGAAACTTATTTATTCGAGAGAAGATACAACTCGTTTTGGAGTATTTCGCCCAACGTATTATGTAACCTACCGTGCAGCGCTGGATGAAAACAATAACCTTACTGCATTTCACGCCAAAGCAGGTGGAATTCCTGAAAGCCCGTTGCATGCCAATCGTTTTCCGGCCGGTGCGGTTGAAAATTATCTGGCCGAAGAATGGTCGATTGATTCCAATATCACGATCGGTGCATTTCGCGCTCCCCGATCAAATTTTATTGGGCCCGCAGAACAAATGTTTTTGGACGAAGTGGCAGAAGCAGCCGGGAAAGACCCGATCCAGTTCCGTCTTGATCTGTTTAAACGGGCACAGGAAAATCCGGTGGGTGAACGAAATGATTACGATGCAGCGCGTTATGCAGGTGTACTTGAATTAGTTCGCGATAAATCCGGCTGGGGACAAAACGACTCAGGCCTCAAACGGGGTGTTGCCGCCTATTTCTGTCATAACAGTTATGCTGCCCACGTGGTGGATGTGGTAATGGAAAATGGCCAGCCCAGGGTGGAGAAGGTTGTCAGCGCCATGGATTGCGGTATTGTGGTGAATCCGGATGCCGCTGTTAACATGGTGGAAGGCGCCGTTGTTGATGGAATAGGATGTGCCATGTACGGCGAAATGACTTTTACCGACGGAGCTCCGGATAAGGATAACTTTGATACCTACAGAATGATCCGTCACAATGAAACGCCAAAATCAATCGATGTACATTTTGTGCAAAACGAGATTGCTCCAACTGGTTTGGGGGAACCTCCGTTCCCGCCCATTTTTGCAGCACTCGGCAACGCTTTATTTAAAGCCACGGGAACAAGGTATTATAATCAGCCTTTTATTGATAATAATTTTGATAGCTAATTCTTCAAAAAATACGGGGACATAGCTTTTATAGAACCATAAACAGGATTTCCTTAAAAAAGGAAGTCCTGTTTTCATAACTCATGGTGCAGTTCACCACGTCATTTCAAGCGCATACGTTCCTGTAAACGATTGAATAAAGAAGGCGATGAAAGCGCATTGAGGTATAGTTCTTTGTCAATCTCAGGGTAAGTATGTTATTCTTCCGAATCTTTTATAAATTTGTTAGTATTGTATAGCCACAATCTTTTCAAAAAAAGAAAGCGGCTTTGTAAACTAACTAATACTAAATAATCTTACCTATGAAAAGTTACAATTCATCATCCAGAAGATCGTTTCTTAAAAAAACGGTCATGGGAACAGCCCTTGTTTCAGCCTCTCCATTATTATTAGCCAATTCTTACACTCAGCGGTTTACGTTGGGATCACGGGATTACGAACCGGGGCAGTTTTCCGCCAACGACCAGGTGCAGCTTGCACTTATCGGAACAGGTATCCAGGGAATCAACGATACAATTGCAGCGCTTCGGGTGCCGGGAGTAAAACTGGTAGCGGCCTGCGATTTATATACCGGCCGGTTGCAGCGGGCAAAAGAATTATGGGGCGACGATATTTTTGTAACCCGCGACTACCGCGAAATTCTTAACCGAAAAGATATTGATGCAGTGATTATTGCCACTCCGGATCACTGGCACATTAAAATAAGCGCTGAAGCTTTAAAAGCCGGGAAAGCGGTTTATTGCGAAAAACCCATGGTGCAAAACTTCGACGAAGGCCATCCACTGATCCAGGCATGGAAAGAATCAGGTATGGTGATGCAAATTGGAAGCCAGGGGATGTCGTCGCTGGGCAACGAAAAAGCCAAACAATTGTACGAAGACGGGGCGATTGGCGAAATTGTAATGCTCGACATGTTCAACGACCGTTATTCGTCGGAAGGTGCATGGCAATATCCGATTCCACCGGATGCCAATCCGGATACAGTGGATTTCGATACCTTCCTCGGACGAGCACCCAAAGTTCCATTCGAACTCAAACGTTTTTTCCGTTGGAGAAACTATAAGGATTACGGTACCGGAGTAGCCGGCGACCTGTTTGTGCACGCATTCTCAACCTTGCATTACGTTATTAGTTCAAACGGCCCGGAAAGGGCCCAGGCAACCGGAGGGCTGCGCTACTGGAACGATGGCAGGGACGTACCCGACGTATCCATAACATTGTATGATTTCCCTGAAACTAATACACATGCTGCGTTCAATGCGGCTTTCCGTGTAAACTTCATAGCCGGAAACGGCGGTGGCGGCGGGTTCCGACTAGTTGGCACAGAAGGCGAAATGGAGATCGGTTCAAATAGGGTTAAACTCATCCGCTCGAAACTGAATATGAAACCCGAAAGCTATTCTTTGATTGCCTATACCGAAGAAATGCAAAAGAAAATCAAAGAAGGGTACGATCTGAAATACATTAACGAAAGAGCGGCTGATTTAGCGGTTGGCGAAACTATTTACGAAGCTCCGTCAGATTATAAAGGTGGCCACTACGATCATTTCTTTAATTTCTTCCAGGGTATTCGTGGCAAAAAGGAAATTATTGAGAACCCTGTTTTCGGATTACGTGCCGCAGGAGCAGCTCTTCTGGCTAACGAAAGCTATTACAATGCGAAACCGGTGCGTTGGAATCCGGACACGATGAAGCTTGTATAGTAAGCAGCTCTTCGTTTTATTGATTGTCCGGGATCTTCCGGTATTCCTTCACCTGAATACCGGAGGCTTCTCTGCACGGTTTTATTGTTGCAATTGAATTTAACTTAACATCAAACCTATGAATCGTAAATTAATAAGCATTTTGCTGTGCGCAATTTTTGGGATGGGTATTGTGTCATGTCAGCAAAAACCGGAGACAAATTCTTCACCTGACGGTTTCTCAAAAAACTGGCAAGTCTTTTCTTCCGACGGTCTCCAGGTCAACGGAGCAGCTATTTCCAGTTCAACTTATAAAGTAGAAAACGGTTACGAAATTGAAATACCGGCGACTATAATGGCGGCTCTGGTGAGAAACGATGTTTACAAAGACGTTTTTTTCGGAGATAACCTTAAAAAAATTTCGGACGAACCGTTTCAAATTCCATGGTGGTACAGAAAGACCTTTGAGATAGGAAAGGATAAAAACGGATCGTTTTACAACCTTTCCTTTGAAGGCTTAAACTATAAAGCCAATGTTTGGCTGAACGGCAGCTTGATTGCATCGGCTGATACGATTGAAGGTTGTTTCCGGATGTTTAATCTGGACGTCACCCAATATTTGCAGTCCGGTACAAATACCTTAGCTGTTGAAGTTATCCCTCCCAAAAAAGGCGATCTTACTATTGGTTTTGTTGATTGGAATCCATGGCCGCCGGATAACAACATGGGATTGTGGCGACCTGTAAAACTGATCAAAACAGGGGCGGTAGCTGTAAGTAAGGTTTTTGTTAAACCGTGGTTGAATACCGAAACACTCACCGAGGCCACACTTACCATTTCGGCTCAACTTGTCAATAATTCGGATAAAGCAGTTTCGGGGCAGGTGGAGGCCAACATTGAAGGCATAGTTGTGAAACAGGAATACAGCCTGGAACCCGGGCAGGGCAAGGAAATACGTTTTAAGCCTGAAGGATATCCTGAACTGAACCTGAAAGATCCAAAAGTATGGTGGCCCAATAATTTGGGTGAGCCCAATCTCTATTCCATGGAAATTTCTGCCAAACTAGGGAACAGGGTATCCGACCAAAAGTCGGTGCGCTTTGGGATACGGGAAGTAGCCGATTATGTCAATGAGAAAGGGCATCGGGGATTTATAATCAACGGAAAGAAAATCCTTATCAAAGGGGCCGGCTGGGTCGATGATTTATTTTTGGATGATTCAGACCAAAAAGTAGAAGATCAGGTTCGCTATGTAAAACACATGAATCTGAATACGATTCGTCTGGAAGGATTTTGGGGAAATAATCAAAAAATTTATGATAGCGCCGATGAATTGGGCCTGTTGATTATGATCGGCTGGAGTTGTCAGTGGGAATGGGAAGGTTACTGCGGAAGACCGGAAGATAAATACATGGCAATCAAAACACCTGTGGAGATCAGCCAACATGCAAGAGCTTATATGGATCAGGTGGAATGGCTCAGGAATCATCCGAGTGTTTTCCTGTGGGTGTACGGCAGCGATAAACTGTTGGTGCCGGAATTGGAGACAAAGCTGAACGAGATGTTGACGGAGAATGATGGTACGCGCCCGATTCTGAATAGCTGTGGTTCTGCTGTCAGCGAGATCACGGGTAAAAGCGGTGTGAAAATGAATGGCCCCTATTCGTATGTAACGCCTAATTACTGGTATGTCGATAAAAGAAACGGAGGAGCTTTCGGATTCAATACCGAAACCGGGCCGGGCATTCAGCCTTCGCCCATCGAAAGTATTAAGAGAATGATTCCAAAAGAGCATTTATGGCCTGTCGACAGTATGTGGATGTATCATTTGGGCAGAAACGAATTCGGCAACTACAAACATTGGATGAACCCGTTTAATGAGCGATATGGCGAAGTTGATAATGTGGAGACTTTTGCATATAAAGCACAGATGGCCAATTACGAAGCCATGCGGCCCATGTTTGAAGCTTTTGAAGTAAACCGACCCGATGCAACCGGGGTGATTCAGTGGATGCTGAACTCGGCCTGGCCCGGAATGCTGTGGCAGTTGTACGATTGGTACCTGATGCCCAACGGAGCTTTTTATGCAGCCAAAAACGCCTGCCGCCCTTTGAATATTGTCTATAACTACGGTGACAAAAACATTTATTTGTCGAATGATTATTTAGAGGCGATTGATAATCTTACTGCTGACATCCGTGTTTTTTCGCCTTCAGGAACTGAACTTTTTACAAAAACTACGGCAGTTGAAATTGGTGAAAATCAGGCAAAGAAAATAGTGGAAATGCCGGAAATCAAAAATCTGCCCGCAACCTATTTTCTGGATCTTAGGCTAAAAAATTCGGAAAATGAACCCGTTGCAATTAACTTTTACTGGCTTTCAGCAAAGGAAGATGTTCTCGACTATAAGAATTCCACGTGGTTTGTAACACCCAATTCATCGTATGCCGACTTGACCGGTATTAATACTTTACCCGAAATTGAAATCAATGTGGATCACGTATTCGAATCCAAAGGAGATACTCTTTGGGTAGACGTAAGCCTTGAGAATCCAGGCGGTCAATTAGCATTTTTTGTTGAACTGGCTATAAAAGACAAAGAAAGCGGAATGACAATACTCCCCGTATTTTGGGACGATAATTACGTTTCTTTATTACCTGGCGAAAAAAGGAAAATATCTGGTTACGTATTTAAAAAGGATATGGGAACGGAAGAACCGGTACTGAGTTGTAAAGGATGGAATACAAAACATGAGTAAACTTACAAATGGAAGAAAAGTGAACTTAATTTTATCAAAAGTGGAATAGATTGAACCTGTTTTCCTGAATATTAAATACCAGTAGTTTGCCGCTTAAAACCTCTCCGTATCCGGTAACGGTTTTAATTATTTCGTTGGCTTGCAGGGTGCCAGCAATGCCCGGTAATACCCCGATTAAACCTATTTCACTTTCCGTGTACGTCCCATCTTTAGGGACACTTGGGAATAGTTTACTAAAAGCGGGGCCACCCCGGTAATTAAAAACACTTACCTGTCCCTCGTAATTTAGCACCGATGCAAAAGCCAGCGGTTTATTCATGAGGGCCGAATACTTTCCAATCAGTGCACGTGTTTCATAATTATCAGTGCAATCGGCAATTACATCAAAATCATTGATCAAGTTACCCGCATTTTCTTCGTCGATCCGGGTATCATAAATGATAATATCGATTTCGGGGTACAAAGCCTTTAGTTTACTGGAAGCAAGTACGGCTTTTTTTTTGCCTACTTCGTCAGCGTTGTACAACACCTGGCGCTGGAGGTTTGAAATGTTTACCACGTCGTTGTCTGCAATTCCGATGGTGCCAATGCCCGCAGCAGCCAGATAGATTAGTAACGGACTCCCAAGTCCTCCCGCACCAACAACCAGCACCCGTGCGTTTTTTAGCTTTTCCTGTCCGGTTTTACCAATTTCGGGTAACGAGAAATGGCGGGTAAAACGTGTAAAATCTTCTTTGTTAAGCTTTTTCATGACGATGTTCGTGATGTTGTTCGTGTCCGTTGGTTACACAATCGCAATTCTGCCCCCATTCGCTGGTCCCATCAGTAAAAAATTCATGTTTCCAGATTGGTACTTCATTTTTTACCCTGTCGATAATAAAGCGGTTGGCATCGTACGCTTCTTTACGGTGCCCGGCTCCTGTAATCACCACCACGGCACAGCCTGAAATTTCAACTTTCCCCAGACGGTGAACACATGCTACATGGTTCAGTTTAAACCGCAATTTTGCTTCTGCCAGAATTTCGGCAATCATCTTGTCGGCCATGGGTTCATAAGCTTCATATTCGAGATGTGTAACTTCGCGGCCTTTGTTATTGTCGCGAACTTCGCCACTGAACAGCACCACCGCACCGCTGTTTGGATTGCGGAAACCATCAAAGAGAGTCCGGTAATCGATATCGTTATATTGTAAATGCTTCATAAGGTTTGATTTTTAACCTCCGCTGGAAGGCGGTATTAGAAAAACAGTATCAACTTCTTTTAATGGACTGTCGGGTGCCACGAATTGTTCATTTACTGCAATACGGCAACTTTTAAGTACTTCGCCGGCTTCTGGATTGATTTTTGCCAATGCTTCCAAAATAGACTGGTAGCTTGAGCCAACTTCAACTTTTACTCCGGTTTTACTGCCAAAATATTTCCGCAAGCCTGCAAAGCAGACCACTTGCACTGTCATCTGTTCCATATTATCCTCCTATATTTCTCATTGATAATTCACTTCCATGAAATTTTACCGGCTGTTTTAATCTTAGTAATCCGTTCAGTTTCTCAGCCAGCTTTTCGTCGTTCGATAAGTAGGGGGTTAACTTTTCTCCGTGTGAGTTGCTCAGACAACCATAAAATTTGCCGTTGCTGTCCATCCTTAATCGGTTGCAGTCGTGACAAAAGGGTGTCGACTCGTTGGCAATGATGCCAAAAAGACCCCCGTTTGAAGCCTTCCAGTAATGAGCCGTTTCAGCTTGTTTTCGTGGAAGTGGTTCAATTTGATATTTCTTCTGGATAGTCTCCAGAATTTCCTTTTCCGAAAAGAAATGATTGTTGTCGGAATGATATAAATGCCCCATTTTCATCAGCTCGAGATAGCGTATTTTTACACCCAGCTGAGTGGCATATTCAAGCAGTGGGATAATTTGCGACTCATTTTTTCCACGCATAACAACTGCATTCAGCTTTACATTCATTCCGGTGTCCACGGCAGCTTCAATCCCTTCGAAAACACGACTTGTATTCCCAAATCGTGCAATCCGGTTAAAGACCTCCGGTTCAATGGCGTCCACTGAAATATTAACGGATTTCAAACCGGCATCCACCAGCTTTTTGGCTTTTTGTTTCAGGTAATAGGCGTTGGTGGTAAGGCGTATGTCTTCGATTCCGAGATTACGGATTTCTCCAATTAGTGGAATCAGATTCCGGTACAACAAGGGTTCGCCTCCGGTTAAACGAACACTTTTCAGTGGGTTCAAACGATGAACTGCTTTGATTTGTCGGACAAATTCATCCAGGTCGAGATGTTTATCTTTATGAATTTCCGGAAATGAATGGCCATTTAAATCAGTAAGATCTTCGCTTACGCAATACACACACGAAAAATTGCAGTCGTTGATCAAACTGACCCGCAGTTTTTCAAATCTTCTTCCCAGATTATCCTCTATTCTGATCATGCTTCAATAAACCGCAAAAAGGACGTTTTGTTCAGCAATAAAAGGCATTTTAGTCTTATTTGTTCAAGATATTTCCTGGCTGGAAACGGAAGCAGTTTTAATTCCTATCCTGGCATAAGGGGAAAAAAATCTTCTTACAGAATTCATTAATCAATGTCATAATGATTATTTTTAGCAAGTACTACACTAACTAAATCTTTGAAAAACCGGGTTCGTTTTTTCCTTCTCCTTCTGCCAATTATTGGCTTCTCGCAGGAAAATAATAACAAGCCTGGAAGTGGGATTAACTTTAGTATTAACTGCAACGGAATTGCTCCCATTCCAGCTTTTTCACTTGGCAAACCAGCAGCAATGGCATCCGCCAGCATTAAAATAGGAAGGTTGGGTTACAGCCCAACTTTGGCCTATGCTCTGGATATAAAACCCTGGTACATCGACAACTGGTTTCATTACAGGGTGGTTTTACGGCCAAAATTTGAATTAAAGGCCGGAGTTAATTTCTGTACTATTCTGACCAATTTCAAACTACCTGGTGCTTTTTTATATCAACTACGATGGAATGAATGATGGTCTGTGCTTTTCACCAACGTTTTCGATAACACCGAACAAACTGCCCTTATCGTTATTTTTGCAGGCAACACAGGCTATTTCTTCAAATATTCCTGATCTGCAGGTATTCCGATGGAACGTAGGGTTGAGTTATTCATTGTGAATTTGCTTTGTGCATTCGTCACCCTTTTTAGACGAAGAAATGTTGCTTGTATTGTTATTTGCAAAAGCAAATTGTAAATTAGCTTCCGCTAAACCAATAAAATAAATCAAAATGGAACAAAAGGATCTTTCACATAACATCAAGCGCCGCGATTTTATCAGAACCGGGGCAGGCTTTGCCGCTACTACTCTTTTTATGGGCTTGGGCGCCTCGAAATTGTTTGGGGCAGGCCGCAGCGTGGCAACAAGTATCATCGAATCTGTAACGCTGAATAACGGAGTGAAAATGCCGCGTCTGGGATTTGGAACCTTGTATCTGACTGATGAACTGGGAGTAAATTGTGTTTCCGATGCCATTTCGCTGGGTTATCGTTTAATTGATACAGCCACCGTTTATGGAAACGAAGCGGCAGTGGGTGGCGGAATTAAAAAGAGCGGTATCGACAGGAAAGAGCTTTTTGTAACCTCAAAAATGTGGGTGGATGATTATGGATACGATACTGGCAAAAAGGCTTTTCAGACTTCGCTTGACAAACTGGGCCTCGATTACCTTGACCTTTACTTGCTACACCGTCCGCGTGGCGATGTAAAAGGAGCATGGAAAGCAATGGAAGAATTGTATAAAGAAGGCCGTATAAAAGCCATCGGGATCAGCAATTTCGAAGCTCATCAGATCGATGAACTGCTTTCTTATGCGACAGTGAAACCGGCGGTCAACCAAATTGAAACGCATGCATTTTTCCAGGAAGAAAAAGCACGTGGTGAACTAAAAAATTACGGTATTCAGATGGAAGCCTGGTCGCCATTTGCTCAGGGCCGTAACGGACTTTTTACCAACAAAGTGTTGGCCGAAGTAGGTAAAAAATACAACAAAACCAATGCACAGGTAAGTTTGCGCTGGCATTATCAGCGTGGCATCGTCGCCATACCGCGGACATCGAAAAAGGAACACATGATCGAGAACCTGGATATTTTTGATTTCGAACTCAGCGATGCTGATATGAAGACCATAGCGCCGCTTGATCTGAACATTACACAGTTTCCTGAATGGGAATAAAAAAGTTCCTGGAATAACCGACGTAACAGGAAACTCCTGTTTTCGTATGCAAGGCAAGTGAACCAATTGCTTGTCTTATTTGTTTGGCACACTATATTATCAAGTATAAAACCGACTAAAGAATTTCTAATTATGGCAGTTTTCAATTTAAACATTAACAAAAAACAGTACCAGGTGGATGTAGATCCATCCACCCCGATGTTATGGGTGCTTCGCGATCATTTGAACCTGGTGGGAACCAAATATGGCTGTGGAATAGCCCAATGCGGAGCTTGCACTATTCATCTGAACGGGAAAGCCGTGCGTTCGTGCATCACTTTCGTTGATTCGATTGGCGACAAGGAAATCACGACGATTGAGGGACTATCGGAAAATGGCGAACATCCGGTTCAACAAGCATGGCTCGGGCACGATGTGGCCCAGTGTGGATATTGCCAGCCCGGACAGATCATGACCGCTGCTGCATTTTTAAGTGAAAACCCACATCCAAGCGATGAGGAAATTGAAACCGCGATGAATGGTAATATTTGTCGTTGTGGTACTTACACCAGAATAAAAGCAGCTGTTAAAACTGCCTCCAATTCGTAATCGTTTCAAAGTATCTAATTTAAAAACAGGTAAAAATGACAATCGTAAAAACAACCTATAACCGACGTTCCTTTTTGAAAAGTTCGCTGGCAGCCGGTGGCGGACTGATGATCGGTTTTAGCTGGATAGCTTCAGCATGCAGCGTAGATACGCCAAAAGGAATAGTCATTCCCGATGAATGGTTCGAAATAAATGCCTATTTGAAAATTGGTGAAAACGGCGTTGTTACCATTTTTTCTCCGAATCCCGAGATTGGACAGAACGTAAAAACTTCGATGCCAATGATTGTAGCCGAAGAACTCGACGTGGATTGGAAGAACGTATTAGTAGAACAAGCAGCACTTGATACATCAAAATATACCAGACAGTTGGCAGGAGGTAGCGACTCGATCCGAACTACGTGGTCGGCGTTGAGGATGGCAGGTGCCTCTGCCCGAACTATGTTGCGTGGGGCAGCGGCCAAAGAATGGAATGTTCCGGTGGAAGAAGTGACAACCGAAGCTGGATTTTTGAAGCATACCCCAAGCCGTAAAAAAGCAGGATACGGAGAATTTGCTTCCGCTGCCGCCGAAATTCCTGTTCCCGAAAAAGTTGAATTAAAAGAGCCGAATAATTTTACGATTATCGGGAATTCTAAAAAGAATGTGGATGGGCTTAAAATAGTTACTGGCAAACCTTTATTTGGCCTCGATTACAAAGTGGATGGAATGCTGTATGCAATGATTATTCATCCACCGGCATTCGGAATGAAATTGAAATCGTATGATCCGAACGAGGTAAAAAACATGCCGGGGATCAAAGATGTATTTACACTGAAAACATACAACGACGATTATGAAAGACAATGGTCGGATGCCATTTCATTTAACGAAATGGTCGCTATTGTCGGGAACTCAACCTACGAAGTGTGGAATGCCAAGTTGATGCTAAACGTAGAATGGGAACCGTTTAAAGAACAGAAGTATATGTCAGCAGGCTGGGGTGGAAATGCGAATGAGGTTAACGTGCCTGCAGGTCTGGAAAGTACTGAAGGTCATATTGCAAAAATGAAAGCAGCGGCTGCAAAGCCGGGCAGGATTGAAAGAAGGGATGGAAACCCGGAAGAAGCATTTCGAAAAGCAGCTAAAGTATTGGAAAGGACATATACTGCACCTTTCCTGGCGCATAACCCAATGGAACCACAAAACTTTTTTGCCGATGTAAAAGAGGACAGCGCCGTTGTGGTTGGCCCGACCCAAACCCCGGAACCCATGCAAAAATCGGTAGCCGACCGGCTTGGATTGCCGCTGGACAAAGTTAAAGTTGAAATGACCCGGATGGGTGGAGGTTTTGGTCGTCGCCTGTATGGTCATTTTATGGTTGAAGCAGCTGTTATTTCCCAAAAAATGAAGGCGCCAGTCAAACTGGTGTACACCCGTGAAGATGATATGACATTTGGTATTTACCGCCCGATGTACCACGCGGTCTATCGCGCTGCTTTTGATAAGGATAAAAAACTCACTGCATTTCATGTAAAAATGGGCGGAGTTCCCGAAAATGCTCTGCATGCCAATCGTTTTCCGGCCGGAGCACTTGATAATTACCTGGCTGAAAGCTGGGCCATTGATTCCAATATCAGTGTTGGGGCCATGCGTGCCCCGGGATCTAATTTCAATGCAGCAGCAGAGCAATCATTTCTGGATGAAGTTGCGGAGGAAATGGGAGTCGATCCTATCCAGTTTCGTCTCGATTTGTTGAAACGCGCACAGGAAAATCCTGTTGGCGAACGCAACGATTACGATGCAGCCCGTTATGCCGGAGTACTTGAACTGGTTCGTGAAAAATCTGGTTGGGATACCGATTCGGCAGGGAAGAACCGTGGAGTGGCTGCCTATTTCTGCCATAACAGTTACACCGCACAGGTGGTTGATCTTGTATTGGAAAATGGTGAGCCCAAAGTGGAGAAAGTGTTCAATGCCAACGACTGTGGAATAGTGATAAATCCGGATGCAGCGATCAACATGACAGAAGGCTCGGTGGTAGACGGTATTGGAACCGCCATGTTTGGCGAACTGACCTTTAACCAGGGCGAGCCTCAGCAAAACAACTTCGATGGTTATCGGATGATACGACACGCTGAAGCCCCTAAAAAGATAGAAACTTATTTTGTTGAGAACGATATCCACCCAACGGGAATGGGCGAACCACCTTATCCACCGGTAATGGCTGCTTTGGCAAACGCACTTTACAAAGCAACCGGAACAAGATATTATCATCAGCCTTTTGTAAAAAATAGTTTCGGTAGTTAGCGTAAAATAGCGTTATGAAACCGATGGACAGGACTTTCTTAATAAAGGAAGCCCTGTTCTCTTTTAAAACCACTACGACACTCACATTCATCCTTTTCCGGTTTGTTTTCGTCGCAGAAGTTTGTTTTTTATTTGCCGGCGATTTATGTTTGTTCGTGTTCAGGTAATTAGAAAACAAAAAGTATTCATTTTAAAAATTTTCAACCTGAAAAATCTTGAAAACGGCGAGTATGCTTTGATACTTTCGAGGAATGGAGAAAGAAGTGAAAGCACTCTGATAAAATCGCAAGAAGAAATACAGGTAAACAGCGCAAATAAGATTGTACCTCCATTCTTTGCTTTTGAGGGGGAGAAATTGGTAATGAGCCATTTGAATTTTGAGAAGGAAGCGTATCCGCTCGAAATTTATGGGAAAGAAGGTTTGGTTTATCCAGGTTCGGTTAATCAAAAAGGGCCGCTTAGCGCCTTGTTCAACTTCCCGAAAATGGAACTGGGAAATTATGAAGTGGTAATGAGTTCTTTAAACGATTATTTTAATAACCGTTTTAAAAAATAAGGTAAATTTGTAAGTGGTTTTCGTTAGTTAGTGAGGGGCGGGTCAGGAGCCAATTCTTATTCAAATCTGCGGATGTTTATCTTTGGAAAGCAGAAGAAATTGAGCCGGTTGCAGCTCCACACTTTTTTTTCAACAGCCAGAATTATAATTTTACAGGTAGACATTTCGTAATTGGGCAAAAGAATGCTTAATTTTAAGCTATGACTCACGAAATAAAACAATTATTTGAAACCCTGACTGCCTGGCAAAAAGCAGGGAAAAAGGCAGTTTTTGTTTCCGTTGTGGCGCTCGATGGAACTTCCTATCGCCGGCCAGGTGTTCGAATGATCATCAGTGAAGACGGAGAGATGGCAGGCGCCGTTAGCGGCGGTTGTGTAGAGAATGAAATCAACCGCCAGGCGCAGAGCGTATTCAGGAATGGCAAAGCAAAAATTATGACCTACGACGGTCGTTTGCGGATTGGCTGCGAAGGGATCATTCATATTCTTATCGAACCCGTTTTTCTGAGCGCTGAACTTTTTTCTGAATTTAAGGAACAGGTCAAAAACCGCCAACCTTTTAAAATCGAAAGCTGGTTTAGCCAGGAAGTCGGAGAGTATGAGAATGCGGGATCAGCTCTTACTTTGAAGGGGAAAAAGTATGCACTTCATTCTTCTTTCAATATTAAGGAAGCTGAAACACAGGAATGTTTTTCACAGGATTTCGGGCCGCTTTTTCAACTCTATATTTTTGGCGCCGAACACGACGCGGTTCATTTAAGCCAGGCTGCCTGTTTGCTGGGTTGGGAAGTTACAGTTGTTGCTTTGTCCGACGAAGCCAAATCCTGTGACTATTTTCCGGGTGCAAATGCTTTGGTTACGCCTGCATACGATGAGGTCAATGGCTTGAAAATCGATGATCAAACTGCAGTTGTACTTATGACGCATAGCTTTAACAAGGATGTTCAATACCTGATGGCTTTAAAAGACAAGCAAGCTGCTTATCTTGGATTATTGGGGTCTTTTAGCAGAAGAGAGCGTGTGCTTTCAATGGTACTGGATTATATGCCCGAAATGCCTATTGATTTTCTGCAGCAGATACACGGGCCAGCCGGTATTAATGTTGGCGCTGAAAGCGCTTCAGAAATAGCAGTATCCATTCTTGCAGAGATTTTAAGTGTGGTCCGCAGGCAAAAGCCGGTACCGCTTCGCGAGAAAGAAGGTTCTGTTCATGGGTAAAATTCCAATTATTCTTTTGGCGGCAGGCAGTTCCTCACGAATGGGGCAGCCAAAACAGTTGCTTCCGTGGGGTAAGCAAACGCTTATTGAATACCAGGTGGAGAAACTTCGGCAAACTGGAAATCCTGTTTATGTAGTACTTGGTTCGTCTTCCGAACAAATACTTCCTCTTTTGAAGAAATACCCGGTAAAAGTTGTTCTTAATCCTAAATGGAAAGAGGGAATGGGAACTACCGTGGCTGCCGGAATCAAACAGGTTTTAGCCGATTTACCAAATACAGATGCGGTCATTTATACCTTAATCGATCAGCCTTTGGTTACCGCTGCTCATTTGCAAAAGTTGACCGACTCGTTCACTCCGGGACAGGAGCAGATCGTAGCCTCATTTTCAGTGAAGGGTTGGCTTGGCGTACCTGCTTTGTACGATGCATTTTATTTTCCGGAGTTAAGTAATCTGAATGGCGAACATGGCGCCAAAAGCCTTATAAAAAAATATGATCCAAAAGTAATTCGGGTAGATGCAAACGACCTTCTTGACGATATGGATACCGTGGAAAGCTACCAGCGTCTTTTAACAAAATATTTGAATTTTTACTTGTCGTAAATCCCATTGACTTCTTCACTGATCACCATTATTTTGTTGAAATCGGGCAAATGCACCACTTCCGGAAGAACAGTTGTTCCAAAATCGATATAAACCAGTTTTTCATTTTCTGATTCATTTTTGATCACGTGCGCACCTTTTTCTCCGGTTGGAAACCCAATTACATCGCCTGCTTTTACCGGAAGCTCGCCATCCAATGTGCGAACCACACCTGTTCCGCTGACGATGTAAAAAACTTCTTCGTTGGCTTCGTGGTAATGATATCCGTAAGCGTAATTTCCTGGCTCTACTTCCACAAAATTGGCACGGCATTTTCCTGTTTCTTCATCCGGGATGATGGTTTTTACTGTAAATTGGTTTCCGTCTCTGTCGATTAACTGGCCTTCAAGGCTGTTCAGATTTTTTACAAGTAGATTTTTCATGATCGTATAAATTATTACTGATTATTTTACTTCAAATTTCGGGGTTTGGAAGCTGGCCTGCAAATGGGTTTGTTCCTAACTTCGCGGTTAGAAATATTGTTTTTCAGCGGTTTATGTTATAAAATTTATTGAAAAAAGATTAATCTTTTTAGGTCGCATAACATTCGATACATAAAATAACTCTCCAAAAGAGATTATTTATTAGTTTCGCACGCAATAAAACATGGAAATGATGCGGACACTTGATCCACTTTACCCAACCTGCCCTATCCGGAATATCATAAACAGAATGAGCGATAAATGGTCGCTCTTGATTCTGAGTACGCTGAGCAAAAATGGAACAATGCGATACAAAGAGTTAAACGCACGAATCCCGGATATTTCGCAAAAGATGCTTTCAAGTACATTAAAACGACTTGAACAAGACAAACTAATCAACCGAAAAATGTATCGTGAAATTCCACCCCGCGTAGAGTATTCACTTACGCAAACCGGGAAAGAATTTATGCCTGCAGTTGATATGATGGTGGAATGGGCGTTGAAAAATTTTGAAGTAATAACCGGTAACTGATAAGTTCAGTTGAAGTTGTTTTATTGGCAATCGCTTAATGAATCTTTTGAATAGCGCCTTATTGTGAAGTGTAATTAGCTCGAAGAACCGTTTGCGGTTCAACTTAAAAATGGAAATGAAATGAAACAAAATACACGTTTGATCCTGGTGGGAGGGTTTCTTGGAGCCGGGAAAACCACGCTCCTTTCCGAAATTGCCGGAAGACTAATGACTGATGGAAAGAAAGTTGGCTTGATCACCAATGACCAGGCAGCCGAACTGGTCGACACGGCTTTCTTGTTAAAAACAACACAGAATGTAGCCGAAGTCAGCGGCAGTTGCTTTTGTTGCAACTTTAACGGATTTATCGATTCGATACGTGATGTTGGTGAACGGTCTGATGCTGATATTCTGATTGCCGAACCGGTAGGCAGCTGTACCGATCTCTCTGCAACGATTGTCCAACCCATTAAACGGTTGTATGCTGATGAACTCCTGCTTTCTCCCTTAACTGTTTTAGCCGACCCGTTTAAACTGGAGGATATCCTGAACGGCGGAACAGCCGGCCTGCATAAAAGTGCAGCTTACATCTACAAAAAGCAGCTTGAAGAAAGCGATATCATCGTTATAACCAAAACCGATACGATTGAAATGGCCCGGCTGGATTTTTTAAAGGAAAAGACGAAAACATTTTTCCCTCATGCTGAAGTAATGGCTGTAAGTTCAAAAACCAGCGAAGGTGTTGGCGAATGGTTAAGTTACGTGCTGGCCAATTCAAATTCAAAAGACAAAACGATTGAAGTTGATTATAAAACCTATGCCGAAGGTGAAGCTGTTTTGGGGTGGTTAAATGCAACTGTCAGCCTTCGTGGAGATCAAATTGACTGGGATAAATTTGCAAAGCGCTTTTTGAATGAAATAGGTCAGCGGGTGAAAAGCATGAATTTGAGCGTTGGCCATATAAAAATTATGCTTCAGAATGGATCGAATTTCCTGGTTGGAAATATTACCAACGAATTGGGGAATGTTGAAACCAGGGGAAGTGCAGGCAATTCAGATCAGGCACAAATCATCATCAATGCCCGTGTAGAACTTGCTCCCGGCCAGCTTGAAATTTTAGTCAGTGAAAGCCTAAGGATAACCGCGGTTGATCAGGTCAAAACCGGGATTCTTGCCTGGAAATGCATTAGCCCGGGTTACCCGAATCCAACCTATCGGTATATCAGAAATATGTGATTGACGAAAACGGTAATCTGCTTGGAATTGCAGATACTAAAGATTCTCCATATTCTGATAAAGTATTGTGGTTCAAAAAAATAAACCGGGTTTCTCAGGAAAGAAAGAAATGAAAAAAGGATTCCAAACGGCGGCTACCAAATGGAATTCTTTTTTTACGCCAGTCAACAGGCCACTCCCGGGTTTAAACAATATTACATTGCAAGGTTGAAGCCAGAAACCCCAACCTGTGGTTTATTCCCCCGTGTGTCTTCATTTTTCAGATTAATCCGCACCTGTTTTTCTTCTCCCGGCATCAGCGAAAAATAATTGTCGCTGTAAAAAACCGGAAGCATCCGTTCGCCTTTGTCATCCGTTACTTTTAATCGAATCATCAGGAGCGGAGTGTCCGAAGTATTTTTGATATTGGTTGTTAACAGCCATGTTTCTCCTTGCTTTTCTAACTTGGCGCTAACTTCAGGTTTCACCTTTGGCAGATCATTTAAAGCCTGGTAATTTCCATCTTCTTTTCCACGCCAGTAAAAGTTCTCCGACAACAGTTTTTCTCCATCCATCAATGCAAGTTTAATAAAATGAACAGCAGAAAGCTGGTCTCCAAATTCAAGACGGAATGGTTGTTCGGTAGAATCTTCGTTACTGTTTACAGTAGCTTCCTTCTCCCATTGCACACTACCATCCATGTTCAATATTTGTGCCTTTACTTTCAGGTTGTCATGATTTCCGGCGCTGTAGTTCACTACTTCCACATCGTCGAAAACCGGGTTCCATTGCACATGGATCGGTTCTGAAGCTTTTTTACAACCAAAGTAGGCCGCAGTCGGATCAAAGTAGTAATCATAAGTTTGCCACACCATCGATGGCCATGCTGAATGGCTCATCCACAAAAGCATCCCTTTTCGGAACTGGCTTCTTCCTTCGAAAATACTTCGATAACCGTTGTAATTAATCCACTGTGCCAGCTCCGTAAACTGTTTGGCATCGTTGATCTTGCCAAAGGCTTTTTCAATGATTTCGTTAAACGAAGCAGCTCCCTGTGCACCTTCCAAACAATAATCGTGAATTCCCCACTCGCTGTTTTGTGGCCAGAGTTTATCGGCAGGAAGCATTTGAGCCATGCTTTCGTAGTTCATCACATTTGGCATTCCGCGTTCGCTGTGGAAACGGTTAAAACCATAAAGCAGGAAATAATCGCGCACCGGCAGCGCACGGTAAGGACCTCCACCGCTAACCACTCCTTGCGAAGAATGAGAAATATAGTGGATTCCGGGATGAAGTTCGGGTAACATGGCACGCAGTGCAGTGTCGATCACAGCGGGAGGATTGCCTTCGTTACGGCCACAGTACAAAGCAATCGACGGGTGATTTCGGATTCGTTTCACAAAATCGGCAGCGTTATCCATAAATAATTTCGGGTCATTCGGATCGGGGCCATCAGCGGGGTTAGCCAGCCAGAAATCCTGCCAAATCATTATCCCATGGCGGTCGCAGGCTTCGAAAAACTCGTCGTCGCCGGTTTGTCCCACCCAGTTTCGGATCATCGTAAAATTCATGTCGGCATGCAAGGCCACTGCAATATCGTATTCACGTCCGCGATATTCGAGGTTCGATTCCGGGAAACCCCAGTTGCCGCCTCGTCCGATAAAACGTCGGCCATTCACATACAGACTTAAAATTCCATCATTTTCATTGTGTGCCATTTCTCGCACCCCCGATTTAAATGTAACCTGATCAGACACACCATCAGCGGTTTCAAAACTCAATTCAACATCGTACAAATTGGCCATACCATAACCTTTAGGCCACCACAGTTTAGGTTGTTCCATGTGCAATTCAGGATGGCTACCCGGGCCGAGTTGAATGGTTTTACTTTCTTCTCCTGTTAAATTAACTGCTTCGCTAAATTCGATGCTGCCGTATTTGCCTTTCAATGTTCCTGAAACAGCTTCCGTATCGTGGTTTTTTAAGGTGATCTCGAAATGCAGGTCGGCAGAAGTTATATCCGGCAAGGGAAGGTCGGTACTTACAAACGGATCTTCAATGGTAACATTTCCGGAGGTAGTTAACGAAACATCGTTCCAGATCCCAATGTTTCTTCCACGGATGGTCGGAATCCAGTCCCAGCCAATCGAGGCATGGAATGTTGGGTTGTCGGCACCCAAAATGCCACCGTTTTTGTCCGGGCTGATTTGTGTTTGTTCTTTTACAATCCCGATATTATCATTCTTTTTGATTCGTACTGCCAGGCTGTTAGCCCCGGGTGATACCAGGTTGCCAACATCGAAAATTCCCCGGGTGAATGCGCCATCGATATTACCTGCTTTAGTGCCATTCACAAAAACGGTAGCTTTCCAGTTAATCCCATCGAAGTTTAGAAATAGTTTTTTCCCGATAAACGACACAGGTACATCAAACTCATTTCTATACCAGAAATCAGAATTAAAGAATGACTCGGAAATTTGTAATTGATTGTCTCCAACATTCGGGTCGGGTAAAGCGCCTGCATTCCAATAACTCACCAAAACAGTTGCCGGAACGGTGGCTACTAACCAGTTCTCGTCGTTAAACCCAGTTCCCGAAATTGCAGATCCCGTATCAAAGACTTCAGACGCGCGTTGAATTTTCCAGTTCCCACCCGAAAGCATTATTTTGTTGGCATAAGCTTTTGGAGTTGGGTGAGCTTGTACCGCCAGGCCACCGGTTCCCATCACTTCCATTTCACTCAGCACACAACCTTCACTTGCATCGGTAACGAGCAAGCGAACAAACTGCGCGGTAGTATTTTCATTGATCTCGATCTGGTCTGTTTTGTCCTGGTTAATTGGTACATCCACAAGGTCTTTCCAGTTGCTGGCATCATCCGAAATCTGGATTTTGGCAGTTACTGGTTTTTTCGCCCAATGTAAATTAACCTTATCAAATGTGCTTTTACTTCCCAAATCAACATAAACCCATTCATCTTTTTTCCCGGCCGGCATCCAGGCGCTGTTAAATTGATTCGACGGAGCCATGATCAAGCGGGTATCATTGTTATAAAAATCGAGATCGGTAAAAGTCCACGATTTGGCGCAAGCAGTGTTGATCGAAACCCGGTAATACCTGTATTTTGACCCGGGATTCAGATCAAAACCCAGATCGAGATTACGCGTGGGTTGTGGCATTCCGAAATTAAACGAGAACGAAGGCTTCGGCGCGTCGGGGCCGTTTCCGTAAGGACTTTGCATAAACGGATTGGCTGGCGCTTCGGTCTTTCCTTCCTTACGTCGTTTTTCCCTTTCTGCCATCATGCGTGCATATGGATTGGGGCGTTCGAAACCGGGCAGGTCCCGGCCTTTTTCGCTTTTAAGTACTACCCAGTTTTCACCGTCGTTGGAAACCTCGCACCTTAATGTGAACCCTTTGGCTTGATCCGGATCGTAAATCATGTTTCCTTTCAGCGTTAACTTGTTGGCCTCCGGGAGCTTATAATTTTCACTAAAAGCGATCTGCACAAAAATATCATTTCCCTGAACATCGTTAACCGTAACCCGGTTGTGGTCGAGCAACCATTCGCGCTCATTTTTTGGCAGCTCTCCCTGGCTGGTCGAAACGGAAATAGTAGCTGGTTCATCGGTAGTTAAAATTCCATCGCTTACCAATTGTCCGGTAACATTGTAATCGTAACTGCTCGATTGAAAAACAGTCCTGTTGCGGGCGATGTTGCGGTAGTTCGAAGCATCAGGTTTTAGGGCAGGTGAAAAATCTTCAGAAGGATTTCCGGGGTAAATCCCGATCCCCCGGCTTAAACTGTCATTGTTTCTTTTACACGAGAACGAAAAAAAAACGAGGATAGACAGAATTGTCAGGTTTAATTTAGTTTTCATATTGTTGGTTTAGCATGTTGTTATTTGCTCAAAGATACATATTTGATTACTATATTTGTAAACCGTACAATATGAAATATTCTAAACCTATTCAACCTATGAGAACCAATAAAATCTTATTTCTTTCGGTGCTTTTACTTTTAGCCGGAAACATTTTAGCTCAACAGTATGATAACTTTCGGGTTGCGATTTATTGTCGTGCCTACGAAGTGGAGAAAATGAAAGATCCGCAGTGGTTACAAAGCGCCTGGGACGACATTTCGAAACAACTTAAAGTAGATAAAATTTATTTGGAAACCCACCGCGATTTACTCATTGTTGATGGCGGAACCATCGAAAGCGCCAAGAAATTTTTTCAGGATAAAGGACTTAAAGTTGGTGGTGGAATCACCTACACCATCGACGAAATGAACAACTTCGAGACTTTTTGTTACACCAACCCCGAACAGCGACAAAAGGTGAAGGAGATTGCGGAGCACACTGCGCGTTATTTTGATGAATTCATACTCGACGATTTCTTTTTTACCAGTTGCAAATGCGATTTGTGTATTGCAGCCAAAGGCGACAAAAGCTGGACCGATTTCCGGCTCGAACTGATGAAAAATGCAGCGACTGATTTGGTAATAGGCCCGGCCAAAGCGGTTAATCCCAATGTGGAAGTTGTGATTAAATATCCCAACTGGCACGAACATTTTCAGGGACTTGGCTTCAACCTGCAAGATGAGCCGCCCCTCTTCGACGGAATTTATACCGGTACCGAAACCCGCGATCGTTCGTCGGACCAGCACCTTCAACAATATTTGGGCTATTCAATTTTTCGTTATTTCGAACACCTGAAACCCGGCAATAACCGTGGTGGATGGGTCGATACCGGCGGCTCAAATCCGCTTGATCGCTATGCCGAACAACTGTGGCTGACTGCTTTCGCAAAGGCTCCTGAAATTACTCTGTTTGATATTCGGCAAATGTTAATGCCCGTTAGAAAAGAAACGCGTTCGGCGTGGCAGGGTTCGGGAAATAGTTTTGATTTCGATGCGATGATGGACTCGTACCCCGATGATAACGGGGAAGTGAAATATTCGCGGGCTGCCGGTTATTCGCTCGAATTGGTCGACAAAGTATTGGGAGAACTGGGTAACCCGGTTGGGGTAAAAAGCTATAAACCGTTTCATTCGCATGGTGAAGATTTCCTTCAAAACTATTTTGGAATGATTGGAATTCCGATGGATATCGTTCCCGATTTCCCTGAAAATGAACCGATAGTGGTACTAACCGAAACTGCATCGTTTGATCCGCAGATTGTATCAAAAATTGAGGACCAACTAAAAAACGGTAATAATGTTTTGGTCACTTCGGGCTTTTACAAAGCCATGCAGGGGCGCGGAATTGAAAATATTGCAGAACTTAACGTAAGCGACCGGAAAGCCAGTGTAAAAGAATTTTCGGCTGGTTGGGGACCTGCAACTACGATCGAAAAGGAGATCATTATTCCACAAATTACATACTACACCAACGATTCGTGGGAACAGGTGTCGGCAAAAGATGACACAAATGGCTGGCCCGTTTTGCACGCGGCCGATTATTCGAAAGGAAAATTTTATGTGCTGACCATCCCCGATAATTTTATCGATTTGTACGCTTTACCAGAGAATGCCTTAACCCTGGTCCGGCAAATTACGAATGCCGGGATGAAAGTGAATCTGGAAGGTCCTGGCGAAGTCAGTCTGTTTATGTACGACAATAATTCTTTTGTTGTCGAATCTTTCCTTGATCATGAAGTGAGCGTGAATATAGTAACAGATTTAAAAACAAAACAACTCAAAGAAATTCCTTCGAACGAGGTATTAAAGGGCGCCGACCGGATTGCGCCAAGCTTTAGAAACCGGAAATCAATTGAAATGGTAGTTACTAAAACTCCGGTTGAACATACAGATACCGCATTTGTTTGCGACGATGTGGAGATAAATTGTACCGGGCCAAAACCGGCGCGCGGTTATTTTGCCAAACCGGTAAATGCCCCAAAAGGAACTTTACCCATTGTGCTGAATGTGCACGCTGCGGGAGTGAAAGGTTCGTGGTGTTTATCCCGGCCCGAAACTGCCTTGCGCTATGCAGCTATGGGAAAAGGGGCACTGTCGTTCGATCTGAATGCGCATGGCATGCTCAACGGACAACCACAGGAATATTACAACCAGCTTGAAGCAGGGGAATTGAATCGTTATTGGGAGATGGGTGCCGAAACCCACGAGGAGAATTACTTCCGTGGGATGTACCTGCGTTTATTGCGTACACTCGACTTTTTATGCCGCCAGCCCGAATGGGACGGGAAACGTATTTTGGTGACCGGCGAAAGGCAGGGGGCGGACAGGCGCTGGCTGCCGCCGGGCTCGATCACCGGGTGAGTGCAGCCGTGGCGACTGTTCCGGCTATGTGTGATTTTGGCAGAAAGCTGATTGGCGAAACCGATGGCTGGCCCAATCCTTTTGCTTTTCAGGATGATGAACAGAAAATGCTGGAAACTTATCCTTATTTCGATACGGCTCATATTTTAAAAGGCTCAAAAGCCGCGCTTGTTACCGAGATTGGCTTAATCGATTATACCTGCCCGGCTTTGGGGATTTATTCAGCCATTAATCAGAATAAAGCAGAGAAGATTACCCTGGTAACTCCATATCGCGGACATCAACTTGATCAGAAGCAGTTCCAGAAAGAATGGGAAGATAAAATCGACAAACCTAAAATGGAGTTTATCGGGAACTATCTGAAGTAAAACTTAGTACAATCAAATTTGGTCGCAGTATTTTATTAATTGGCAATTTGTTTTAATTTAGTGGATGCCAAATTCAATAATCTTATATCATGAAATTATTTAAACTTTTTGTTAGCCTTCTGGTAGTGCTCTTCTTGAGCGCGTGTTCCACAAATGAAAAAAGTGACGATAAACTATCCGTTCCTTACGAACAGTACAAACTTGACAACGGTCTGGATGTAATTCTGCACCAGGATAAGTCGGATCCGATTGTTGCAGTTGCCATTATGTACCATGTTGGATCGAATCGTGAAACACCGGGTAAAACCGGGTTTGCCCACTTGTTTGAACATATGATGTTCCAGCAATCGGAAAATGTTGGTCAGGATGAATTTTTTAAGAAAATTCAGTCGGCTGGCGGTACGTTAAACGGAGGAACAGGTAATGATCAGACTATTTATTTCGAGGTTGTTCCAAATAACGCACTCGAAATGGTACTATGGATGGAATCCGACAGGATGGGATATCTTGAAAACACGGTAACCAAATCAGCCTTCGCCAACCAGCAGAATGTGGTGCAAAACGAAAAACGCCAGGGTGTCGATAATCGACCCTACGGTTTTAACGAATGGATTATTGCGAAGAACCTGTACCCTGCCGGTCATCCGTACAGCTGGACAGTTATAGGCGAAATGGAAGATTTGTTTAATGCAACCGTGGATGACGTAAAGGCATTTCATTCAAAATTTTATGTTCCAAATAATACTACCATAGTTTTGGCAGGAGATTTTGAGATAGAAGATGTAAAACCATTGGTCGAAAAATATTTTGGTGAAATTGCTGCCGGAGAAGAAGTAAAAGACATGGAGCCTCAAACGGTAACACTAACAGAAACAAAGAAACTATTTCATGAAGATAATTTTGCCAAAACACCACAGTTAACCATGATTTGGCCAGCGGCTGAGGAATACAGCGACGATTCTTATGCCCTTAGTTTTTTGGCGCAGGTTCTTGGCAGCGGGAAAAAATCGCCTTTTTACCGGGTGATCGTGAAAGACAAAAAACTGGCTCCGAGAGCCGGGGTGTATAATAATTCGATGGAACTGGCCGGTCAGTTTACCGTTTCGGTAAATGCAAATGCAGGTACAAGCCTGGCCGAAGTTGAAAAGGCGGTTTTCGAAGCCATGCAACTGTTCGAAGAGGAAGGCATTACCGAAAAGGATTTGGAAAAACACAAAGCAGGTTTGGAAACACAGTTTTACAATGGAATTGGTTCGGTTTTGGGTAAATCGTTCCAGTTAGCCATGTATAACGAGTTTACCGGTTCTCCCGACTATATCGAAGAAGATATTGCAAAAATTAAAGCGGTTACCATCGACGATATAAACAGGGTTTATGAAAAGTATATTAAAGGGAAACCTTATCTGGCTACCAGTTTTGTTCCGAAAGGACAAGTTGATCTGATTGCTGAGAATTCGGTAGATGCCGGAATAGTGGAAGAAAATATTACCAGCGCAACAGAGGTTGATCAAGCAGCCGTTACTGAAGACGAAGTTATTGAAAAAACAGCCACCAGCTTTGATAGAACTCTTGAACCCGGGAAAGGTGCAGATCCGGAAATCACAGTGCCTGAAGTGTGGACGGCTCAAACCGAAAACGGGATGAAAGTTTACGGGATAGAACACAATGAATTACCGCTGCTGCAATATTCAATTGTTATTGATGGAGGTCATATTGCGGAACCAATTGAAAAGGCAGGCGTTTCAAGTTTTTTGGCCAGTATGTTAATGGAAGGCACAGCCAATAAAACTCCTGAGGAACTGGAAGAGGAGATTGATTTGCTTGGAGCCAAGGTAAGAGTTTCGTCAGGGAACGAAAATATATCCATATCAGTAAACTGTTTGACCAGAAATTATGAAAAAACGCTGGCATTGGTTGAAGAAATTCTGTTGCAACCGCGTTGGGATGAAGAGCAGTTTGATTTGGTAAAATCAAGAATGATCAACAATATCAAAAGAAATCAGGCCAATCCTAACTACCTGGCATCGTTGGCGTTTGATAAACTGGTTTATGGCGACAATAATATTTTGGCCATCCCGCCAGGAGGAACGCTCGAAACACTGGAGTCCATTACCATGGACGATTTAAAAGACTTCTACAGTAAATCATTATCTCCATCGGTGGCCACCATGCATGTTGTTGGTAAAATTGATAAGAGCAGGGTAGAAAAAGGGCTCAAAAGCCTTGCTGCTAACTGGAAACCATTCGATGTTGTTATTCCTGAAATCGCAGTACCACAGCTTCCCGAAAAATCGACCATTTATTTTGTCGATGTTCCGGGTGCAAAACAATCGGTAATTACTATCGGAAGCTACGCAGTTCCGAGAACATCGGAAGATTTTCAGCCGGCAACCGTGATGAATTACAAACTTGGCGGCAGTTTTAACGGAATTGTTAATTTGATTCTGCGCGAAGAAAAGGGGTATACTTATGGAGCAAGAACCAACTTTTCGGGTGGAAAAAATTACGGGACCTTCGAAGCAAGTTCAAGCGTTCGTACAACGGCCACGCAGGAATCGGTGCAGATTTTTAAAGACGAAATTGAAAAATACAGAAACGGAATTTCTGATGAGGATTTGCAGTTCACCAAAGATGCACTCATAAAATCAAATGCACGTGGTTTTGAAACACTGGGCGCGCTTCATTATATGCTTACCAATATCAGTTCGTATAATTTGCCATTCGACTATGTAAAAAGGGAGGAAGCATTTATTAAATCGTTGACTCGTGAAACACATAAAGAGCTTGCGCAAAGACTGTTGAAGCCTGATCAAATGTATTACGTGGTGGTTGGCGATGCGGAGACACAGCTTCCTGCATTAAAGAATATTGGATTAGGTGATCCGGTTCTGATGAACCTGTAAAAAAAGAGCCGTTCCTAATCCAGGAACGGCTCTTTTTTATAGTGGCAGTTTCTACAAACCGCTAAAGTCAACATTCTCGAATAATATTGACGGGGTCAGCCACGAAGAGCTGAGGTAAACATCGTTTCCAATTTCTCCGATGTCCGACCAAAGTGTTTTCATATTTCCGGTAATGTTCATTTCCGAAACCGGCTGAACGATTTTCCCGTTTTCAATCAGAAAGCCATCAATCCCGTATGAAAAATCTCCGGTGGTGCCGTTATGGTTTCCGCCGTTAAACCCGGTAACCAGAATTCCTCTCTTTACCGAAGCTACCAGTGCATCAAGGTCTTTGTTCCCAGTTTCAAAAACCAGGTTGGTAGTACTTCCGCTGGTGGGACCCATCTCCAGTTTCTTGCCATAATAAGTATCGATGTAGTACATTTTCAGCACGCCTTTGTCAAAGACTGTCCGCTTTTTCGTAGCCAGTCCTTCGCCGTCGAACAATCGCGAACCGCGGCCTCCCACAATAAAAGGATCGTCGGTGAGTGTAAGTTTTTCAGAAACCACCTTTTCGCCGAGTTTATCGATCAGGAATGAATTTTTTTGCTGAATTTGTGCCCCGTTCAAAGCATTGATCAACGGGCTGAACAGCCGGCCTACCTGTCGGTTTTCCACAATCATTGGCATGGTGCCCGATTTGATTTTTGTTTGTCCGATTCTGCTCAACGCTTTTTCAAGGGCGATTTTTCCACTGCCTTCTTTAACAAGATCGGCGTATTTGATGGCGCTTTCATTCCATCCGGCTTCGGGTCGCGCATCGCCACCTTTTACCGATACCGAAGTGTAAACCCCAAAAACCGAATTGGCATTGTCGCCTTCAAAACCGTTACTGTTTACCATCACACGTTCGTTCAGGTTATCGAAATAACTGGCTGAAACCGAAATGATGCGCTCGTCTTTTCCAAGCGCTTCTTCTTCTGCTTTAAACGCCAGGTCGATTTTTTCCTGCGGGTCAACTTTGTCGAAATCCTTATCAATCGAAGCAAGGTCCATTCCGTCTCCTTTGTAATATAAGTCCGGGTCGGGGAGTGTGCGAAATTTGTCTTCTGCCAGAAATTTGGTTCCTTCAATGGCTTCTGAAATAAAATGCCCAAGCTCTTCTTTTTTCATCCGGTTTGTCGAGTGGGACGAATATTTTCCATCAACGAACAAACGGATGGACAGTCCGCTTTGGATCGCCTGTTCCAGTTTGTCTATTTTCTGGTCGCGCACTTCCACACTGCTGCTTTTGCTGTTGGCAATGCTCACGCTTACTTCCTGTGCCCCATTTTCGAGTGCATGGTTCATGGCCCACCTGGCCAAAATATATTTTTCTTCTTTTGTCATTTTTCTCTTTTTTTTAATAAATATCAACTTTAATTCTCC
The DNA here is from genome assembly GCA_011620585.1 of Draconibacterium sp. Classification (GTDB taxonomy): domain Bacteria; phylum Bacteroidota; class Bacteroidia; order Bacteroidales; family Prolixibacteraceae; genus Draconibacterium. The sequence continues at coordinate 92,330 of WOYV01000118.1, forward strand.
GTTTTTCATCCCCCACGCTCCTTTGTCGCGCTTCCCCCTTCGAAGGGGGATTGAGGGGGATGAGAAGTCTGTTAACACAGTACTTGTCATACACTGATTACGCATTTGTTCCTCCCACGGTCATTTTTTTCACCAGTACAGTTGGCAGTCCCAATGTAACCGGAACCGACTGTCCGTCTTTTCCGCAGGTCCAGGTTCCGCTGTCGTTTTTATAGTCGTTGGCGGCCATGGCAATGTCGGCCAATGCCTGCGGTCCGTTCCCAACAATGTTAATGTCCTTGATTGGTTTGGTAAGTTTGCCTTTTTCGATTATGTACCCTGATTTTACAAAAAAGGTAAAATCGCCGGCACCGATTTTTACTTCGCCATTACTGAAATTATCTACATAAACGCCGTAATCAACCTGTGCGAAAATCTCTTCCACAGTGTGTGGGCCATTCTCCATATAAGTCGAACGCATGCGCGGAAGCGGCATGTTTCGGAATGATTCGCGTCGGCCGTTCCCGGTAGGTGCAACCCCGTAATGTTCGGCGCTGATCCGGTCGTGGATGTAGCTGTTCAAAATACCGTCTTTTACGAGGTAGGTTTTCTGAACGTCGTTGCCTTCGTCGTCGATGTTAATAGCGCCGCGGTCGTTTGGCAACGTCCCGTCGTCGATAATGTTAATGAAATTTTCGGCTACTTTCTTCCCCAGTTTGTCACTGAAGATCGAAGTTCCCTTGCGGTTGAAGTCGGCTTCAAAAGTGTGGCCAATTGCTTCGTGCAACAGAATCCCGGAGCCACCAGCCCCCAGAACAACCGGCATTTCACCGGCCTTTGGTTTGCCTGCTTCAAACAATATATTGGTTTTTTCAACCGCTTCGCCGGCGATTTCATCTACCAACGCATCGGTCATTACTTCAAATCCTGAACGGAACGAACGTGCCGAGTAGGCATTTTCAATCTGCCCGTCTTTTTCCATCACGCAAACTGCGCCTATACGCATCATTGGGCGATAATCGTAAGTCAGCCTTCCTTCCGAATTGTAAAAAAGAACATACGAGGTTTCGTCGCCCAAAAAAACATTCACTTTGTTTACCTTATCGTCAAGGCTAAAAACCTTGTCGTTGAGTTGCTGAACAAACGGAACTTTGTCTTTTATGGTTACGTCGGTCCAGTTTTGCGCAATGGGGTAAAAATCGGCCGGTAATTTTTCGCTTATGCCCACCGGAGCAAATTCTTTTGGCTGGTCGGCAATGTTAGCCGCCATTTTAGCAGCATTCAGCATTTCATCCATACCCAGGTTCTCGGAATAGGCAAAACCGGTTTGATCGCCTTTCAAAACACGAATGCCCACTCCAAAATCGACATTTGAAAAAGCACGGTTTACCTGCCCGTCTTCCAACGAGAGACTGTTCGTGATTTTATGTTCGAAAAACAGGTCGGCATAATTGCCCCCTTTACTCATAGCGGCTGCAATAACTTTTTGCAGCATTTCGGTAGAAACTTCAAAATGATCTAAATAACTTTTCACGTTGGCTGAAATTTGAACGTTTTGGCACGATTGCATAAATGTGGGAAGCACCATGCTTCCTACCGCAAACATACCACTTGTTTTAATAAAATCTCTTCTGTCTGGCTTCATCCTGGTTTTTTTATATTGATTATTCACTTTCAGTAATTTATGCAAATGGGTATCAAATTTATATGAAAAATTACAGAGTTTATTATTCCGGAACCGTTTAATCATTGCTTTTCACCCAACGGCAGGTCGAGGCTGTGGATTTGCAAAATTCAATCTGAGAAATCAATTTTTTTCATCTGACTACGAGAATTAACAAACATATTTGAATAACGGAGCTTGCTTATTTTTTATTTTATGCAAATTACTGGGAATGGGTGTAAAAAACAGGGGGCTTGCCAGGAAAAAATGTTATATCGCAGACAAGTTGTAAAATGAAGGTGACTCTTTCTTGAAAATATTAATGGTTTTTTGATGAGGGTATTTTATTTGATAGGGGTATCTGACAAAAATCTACTTTTAATGTAAAATATTTATTAATTTTTTACAATTTGTTACAAAAACGAAAATTTCGATTTCATAATCGCATATTTTTGTGGTGAACAGTTATAGAAAATTCATTTAATTATATAATTTATTACATTATGAGATCGAAATTGGAATACATTTGGCTGGATGGTACCGAACCAACACAGCAGTTAAGAGCAAAAACAAGATTAGCCGACAACTTTAGCGGTAAACTTGAAGATTGTCCGGTATGGTCGTTTGATGGTTCTTCGACCAATCAGGCCAGTGGTGGTTCTTCTGACCTACTTTTGAAACCAGTTTTTGTTTGTCCAGACCCGGATCGTAAAAATGGCTACCTGGTAATGACAGAAGTTTTGAATGCTGATGGAACGCCACACTCAACCAATGGTCGTGCTCATATCGAAGAAGAAGATGAAGACTTCTGGTTCGGTTTTGAACAGGAATACTTCCTGTATGATCCGCAAACCCGTCTTCCGTTAGGTTTCCCGGCAGGTGGGTTCCCGCTTCCTCAAGGGCCTTACTATTGTGGTGTTGGTGGTTCAAAAGCTTTTGGCCGTCAGATTGTTGAAGAACACCTTGACCAGTGTATCGATGCCGGTTTGAACATTGAAGGTATAAACGCTGAAGTAGCAGCAGGTCAGTGGGAGTTCCAGATTTTTGCCAAAGGTGCACACAGCGCCGGCGACCAGATTTGGGTAGCCCGTTACTTATTGGAGCGTACCGCTGAAAAATATGGTGTTGATGTAGAATGGCATCCAAAACCACTTGGCAAAGATCTCGACTGGAACGGTTCGGGTATGCACGCCAACTTCTCTAACGGTTTGATGAGAACCTGTGGTGACAAAAAAGTATTCGATGCCATTTGTGAAGAATTTGGAAAACATATTCCGGAACACATTGCTGTTTACGGTGCATACAACGATCATCGCTTAACCGGTAAGCACGAAACTGCTTCAATACACGATTTTAGCTACGGAGTTTCTGACCGTGGTTCATCCATCCGTATTCCTGTAGGAACGGTTGAGGGTGGTTGGAAAGGTCGTTTGGAAGACCGTCGTCCGGCTTCAAATGGAGATCCATATAAAATTGGTGCGATAATCATTAAAACAACACACAAAGCTGTTTCAAGAATGTAATTCAATTACATACGAAATAAAAAAAGCTGTCTGGTTAGGCAGCTTTTTCTATTTTATTACAACAGATTCACAAATATAAGTCGGGATGATGCCGGAACTTCCGATTTTTATGTTTGCCATTTCAGGTAAAGTGTTCCCGGATAAAACAAGCACCGTATCCAACCCGAATTTATTGCCTCCAATAATGTCGGTGGTGAGTGTGTCGCCCACCATGAGGATTTCATTGCGTTTAATGTCGGGAATGTCTTTTAATGCACGTTCGTAGGCAAGCAAAAACATTTGAGCATCGGGTTTCCCAAAACGGATAAATTTCTTTCCCAGGATTTGTTCAACCAAATCGGCCAAACCACCAATGGCCACTGAAATATCGTTTTTATTTACCGGGTAGTTTTTATCGGTGTTTGCAACAATAACAGTCATGTTTTTGTGGCGAAGCAGGTTGATCGTTTTATCAATGTCTTTATTCCAGTCGAATCCTTCATCGTCGAGAAAAGCAAATGATTTTATATGTTCCAGATTATTCAGGTCAACCTCGCTGATCGGAACCGTTTTTTGCCCGGCAGTTTCCAGATAATGAGCCGATTCTTTTGTTCCGAGGAAAGCCACAGCTTTGCCATTGGCCAGTTTTGTTTTAAAAAACTCCATCGCCAGCATTCCCGACGATAAAATTTTGTCGGTGGTAATACAGGTCAGACCTCTGTTCAGGTACCATTTCGATAATTCTTCGGGGCTGCGCGACGAGTCGTTGGTTAAAACATAGTAAGGAATTCCTTTCTCATCCAAATATTTGAAAGTGTTTTCAACGCCATCAATCAATCCCTGGTGGTTTTTTAAAACGCCAAAGGCATCGAAAAATACAGCTCTGTAATTTTTAACTACACTGCGGAAACTTATGGTTCGCATTCGATTTACAGTTTTAATGTTTTTAATATCTTTTCAACGCGGTAGTTGGCATCGAGTGCAGGGAAATACACTTCGTAAGCTTCCTTGATAAGCTTGTCGGAGTAATATCTTCGGAAGAAATAAGGCCCGTCCTTGATTACATAATTCAGGATAAAAAAGCGATAAGCTTCTTTTATCAGGCGAACTTCAGGTTCGCTAAGCGGGAAAATTCGGTGGTATTCTTTCAGGAAGATCATAAAACGTTCTTCCATCAGCGTATCAACAAGGTAACTAAAAACAGTGCGGTCGCCTAAATCGGAAACCACCCGGCTAAAAAAGTAAAAATCCATGACCCTCGACGACATTCGGAACCAATCGTAATCCCAGCGAGAAAAGATTTTTCCATCTCCGGTTATCGAAAAATTACCAATGTTCCAGTCGACAAAAACAGGGATGGTTTCTATTTCGGTGGTGTAATTCACCTTGTCGGCGTTGTTCAGGAAATTATCCGTGTGCCTCAGGATCATGTCTTTGTGCTTGGTTTCCATCGCGATTTCACCTTTGTGGATCGAACGTTTCAACCTTTGCATATCGCTGATTACGCTTTTCGACGACTGTGGCAGCTGGTTTGATACGTTGGTACATGCGATATGAAAACGGGCCAGCTCGCGACCAAGTTTTTTTATGTGCCGTTCTTCAAGGCGGCGTGGAAGCTTTTCACGAATCAAAATTGGGTTGTAAAAAACCACCCAGGCGCTGCGGTTCAGTTCGTGGTAACGATAAATAAAAAGCTCGTTTCGTTTTACCAGCGACTGCGCCAGAAACATCTGGTACGGATATTCCAGATTGTTTGCCAGGTTATTGATAATGATATGATCTTCGCGGAAATCCTCAAAATTTCCATATTCCGATAACTTGGCAAAAACGGGTTCGCGTTTGTAGAACGACACTTTGTACACATGGTTTGTAGATACCTGAGCACTCACATCGTAAACGCCTTTTATCTCGTGGCGGTCGCCGTCGAATTCCTTCCAGGCAAATTTTATAATCTGTGCGTAATCTAACTTTTGCATCTCAACTGTTCTTGGCCCTCAAAAATACGCTAAATAATTTCAAAATATCTTTTCAGTTCCCATTTCGGATCGGTGCGATCTACTTGCTGACATTCCCACTCGCGGGTTTTGGTAAAATGACCGACAAAAGCGTCGCCAAATAACTCGCGCGCCAGTTCCGATTGTACCATTTTTTTTGTGGCTTCTTCAAGTGTGGTGGGCAGCATTCCGTTTTTTTTATCGAGATAAGCGTTGCCACGGCTTGGTTCGCTGGTAAGCGGCAGTTGGTTTTTAATTCCGTACAAGCCTGCAGCCAGCGAAGCCGCCATTACTAAATAAGCATTTGTATCGGCGCCGGGAATACGTAATTCGACGCGGGTTGATTTTGCCTGCCCCGAAATTACACGTAACGAAGCAGTGCGGTTATCAATTCCCCAGGTCATTGTGGAGGGCGCCCAATCGCCGCCATTCAACCGGTTATACGAATTCGGGTTTGGGGCGAACATGGCTAAGATCTCTGGTAGGCAATGCATCTGTCCGGCAATGTAATGTCGCATTAGTCCACTCATTTGATTTGGGTCGTTGGCATCGTAAAAAAGGTTGTGCCGGTTTTCGGCATCCCACAAACTTTGGTGCAAATGTCCGCCCGATCCGGGTAACTGCGGGTTCCACTTTGCCATAAATGTGGCCATGTAATTGTGTCGGTATGCAATTTCCTTAACCGCAGTTTTAAACAGAATCGCTTTATCGGCTGCAGCCAGCACCTTGTCGCAGATTACCGTGGCTTCCAGAACGCCCGGCCCGGTTTCGGTGTGCATTCCTTCAAGAGGAATATCAAACCGAAGCAAGAGATCAAACAGGTCGTGAAAATAAGCGTGGTTCATCGAACTTCGTAACACCGAATAGCCAAACATTCCCGGTGTAATGGGTTGTAAGTTTCCGAAATTACCGGCGTGCAGATCATTGGGTGTCCCAATGAAATTGAACCACTCGAACTCCTGTGAAAAAACGGGGGTAAAACCCATTGCTTCGCATTGAGCTGCCACCCGTTTTAGTAAACTACGCGAACAAACTGCTGCTTCGTATTTTGGGTCAAAACTAAAATCGCCCAGGAAAAAAGGAATGTTATTTTCCCAGGGAATTCGCCTGAAAGTTGAAAGGTCGATGTTGGCTTTGGCATCGGGGTAACCGGTATGCCAACCCGTTAGTTTGCTGTTGTCGTAACATTTATCGCTACTGTCCCAGCCAAAAATCACGTCGCAAAAACCGAGTCCGCCATCCACCGAATCGAGGAATTTATCGCGGTGAATGTATTTCCCGCGCAACACTCCATCGATGTCGGCAAAAGCGATCTTTATCTTTTGGTCATCGTTTTGTAATATGTTGTCTATAATTTGTCTTCTATCCATTTTCTTCCTATTTCCTTGAAATCAGTCCCGAATTGCCTGCCGGCCAAAGAACGAATTCCATTCAGTAAATAATAAAGTAACCTATTTAAATCGTATGAAAAATACTGTATGTTTCAGTAATAATCAAACTACCAGTCGTATTCTCTCTTCTCAGAACTTTTGTCAGGAAGGAGGCCTTCGCTTAAAAACTATTCAAATTTATAATGAACCCCTGATATTTAGGTGCAGATTGAAAAATTTTATTAAATTTTGAAAACATATGTCCTGATTAAACTTAGTCGGAGGAGATATTTGTTAATTTTGAAATCAAACGAATACAGACTTAATTTTCAAAAGATGGCACAATTTAGATTTAAAGCACTGGAAGAGGTTTTGAACCGTCAACCGCTTGAGGTAGTTCGTGAGGAGAACCTGGTTTCGGATTATTACGGAATGATGGTTTTCGACCAGTCAAAGATGAAAAAATATTTGTCGAGAGAGGCCTACAAAGCGGTAACCGATGCAATTGAAAACGGAACAACAGTTGACCGAAAAATGGCCGACCAGGTGGCGCAAGGCATGAAAGCCTGGGCAATCGAGAACGGAGCTACACATTATACCCACTGGTTTCATCCACTAACAGACGGAACCGCTGAGAAACACGATGCATTTATTGTGCATGGGGCCGACGGGGGAGTTATCGAATCGTTTTCGGGCAATTTGCTTTCGCAGCAGGAACCCGATGCATCGTCGTTCCCGAGTGGTGGGATACGCCAAACTTTTGAAGCCCGTGGTTATACTGCCTGGGACCCGACTTCGCCTGCATTTATCAGCGAGACCACACTAACAATACCTACTATTTTTATTTCGTATACCGGCGAGGCGCTCGATTACAAAACACCGCTTCTGCGTGCTTTGCAAGCTGTAAACAAAGCTGCCACCGATGTGTGCCAGTATTTCGACAAAAATGTGACTTCGGTTCAAACCAACCTGGGCTGGGAACAGGAATATTTTCTGATTGATGAGGCACTGGTAATGGCGCGTCCCGACCTGGTACTTACCGGACGTACACTGATGGGGCACAGCTCATCGAAGGACCAGCAACTTGCCGACCATTATTTCTCGTCGATACCGACCCGCGCCAACCGTTTTATGCAGGATGTGGAAAACGAAGCCTACAAATTGGGTATTCCGGTAAAAACAAGGCACAACGAAGTGGCTCCAAACCAGTTTGAGTTTGCCCCGATTTACGAGGAAGCAAACCTGGCCAACGACCACAACCAACTGATGATGGATATCATGCAAAAGATCGCCCGGAAACACAAGTTCCGCGTACTTTTCCACGAAAAACCATTTGCCGGAATCAACGGTTCGGGAAAACATAACAACTGGTCTTTGTCGACAAATACTGGAGTGAATTTGTATTCGCCGGGGAAAAATCCAAAAATGAACCTGCAGTTTCTCACCTTTGTTATAAACACCCTGCAGGCTGTTTACGACGGACAAGACCTGCTGCGTGCAAGTATCCTGACCGCTTCGAACGCCCACCGCCTGGGAGCCAACGAAGCGCCGCCATCAATTTTGTCGGTTTTTCTTGGTACGGAAGTATCGAATATGCTCGACCTGATGGAAGAAGCAGTAGTAGACCGTAAAATGACACCCGATGAAAAAACAGCTCTCAAATTAAATATAGGCCGTATTCCCGAAATCATTCTGGATAATACCGACCGTAACCGCACCTCGCCTTTTGCATTTACAGGAAACCGTTTTGAATTCCGTGCCATTGGTTCTTCCGCCAACAATGCATCTTCGTTGATTGTACTGAATACACTGGTGGCCAATCAGCTTCAGAAATTTAAGGTGGCTGTCGACAAACTCGTCGAAAAGGGTGTGAAAAAAGATGAAGCTATTTTCCAGGTGCTGAAAGATTTGATTATTTCGTCGAAACCTATCCGTTTTAATGGTGATGGGTATAGCGAAGAATGGGTTAAAGAAGCTAAAAAGCGCGGGCTGACCAACATCAACAATGTGCCCGAATCGCTGGCTGCCTATCTTCGCCCCGAAAGTCTGAAGCTTTTTAAAAGTAACAATGTGCTGAACGAATCGGAAATGAAAGGGCGTGTTGAAGTGGAATACGAAAAGTTTGTAATGAAAATACAGATCGAATCGCGTGTTCTGGCTGATATTGCCATCAACCATATTGTTCCTATCGCCGTGGAATACCAAACCATTCTGCTCGAAAATGTTAAAAACCAGAAAGAGGTATTCTCGCCTGAAGAATTTGAAAAACTGGCCGGTGGCCGTTTAGAACTGATCCGCGAAATCGGAGGCCATATTTCGGCTATAAAAAACTTACGCAAAGAAATGACTGATGCCCGTGCCAGGGCGAACAAAATTGAGAACCTGGTGGACCGCGCCAAGGAATACGATAAAAAGGTGCGCCCCTACCTCGAACAGTTGCGCGAGCACATCGACAAACTGGAACTGATTGTGGACAACGAAAAGTGGCCGTTGCCCAAGTACCGCGAATTGTTATTTACACGATAATGTCATAATAAGAAAGGTCTGGCAAAACACCGGGCCTTTTTATTTTATCAACAGCGATAACTGTTGAAAGTTACTTTATAAAAACACACTGTATTTTACTTTTGCCGGAAGAAGTTTTTAATGAGTGACTCAGGTTTAGATGCCCCGGTAGCTATTTCATGAAGCTTTTGCCAGGTTTCTTCAGCAATCAATTCCCGGAGGACCTGTTCTTGTTTTACAACCTTTACCAATACTTTACTTAGCGTTTGATCCCAACGTTGGTAGTGCCGAAGCAGGTCATCCGGGTAAACTGTTTTACGGCGGGTACCTTCGTCTGACGGACGAAAAGGAGCTACAATGTTCAGCCAGCCGTAGTCGTTGGTAAGTTGTTCGCCTGCTGCGATATTTCGCACAGCAACTTCAAAATCATACGGAGTTGCCATGCAATTGGGCCTGAAACTGTGGTTCATATAGCGGGCAATGTCCCAGCAAAGCAGGTAATTGCCACGGTGGTTGCGGTAGGTGTATGTTTCCAGTACCGGTTTACAAACCGATGCCAGATTGTCCACTTCCTCCGGAGTAAGTTCGTGGTCGAGCGGATCCTGTGCCCAGGTAATTGTCCCTGCCGGAATGTCGTGTGTGGCAAACACTCCGTTCCCGATTTCCTCGCTGATATAACGTAAAACAGTATGTGGATGGATCATATTTACGGCTTTTTATTTATGTTGTAAATGTATGCGAAAGTGAAATATCTTGTTGCGAATTTACCAACGGGTTAAAAACATTTTGTTGAAACAATCAAAGCCCGAAAAACATGGCTTCAGAATCCTGGTTCATTTAATAAATCGCGTTTCAAAATACTTTCAACAGCAAACCTGCGTTATCCTTTACATCTGTTCAAAAAAAACATTTACTTTTATCTCCCGGAAATTGAATTGGGCATGAAGCATACCAAAATAGCAGTAATCCTTCTTTTCGCATTTGTATTGGGCGCATGCAGTTCGGCCAAATATGGCCGCGATGCACTGCTTTCGAAAGATATTGGTGAATATTATAAGGCCATCGAGCAATACAAAAAAGCCAGGAAAAAAGAGAAGAGCCGCGAGAAACGTCTCGAATACGCGATAAATCTGGCCGAATGTTACCGTACTATCGGGTTATACGATTATGCTGCCCAAAACTATAAATTTGCGATCCGCCTGGGTTACCCCGATAACGAGGCTTTGCTCCATTATGCCGACATGCTGCGGATAACCCAGGACTATGAAGAAGCCACCGAAACTTACCGTACTTATCTCGATTCGGTTCCCGGCGACGAGCGGGCGCTGGCCGGTCTCGAAGCGATGCGGCTCACGCAGGAATGGGTAGCCAATCCGACACGACACATTATAAATCCCATCAAAGAAATTAACTCGAAAGAAAGTGATTTTGCCCCCGTTTTTGTCGGTGGCCGCGACAACGAAATAATTTTTACTTCATCTCGCAAGGCGGCTACCGGAAATAAGGAAAGCATGATTACCGGACAGAAATATACCGACCTTTTTAGGGCAACCTTTGGGGTACAACGCCAAAAATGGCAACCGCCCACCTTGCTCGATGAAAGTATGATGATCAATACCGGAGAAGAAGAAGGCGCGTCAACACTCTCGTCGAGTGGCGAAGAAATGATTTTTACGCGTTGCCTTTACAACAAGACCCAACCCATGGGATCCCAGCTTTTCAGTACTTCGCAATCACGAAGTTCGTGGTCCGACCCGATCAAGCTCCAAATTGTTGGAGACAGTATTGTTGCTGCTCATCCGGCGTTGAGTTCCGACGGTTCGGTATTGTATTTTGTGTCTGACATGAAAGGGGGCCAGGGTGGAAAAGACATCTGGATGGTAGACGTAAACGGCGGCGCTTTTGGAAAACCCGTAAATATGGGCTCGGTTATCAACACTGCGGGCGACGAGATGTTCCCGTTTGCACGAGATAACGGCGAGTTGTATTTTGCCTCGAACGGCCACATCGGAATAGGTGGATTCGATCTGTTTGTTGCCCGGAAAAACGATGACGGGGTGTGGACAGTCGAAAACATGGGTTCGCCAATGAACTCGCCTTCCGATGATTTCGGGATTGCTTTTGTATCGGGCGAAAACAAGGGGATGTTCTCGTCAAACCGCAAAGGTTCGCGTGGCGATGATATCTATTCGTTCCTGGTCCCGCCAAAAGTGTACCAGGTGGAAGCCGAAATATTTGACAAGGAAACCAATTCTCACCTCGAAGGAGCCACCGTGCGTGTGATCGCCACCGATGGCACCAATCTGAAAGTACGTGCAAAAAACGGCCTGTTTAAAATGAAGTTGAAACAAGGAAACGAATATGTATTTGCGGCATTCAAAGACGGCTATCTGCGCGATAAGGCAGCAGTAACTACAGTTGACTTGCCCGACAGCAAGGATTTCCGCTTTAACATGTACCTTACGCCTACCGATGCGCCTATTAAAATTGACAATATAAATTACGAATTTGGAAGCTGGGAACTTTTGGAAAGTTCGAAACATGCACTCGACACACTCGTACAAATTCTGACACTGAATCCAACGATAACCATTGAGTTGATGGCACACACCGACTTTGTGGGTAGCGACCAGTTTAACTTCGATCTCTCGCAAAAACGTGCGCAAAGTGTGGTGGATTACCTGATTGAAAAAGGAATTAATTCACAACGTTTGGTGGCAAAAGGTTATGGCGAAACGTGGCCTAAAACCGTTACCCGTGAACTGGCTAAGCGATACGATTTCCTAAAACGAAATGACGAACTGACAGAAGAATTCATTGGTAAACTTGCCCCGGAACAGCAGGAGATTGCCAAAGCCATTAACCGTCGGACAGAGTTCAGGGTATTATCAACCGATTTTATCGAGAGGTTTGATGCCGAGCCTGAGCGTTAATCACGGAACTTTTTTCTCTTCTGTATTTTCTTCTTCAACAGGAGGTTTGACCACTTTCCGTGTGGAAGAATAATCAGTTAAAGGGTTTTTCCTTTTAAATTTTGAATAAAGTATATGCAGCGATTCGCTGGGAGAAAAAGAGGCAACGTGGACCGATGAGGCTTCCGAACGCATCAAAGCATTGTTTTCGACCATGATCTGCTGAACAGGTTCGACAGCATCAATTTGCATTCGTTGTAATTTTGGAGGTGAGTAAGTTTCAATAAAATTCAGGTTCTTTTTTGCCCGGTTCATTTCTGAAAGTTTGTCTGTGGATATCCGAATTTCCGGAATATCAACGTTTTCCGACTCTATCATCACCACCGGATTGAGTAAAAGGAGGTGTACTTTTACTACTTTCCGGTAATACGAAATGTGCGAAAAAATAAGTGAATCGGAAGAAGTGACCCATAGCGAAAAAACGCCGTTCGAACGGCTGATGTCTTTATCGTGACTGTTCAGGTTAACCACATAAACATCGGGCACCGGTTTCATCATCTGGTCGACTACCTGCCCTTCAAGTAAGAAAGCTTTTTCCTGAGCTTGCAAAGCAAAACCACTTAATAGCAGAAGTATGGTAAAAACTTTCTTCATCCGTTTGAGTATTAGGTTAAACTTCCAGTATTTTCTGGATTTAAGCATTACAACTATGATTGTACGCCTATTTTAACGATAAAAACCCGCATCAGGTTCTCAATCGGGTCAATTTTAACTTTATTAAATAATTACAGGTTTACACGTATTCGATTTTAACTTTCTTAAAGAATTTGTGGATGAGGATTTTGGTAATTCGCTTCACCACAAACTTTCGAAGTTCGAGTTCGAGTGGCTGGTCCGGGTCCTGATGTGCCCAATTAATACGTGTTCCTACAATGATATCAATACTGTCGTGTTGAAGCAACAACTTTACCACCTGTTCGGGAGGCGTGTCTCCCGGTCGGGTGTCACTGTCGTAGTTTTCAAGGATTTCTTCTACTTTTCCTAAAGTTAGAATGCCCTCGGTTACCATCTCAAAACCATCCATTTGGGCGCTGGGCGGTAGTTTATCAAGGTCCTTATTTCCATGCTGTATTTCAACTTCGAGGTTTAGTTCGCGGGCAATGATCTCGGCAGTGGTCCCTCCGCAAATGATCTTTTTCCCATTAAAATCCTTGATCCTTTCCACAAAGTCGAAGTCCTTGATTTTGTAGAATGGTGGCCCGGTAATAAGCATGAAATTACGCGGCTGTCTGAAATAGATTACACCACAGGTGACATCGTCTTTTACCGAGAAGTCGTCGTTCATGGCGGCCTGGTTAATAATTTTACGAGCCAGTTTGGTTGCCGAAATGTTGGGGATTCGTTTGACCTGTGAAGTCACAAATTCCTCCAGACGCTCGCTTCCCCAACCCATCGGGTAACGCTGGTTTCCCAGTCCCGATTGCTCAACACCGTCGCTGGTAAAAATCAGGCGGTCTTCTTTTCGGGCCAAAAACTCACTAATGTGCAACACCTTTCCCTGGTTTTCTTCACCACGGATGGTTAACTGGTATTCTTTTGGTTGTATGGTAACTCCGTTTCTGATCAGTAAGACGAAAGGATTATCGTAGTTAACGATGCGCACATTCCCGTCGTCTTCAATTTCGATAATGGTAAATGTAGCGTAGCTTTCCTTTTCGTCGCTTTTCGGCAGTGTTTCCATAATAATCCGGGCGGCGATCTCGGGCTTGGTATGCAACTGGGTATATTTCAACGCCATGGTGGCGGTTAGAGTGGCCAGTACACTGGCTTTTATGCCGTGCCCGATCCCGTCGCTCAAAACCAGTATAGTCCGGCCTTCTTCGCGAACAATACTCGACTGAAACACGTCGCCACAGGCATTTTCGCCGCGCGGACGTTTTTGTTGAACATCGATCTCGACGTGGTAATCAGGCATTGTTGTCATCGCCATAACGGTAAGTTTCAATAATGGAGTTCAACAATTCTTCGGTTTCAGCGGCGTTATCGCCCAGCAGAAAGGCTACTTTTTGTACCGTCTCGATATTTTGGCGAATAATACGGCGCGCCCGGTTGATAATCTCGTCCTGTACGAGCATGGGCGCCGACATATCGCGAAAGACGGCTCCCACAACCCTGTTTTTATAAAGGCTCAACACCGAGACATGAACCAGTTTGTTTGCAAATTTCAGATCACGTTCAGCACGTTCTTCACCCGACGACAACACGTTAACCAGCATTTTGTAAACCACTTCTGGTACAAGGCCACTCACATCGGCTCCTTTTAATCCCGGGATGGTTTCATATAATTCCTCGGTTTCTTCTCCCATCAGTTTGGCAAAGCTTTCATTTGAATCCACCACTTTCATATCTTTATCTACCATTATGGTCCCAAATGCGATCTTATGAAGCATTTCTGAGGAAACCTCCATCGATTCCTGTGCTTTTTCCAACCGTTTCTCTGTTTTTTTCAATTCGGTTACATCGTTGATAGAACCAACTATACCAACAATTTTTCCCTCGCTGTCGCGTATCACCGCTTTGTTCAGTATTACATGGTGTGAAGTGCCGTCGCCATGCCGCACCTGGGTATTATACACCTGAACATCGGGATTCTTGATAAGTTCCTGATCCTGATGCGCATATTTTTCGGCCATTTCGAGGGTATGCACGTCAAACACCGATTTCCCGATGATTTTATCTTTCGTTTTCCCGGTGAATTTTTCGTGGGCAGCATTACACATCTGGTAAATACTGTTCAGGTCGCGGTAAAAAATGGGAATGGGCAGCGCATCGATCATTTTCTGATGAAAAAGCGGATCGTCGATGCCATCGGTCAGGAATGAATTCTTATCGTAGATCATGGTTGTTGATTTGCTGATTGGGTTTAAAAATACACATTTTATCAGGCATTTGAAATACGGGTAGTTTACATTCATTTTAAATTCAGTATCAATTGATAAAAACATGGTGTGTATCATCCTGTCTACTACTATATTTGTATTTTATCGATTTTATAAATAACCAATGTTCTTAACGTGAGACTAACCGAAATCATCCGTCTGACCCGGGCTCATCTTGCCATAGGTAGCGAAATTGAAGTGCGTGATATTCAAAAAGCCTTTAGTTCCGACCTGATGAGCGATGTGCTGACACTCGACACAGAACATATTTTGCTGATAACCGGACTGGCTAACGTACAGTTGGTTCGCACCGCAGAAATGGCTGATATTGAAGTAGTATTGCTGGCGCGTAATAAAAAGGCTTCTCCCGAAATGATTGAATTGGCCAAAGAAACCGGTTTGGTAATATTGGAAACGCCGTATTCGATTTTTCGTGCCAGTGGTATTTTGTACGAAAATGGCCTCAACCCGGTTTACTGATGAAGCTTGTTTTCGAGATAGCGAGGGGTGATTTTACTGCGGCAGGAAAAGCTTCGAGCGGGATAAAAAAAGTGTTGAAGCAGTTGCTGGTCGATCCAAAAACGATCAAAAGGATTGTGGTAGCAGTGTATGAGGCCGAAGTAAATGTGGTGGCGCACTCGGTAGGGGGGACCTTAACCGCAAACATTAGTGGAAACGAAATCACTGTAGTTGTTCAGGACTATGGGCCTGGTATTTCGGATATCGAACAGGCCATGAAAGTTGGATTTTCTACCGCTTCGAGGAAAGTACGCGAGATGGGTTTTGGAGCAGGAATGGGATTGCCAAATATAAAGAAGAACACGGATGAACTTACGATACAAAGCCAGCCGGGAAAAGGAACAATGCTGGTTTTTAGTATCTCAATATAGCTAACTACTAATAAGTTTTATAAACAATGCAAACCGTTGAAAAATATCATGCAATAAAGGTTGACATTGATAAATGTATGGGATGTACCCATTGCATGAAGGCATGTCCGACCGAAGCTATCCGCGTTGCACGGGGAGTTGCAAATATCAACGCCAATCGGTGTGTAGATTGTGGTAACTGTCTGCGTGTGTGTCCCGTGGATGCTTTTTATGTAGAAGAGGACAGTCTTGAGCAACTGTCAAAATACAAATATAAAGTCTTGCTGTTTCCGGCAGTTTTTATTGGGCAATTCCCCGAAAGCTATTCCGAGAGCAGCATATATGAAGCGGTATTGAGCCTTGGATTTACACATGTTTTGGAGGTCGAACAACCGATACACTTGCTTATTGAAATAATTAAAGAGCAAGTTCTGCAGGCAAAAAACAAACCGTTGATCTCATCTTTTTGCCCGGCTATTGTGAGACTGATCCAATCCAAGTACCCGTCGTTAGTCGATAATATTATACGAATGAAAGCCCCACATGACCTGGGAGCATATTATGCTATCGACTTATTAAGTAAAGAAGGTATTGGACGGGAGGAAATAGGCATCTTTTATGCATCGCCTTGTTCGGCTAAAATGGCGGCTGTGGAGCGTCCGTTAGGAGAAGAAGTATCGGTGGTGGACGGGCTAATCAATATGTACGAGTTGTACAATAAGGTTCGGAAGGTGATAAAAAAAGCAAAGAAACGCGATAGCGTTGCTTTGCGCAAAGGTCTGCGCCGGGATGGAATTGTATGGAGCCTGCCTCGTGGTGAAGCATGTCATTTTAAAGGAAGATCGATGGCTGTTGATGGTATTCATAACGTGGTGAAAATACTCGAACGAATGGAAAACAATGAAGTACCCGAGCTCGATTTCCTGGAATTGAGATCATGTGACCAGGGATGTGCCGGAGGTATTTTACTCACGGGCAATCGTTTCCTGACAGTTGAACGTTTACAAAAGCGTTCGAAACGATATCTGATTGCTGAAAGTTCGGACGATCACTGTTTTAACTGCCCGGCCATCAAGGAAAAATTAAAGTCCGGACCCATTCAGCCAGGGTATGTTTATGCACTTGACACCAATCGCAAACTGGCGCTTGAAAAGTTACAAAAGGTTGATAGGATTCTGTGTCAGTTACCCGGAATTGATTGCGGAGCGTGCGGCGCTCCGAATTGTCATGCACTGGCCGAAGATATGGTACAGGGCAAGGCAAAAATTACCGACTGTGTGTTTCTGCAAAACCGTTATTTAAACGAAGAAAAAATAGATTTGGCAAAAGCTACCCGAAACCTGGAAAATACCTGGGGAACAAATCGCTTTGATGCCGATTGCAATAGGAAAGGAGGACGAAATGAAGGTTTCTGAAATAGTTGGTAAACTCAATCTGAAAGTGTTTTCGGGAGAAGTCGGACTCGATCGTAAAATTAGTGGCGCCTATGTTTCCGATCTTTTGAGCGATGTGATGGGTAATGCTGAAGAAGGAATGGTTTGGGTGACCCTGCAAACCCACCAAAATGTACTGGCGATTGCTTCGCTGAAAGAACTGGCAGCCATTATTCTGGTAAAAAATTTTGAACCGGAAGCAGATACTGTGTTACACAGTTACGAAGAGGGAATTCCGGTTCTGGGAACCGACTTGCCAACTTTTGAAATAGTTGGTAAACTGTATAATGCATTAAAATAATCGTATGCAACGTTTCAGTGCCGATTTGCATATCCACAGCGTGTTGTCGCCTTGTGCCGACCTGGAAATGACGCCACGGAACATTATTGAAAAAGCTGTAGAAACTGGTTTGCAAATTATCGGGATCACCGATCATAACTCAACCAGAAACGCCAGGGTGGTGCAAACGCTCGGAAAAGAAAAAGGAATTCTGGTTTTAACCGGCGCTGAAGTAAGCAGTCGTGAAGAAGTACATTGTCTGGCGTTTTTTGAAGAAAGTGAACAACAAAACGCGTTTCAGGCCTTTCTTGATGAAAACATCGTTCGGATACCCAATCCCGACGGGCATTTTGGGTACCAACCCGTGGTGGATGCCGATGAAAATATCGATGAAATGATCCCTTATTATCTGGCAGCTGCATTAAAAAGGAGCATCGATGAGATTAGTCGGAAAGTGGCCGAATTGAACGGTATTTTTATTCCGGCGCATGTGAACCGAAGAATGAATGGACTGTTTGCCCAACTTGGTTTTTTACCACCCGAATTGCATTTCGACGCATTGGGAATTACAGGGAAAACCATTGCCGCCGATATCCGAAAAGAATATCATCTGGATGAAACAATTACACTGGTGCGGAATTCGGATGCTCACTTCCCCGAACAGATTGGTAGTTCGTATTCGGTTTTTGAAATGGATGAAGCCAGTTTTTCTGAAATTAAACTGGCACTGCATCAGCAAAACAAAAGAAGGGTGATAACTGAATGAGAACTTTGGCTGAACATATTTTGGATATTGCGCAAAACTCGGTGAGGGCCAAGGCTACCTTGATTGAAATCATAGTTGAGGAGAACAAAAAAAGTGATCTTTGGACTTTAACTATAACCGATAATGGTTGCGGGATGGATGGGGAGATGATAAAGCACGCAGCCAACCCGTTCTTTACTTCGCGAACCACCCGGAAAGTAGGTCTTGGTTTGGCACTTTTGCAACAAAATGCAACAGCAGCCGGAGGCCGTTTAATAATGGAATCAAAGCACGGGGAAGGCACGTTTTTACAGGCTGATTTCCAATTATCGCATGTCGACAGACCACCGGTTGGCAATATTGGCGAATCATTGTACCTGCTGTTTTTAGGTTATACAACAGGAGAGTTGAGATATGAACACAAGTGCGAAAAGGATACATTTAACATTTGTACTTCGGAGCTTCGCGAGGCGCTGGGAAAAGTGTCACTTCAGAACAAGGAAGTAAGAGACGGCATAATTGAATTGATAAATACCACCCTCGGTGACATGGGGGCAACAACATAACGATTTTTTAACCTAAAATACTGATATGACTAAGATAAAATCAATGGCCGATCTTCGTAAACTAAAAGACGAAGTCCAGTCCAAAATCAAGCTTCGCGAAAATAGCGATAACCCCGAACAGGTGGTACAAATCAAAGTAGGAATGGCTACCTGCGGGATCGCTTCGGGTGCAAAAAACACCATGAATTATTTTATTGAAGAGCTGGAGCAGGAGGCTATCGACGCGGTAGTTACCCAAACCGGCTGTATGGGTTTCTGCTATGCCGAACCTACCGTTGAAGTAACCCTGCCGAATAAAGAAGCGGTTGTTTTTGGCAATGTGGGAAAAGAAAAAGTTCGCGAGATCATCAACGTTTATATCAAACGTGGCGAACTAATCGACGGCATTATTCCAGTTAACTTCAGAACCATCGACGAATAAATTTAATCCATCAACTATGACCGATTATAAAATGCATTTGCTGATCTGCGGCGGTACGGGATGCAAAGCCTCAGAAAGCGATGAAATCAAAAACCGACTCAATCATTATATTGAGGAATTCGACCTCGGCGACGAAGTACAGGTTGTAACCACGGGATGCTTTGGATTTTGCGAAAAAGGCCCGATTATAAAGGTGTTGCCCGACAACACTTTTTATGTACAGGTAGCGCCTGCCGATGCCGAAGAAATTATAAAGGAACATATTGTAAAAGGCCGTCCGGTCGGTCGCTTGTTATACACCGATCCAAATTCGGCTAAACATGTGAGCGATTCAAAAGGAATGGATTTCTACAAGAAACAAATCCGGATCGCACTAAAAAACTGTGGGTTTATCAATCCTGAAAATATTGATGAATATATCGCCCGCGACGGTTACCAGGCTTTGGGAAAATGCCTGACTGAGATGAGCCGCGAGGAAGTGATTAAAGAGATCAAGGACTCAGGTTTGCGCGGACGTGGCGGCGGCGGTTTCCCAACCGGTTTAAAATGGGAGATTACCAAAAATGTAGAAAACGATCAGAAATACGTAGTTTGTAATGCCGACGAAGGCGACCCGGGTGCCTTTATGGATCGTTCGATACTCGAAGGCGACCCGCACTCGGTACTCGAAGCCATGGCAATTTGTGGGTACTGTATTGGCGCCGATTCCGGGTTAATATATATCCGCGCCGAATATCCGCTGGCTATCCAGCGCTTAAAAGTGGCCATTAAACAAGCCGAAGAATATGGTTTAATTGGGAACGACATATTGGGAACAGGCTTTAATTTTAAACTTGAATTACGTTATGGCGCCGGCGCTTTTGTTTGTGGCGAAGAAACTGCACTGATTCATTCGATGGAAGGTTTGCGTGGCGAACCGACTTTTAAACCCCCGTTCCCTTCGGTTTCAGGATACATGGGCAAACCTACAAACGTAAATAACGTCGAAACTTTTGCCAATGTTCCTGTTATCATCAACAAAGGGGCGAAGTGGTTTAGCAGTATTGGAACCGAAAAATCGAAAGGGACCAAAGTGTTTGCACTGGCCGGAAAAATCAACAATGTTGGTTTAATAGAGGTGCCGATGGGAACCACGCTTCGCGAAGTGATTTATGATATTGGCGGAGGGATAAAAGGTGGAAAAGAATTCAAATCGGTGCAAACCGGCGGGCCCTCCGGCGGTTGTCTTACCAAAAAACACCTTGATATCCCGATTGATTACGACAACCTGATTGCTGCCGGATCGATGATGGGGTCGGGCGGAATGATTGTTATGGACGAAGACGATTGCATGGTTTCGATTGCAAAGTTTTACCTCGATTTTACCCTGGAAGAATCGTGTGGAAAATGCACGCCTTGTCGTGTTGGGAACAAACGCTTGCACGAAATTCTTGATAAAATTACCGAAGGGAAAGGCGAGATGGAAGACATTAACAAACTCAAAGAACTGAGCTGGGTGATAAAAGACACCGCGCTTTGTGGCTTGGGACAAACATCTCCGAACCCGGTGCTTTCTACCATTGCCAATTTCGAAAACGAATACCTGGCACACGTTCAGGAAGGGAAATGTCCGGCAGGACAATGTAAATCGCTGCTGCGATACGATATTGTGGAAGACCTGTGTACCGGTTGTACGCTTTGTTTCCGCAATTGCCCGGTAGGAGCGATAACCGGCGAGCGTCGTCAGGCACATTACATCGATCAAAGTCTGTGTATCAAATGTGGTGCTTGTTTCGAGAAATGCAAGTTTAACGCCATCACCTTAACTTAATCCTGAAAACCAAAAATTATGGATACAATCAATCTTAAAATAGATAACAAACCCGTTGTGGTTAAAAAAGGAACCACCATCCTGGAGGCGGCTTCGGGGATTGGGATCGACATTCCAACCCTGTGCCACATGAAACTCGATGACATGAACATTGAGAACAAACCCGGAGGTTGCCGTATTTGTGTGGTTGAAGTAAACGGACGTCGCAATCTGGCGCCTGCCTGTTGTACCGAAGCCAACGACGGAATGGAAATCAATACTCACTCGATGCGCGTGATCAACGCACGCCGAACGGTTATGGAATTGATCCTTTCAGATCATCCCTTCGACTGTTTGATCTGTGCCAAGTCGGGAAACTGCGAATTGCAGGACATGGCACATAAACTGGGAATCCGCGAAATTCGCTACCAGGGCGAACAATCGACATACCGCGAAGACACTTCGCCGGCTATCATCCGCGATGTAGATAAATGTATTATGTGCCGCCGCTGCGAAACCATGTGTAACGAAGTGCAGACTGTTGGTGTTCTTTCGGCCATCAACCGTGGCTTCCAGTCGGTAGTTTCACCGGCTTTCGAAATGAACCTCGACCATTCGGTTTGTACTTATTGCGGACAGTGCGTGGCAGTTTGTCCTACGGGTGCCCTTACCGAAGTGGATGAAACCGGTAAAGTGGTACGTGCCTTATCCGACCCTGCAAAAACAGTGATCGTACAAACAGCTCCTGCTGTTCGTGCCGCTTTGGGTGAAGAATTTGGCATGGAAGCCGGAACGCTGGTAACCGGCAAACTGGTTGCAGCTTTACGCAGACTTGGTTTTGATCATGTTTTTGATACCGATTTTGCCGCCGACCTTACAATTATGGAAGAAGGCACTGAGTTGCTGAACCGGCTTGGGAAATTTCTCGAAGGCGACAAAGATGTAAAACTTCCGATCCTCACTTCGTGCTGCCCGGCATGGGTGAAATTTTTCGAACACCAGTTTCCTGAAATGAAGGATATTCCTTCAAGCGCACGTTCGCCACAGCAAATGTTTGGTGCCATTGCAAAAACCTATTTTGCTGATAAATTAGAAATCAAACGTGAAGATATGGTAGTGGTTTCTATCATGCCTTGTGTGGCTAAAAAATACGAATGCAGTCGCGACGAATTCAAAACAAATGGGAACCCGGATGTAGACCTCGTTCTTACCACTCGCGAACTGGCTGCTCTGATTAAGCTCTCAAACATCGATTTTAAAACGCTACCCAGCGAAGATTTTGATCATCCGCTGGGAGAATCGACCGGTGCCGGTGTAATATTCGGGACAACCGGTGGGGTGATTGAAGCCGCAGTTCGTACGGCTTACGAAATTCATACAAAGAAAAAGTTGCCAAAACTTGATTTCGATGAACTGCGAGGAATGGAAGGTATCCGCGAAGCTACCATCGATTTCAACGGACTGCCTATTCGAATTGGAATTGCACACGGTTTAGGAAATGCCCGAAAATTGTTGGAAGATATTCAGGCCGGTAAAAGCGAGTTTCATGCCATCGAGATCATGAGTTGCCCGGGTGGATGTATTGGCGGTGGTGGTCAGCCTTATCATCATGGCAATGCTTCGATTCTTAAAAAACGCCAGATGGCGCTATACACCGAAGACAAGAACAAAACCATTCGTAAATCGCACGAAAATCCTTACATTCTGAAACTGTACGACGAATTTCTTGGAAAACCGATGAGCGAAAAAGCGCATCATTTATTGCATACTGCCTATTTCGACAGGACTTAAAAATGCATAAATGCGAAAAGGATTGAATGCTTAAATTTTAAAAAAGTTAGAGATGCCAAAAATAAAACTTGCAGAAAATACCATCGAACTCATTCAAGAAATTTGTGTTGAGTTTGAGAATAAGGAAAGCGAACTGATCAACGTGTTGCACAAGGTACAGGGCAAACTTGGTTACCTGCCTGCCGAAGTGCAGGAAGTGATAGCACGCGAGCTGAAAATGTCGGTGGCAAAAGTGTATGGGGTTGTTACCTTTTACAGCTTCTTTACCATGATCCCGCAAGGCGAATTCCCTATTTCAGTTTGTATGGGAACAGCCTGTTATGTGAGGGGCGCCGAACAGGTACTGGCCGAATTCAAACGCCAGTTGAAAGTGGAAGTAGGCGAATCGACCGAAGATGGAAAGTTCTCGATTAACTGCTTGCGCTGTGTAGGTGCATGTGGGCTTGCCCCGGTTGTAACCGTTGGCGAAAAGGTATTTGGCCGGGTAGCCCCCAGCGATGTAAAAAAGATAATTGCCGAATACCGCGAAGGTTGCACGGAAAATATAAAGACAGCCTGACGATTTTCAAAAAAGATAAGATCCCTTCGGTTTCGGGGGGATTTTTTTAGCTATTTCGAAATACTTTTGATAAAGTTGATCGAACGTTCGTTAAAAACATCGGGTTGGTCGATGTTACAAACATGACCACTGTTGCTGATCACTTCCAGCTTCGAATTAAAATGCCTTGATACCAGGTTCGAAACCATCGGTAAAAACATGTGATCGCGTTCTCCCATAATATAAAGCACCGGCGCAGAAGCTTCCTTGATCAGAAATTCCCGCAGGTTGTATTTTATCTCACCCGACATCCGAAGCCACTTCCTGAATTCCTTTTCACCAAGCCTGATCGCTTCGCGGATAAATACTTTTCTCGATTCGATATCTTTTCTGTACGGGATTAGGATCCACGCGTTGATTTTGTATAACCACATGTACGGAAGTATCGATTGCAGCAGTTTGGCCACGCTCAGTAACACATTTATACGGCTGCTAAACTGAATGATAGCGCCACCCAAAATAATCGACTCAGCACGTCCCGGCGCCAGTTTGTCGATGGCACGAATAACAATACAGCCGAGAGAAATTCCGACGAGGTGTGCCTTTTCAATTCGAAGGTGGTCCATCGTTTTAATCACATCAAGTGCAATTTCGTCGAACTTATATCTCTCTTCCTGTGTGTATTCCTTTTTAGACTTACCATGTCCGCGCAAATCAACCAACAACACGTTAAAATGCTTCTTGAATTCGCGCAGTTGTTTGAACCACACGACATTACTTCCGCCGGCGCCATGAATGAATACCACCCAGGTTTGCGAAGTTTTGTGTCGGAATGTTTTATGATACAGCATAATTCAGTGTCAAAAATACTTCATTTAAACGAATATGATGGTAAAATGTTGACCAGAATACTTTTTAATTGTTGGTTAATTTATATTCAGAACAAAAAGTTCGCGGTGTGTTTCGGCAAACATCTCTTTTAAGGGGATGTTTGGCGGAATTTTGGCGGTATCGATCCTGGCAATGTTTTCGTTCGTAGGTAAAAATCCAGGAACACAGTGGTCTTTCTGTTCAAATATTTTGTAGCGGTAACGCGCATACCCTTTCATGTCGTGGCATTTCCAGAGCTTGTGCAAACGCAGCCCTTGCGGAATAATAAAAACACCCAAATCGTTTACCTGTGCCATTTGAAGGGTTGCCAGGTTTCGTTGGTCAAAATAGTAGTAATGCAGATTTACAAAGTCGAACAAGCCTGTTTCTATGCCACAAACAATTACTTCCAACGGGGCATGTGTACTAAAACCCACGTTTCGGATAATTACTTATTTATTTGAAAAGATATCCTATTGTCGGTTTTTCACGTATTTATCCAACCATTGATCCTGTTCCCACAACATGTGTAAAATCGATTCGCGAGCCGAATAACCGTGGCTTTCTTTAGGAAGCATTACTAAACGAACGGTTGCACCCAGTCCTTTTAACGCATTGAAATAGCGTTCGCTCTGCAAGGGGAAAGTCCCCGAATTATTATCCGCTTCTCCATGGATAAGCAGGAGAGGTGTTTTCATTTGATCGGCATGCATAAACGGCGACATTTCGTAATAAATCTCCGGTGCTTCCCAATAAGTGCGTTCCTCGCTTTGGAACCCAAAAGGAGTGAGTGTACGGTTGTATGCTCCGCTGCGTGCGATACCTGCGGCAAACAGGTTGGAGTGAGATAACAGGTTGGCAGTCATAAATGCGCCGTAAGAGTGTCCGCCCACAGCCACACGGTTGCGGTCGATATAGCCAAGTTCTTCCACAGCGTCAATTGCGGCCTTCCCATTGGCAACCAACTGTTCAATAAAAGTGTCGTTGGGTTCTTCGTCGCCTTCGCCAACTATCGGGAAAGCGGCTCCATCAAGAATGGCGTAGCCTTGTGTCACCCAATAAATCATCGAACCATAATTGGGATAGGTAAAAGTGTGTGGTGAAGAAGTTACCTGGCCTGCGGTAGACGCATCTTTGAATTCGCGTGGGTAAGCCCACAATATCATCGGGAGCTTTTCTTTTTTCTCACGGTCGTAACCTGCCGGCAGGTACAAGGTTCCCGAAAGTTCAATACCATCTTCGCGCTGGTATTTAATCAGTTCCTTATACACATTTTCAAGACTTTCAATTGGGTTTTTCATGAAAGTGATTTGCTGGGGCGCGATCCGCTTTTTGATGTTCCGGATAAAATAGTTTGGGAAACGGTTGCTGGCTTCTACGCGGGTTAGCAATACGCCCTGCCCTGCATCCTGGACCCGGATAATTCGTTCCAGCGTTTCTTTTCCATCGGCCTGCCACAAACGATTACTTTTCTTTGTTTTCAGATCGTATTCATCAAAAAATGGCTTTATCCCTTCTGGTGAGTATCCCATTCCAATCAGGAATAATTTATTCTTGCCGGTTTCGAGTGTATATTCTCCCAATTCGTTTTTCGAAGTCATGAAAGAACCGGGGTCGCTGTACCTATCATTCACGTTCTGGTCGAATAAAATCTCGGGTTCAACCCCGTGGTCGGAAGGATTAAAGAGGTAGGTTTTAGAGTTACGTGTACTCCACCAGTAATCGCTCGCAATAGCCATTTTATCATTTCCCCAGATAATGCGCTGAAAACGTTGTTTGGATTTGAAAATTGACTGTGCTTCACCCGAAAACGGGGCATCATAGGAGTATAGTTCATCACGGTACTCTACTTCTTTGGAAGGGTCGCCGTCGTCGAGTGCTTTCACATAATAAATGCTGGCCGGTTTATCGTTTCGCCAGCGTAGTTGCCTGATTTCTTTGGTGGTTGAAGAAAATCCCTGCGGACGCACTTCTTCGAGTGGCACATCGCGTACAACTTTTATTTCTTTCCCGGCTTTATCATAAACGGTAGTAACTTGCGGAAAGCGGTCCATGGTTACGATGTAAGAAAAAGGCCTGTGAGTAGTTTCAATCATTACATATTCACCATCGGGAGAAAAATCCATCCCGGTGTACATGGCAGTTTCTTTCCAAAATTCTTTCTTTCCCTCAAGATCGATGGTAAACAAGGTTGACCTGATTAACTGTTCAAAATTAAATTCATCAGCTTTGTCTTTTAACAAATCCTGGTATGTGCGGTTTTGTGCCTTTTCTCCATCGCTAACCGACACACGCGGACCAATCGGCACCGCTGTTGATTTATCAATAAGTGGCTTCCGATCTTCAGGAACAACTTTAATAAGAAGTTTATCTCCTGACTTCATCCAGGTAAAGGGATGACCGGTGTTGGCGTTTAAATTGGCATCCGATATTTTTTTACAAGTAGCTGAAGCAATATCGAGTATCCAAAGTTCAACTCCCTGGTCGACAGTATTTGTGAAAGCCATTTTGCCCTGATCGGGCGACCATAAAAAATTTGCCAATCGTGGTACAGCGGGGAGTCCGGAAACGGGACTTTCCTGTTTATCCCCCACTTTCTGAAGGCTGATGTTTGAATAATACGTTGTACGGCTGCCAATATTTGAAACCGGATTAATTCGAAGGCCAGCCAAACGAAGCTCGGTTTCCGAGAGTTCAGCAATACTTTTGTACTGGTTGCGCTGCAATATTACAATGTACTGGTTGTTATCGTCGAACATTAGGGTTGGCGCCGCAGGTGCATCGGCAAGTTCAACGATTTCTTTTGGAGGCTGCTGATAGGTAATATCAACTTGTGCCTGAGTGGTTCCTATGGCCAAAAAGTAAGGGAATAATAAGAGTGTCAGTTTTTTCATTTGAATTTAAATATGGATTTTACATTTTATTCACAGTTCACGAATTTAGGAAATGAAGACCAATAATAAAACATTAAAATTGATCTGCTTTGAATACGGCTTATTTTGATAAAAATGAAACGGGATGAATCGGCTTCTGCAACCAGTAAAATCTTGCTCAAACGGCTCATATCCGGAAGAAACATCCCATTATGGGAAAGCGACACGCAAGATCGATTTTCTAAGGCATTGTAAATCAGTGTTATTTTGTTTTGGCCTGGTAGTTGTTTTTATGGCATCAGAAGTTCATTTTATCTTGGTAGGGCGAATTCTACAACTGATTGGTTTTATAAAGGGGTTTGTAAAAATTTCAATCATCTAAAAAGCGTCATAAACCGTTCTACCATACAAAATAAAAAAACCGTTCAGGGGTGAACGGTTTTTTTTTTGTGGGGTTTTCTTAAAAAAGCGTCACAAAACGATTCTTTCGAATTCAGTTCTGGTTATTAATAAGTGATTGAATTTGCGCCCTTACATATTAATATCCGTTTTAAGCCCAAAAGGTAACCTGTGCAGGCGTAATTTATTCTGTATTTATTAAGCCCAACTTTCGTTTAAAATCTTTCGATTTTGAATTCGCTTCCGAGGTCAGAATCGACATACTGATCCGGAGTTCTTTTTAGAAAAATATTCTTTCCAAGTAAGTCATCCGAGAACTCGTTTTCCTGGATATTTACATTCTTGCAATATTCAAATGTAAAAGTGTAATGCCGCTCGTGGAAAGGTTCGAAATTGTAACTTCTCGTTAGTTTGTTCCTTTCAAACCGGATTCCATCCACCGATCGGGCAAACAAAACCGGATAATCGAAGGGATGAAATTCGTTTTCAATAATTCGGATATTTCGGTGAAATGGCGGAGTATTGTTTTCCAACCTCGGGATGATGGGATAAATTGAAATAATGGCTTCGCAAAACTGGTAAGAGCTGGTGTTGCACAGATCGTTAAAAGTGTTGCCCTGAATGAGTACATCCTTCACCGCACCTGATTCGAACCAACCGTTGGCATCGCCTGAAATAAGGATGGCGCTGCCGCTCGATTCAAAAGTGTTGTTTCGAACTACTACCTCGCCGGGCGTGGAAACCAACAAGCCTCGTGCCCGGCAGCTTTTAAACTGGTTGTTCTCAATCAGGACATCGGGCGACCAACTTAGGTTCCCGAGTGCATCGCCGATTTGCAGATTTACCGGAACCGGTTTTGCCAAAGTAAGTATAAAATTTTTGGCGCCGTCTTTTTCAAAAGCAACAACTTCACCAATTCCCAGCGAATTCATTTGCTCGTTTTCGATAAAACTTACCTCATCGCCGTTGTGCCCCCAATTGAGACCGACACTTTGTTGGTGCATAAAACGGCACCGGAGTTTGTTGGGCGCCAAAATTGCCTGAACCTGCACACTTGTACCATGCACATTGATGGGATCGTCCATTAAACCTGCAAATTCACAGTTTCTGACAGTGATTTTTCCCTTACAGTTAGACACTTGCAAGCCATCGTCGCCGCCGCCAAAATAGCGGTTTTTGGCCGGGTTTGGAACCGCACGGTATCTGTCGAAGTTGAGGTTTTCGCTAAATTGAGCCAGAATCCCCAACCCGGTGGCATGATACAAATTGAGATTCTGAACTGAAATATTTTTTGAACCGGATATAAAAATCCCGGCGTGCGCCCGCGTACTGTGTCGGAATACCAGGTAATTTCCTTTGGTAGGCTTCCGCTCGAAATTATTGTTTAATCGAAAAATTCCGGGCATGGTAGCCACGGCTTCGTAATTGTGCCAGTTTTCGCCCAAACAACCGTCATCGCCGGTTTGAGGCACAACATACCTACCCTCGCGGTCAAATTCCATAGTACTGCGCCATTCCTTTTGGTCGCGCCGGTTTTCATTAAAAAACAGTTTGCCTTCCTCAATTCTGTACGGATATTGTTCTTCATCAATGCCGAGTTCAATAAAATGATCGGTTACTTTCAGAATTTCAGCTTGTGCTGTTAATGGTTGTTCCCAGTCAATACTCAGGTTCTTTAGTACGATGTTTTTGCAGCTATCGAAAGTAAATGGTTGCATTTGTTCGTGAAAAATCAGCCGGCTGCCCCTGCCGTCGATCACCAGGTTGTTCACTTTTTCGAATACAAAAGCACAAATCTTTGGATTTATGTCAGTGGTATTCGATTCGAAATATTCCCTTTGTTGTGCGCCATCGGGGTAAAAATGATATTCTCCGGGTGTAAAAATCAGTACTTTGGGTTGATCTCCGCTTACATCCTTTAGCGCCTCGTTAATGTATTTTATGGCGTTTTTATTTCTGGTTTTTTGCAGGCCATAATCTTTCAGGAAAATGTAAGTGGTATCCTGTTCTGCTGCTGTTGCAAAGTTGGGCTTAAAAAAAATGAACAGGGTGAAGAAAATGAGTTTGATGTGTGAAAATCTCATGATGCAAGCTTTTCCGAAAGATAATTATTTTGTGAGTTTTCGAAATTCTTTTGTTACGAAAGAAGGTAAGTGCAAAAATTTAAAGATTTATTTCTACAGAAATGAAAGAAGAATTATTTACAGAAAAGCTTTCAATTCTGCCAAGCCTTTTACCTTCATCCAGTTGGGATGTTCTCCGTTTTCATCTGCCTTTTCATGTTCCCACAAAATATGGTAAGGAACATGAATCCCGAAAGCGCCTAGTTCCAGTACCGGTTCAATGTCCGATTTGTATGAGTTGCCAATCATCAGGAAATCTTCGGGCTGAATATCGAGGTGTTGAATCAGTTTCCGGTAATCTGATTGTCGTTTGTTACTCATCACTTCCACATGGTGAAAATATTTCTCAAGCCCCGATTTTTTGAGTTTACGCTCCTGGTCGAGCAGGTCGCCTTTGGTTGCCACAATTAATTTGTAGTGCTTTTGACTGAGGTAATCGAGCAATTCAAGTACACCGTCGAGTAAATTAACTTCCTGGTTGATCTGCTTTTTTCCAAGTTCGATAATTTGCTGAAAGATGTTTTGTGGAACTTTGTGATCACTTATTTTAATTGCTGTTTCGATCATTGAAAGCATAAACGCTTTGGTTCCGTAGCCATAATCTTCCAGGTTTTTTATTTCGACCGAAAGCAACTCTTTCATGGTTGCCTCCGGTTCACTAAAACTGCTTAGCAAATTGCAAAACTGCTCTTCGGTTTGCCTGAAAAAAATCTCGTTATCCCACAGGGTATCGTCGGCGTCAAATGCGATTACTTTAAAATTATTCTTCATTGTATAAAATTTATAAAGCCAGGTTTACTACAGTTATTCCGGCGCCGCCAAAGTCCACATGCTCGTCTTTGTAACTTCTAACCATGGGTTCGGCACGTAAATAGTCGCGGATGGTTTCTTTCAGGATACCGTTCCCTTTGCCGTGAAGAATGCGAAGCTGCCCCGCTTCGAACATAATTGCCTCGTCGATAAATTCGGTGATTTTCGAAATGGCTTCTTCCACACGTTGTCCGCGGATATCGATCTCGGGTTTGAAATTCATTCTGCGTTCCGAGAAATTTTCACCCAAAACCGATGGCCGGCTGTATCTTTTTTTATCAAGCTTTTTGGCTTCGCTGTTACTGATTCGTTCGATATTCGTACGTGGTATCGTCGTCATTAACTGTCCAAAAGCCACCACAGCATTCTTTTCGTTTGCTTCGATGAGGTCCCCAATGGTATCCTGGCCTGCGATCCGCACTTTATCGCCCGGTCGCATTTCAATACGCTCTTCAAGTTTTTCTTTCGGGATTGGTTTTTTGGCTTCTTCGGGCCGGCGTTTGTTCCGGTCTTCTTCGCGTTGTTTGAGTTTGTTTATTTTACCCAGAATTTTTTCATCGTCGGCAGCCGATTTTTTACCTACTTCCTTTTTTAGTGCTTCCAGTTCTTCGCGTGCTTCGCGGGTTTTTTCCTTATTGGCCTGTGCCTGCTTTATTTCGCGGATCGTATTCTCGATGCGTTTGTTTACATCTTTTAGCAGGGCGTCTGCTTCTTCTTTGGCTTTTTTCAGAATCTCCTTTCGTTGTTTCCTGATTTCTTCCAACTCGCTTTGGTAATCTTCGGCTGTGTCATCGAGTATTTTTTCCACTTTTCGGATTTTCATCCGTTTGGTTTCCCAGTAGCGTTTGTCGCGGTTGATCTGGCGCAGGTTGCGGTCGAAATCAATATGATCCTTGCCGACTTTTTCGGTAGCTTTTTCCAGGATTTCTTCGGGAAGGCCAATTTTACGTGCAATCTCAAAAGCAAATGAGCTTCCGGGTTTCCCGATCTCGAGCTGAAAAAGCGGGTTCATGTTTTGCGCATCGTACAACATGGCCCCATTCACAATCCCGTTGGCCGACGACGCAAAATGTTTCAGGTTGGTATAGTGTGTGGTAATTACTCCAAAAGTTCCCTGCTGGTTAAGCTGATCGAGAATCGACTCGGCAATTGCTCCTCCGAGCATCGGCTCGGTGCCGGTCCCGAATTCGTCAATCAACACGAGTGTATGTTCATCAGAATACCGCACAAAATGTTTCATGTTGATCAGGTGCGAGCTGTAGGTACTCAGGTCGTTCTCAAGCGATTGCTCGTCGCCGATATCGATAAATATCTGTTTAAAAATGCCTGTTTTGCTTCCTTCACTAACCGGGACCAGCAAGCCGCACTGCAACATGTACTGCAAAAGTCCGGTGGTTTTTAAACACACCGATTTTCCTCCGGCGTTTGGGCCCGAGATCAGCAAAATGTGTTCTTCGTGGGTGAGTTTGATATTGAGCGGAACGATTTTCCGCTTTTCCTTTAAAAGTGTTCGTTTTAACAGCGGATGGATGGCGTGATACCATTCGATGACCGGTTCGTTGCGAAAGTCGGGACGAATGGCATCGTATTCAACTGCCAATAATGCCTTGGCACGGATAAAATCAATCTCGCCCAGGAAATTGTAGGAATAGAACAGTTCGTCGAGATAGGGGCGGATATCGTTCGAGAATTCGGTAAGGATGCGGATGGTTTCGCGGCGCTCGGCATACTCCAGTTCACGGATTTCGTTGTTCATCTCCACAATCTCGTTGGGTTCGATGTACGAAGTTTTTCCGGTGGCCGACTCGTCGTAAACAATCCCTTTTAGCTTGCGTTTGTTGGCCGAAGAAATTGGAATGACGGCACGTCCGTCGCGGATCGAAACCGTGGCGTCGTCTTCCACCCAACCCTCTTTTTGGGCCTGTTTCAGGATTGAGTGCAGGCGTTTCGACATGCCCGACTGCATATTAAAAATGCTTTTCCGGATATGAGCAAGCTCAGGCGATGCGTTGTCGCGAATCTTCCCGAATTTATTCAGGATCGTGTCGATGCGGTCGTAAATGTAAGGGAACACCTGGACCTGCGCTGTTTTTTGTTTTAAGCGCGGAAAAACTTCTTCGTCTTGTTTATTGAAAAACGTAATAATCGAACGAACTGCTTCGAGCGAGCGTTTTAAATCAAACAGTTCGGCGGGTTCAAGAAAACGGCCTTCGATCCTGATTCGCTGAAGTGCCTCGCGCAGATCGAAATAATTTCCCGACGGGAAGTTGTCGGATTCGCGTACGATCCGGCAAAATTCTTCTACCTCGCCAAGTTGTGCCAACAAGGCTTCGTGCGAAGTTTGAAATTCCAACGCATCTACCCACTCGCTTCCCATGGCGCTGATGCAACGGGCATGCAGCATTTCGCGGATACGGTCGAAACCGATCTTTACTTCAAAATTATGTGGGTAAATGTTTTGCATTGCAGAGCAAAAATAGAGTTTAAAGTTGAATGTTTAAAGTATAAAGTTAAGTTCAGGGGGTAAAGATAAAAGCTTTGAGCCATGAGCTTTGGGTCGTTTGTCATTTGGAACAGGAAAAAGAACGGTTCTCGGGCTACTAAGCCAAACAGCCTCAAGCTGCAAGTTCTTTGCTGCCCTCTGAATACTGCTTACTGAATACTGGCCACTGATCTCTACAACTTGGTGTTATAAAAAGTTTTGATAAATTAGTGCTTCATATTGTGGTGACACCCCGGGGACGAACAGCAGCGAAAGATTTGCCACCCCATAATTTCAAAAGAGGATAGTTCTTTTAGTAAGTGTTTGTAAGCGAAATAAATGTAGTACATATCATACGTTGCCAACAAGCTTAATAAACATTACATCTATGATTGAAGAATATTTATTTTCCATCAGACAATTCAATTATGACTGAATAAAATGTATTTATCAGCGAAACATTCAATTATGATTGAAGAATTTCATATGTTTGTATGAAGTTTAAAATATAGATGAAATGACTGAATACATCGAAAGGCCACTTTATATTGATAGATTAAAACCATTTATT
>WOYV01000030.1 GCA_011620585.1 Draconibacterium sp.
AGACACAACGAGTAAAACTCTGAATAAGAATATTTTATAAAAAATACACTTTCAAAATAATAAATAATATGAATATATACAAAAAGATTTTTGAAAAGCCAGATATGAAAGGGAGACTCTCAGCACTATGGCTGTTTGCAATGCTCACTTATACTTACGGCGATGTTGTAACATTAATGGATCCTGTTAAACACGGGTCGATGCAATTGACGGAAAGTTTCCTGTTGGGAGGTTCCATATCATGATGATTCCGATAACCATGGTTCTTTTGTCCCGGATATTAAAGTTATCGGGCAAGTCGCCTGTCAAGCATCATCGCAGGTGCAATAATGACTGCTGCTCTGCCCGTAACACTATTTGTTGCAAAACCAACTACTTATTACGTGTTTTTCACAGTTATAGAAATTGTAACTACTACTTTAATTGTCTGGTTCGCATGGAAGTGGCGTGACCCTGAAGTCGAATCTGTGTAAATATCTATGAAATCAATTGTCTGTACAAAATATAGGATCACCTGCCGTTCATCAGCTCAAGGAGGTTATAAGACCTACTCCAGGTGATAATAAAATAGAAAGTTTGATGAAGAACTGATTAAGCTTGCAGGAAAATGAGCTTACTGACATTTGGCTCTAAATGAAAAATGTGTGAAACATGTAATTCTTAAAAAAATAAACAATCAAAGTGCAAATAAAGAGTGCAACAACAGAAATTAATCGTAACTTGCGCCCAATTAATAATTTAACACAATGAACAAAGGAACAGTAAAGTTTTACAATGAATCCAAAGGATTTGGGTTCATTAAAGACGCCAATTCATCGAAAGAATATTTCGTACATTCATCAGGATTAAAAGATAATGTTGGAGAAAATGACGAAGTAACTTTTGATTTGGAAGAAGGAAAAAAAGGATTAAATGCAGTGAACGTTAAACTAGCTTAGTTTAAAACATATACCATTTAAAATTTTGTCCCGCTCTTTATGCGGGATTTTTTTTATCCCAATTTCAGGTCCGAGCGGTGAAATTCTTCGTAGGCCTGTAGTACTGTCAAATGCGAAATTAAATACGCAAGCGAACTTTCAGCGCCCTGGTTCCGGTTTACGCCATAACGTTCGAAACCATCACAACAACCTTTGGTTTCAAAATCGTACAAACTCATCCGCAAATCGTTTTCACCCAGAAACCACAAAAACGAAGTGTACAGTTTATTAAGATATTCCTTGTCTTTGGTAACAAAGTATGCCTGGTGATACATTAAAACCGTTGCCATTGCATCAATCGGCTGCTGTGCAAAAACTGATCGTTCACCTTCTTTTTTATACCACTTTTCGTTTCCGATAATCGAAAGATAGCTATCCTTTAAAGTATGGCTGGTCAGAAAGTCCATCGATTCAATGGCGGTCTTTGTAATATTCTCATCGTTTAGTATTTCAGCCGAGTGTAAAAGCGCCAAAGGCAAAATGCCATTATCGTATGCCAGCAACGATTCAAACCAATCCCAACCGGGGGCCTGGTTTTCGTTGTAATGTTTGATCAGCCCGTTCGCGAGATTTCTCAATCTCTCGGTCATCGAATCGTCGGATGGATTGCTTTTCAGGTAATAACTGATCCCGATCATAGTATTGGCAATTCCCCTGATCGATTTTAGCTTTTCAAAATTGGGCGCTGCATAAAAAAACATCAGTTTGCCGGTTTGGTAATATGCATCGTTTGGAGCATTCGCGAGTAAATAACCCAGCGCCCAAATGGTACGGCCAAACGAATCTTCAGAGCCAATTTCATCCAAAAAATTTCGGTTGAAACTCAGGAAATTCCTGAATGTCCCGTCAGAATTTTGCATATAATGGATGTAACTCAGGTAGATCGGCGACAATTCGAGAGCCCGCACATCTTTCATTTGCTTGTAAGCCATTAATACCATTAACAAGGCACGCGAATTATCATCCAGGCAATAGCCTTCCTTTAAATTGGGAATTCCAAATTTGGCATGTTGAATGATGCCCGTGTCGTCAGTCAGGCGATTGATGTGTGCCAGCGAAAAGGGGGGAAGGATGAGTAGATCAGGTTCGGTTTCTTTCTTTGCAAGAACTGGATGCTCATCCTTCACAATTTTTTCAGCAAGGGCCAGGTATTTTTCGCCGGTCTTTGGCCAGGTAATCCTTTTACCATACTCACCAGCTTTGTTTTGAAGTTTCTTGAGTTCTTCAGGGTTGTCGAGGAGTTCGGTTAGTGTTACAGAGAGCTCGTCCGAATCATTAAAATTAAATAACCTTCCTCTCCCTTTCGCCAGCAATTCTGCGGCATGCCAGTAGGGTGTTGAAAGAACAGCCGCCCCCACTCCAACGGCATACGATAGTGTTCCACTGGTAATCTGGGCTTCGTTTAAATAAGGCGTAATGTAAATATCGCAGGCATATAAATACTTGAACAGATCCTGTTCGTCGATAAATTCATTCAGGAAAATAACGTTATTTTCGAGTTGAAGATTTTTCACCAAACGTAAAAGGAAAACCCGGTATTCCTCGCCCGAATGACGTAGTACATTTGGATGGGTTTTTCCTAAAACAATATAAATAAGTTCGGGGTATTTTTTTACTACTGCCGGCAAGGCTCTAATTACGGTTTCAATGCCTTTGCTCCGGCCTATAAAACCAAAAGTCAGGAGTACTTTTTTGTTTTCGAGTTTAAACTCTTTTTTCGATTTCCCGGGATTAAAATGAATATCCGGCACACCGTGTTCGATCAGTACGATTTTTTCATTCGGCACATCGTAAATATTCACCAGAAAATCAACGGCTTTATGGCTCATTACCACAATTCTATGCGCCATTTTACAAATCTCCTTCAGCACCGCTTTTTCGTTATACGAAGGTGTTTTAAGGATCGTGTGCAGTGTAACAATGAGCGGAATCTCAAGCCGGTGAAGCAAAGGAAGAATGTAAACCCCGCTTTGTCCGCCAAATATGCCAAATTCGTGTTGGAGGATACAGAGGTCGGCGCCACTCAGATTTATGTATTTTACGGCTTTCAGGTAGTCCTCCTGATGGTCCTGGCGGATGGTTAATTTAACTTCCCCGGGGTATTTGTAGCTGAGATCGTTGTCGTTTATTGCAATTACAAAACCTTCATTTGTTTCTTCATCCGGCTTGTTTTGCCCTAACATCGATTTGAACAGGTTGTTGGTGAAGGTTCCGATACCACATTCTCGGGGAGGGTATGTTGCAATATATGTGATCTTCATTTGTTGATAATTACGTTTAAGGAAGTTAATAAACCTATATTTTGGATATCGAGTGGCATGAGTTCCCGTTCGAAATAAACCAAATCTTTATGACTGGGATTCTCTTGTATCTTACAATAATAAATACGGTCGACATACCGCCTTACTATCAGATTTTGGTTTGGATTAACCTTCGCCCGCACCACCTCGCCTTCTTTAAATTTGTTTTCCATAATTGAGATTGAACTTGCATCATACCGTTCGAAACCGAAAATTCCCGTTTAGGAATTCTGTCGACCAGCGAATTATAGTAAACCCGAGTCGCTTTTGCCCGACTTTTTTGCTGCTTTGGCTGCCCTTTTTTCTTTCAGGGTCATTACAGCCTCTTTTTTCTCATTCTTCCGCTCTTTCCCTTCTTTACTTTTTGCCATGATGTCTGTTTTTAAATGAAATTTATACTTTGTACCTAAACGCCAGATTATCTTTTGCCTCTGATCTCTCCACTTTGGGGGAGTTGGGGTAGGCCACTAAATTATATTTCCTTCGTACCCACTTTTTATGACGGTGGAAATCATCTTGAACCTACCGTTGGCCCGCATCATGTTCGATGTGTGTGCCGGAATAATTATGCCTTGCCCGGTTTGTAATATATTTGGCTGGTCATCAATCACAACTTCGGCAGTACCTTCAATAATCTGAATAAAAGTGTCGAAAGGCGATATTTTTTCGGCAAGCGTTTCACCGGCATCCATAGCTACCAAACTTATATTTCCGGTTGTTTTGTGGATAATTGTTTTGGTTACTACCGAGTTGGAAACGTATTCGATAATTTCGACGAGAATATGGGTTTTTGATTTTTCAAGTTCTTTCATGAGAATTCGCCTCCGGGACACTTACTTTAACAAAGGTACGCCCATCATTTATTTAATGTGTTACACAATTGATCTTATAATTTACATCATTCTCACATTTTTAGCCGCGATGTAATTTAATTTTACGCAGGGAAGACCAGGTACATTCTCCAATCCCGCCATTTCTTTATTATTCCTGGAAACCCATAGGTAGTTTGCCCACATTTTGGACTTTCCCAAGTAATCTCAGCATTTGAATATGTTGCCATAATGCGCTTGCAAAACTATTGTTTACATGGTAAGGCAGATCGTATTTTTTTGCTTTGGCTTGCACAATTTTTGAAATATTTCGGTAGTGAACATGACTGATATTAGGAAACAAATGATGTTCAACCTGGTAATTTAATCCTCCAACCAACCAGGAGAAAATCCTGCTTTTGGGAGCATAGTCACTTGTTGTATACAATTGGTGTACTGCCCAGTTCTTATCAAGCTCTCCGTTTACATCGGGAACCGGATATTCGGATGAGGGAACAACATGAGCAGTTTGGAAAATGCTGCTCAATACCAGGCCGCTTGTAAAATGCATAAGTAAAAACCCGGCAATAATCCAGTACCATGCAATGGAGATGGTTAATAAGGGAAGGATAAGGAATACCCCGTAGTAAGCAATTTTTGATATAACTATATCAGCAAGCAAGCTGTTCATTTTTCGTTTTCGGCTTAATCTGACACCCATTCCCTTGTACTTGCCATAGCGGTTGAAATCTTTTGTAACAACCCAGGAAATAGTCATTAAACTATAAAAGAACCAGGCATAAATGTATTGGTATCGATGTATTTTTTTAAGGGGCCGGTGAGGCGAAAATCTTAATATCCCGGGCGGGGCAATATCTTCATCGTGCCCATCCACATTAGTGAATCCGTGATGAAGCGTGTTGTGCTGAAAACGCCAATTGGGGGGAAACCCTCCAAGCAGATATAATGAATTTCCAAACAAACGGTTCACCCACTGGTGCCTCGAAAAAGAGCCGTGATTTGCATCGTGCATGGTTACCATTCCAAGCCCCGACATTCCCAATCCCATAATAAACCAGCAAAGCAATACAAAGAAAATGGAGGAAACTACCCCTGAAATCATCAGGATAAAAGGAGCAAAATATAAAAGTCCCATGAAAATGGTTTTCAAGTAGATTTTTTGGTTTCCATATTGTTGGATCTTATTCTTGCTAAAATATTCATTTACCGTATTCCTTAAATCGGTTGTGAAATCGAGCTTATATTTTGAGTATCTGACGTTTTCCATCCTTCTTTAACGATAATGTTCAATATTTGTGCGGCATTTGCCTTAATCCGTACACGGTTCTGAAGTGATAACCATAAACCGTGTAGGTAATGGCATCAACCATCAATTTTGGTTTATTAAAAAGTGTCCAGAATATAAACATCCAGTATTCGGTTCTTCCCCTGTTAAGGAACCCTATAACAAACACCGATTTCAAAAATGCCATGACCAACGAGAAGCTTATTGTACTTTGTCCTTTCGACAAGCGTTTGTAATTCAGCAATAACTGGCGGACCCGTTTATAATAGGGTTTTACTGAATAAATATTCCTGATTATCTTTTTGTATCCTTCCTGGAGATCGTTGTAATCCATCTTCGGAATAAAATTCATTGATGAATCGGTATTATTCCCGGTAGCTTCTGTGGTTAGCCGGTTTTCGGCTTTCATTTGATGATAGAGTTTGGTGTTCTTGGGAGCATTTAGTAACCCAACCATGGCCGAAACGATTCCGCTTTTCTGAATAAAATCGATCTGGCGTTGAAAAACCGTCGGGGTATCGCTGTCGAAACCAACGATAAATCCGGCTGAAACCTGTATGCCAGCCTGCTGAATTTTTTTAACACTTTGAATTAAATCGCGATTTATATTTTGCACTTTATTGCAGTAATTCAACGACTTTTCTTCGGGTGTTTCGATACCAATAAATGTAGAGTTAAATCCGGTTTCTACCAGCAAAGACATCAGTTCCTCATCGTCGGCCAGGTTTATTGTAGATTCGATATTAAACGTAAACGGGAATTTGTGCGCTATCATCCACTCTTTCATGGCGGGTAGCAAATTGTGTTTTACCTCCTTTTTGTTCCCGATAAAATTATCATCGACAACAGAAACCGGGCCGCGCCATTTAATGGTGTGGTATAAAACATCCAGTTCATTAATAATCTGGGCAGTGCTTTTCATCCTCACTTTGTGGCCAAACAGCGAAGTTATTTCACAAAAGTTACAGGCAAACGGGCATCCGCGCGTTACCTGAATATTCATCAATGCATAATCTTTCACCGATAACAAATGGTAATCGGGAACCGGTGTTTGCGACAGGTCGGCAAATTCATTGGTTTGATAAAGCTTTTGTGGGTTTCCGGCACTTAAATCGGCCAGAAAAAGAGGCATGGTTATTTCGGCTTCGTTTAAAATAAAATGGTCCACATCGGGATAATTGGCATATTCCTGGGTAAAGAGCGGGCCTCCGGCAACAATTTTTTTGTTCCACTTTTTGCTTTCAAGTATTACTTTATCCACCGAATCTTTTTGAATATACATGGCGCTGATGAATACATAATCGGCCCACTGGACATCGCTTACCCGAAGTGCAGAAATATTCAGATCGACCAGTTTTTTTTGCCAGGTATGCGGCAACATTGCCGACACTGTAATTAACCCGAGTGGCGGGACCGCTGCTTTTTTCGAGATAAATTTTAGGGCATGGCTAAAACTCCAGAACGAATCGGGGCATTTCGGATATACCAGTAATATTTTCATCTTTTTTCTGATTTACAATTTGCCCATATGTCTAAACGTAGTTCCTTCGCTACGAGAAACAAATATTGGGCAATCAATTACAAGGTAAATTTCGTGAAACAGGAGCGGGAAAGTGTTACACAATTCTGAATTAGATTTACATCATTCACACATCTTCGAGTGTTTCGCGACGTGTATTTTTGAGTTTTTTGAAGTGAGTTGGAGTAAGCCCGGTAAACTTTTTAAACTGGTTTGACAGATGAGCTACACTGCTGTAATGCATTTTCCAGGCAATTTCTGATAGATTTAGTTCATTATAAACAATCAGCTCTTTCACCCGTTCGATTTTATGCGTGAGGTAAAATTTTTCAATAGTAATACCTTTCACTTCTGAAAAAAGATTGGCGAGGTAAGTATAATCGTAATTGAGTTTTTCGCTTAGATAATCCGAGAGATTAACCTTAATCTGATCATCGGTATAATGTACCAGTTCTATAATTGCGCTCTTAATTTTTTCGACCAGTACACTTTTCTTATTGTTCATTAACACCAGGCCTGCTTTTTTTAGGTCGGCTTTTAAGTGCTCCAATTGTTCCGGCTTAACATCTCCAATAATATCTGCTTCTCCGATTTTTACATAACCATAGTTTAACCCGAGTTTTTCGAGTTCGGCTTTCACTACCATCTGGCAGCGGATGCAAACCATATTTTTGATGTATAACTTCAATACGCGTTTCCTTTACCAACTAAATATACACATAATAGTTACGTGATATTCTGTTTTTGGTTTATTCGGTAGCCCGAAAACCTAAAAGTTGTTGCAGAGGCTAAATGTTTTAATTTACTTCAATCTGTGTTCGGGCTGGTTTTCTCTCGTTCTCCTGATTTGAAGTTATATAAAATTCAGAGCACCTCCAGCTACCAGAGACTGACTTTACTTTGAAATTTTGTGCACAAAAAAAGAGATCAAAAGCGACCTCTTTTTCCTGCCTGCCCCCCCAAACCATTGGAAGTTGCAAGTTCCTCTTTAAAATGCAGTTTAATTAACCGACGGTGTAACAACAAATTTGCGGAATTCCACCGGCCCGTGATCACCCTGAATCATAAATGGGCCAGGTTCTCCTTCTTTGCTATCGAGCGAGCCACCTGTAATTCCGGGAATAGGACGGTTAGAAATAACTTCTGTTCCATTAAGCACAACAGTAACATGGCGCCCAACAAGCGTAACTTCATAAGTCTGCCATTCTCCCGGTTTTTTAGCTGCATATACTGCCGGAGCGATAAAACCGTAGATACCGCCTAAACTTACGAGATCAGTTCTTCCTTTTGAATCTTCAATCTGGAGCTCATGACGGCCGCGAAGATAAATTCCACTGTTACTTCCTGCCGGGTACCGGAATTCCACACTGAGTTTGAAATCGTTAAATTTTTGGGTGCTGACCAGGTTGCCACCCGATTCGGTGTTAACCATTACTCCATCAATCATTTGAAATTTACAGTTCTCAGGAATAATCCATCTGTCCATATTTTCGGTAATCAAATTGATGGGGTTACCCCAAATTGGCGGTTCTTTTCTTTCCAGCGACGGAGCCCGTACACCTGTCCATTCCAATTTATTACCGGCAAGCATTTGATAACCAGAGAGCTTATCATCTTTCAACGTAAATTCAAAATAAAGATCATCTATATCCATCCACTGCGGGGGAATGGTAAAATGATATTTATCCGTACTGGCATCATAGATTACTTCTGCTATTGGCCTTGCACTACCTTCGTATCCAACATAGTATCCAACCAGGGTAGAAAAGCCCGATAATTTAACTTCAAGCCATCCCGGGAAACCATTTGAAGTCATTAATCCGTGTCTGAAAAGTCCGAGATTCTCAATCTGATCATCCGTCATATTTATGGTAAGATCCCACTTGCCAATTAACGGCGAGTCACTTTCAACGCGTTGTGCCTGTAAGGGAACGAAACCAATTAGGGTAAAAACAAATAATAAAACGTAAGCTTTTAGTTTTTTCATAGCATATCTATTTTGATTAATAAAATGACAAATTTGCTTTTAGATATACAAATCTACTCAAAATCAGTGTTTGATTAAAAACTTCTACCTGTTTTCTTCCTTTTAAATATCCTGAATTTGCGCATATTTAGAGTTGGTAGTTAACGTTTTCGTAGATGTTCCTGTACTATCGTCTCAAAAATCCGGGCATAAATAAGGTCAACCGAAACCGATTGACCTTATTTGCTCCCCTGACAGTTGGAAGTTGCAACCTGATTTGTGAAAGTTTGGTGTGAATTAACACCAAATTGGGTTAATTTGAATCTCATAGTTTTTCAGACATATATCGGACATTGAGCCCATATATCGGACATTTTTCAGACACTCAGGGTGTAAAATATTCCTTTCTTTTCGCCTTCTTTTTTCAATTCTATTATACTTTATCTAATTCCTGTTCAATGCGGTGTACAAGGTAAAAAGGCAGGTTGAGAAGGGTGAACGCTTTGCCAGCAATGGTTTTGGCTTTTTGCACCAGGTATTCACCTTGATAAACTCTTACAGCAATATTATGGGGGGCGCGGTCAATAAATTGGTGCAATGATTTTAATTTTCCAATACTTCCTGATTTTACTTCAATGGGAATAAGTTTTCCCTGCCAAGGTAAAATATAATCGACCTCTGCACTTGATTCTCTTTTTTCGCGTACCCAAAAATTTAATTTGGTGCTAATCGAAAAATTGGATGCAAGCAGCTCCTGTCCGGTAATGTGCTCGGCAATAATTCCCCGGTATGTATCACTAATATTTTCGTTAAAAACGAGCTCGCCCATCAATCCCCGTGCATGATTAATCAATCCGGTATCCAACACGTGAAGACGGGGTTTCCGTTTCAGCGAGGGAGAAACCGGCGCTTCCACTGTGATGCTTGGATGTACCAACTGGATCAACATTGTTTTTTCAAGGGCACGGAATGCTTCTCTCATTTCTCTTGAACGGTATTCCGAATTTCCGAATTTTTCAAATGTAATCTTTGTTCCACCCATAGCAAAAGCATGGTCAATAATATGTCTGATGTAAGTTGTTTGTGCTGAAGAAACAGCATACTTTTCCACATCGTCGGAAAAAGAATAAATCAGGCTGTCATAAACCGAACCGAGTGATGAAATATCGGTTCCGCTTGCATAAAGTTTCAATACTTCGGGCATTCCGCCAATAGTGGCATATTTTTTAAATTGTGCAGTAAGCTGGTTATGTAAAAATGCCGGAACCGTAATTTTTTCAAGCTCTGCCGCTAATAATTTGTTATCGGTAGCATACAGAAATTCCTTGAAAGAACAGGGATGAATTGCCATGTACTCCACTCTGCCTACAGGAAAGGAAATTTTTCGATCCATTATGCTCTCTAAAAGAGACCCCGCAGTTATTACGAACAGGTCATTAGCCTCTTCATAAAAATACCTGAGAAGAGCTATGGCCTTTGGAGAATTCTGAATTTCATCAATAAAAATAAGGGTTGTCCCCCCGTTTCTCTTCTTCCCTGCAAAAATAAACAGGTTAGTGATTAAATCGTGGAAAGGA
Organism: Draconibacterium sp.; assembly: GCA_011620585.1. Classification (GTDB taxonomy): domain Bacteria; phylum Bacteroidota; class Bacteroidia; order Bacteroidales; family Prolixibacteraceae; genus Draconibacterium. The sequence goes on from WOYV01000030.1 coordinate 10,455, forward strand.
TAATTTTGTTCGAATAATTGTTTTTCTTCTTCCTTTTCAAGATTAAGGTAAATATACTGGTCGAATTGTTCCGAAAACATATTTATAGCAGTAGTTTTCCCTACCTGCCTGGCACCTCTTATGACAAGAGGTTTTCGGAATTGCTTCTTTCTCCATTTTCCTAGTTCTACTAATATTTCCCGCTTAAACATTTATTTGATTGTATTAAAGTGAGGGTTAAAAATACAATAAATCGTATTAAAGTGAGGGTTAATTATGAAAAATATTGTAATAAAGTGAGGGATGCATTTCATATCAGATAAACAGTTTTATAAATTAACTCAACTATCTAAAGTCATCAAATATGAAATTCAATTTACTTACAAAAGTCAGTGATATCAATAGTTTTGAAAGGTTCAAGCACAAAAAAAGAGGTCGAAAATAACCTCTTGTCCTGTGTGGCTCCCCTGACAGTTGGAAGTTGCATCCTGAATTTTAATTTTCGTCAATAATTTCCACTATTTGCGGATATAATTCAGGTATCTTATTCTTAACCACATCCCATACAATGGAATAGTTAACTCCCATGTAATCATGAATTAATTTATCACGCATCCCCGCCATATTTTTCCATTGTATGGAATTCCGGTTATATTTAAAATCAGCAGGAATCTTTTTGGATGCTTCACCAATTATTTCAAGACTTCTGACAACCGCACGTTTTAAGGTTTCATCGGATAAAAAGTCATCTTTTGTGAAACCATCAGGGATGACAGACAAAATAAAAGATATTTCATCTCTAATATGCTTGAGATAATCCAACGGTTCTTTAGACATACTGAACCTCTTTAAGAATTTTAGTACCTATGTATGGACTTAGACCATTTTTTGTAACCACTTCAACCCTAATGTTCTTAAATAGCTTCTCCAATAATTCATAAACAGCCATATAATTGTCAAAGGTTTCTTTTTCAGGATCGAAATCAATGAGAATATCAATATCACTTTGTTCGGTTTGTTCATTTCGAACATACGAACCAAACAAACCAAGCTGCCTGATTCCTTTTACAGAAAGATCTGCTTTTTTAGTTTTTAAAGCAGATAATATGTATTCTTTATTTGTCATTTCAATAACAAATATACGAATCTAATTAATATGAAATTTTGATTCTCTTGTAGTATGAAAAAAGAAAAGCGTTACATGAAACTCATATAGCGCTAATACTTTTATACTGGTGCTCCCCAGGTAGGACTTGAACCTACGACCTACGGATTAACAGTCCGCCGCTCTAACCAACTGAGCTACTAGGGAATTTTTTTCTCTTCGAGAACGTTTGCTTTTCAAAAGCGTTGCAAAAGTAATAGCTTTTCTGAAATCTCAAAACTTTTTTTTCAAAATTTTATCGTATTCATAGTTCTCAACCCATCGTATAACGGAGAAGAACAGCCGCCACATAAAACCATGATAACCAGACAAAAACATTAAATACCCTAATAAATAAAAAGGAACTGTTCCGGGTTCATTCCCGATTGCGTAAATTTATGCCCATCAACACAAAAGTTAGATATGAGAATTACTAGTACTGCGTTATTCCTGATCGTGTTTATTTCAATTTACAGTAAAAATACGAGTGCCCAAAGCTACAACTTACAACTGGAAATTATCAATCAGCCCAACAACCCGGTGATTCTCGAATGGGTGAGCGGCGACAGCTATACAAAGATCGATAGTTCGTTAGTTAATAACTGTACGCTGAGTTTTCAGTTCCCCGCAGATACACATGTTGGAGTTTACCGCTTAAATTTTGGCAAAACCGGTTATGCGCGTGTAATGAATACAGACCCGCAAACACTCGACTTTATTTTTAATCGTGAAAATATCCACTTTAAAACCGACTTCAAAAATCCATTTGTGACAGCAGAAGTGGTGTATTCGAAAGAAAATGAAGTTTATTTCGATTTCCTGAAACGGCTGAAAGAATACCAAGGACTTTTGGAAATAATAGAAAAAGAACTCGACAGCTACTGGCAACAAAGCGACACAGCAAAAGCCATCGATGCCGCCAACGAGTTTAACCGTTTACAAATGGAATGGGATCTTCGGGTGGTGCAAACCGTTCAGCAAAACAATGATCTTTTTGCTTCAAAGTTGATCGCGATAAAACGGGTTCCTCTAAAAGACGGATTCTTGACCCCGGAAGAAAGAATGAAAAACTACCGGAAAAACTTTTTACAGGATGTGGATTTCAGTGACGAGTCGCTGATTTACTCAACTGCTCTCAGCGACAAAATCTTTAACTTTCTGGTGCTTTTTAATCAACCCGGGTTCACACGCGAACAACGAGTTGCCAATTATTTCGGAGCTGTCGACGAAATCTTATCCCGGACCAGGGAAAATGAACAGATCCATAATTTTATTGTCGATTACCTTATCCATGGATTCGAAGTTCTTGACATGAAAGAAATAATCCGCCACATCATCGAAAAAGATTAATGGGCCGCCGCTTCTCCAGGTAAAGCTTCGTCTTCATAAGCCTGGTTGCGGTAACGTGGCTCGTACCCGGCATCGCGGATAGCTTGTTGAATCCCCGTAGCATTTAGCTGGTAGCGGGCTCCGGCAGCCGAAACCACATTTTCTTCCATCATAATCGATCCGAAATCGTTAGCCCCCCCATGCAAACAAAGCTGACCGGTAGCAGCGCCCACGGTAAGCCACGAAGCTTGCAGGTTCTTAATATTATTGAGCATGATTCGGCTCATTGCAATCAAACGCAGGTAATCGTTCGAAGTGCTTTTACTTCTTATTCCTTCTGTTTGCAAAACGGTGCCCTCATCCATAAATGGCCAGGGCACAAAAGTCACAAAACCATAATTTCCTGTTGCCCTCTCGCTTTGTACTTCGCGTAAATAAATAAGATGTTGCAAACGCTCCTCTTTCGTTTCAATGTGTCCATACATCATCGTAGCCGAAGTCACCATATTCATTTTGTGTGCCTCACGCATCACATCGAGCCAGTCTTGCGTATTACATTTCCCGGGCGAAATGGTTTTCCGAACACGGTCAGAAAGTATCTCGGCACCCGCACCCGGCAGGCTTTCCAGTCCGGCTTCAACCAGGAGTTCGAGAACTTCGCGAAAACTCTTTCGTGCTTTTTTAGCTAAAAAGGCTATTTCAGGTGGTCCAAGAGCATGTAATTTTACGTTGGGATAGCGTTTCTTTAACTCCGTAAAAAGATCGGTATAATACTCTACTCCCAGTTTTGGGTGCATTCCACCCTGCATCAGAACTTGTCGACCTCCGGCAGCGATAAGCTCATCAATTTTTTCGCAATATTCTTCAATCGATGTGATGTATTGGTCATCCTCGTTTATCTTACAATGAAAGTTGCAGAATTTACATCCTGAAACACAAACATTGGTGATATTCACGTTGCGGTCGATAATCCACCCCACTTGATTCCCGGGAACCTGCTTCTGCCTACATTCGTTCGCCACAAGCATCAACTCGCTGGTAGGAACGGTATCGTACAAATGCATTCCTTCGGCAAGCGAAAGCGCTTCAAGTTGTAAAGCTTTATTTAAGATTTGATCTGTATTCATTCAATTTCACATCTTTCGGTTTCTCAGAAACAGTTATTCAGTGTTGGTTTAATATATTAATAAAGCTATGATTTCCTATCATTTCATATTAACACCTGGCTGTCAGCTATCTCGCTAAATTCTTCGGCTTTTGTTTGATATAATCCCTATTTTAGCCTAAAAATAAACGCTATGTTTCCAAAAATTTCAAAAATAACAGAAAACCGACAGAATATTTCAACAGCCACTTTAATTGAAAGTTCAGATCAAATTATTGACAACCGTTTAACACAGGATGAAAAGCGCTATTTCTCTCTTCAGCTTGAAAAAAATGAAGATTGTAGTTTATTAAAAGTTCCGATTCTGCTCTTTTACAAAAAGGTGGGTACCTCGAAAGAGCATTACCTTGCACTTGAAGCCGCAAGAACTGCCGGATCGAAACTATATTCCAAACTAAAATCCGCTAAAATTGAATCCGTTCAGCTTCAGAATTTTTGTGCCGGCGATTACCTCTCAGCATTTCTTGAAGGCTTGTTGCTGAGTGTTTACACTTTCGACAAATATTTAAAAGAAAAAGAAAGTTTTGTTTTGAACGAGATTTTTCTGATTGGAGAAATTTCGCCGTCCGAGATCGATGAACTGCTGACACTTACCAAAGCAGTTTTTGCAGCACGCGACCTGGTTAACGAACCACTCTCCTACCTTACCGCACAGCAGTTTTCGAAAGAAATAGAGAAACTGGGTGAAATAGCCGGATTTTCGGTGGAGGTGTTCAACAAGCAAAAAATTGAAGCTTTAAAAATGGGTGGTTTGCTCGCAGTTAACCGGGGAAGTATCGATCCTCCCACCTTTAATATTCTGGAATGGAAACCAAATAACGCGAAAAATTCGAAACCCATTGTTTTGGTGGGAAAAGGAATTGTTTTCGACACCGGTGGACTTAGTCTGAAACCAACTCCCAATTCGATGGATTTTATGAAAACCGATATGGCCGGAGGCGCTGTTGTGGTTACTACCCTATTTGCCCTGGCCCAAAATAAAATACCCGTTCATGTGGTTGCCTTGGTACCGGCTACCGATAACCGTCCCGATGGAAATGCCTACGTCCCGGGCGATATCATCACGATGTTTGATGGGACAACGGTAGAAATCAGAAATACCGATGCCGAAGGACGCCTTATTTTGGCAGACGCACTGAGTTACGCAAAAAAATACGGTCCGCTTCTGGTGGTCGATTACGCTACACTTACAGGAGCTGCTGATATTGTCGCCGGTCAATATGCTGCGGTTGCCATGGGAAACACGCCTGCGAATCTGGAAAAACTAAAATCCACCGGACTGGATACGTTTGAGCGCCTGATAGAAGTTCCGCTGTGGGAAGAATATGCCAAACCGCTGAAATCGAAAATTGCCGATCTGAACAACCTCGGTGTCCGCGAAGCACAATCGACGATCGCCGGAAAATTTCTGGAACATTTTACCGATTACGAATGGATACACATCGACTCGGCCGGAACACCCTACCTGAACGAAGCCGACTCCTACCGTCCTGCCGGCGGTACCGGATACGGTACCCGGCTACTTTACCATTTTATAAAACGTTCTTTTGCCATGTAACCCCAGCGTTGCTTACAAACAATTCGAACTATGATTCTTTGAAATTAAAAATTAACTTTGCACCTCTTGTTTAGCAGGATATTTAACTGAAAAAGAAAGAAATGAAGATTCATAAAAATCAAGATAGCATACGGATCGGAATTACCCATGGCGACATTAACGGCATTGGTTACGAGGTAATTATGAAAACTCTCGAAGATCCTCGTATTCTGGAAATGTGTACCCCGATAATTTACGGTTCACCCAAGGTAGCCGCATATCACCGGAAAGCGCTGAATATCGAAGATATTAGTTTTAACCATATCCGGCATGCCAACGAAGCTTATGCCAATAAAGCCAATATCATCAATTGTGTGGATGAAAATGTTCGCGTGGAATTGGGCAAATCGACAGAAGAAGCCGGACTTTCGTCCTTTAATGCACTTGAGAAAGCCACTTCCGATCTTGAAAAAGGGTACATCGATGCACTGATTACCGCACCAATCAACAAAGACAATATTCAGAGCGAAAAATTCAAATTTCCGGGACACACTGAATACCTCGCCGAAAAATTTGGAACACGTGATTATGCCATGTTGATGGTGAGCGAAACAATGAAAGTTGGTGTCGTTACCACTCACATTCCGCTGTCGGCAGTGGCTTCAAGCTTAAGCAAGGAAGCGATTCTTTCCAAAATTCGGATCATTGCCCGTTCGCTGAAACAGGATTTTGCCATCAACAAGCCACGAATAGCGGTATTTGGCTTGAATCCACACGCCGGCGACAATGGTTTGGTAGGCGCCGAGGAAAAGGAGATTATCCTCCCGGCTATTATTCAGGCTAAAAAAGAAGGAATAGTAGCCTTGGGCCCATACCCGGCCGATGGTTTTTTTGGTTCGGAAGATTACCGGAAATTTGATGCGATTTTGGCCATGTACCACGACCAGGGGTTGATCCCTTTCAAACTGGCTTCGTTCGAACGTGGCGTGAATTACACCGCCGGGTTACCGGTTGTACGCACATCGCCTGCACACGGAACTGCCTATTCGATAGCCGGAGAAGGTAAAGCATCTCCTGAGTCATTCAGACAGGCTTTATACCTTGCCATCGACATTCATAAAAACAGGGCGATTTACGACGAGATTACTGCAAATCCACTCAGAACTTACGACATCAACCCGAACCAGGTAGATGAAAGCGTGGATATTGAAGCAAGCGAAGAAGACAACTTATAAAGACCACAAAAATGTACGAATATATCCGGGGAAGCATTGCGGATATTAGCCCGGCCAACATTGTGATTGATGCAGGCGGAGTAGGCTATTTCATTAACATTTCACTGAATTCATACAGCCAGCTAAGTGGCAAGAGAGAAGCCCGTCTTTTTCTGCACCAGGTAGTGCGTGAAGATGCCCATCTCCTGTTTGGTTTTGCCGAACAAAATGAACGCGAATTGTTCCGAAATCTCATTTCAGTTAACGGGGTGGGTGCGAACACCGCAATTATGATGCTTTCGTCACTTAATCCGGACGAGATCAGATCGGCTGTAGCAACCGGAAATGTTGCTGTTTTGCAAGGAGTTAAAGGTATCGGGGCGAAAACCGCCCAGCGGATCATTATCGATTTAAAAGATAAGCTTGGAAAATTGCAGGAAACAAGCCAAATTTTAGCAACAGCAGACAATACAACACAAATTGAAGCGTTATCTGCTTTAGTCATGCTGGGATTTTCAAAGAAGGATGCAGATAAGGTGGTTTCAAAGATTTTACAGGAACAACCCGATGCGTCGGTGGAAGTCCTAATAAAGCTGGCTTTAAAACGATTGTAAGGGCGGGATAATAGGCTAAATGGGCCCCGGGAAACAGTGCCTTGGTAGTAATTGAATTTGTATGAGACTGGACCGAAGTTTACGAAAAATATACTTCTTATTATTTCTGATTTTTTCTCTGGTCGTTCCTTTTGCAGGATTGGCGCAGGACTTGCCCGAAATGGATACAACCGGGACACTTCCCTACCCTTTCAAAGACCAACCTGCATTTGGATATACAAACCAGGATTCACTCAAGCTTTTTCTGAACCGCCCAAGCAATATCAAATACGAAGTGGAGTACGACCCCGTGCTCGGCCAATATGTTTTTTACGAGAAGATTGGCAATTTGAACTATCGTCTTCCGCAAAGCATGTCGCTCGAAGATTACATCGATTACGACTTCGATAAATCGGTCCGTGAATACTGGAAATCACGCAACCAACTGGTTGATCAGGATCGTCGCGGTGGTATGTTGCCAAAACTGACCATCAAAAACGAATCGTTCAACCGGATTTTTGGCGGAAATACCATCAATATTCAGCCACAGGGTTATGTTGAAGTGAGTTTTGGTTACCAGGTGAATAAAACCGACAACCCTTCAATTCCTGAGCGGCTCCGCAAGGTTCCGACTTTCGACTTCAACGAAAAGATCCAGATGAACGTTACAGGCCAGATCGGGACCAAAATGAACATGCGCGTGAATTACAATACCGAGGCTACTTTCGATTACGAAAACAAAATGAACCTTGAGTACACGGGCGATGAAGACGAAATTTTAAAACGCATTGAAGCAGGGAACGTTTCTCTCCCGCTCAACGGTTCGCTCATCACCGGAGCCTCGAACCTTTTTGGGGTAAAAGCCGAAATGCAGTTCGGGAAACTCAACGTGACCACCATTTTCTCGCAGCACAAAGGCGAATCGAAAACCGTTGAAACCGAAGGTGGGGCGCAGGTCGCAACTTTCGAAATATCGGCTGCCAACTACGATGCCAACCGCCACTTCTTTCTTGCACAATATTTCCGCGATCATTACAACGAATGGTTAAAAAGTACTGCGGTTCCTCGTTCTCCGATCACGATCAATAAAATTGAAGTCTGGGTAACCAACAAATCAAATGATTTTACCGAGGCAAGGAATATTCTGGCTTTCCAGGATTTGGCAGAACACGACCCGAATATCTACAACAACATCACTCAGTTTCAGGCGACACCCGGTTTACCTTATCCTCAAAATGTTTATCCAAACAACAGCGCCAATAACTTGTATAGCGAAATGAGTACAACATATAATGGTGTTCGCCAGGTTGAGAACATCACAAGCATCATGTCGCAATTCGGACAGGATTTTGTTGGAGGGACCGATTTCGAAAAAATTGAACAGGCACGTAAACTAAGCCCATCGGAATATACTGTAAATACTACACTTGGTTATATTTCGATAAACACCGCCTTGAATGCCGACGAGGTACTGGCTGTGGCCTATAATTTCACTTCAAACGGACAAACTTTCCAGGTGGGTGAATTCTCGACCGACGGGATTGATGCCCCAAAAACGCTTTTCCTGAAAATGTTGAAAGGGACCAACCTTTCGCCCGGTAAACCTACCTGGAAGCTGATGATGAAAAACATTTACAACCTGAATGCCTATCAGCTTAGCAGCGAGGATTTTGAATTAAATGTGGTGTACCAGAATGATTCTACCGGATCATACATCAATTATCTTCCTGAAAGCCGGATTGAAGGACATATTCTTTTGGAGGTAATGCGGCTTGACATGTTTAATAAACAACTTGACCCTTCGAAAGACGGGCAATTTGACTATGTTGAAGGAATTACCGTGAATTCAAACACAGGCCGGATTATTTTCCCGGTAGTTGAACCTTTTGGACGACACCTCGCCGATTCGATCATCGACCCGGGTTATATCGACAAATACGTGTTCCAGACACTTTACGATTCAACCCGTGTGAAAGCCGAGCAGGATGCCGAACACAATAAAATTAAATTGATTGGGAGTTATAAAGGTTCTTCGAGTTCTGAAATTATGCTGGGGGCGCTTAACCTGGCACAGGGTTCGGTAAAAGTTACCGCCGGTGGACAGGTGTTGATTGAAAACGTTGATTATACAGTCGATTACTCACTTGGAAGGGTGAAGGTCATTAACCAGGCGCTCCTTGAAGCCGGCACACCGATCCAGGTTTCTACCGAAAGCGAAGACTTGTTTACCATGCAGCGCAAAACCTTGATGGGGACCTACGCAAACTATGCTTTCTCTGATAATTTCAATATTGGCGCGACGATGCTTTATATGCACGAACGTCCGTTGACCGAAAAGGTTGGTTATGGCGAAGATCCGATTTCGAACCTGATGTACGGATTGGATGCCCGCTACAATACCAAAAGTATGTTGCTGACCCGCGCTCTCGATGCTTTGCCATTTTATTCCACCACTACTGAATCGTCAATCGATTTTGAAGCCGAATTCGCCAAGCTGGTTCCGGGAAGCGCCAAATCGATAAAAGGTGCTGTATACATCGACGATTTTGAAGCCACCAAAACACCGATCGACATGAAAGCGCGGCGATCGTGGATGCTGGCCAGTACGCCTCAATACCAAAGCGACCTGTTCCCCGAAGGAAACGTAAACAATGCACTTGATTATGGCGCCAACCGTGCCAGACTAGCATGGTATAACATCGACCCTTTGTTCCTGAGAAATAACTCGCTAACACCCGACCACATTAAAAACGACCGCAACATGCAGTCGAACCATTTTGTCCGCGAGGTTTTTGAGCAGGAATTATTTCCTGAAAAAGAATTTACTACCGGCGAACCCACCAATATTTCCGTTCTCGATCTGGCCTTCTACCCAAAAGAAAGAGGCCCCTACAACTACGATGCCGGTAACAGTGTTTACACAGCCGGTGTAAATCCCGACGGCACACTGAAAGCGCCGCAAACACGCTGGGGTGGTATCATGCGTGAAATTCAGACAAGCGATTTCGAAAATGCAAACATCGAATACATCGAATTCTGGATGATGGACCCTTTTGTTTACGATACTCTGAATCAAAACGAAGGAGGTGATCTGTATTTCAACCTGGGTGATGTTTCAGAAGACTTGCTGAAAGATTCGCGAAAATCGTTTGAGAACGGCTTACCTACAACAGCCGAAGTAACCAATGTTGATACAACCATTTGGGGACGTGTTTCCAACCAGCAATCGTTGGTAAATGCCTTCGACAACACCCTCACTTCGCGCCAGTACCAGGATATTGGTTTTGATGGATTGAACGACGATGATGAAAAATCTTACTTCCAGCAGTATCTCGATGAATTGAAAAACAAGGTAAACGACGATGCATATCAGGAAGCATTCAACGACCCTGCAAATGATAACTTCCACTACTACCGTGGAAGCGATTACGACCAGCAGCAACTCGACATTCTGTCCCGATATAAAAAATACAATGGCCCGGAGGGGAACTCTCCAACGGCAGAAATGTCGCCTGAAAGTTATCCCGCATCAGCTACCACCATCCCCGATATTGAGGACATCAACGGCGATAATACATTAAACGAATACGAACGTTATTTCCAATACAAGGTTAGTATCCGTAAAAAAGACATGAACCTTGGCGAGAACTATATCACCGACATTAAACACAGCAAGGTTGAATTGAAAAACGGTACCATCGGAGAAGTTGACTGGTACCAGTTCAAGATCCCGGTGAATACTCCGGATAAAGTAATTGGCAACATCAGCGACCTGAAATCAATTCGTTTCATGAGGATGTTCATGCGAGAATTCTCCGACTCGGTAATCATGCGTTTTGCCTACCTCGACCTGGTGCGTGCCGACTGGCGCCGTTATACCGGAGATCTTTCGGACAAGGATGCAGCGCCTTCCGCCAATGCCGATTTCGAAATTTCGGCGGTTAGTATCGAAGAAAATGGCAGCCGCTCGCCTGTAAACTATGTTTTACCTCCCGGAATTTCGAGGGTGATCGATCCGGCTAATCCGCAACTTCGACAGTTAAACGAACAATCAATTGTTTTAAAAGCCACCGATCTGGAGCAGGGGGACGCCAAAGCTGCTTACAAAACCTTGTACATGGATTTCCGCCGTTACAAAACCTTACAGATGTATGTACATGCCGAAGAGATGGAAGGCACTTCGCTAAACGACGATGAATTGTATTTCTTTATTCGTTTGGGATCGGATTATAATTACAACTACTACGAATATGAAGTTCCTTTAAAAATAACGCCTCCGTGGTCGGGTATACCTTATAACAATGATCGTGAAAGCGACCGGATTATCGTTTGGCCGGAAGAAAACCTCCTGGATATCCCGCTTGACCTTTTTACCAACCTAAAACTCGACCGTAATGACGAGATTCGGGCAAGTGGCTCGGGGATGACCATGCAAACCATTTACGAGAAAAGCGATCCGGACCGCAACAACGGTAAAAACCGGGTAAAAATAAAAGGTAATCCCAACCTGGGGAATGTGGAAGTATTTATGATGGGGGTTCGAAACCGCCGTGGCCAGGTAAATACCGGGCCAAAATCGGTAGAAGTTTGGGCCAACGAATTGCGCCTTACCAACATTGACCAAAGTGGTGGCTGGGCAGCCAATGCACGTATGTCGGCCCGACTGGCAGACCTGGGTAGTGTAACCATGGCCGGAAGAAAACGGACCTCAGGCTTTGGCAGTATCGATCAAAATGTAAACAGCCGCGAAATGAACGATGTAAATGAGTTCGATATTTCAGCTATGGTCGACTGGGGGAAATTCTTCCCCGAGCAGGCCGGAGTCCGTATCCCAATGTATTATGGATATTCAAAAAGTACTATTAATCCAAAGTACAACCCGCTCGATCCCGACATCGAATTAAAAGAATCTATGTCGAGACTCGACACCAAACAGGAAAAAGATTCCCTGAAGTTTATAGCACAGGATGTGGTGGAACGAAAAAGCATCAACTTTACCAACGTAAAAGTGGAACCACAGCGCCAAAAGGAAAAAACTCATGTTTGGGATCCTGAAAACTTTGCGGTAACCTATTCATACAACGAAATTGCCAAACGGAATTTAAATACCGAATACAACGTTGACAAGACCCACCGTCTAATGTTCTCGTACAATTACAGCAGCCGTTCAAAATTAGTGGAACCACTGGCGAAAGTTCCGTTTTTGCAAAAAGGGCCTTTAAAATTAATCGGTCAGTTCAATTTTTATCCCTTACCAACCCAGATTTCGTATCGCACCGATTTGTTCAGGCGTTACCACGAAACACAACCCAGGAATATTACCAATCCACAGCTAATATTGCCTGCCAATTACGAAAAAGACTTTTTGTGGAACCGGTATCTCGATATTCGTTACGATATGACACGTTCGCTCAAGTTCGATTTTTCGTCGCGTGCCACTTCGCGGATCGATGAGCCCGATGGTCGCATCAATCGCCGCGACGACGATTATGAATGGAAGCGAGACTCAATCTTGACTAATCTTTGGCACCTGGGAAGGCCAACACTTTACGGGCACAATTTCAACATTAATTACATGGTGCCATTGCGAACTTTCAAAGCGTTGAACTGGGTGAGTGCGACAGTACGGTATTCAGGCACCTACGACTGGATAGCCGGGCCATTGACCGATGAAACCACAAACCTTGGAAACGTAGTCTCTAACTCGCGAAACTTGTCGCTTACCGGAAATACCAACTTACAATCGCTCTTCAACAAGGTGTCCTATTTCAAAGAAGTAGATCAGAAATTTAAACGAACCGGGCGGGGACGAGGCAGTTTGAGCCAAAGTTCGGGGACGCGAAACCGGCAGCAAAACACGCAACCCCTCGAAAGAAAGAAAGAAGAGACCTTTAGCAGCAACCTGAAATTAAAAACAGGTACGGCACAGAAAATACAACACAAGCTAAATACAAAAAAGATTAAGGTACTGGTAACCGGGACCGAAGGGAAAGTAATTCCGGGGAAAGTGGATATTATCGACGCCAACACTATCGAGTTCACACCGTCAGAAGATGCCAACCAGGCTATGTTAACGGTTACCGGTAAACGTGGCGACCAATCGTTTGCACGAGACATGCTCGATCTGACCACTCGAATGGTAATCGGGGTACGAACAATTTCATTGAACTATACCAAAAGCGGAAGTTCGGTACTTCCGGGTTATTTGCCCGAACCTACCTTGTTTGGGGCCGGCAATTATACAAGCGATCCGCAGTGGGGACTGCCAAATGCCGGGAACAATTTTGCCCCCGGACTGCCCTTCCTGTTCGGATGGCAGGACCGCGATTTTGCAATAAAAGCAGCCGAAAGAGGATGGATAACCATCGACTCGACATTGAACCAGCCTTTTATGTTCCGTACCAACGAAAGGATAAATCTCCGTGTTTTGTGGGAACCACTTCCCGACCTTCGGATCGATATTACCGGAGAACGCTCGTTCTCGACTAACATAACCGAATTTTACGATTACGATTATGCCTCGGGAAGTTTCATGGCCAACAGTTTCTCCGAATCAGGAAATTTCAGTATAACCACGATGACTTTGAAAACGGCTTTCTTTTCAATTGGGAGAGAAGAAGTAACCAGTTCGGCGGCTTTCGACAAAATGAAGGAATATCGCCAGGTGATTGCACATCGACTCGCAAATGAGCGCGCCGCAGGTGGAAACTATGATCCGGATTCGCCACACCCAAACTACCCGGGTTATCCCGAAGGTTACGGTCCTAATTCGATTGAAGTACTGGTGCCGGCATTCCTGGCAGCCTACCAGAACAAAGATCCGAACAAAGTTTCGCTTGGTCTCTTCCCCTCGTTCAAATACATTCGTCCAAACTGGAGCATTCGCTACGAAGGAATGGTGTCGCGCATTCCGGGCCTGAACAAAGTAATGCGGTCGCTGAACCTGCAACATACCTACCGCTCGAGTTACACGGTAGGTTCGTACATTACCAACCTCAATTACATGGACAGTGGCGATGGTTTTAGTTATATTAAAGATTTGGCAGATAACTTTGTACCTGCCTACGATTTTAATTCGGTGAGCATCGTGGAAGCATTTAACCCCTTGATTAATATCGATATTATGTGGATGAGCGACCTGACGACCCGAGGAGAGATCAAACGTGCCCGGAACCTTAATCTTTCGTTTGCCAACAACCAGCTAACCGAAGTACTGACCAGTGAATACATTTTGGGAGTGGGCTATCGCTTTACGCACATGGACCTCATCATCAAAACCAAGAATTCGCAACGCGCTTACTCAAACGACCTGAATATCCGCGCCGATGTTTCATACCGAAAAAGCAAAACCATCCTGCGTCAGCTCGACAGCGACGATAACCAGATTACTGCCGGACAAGGTAACTTCACTATTAAAACCTACGCCGACTATCGCTTAAGCGACAAATTCGAAATGAGAGTTTTTTACGACCGTGTTCTGAATGATCCGTTTACTTCATTATCGTACCGTACTACCAACTCTAATTTTGGGGTAAGTTTCCGTTTTACCTTGTCGAATTAGTGTTAACCGAATCTTATTCAGGAAAAAGAATTTTGAGCTTCTCACTGATTTATTTTGATTTTTGGAAAAAATGATTTTTCTTGCAGGTGAATTATTTAAAAGAATGAAAAAAATAAATACAATATGGCTTCCGTGGTGGGGTCTTCTTACGTAAGTCAGGAGTTAAAGAGCCATATTGGTATTTTTGAAAGATATTAAATAAAGGCCTGCTCCTGTTAAGAGCGGGTTTTTTAATGACAAAAAACGAGATGAAACAATACAATAATAATTGGTGGTGGCACAACAACTTTTTACAACATTCGTGAAAAGAGAATATGCCATTGGTAAAAATGGGAACGGCTCATCGAATTCACGATGAGCCGTTTCTTTTTTAGGCACTTAACAACATGAAATTAAAAATACACGATAATGGAGAAATTAAATTTTAAACCGGTAGTTCGAAAAATATTGGCCGACACCGTAACCCCGGTGAGCATTTATCTTCGGCTGCGCACGCTCTATCCGAAGTCAATTCTACTCGAAAGTTCGGATTACCATGGGAACGAGAACGCTTACTCATTTATCGCTTTTAGTCCGCTGGCCTGTTTTACTGTCAACAACGGCGAAGTAGTAAAAGAAATTCCTGGCTACGAAAAAGAAAAGTTTCACTTATCAACGGATCGAATTTTACACAACGAACTTGACGCCTTTTTTAAAAGTTTTAATGTGGAAAGCGATCAGATTGAACTACCGGCAAACGGTTTGTTTGGTTACCTGAGTTTCGATGCTATCCAGCATTTCGAAAACATCCGTTTTACGTCAGAAAAAAAGGAAGAATACCAGATTCCCGAAGTGAAATACTGTTTTTATAAATATGTTGTCGCTATTGATCATCACAAAAACCAAATTCATATGGTAGAGAACCTTCGCGAAGGCGAAGATTCACAAATCGATTACATCCATCATTTGCTGGTCAATCTGAATTTTACAACGGCAAGTTTTGAAACCACCGGCGACGAGCTCTCAAATATTACCGACGACGAATACAAATACATGGTACGAAAAGGAAAAGAACATTGCTACCGGGGCGATGTATTCCAGATTGTACTGAGCCGCCAGTTCTCACAGGCATTTAAAGGCGACGATTTTAATGTTTATCGTGCCCTTCGTTCGATTAATCCTTCGCCTTACCTTTACTTTTTTGACTATGGCGACTACCGCATTTTTGGATCGAGTCCCGAAGCTGAAATCCGGATCAAAAAGAATAAAGCCTACATCCATCCTATTGCCGGAACTTTTAAGCGCAGCGGAAACGACGAACAAGACCGTGAACTGGCTGAACAACTCAGCCTCGATCCTAAAGAAAATGCCGAACACGTGATGCTGGTCGACCTGGCTCGTAACGATCTGAGCCGGAACGCCGATAATGTGATCGTGGAAACCTATCGCGAAATACAGTTCTTCTCGCATGTGATCCACCTGGTTTCGCAGGTTTCGGGCGAAATTACCGACAACACCAACCTGGTAAAAGTACTGGGCGAAACTTTCCCCGCAGGAACACTTTCGGGCGCTCCCAAATACAAGGCCATGGAACTGATCGACCACTACGAAAACCAGAACCGTGGATATTACGGTGGATGTATTGGCTACCTGGGTTTCGACCGAAGCGTAAACCATGCGATTATGATCCGGTCGTTTTTGAGCCGTAACAACAAATTGTTTTTCCAGGCAGGTGCCGGTGTAGTTGCCGATTCGCAGGAAGAAAACGAATTGCAGGAAGTGAATAACAAACTGGCTGCGTTAAAAAAGGCAATAGAAATGGCCAGTGGAATTAGTTAATTGAACAGCAAGAATGCATTAAAAAGAATGAAATGAAAATACTTGTAATAGATAATTACGATTCGTTTACCTACAACCTGGTCCATGCCATAAAAAAGATTTCTGGCTTTCAGGTGGATGTGTACCGAAACGATGAAATTACGCTTGATGAGATAGAGAAATACGATAAAATTGTTTTATCGCCGGGACCTGGAATTCCGGAAGAAGCGGGTTTATTGCTCGACATCATTCGTAAATTTGGGCCAAATAAAAGCATATTAGGTGTTTGTTTAGGGCACCAGGCCATTGGCGAAGCTTTTGGTGGCGAACTCCACAACATGAACCGCGTATTACACGGGATTGCCACTCCGGTACATCTCACACAAAATAAATCGGTGTTATTCGAGGGGCTTCCTGAGTGTTTCGATGTAGGCCGTTATCATTCGTGGATTGTAAAAGAAGAAAACCTGCCCGATTGTTTCGAAGTAACAAGCTACGACGACGAAGGCCGGATTATGTCGATGAAACACAAGAAATATGATGTTCAGGGAGTTCAATTCCATCCCGAATCGGTGCTAACACCACTTGGTGAGAAAATGATCGAGAATTGGTTATTCCCCGAAGGAAATAAAAAATAAGTTTTTTAACGCTGAATACTATGAAAGAAACCTTACAATATTTATTCGAAGGAAACCGGCTAACACGTCAGGAAGCAAAAAACAGTTTATTGGAAGTGGGCAAAGGCCTGCATTCCGAAAACGAATTTGCTTCGTTTCTTACCGTATTCAAAATGCGCCCGATTCATTCAGATGAGCTGGCAGGTTTTCGTGATGCCATGTTCGAACTGAGTACGCATGTCGACTTGTCGGAGTTTGAAGCCATTGATGTAGTGGGTACCGGCGGCGACGGGAAAAACACCTTTAATATTTCTACTATTGCGTGTTTTGTGCTGGCAGGAGCGGGTGTAAATGTAACCAAGCACGGCAATTATGCCGTAAGCTCTAATAGCGGATCGTCAAATGTACTGGAGTATATGGGATACAAATTCAGCAACAACATCGATAAACTTAAGAATGATTTGGAAAAAGGTGGCTTTTGTTTTCTGCATTCACCGCTTTTCCACCCGGCCATGAAACACATTGCCCCGGTACGCCGTGCGTTGAAGGTGCCAACTTTCTTCAACATCCTGGGACCGATGATCAACCCTTCGGCACCCCAACACCAGTTGCTTGGAGTTAACAATACCGAAAATTTCGAGCATTACAGGAATATATTTGAAACCCTGAATATTAACTTTGCGATTGTAAACAGTGTCGACGGTTACGACGAAATTTCGCTGACTTCGAAAACACGAATTGCCGAACGAGGAAAAGAACTGCTGCTTTCTTCGGCTGATTTTGGTTTCGGGGAGCTGGTTCCAGAAAGCCTTTACGGAGGAAATTCAGTAGAGGATGCAGCCAAAATTTTCATCGCCGTGTTGGAAGGAAAAGCAACAGCGGCACAAACCAACGTAGTACTTGCAAATTCGGCGCTGGCGTTGAAACTCATAAATCCACAACAATCGTTAATCGATTGTGTTGAAATTGGCCGGCAGTCGATTGAAAGTGGCAATGCATTGAAAAAGCTAAAAGCAGTGATCAGCGAATAATAAAACCTGCAAATTAATTTCATGAACATGACAATACTCGACAAAATTATTGAAGCAAAGAAAGTAGAGATTGCACACCAGAAACAACTGGTGGAAATGGAAGTTCTGCAAGACGTTTTTGATTTTTACCGCGAGTGCAATTCACTCAAATCAAGCTTAATAAAACCTGGTTCATCGGGAATTATTGCCGAGTTTAAACAACGTTCACCATCGAAAGGCGACATCAACCTGACAGCCAAAGTTGATGAAGTGACTGAAGCCTATGTAAAAGCAGGCGCCGCTGGACTTTCAGTTCTTACCGAAAAGAACTTTTTTGGAGGATCACAATCGAACCTGGTAATTGCCCGCGAACACAATCCCAACATTCCAATTCTTCGGAAAGATTTTATGGTCGACGCTTACCAGATTGTAGAGGCAAAAGCCTACGGCGCCGACGTTATCCTGCTTATTGCGGCATGTTTAAGCAAGGAGCAGGCTGCCGAACTCACTGCAACTGCCAAGGAATTGGGGCTCGAAGTGCTGATGGAGATTCATAATGCGGAAGAACTGGAGATTGTAAACGACCAGGTCGATATTGTAGGTGTGAACAACCGAAACCTGAAAACCTTTGAGCTAAACATCGAGACTTCGGTGGAACTGGCCAAACTCATCCCCAAAAAGTTTGTAAAAATCTCGGAGAGTGGGCTGGCAGGGGCGAGCGAAATCCACTACCTGCAAAAGAATGGTTTTTCGGGTTTCCTTATTGGCGAAACATTTATGAAAACAAGCAATCCGGGAGAAACTTGCCGGAGGTTTATTGAAGAACTTGGACAATAAAAGAAAGATTTATTCAGCAGAATAATCCCCACAAGTGAATAATTGAAGGAAAAAGAGTAACAGAAATTGATGAAGAAAAGTCTGATCATAAAAGTCTGCGGAATGAAGTTTGCTCAGAACCGGGAAGAGGTCGAAAAGCTTGGCGTCGACCTGCTGGGCTACATTTTTTTCGCGCCATCGGAACGTTTTGTGGGCGATCAACCCGAAACAGGGCTTTTCGATTCAGCAAAACCCAAAGTAGGTGTTTTTGTGGATGAGAACGTTTTTGAAATTCTCGGACTGGCTAAAAATTTTGATTTTGAATACATTCAGTTACACGGAAAGGAGAATCCACTTACCTGCTCAATCATCCAAAAACAAGGCTTAAAAGTTATTAAAGCTTTTCCGGTCGACGATCAATTCAATTTTACTTCTACTTTATCTTTTGAGGGGCTGGCCGATTATTTTCTTTTTGATACAAAAACCAAACAACATGGTGGATCAGGGAAAAAATTCAACTGGCAGATTCTCGATAGCTATAAGGGAAAAACCCCTTTCTTTTTAAGTGGGGGTATTGAACCTGAAGATGCTGAAAAGATATTGCAACTCGATCACCCGATGCTGGCCGGAGTTGATCTAAACAGTGGCTTTGAAGACGAACCGGGATTAAAGAATATTAAAAAGTTGAAGAAATTTATTGAAAAAATACAATCTCTGTGATTCTCTGCGAGATCCCTGTTCTCTCTGTGGTTGATTCTATAAAATTAAACCACAAAGAGCACGGAGAAAACACAGAGTTACACAAAGACCAATGCATAAAACATGAAATATCAAGTTAACGAAAAGGGTTATTACGGAGAGTTTGGCGGAGCATGGATTCCGGAGATGATGTATACCAACATCGATTTATTAAAGCGCCGCTACCTTGAGATTATAGAAGCAGATGACTTTAAAAAAGAATTCGACCAATTGTTAAAAGATTATGTTGGAAGGCCTTCGCCATTATACTATGCCAGCCGTTTGTCGGATCATTACGGAACAAAAATCTATCTAAAACGCGAAGATTTAAACCATACCGGTTCGCACAAGATAAATAACACCGTTGGACAGATACTGCTGGCACAAAAACTTGGGAAAACCAGGATTATTGCCGAAACCGGGGCAGGGCAACACGGAGTAGCCACAGCCACAGTTTGCGCGTTAAAAGGTTTAAAATGTGTGGTTTATATGGGTGCGCTCGATGTTTCGCGGCAAGCGCCCAACGTAAAAAAAATGAAGATGCTGGGTGCTGAAGTGGTTCCTGTACAAAGTGGAAACAAAACGTTAAAAGATGCCACCAACGAAGCCTTGCGCGACTGGATCAACAACCCGGTTGATACGCATTACATTATCGGTTCGGTGGTGGGGCCGCACCCTTACCCCGATATGGTTGCCCGTTTCCAATCAGTAATCAGTAAGGAAATGAAAAGCCAGTTGTTCGAACAAACAGGTTCGGAACTGCCTGCCCGGGTACTGGCTTGTGTTGGTGGAGGGAGCAACGCCGCCGGGGCTTTTTATCATTTTCTCGATAACGAGCAGGTAGAATTGATTGGGGTGGAAGCCGCGGGGAAAGGCGTAGATACTGATGAAACCGCTGCCACATTAACCGTTGGGTCGCCAGGTGTCTTGCATGCAGCGCGTACCATGTTGATGCAAAATGCCGACGGACAGATTACCGAACCGTACTCGATTTCTGCGGGGCTCGATTATCCTGGAATTGGTCCTTTACACGCGCACCTGCATAAAACAGGTCGTGCAAAATTCCTGTCTGCAAACGATGAAGAAGTGCTGAAAGCCGCACTTTTGCTCACGCAAAAAGAAGGCATTATCCCCGCGCTTGAATCGGCGCACGCACTTGCCGCACTTGATCAACTCAAAATGAAACCCGACGATGTGAACGTGATTAACCTTTCAGGAAGTGGCAACAAGGACATGGAAACTTACCTCGATTATTTTGGGTATTAGTTTTCCGCTGTCATTTCGAAGGAGGAACGACTGAGAAATCTTTATCATCGAATGAAAGACCATAATTACTTCGTTTATATCGTGACCAATAAAAACAGAACAGTATTGTATGTTGGAGTTACCAACGATTTGCAACGCAGAATATTTGAACATGAAAATGGAGTGATCGCTGGCTTTTCGAAAAAATATAATTGCAAATATTTGCTTTATTACGAGCATTTTCAAAATATAGAAGAAGCAATAGAAAGAGAAAAAGAAATTAAAAATGGCGACGAGAAAAGAAGAACAATCTAATTAATTCAACAAATCCTGAGTGGATTTTTTTGAATACGCAGATTTACGACTCTTTGTAATGGCAGATTTCTCCTCATTCATCGTCGAAATGACATAAAATTTAAGTGAAATGAACAACAGGATCAATCAACTTTTTAGCCAAAAACAAAACAATATATTATCGGTATATTTTACAGCTGGCTACCCAAATCTGCACGATACAGTTGAAATAATACAGGAACTCGAAAAGAACGGCGCCGACCTCATCGAAATCGGAATTCCGTTTTCGGACCCGACTGCCGACGGCCCCACCATTCAGCGAAGTAGCGAAAAAGCGTTACGAAACGGAATGAGCCTTAACCTGCTTTTCGATCAACTGAAAGAAATCCGCCAATCAGTGAATATTCCATTGATTTTAATGGGCTACATCAATCCCGTTTATCAGTATGGGATCGAACGTTTTTGTAAGAAATGTGCCGAAATAGGCATCGACGGAACCATCCTTCCCGATCTTCCGCCGGATGAATTTAACGAATTCTATAAACCTTATTTCCAGGAGAATAATCTTCATAATATTTTACTTATTACGCCGCAAACTACCGAGAACAGAATTCGGGATATTGATGAAGCCTGCTCGGGTTTCATTTATATGGTTTCGTCGGCATCGACTACCGGCGCCGGCAAAAAAGTAGAAGATTTTCATCGCGGTTACTTTGAAAAAGTGCAGAACATGCAATTAAAAAATCCGCGTATTATCGGATTTGGGATTTCGGATAAGGCAACGTTTACCAATGCCTGCGAATTTGCCAGCGGCGCCATTATCGGGAGCGCTTTTGTAAATATATTGAAGGATTCGACTGATTTAAAAAACGACATTGCCAATTTTGTGAAAAGCATTCGGTAAAGAATAGAATAAGCCTGTTTTTGTTCAGAAAAAAGGAATGTTTTGAAACACTCTTTTTTAGAAAAAACGTAAATAACTTATTTGCAAATAGTTATTGATTCCCGGCAAAATTTTAATCTTAAATTGTGTTAAACCATATTCTTCAGCATACTCAAATTCGTTTTTAGAAGTTAATTTAAGTGCAAACAGTTCTAAAAACAAAAGCTATGATGGAATATGCAAAAGTAATTCTTCCGAAAGTAAGTTTTAGCAAAGATTTGTTCAGAAAAGAATTAAACAAATGCATCAACTGGGTAGAACCTGATCAGAGAATGGAGTTGTACCATTGGTGCCATCAAGAATTTAATGATTTGTATCCCGATGTGCTGGCAAAAGCTTTTGCCGACATCGCGGCATAATGCTACAGGCGGGTTTTCCCCGCCTTTTTTTGTGCAAAAAAATAAAACCAACTTTAAAAATAGATTTTTAATAGACTCTCACAATGAAACACCCAAGAAAATTCAACCAATTAATTTAAAAGTTGATTACCCTGACATTTATGAATACTTAAAAAATGTTGATGATGCTAATAGTGGTAAAGTTAGGAATAGAACAGACAAAGGTCATCATTGGACTAATCTTAGAAACTGTGCATTTTTAGAACTTTTCAGTAAAAATAAAATTGGTTGGGCATTAACATCTGACAAATGGGGTTTTACGCTTGATAAAGAAAAATATTTTTTAACAAGTGGCGGATTTTTCCTTGTTTCAGAGAATATTTCTTTAAAGTACATTTTGGCATCACTTAATAGTAATTTAATGGAGTACTATTTCAAGTTTATTGGTGTTATGACTGCCGGATGGTGCTTATACATTTAAAAAAGCCACTATTGAGGAATTACCGTAAGAAAACGCCTTGTAAATTCATGCCCGATTAAGGGAAACAAGGGAATAATCTCACATCAGAATAAAAAGAATGAAACAACTGTTCCTGATTTTTTCAATCCTATTAACTGTCAGCATCGCTCTGGCCCAGCAATCCGGTATCGGACAATTCTTAAAAGCTCAACCCGAGATTAAAAGTGTGGAAGAAATTCCGGGAAACAACTTTTTTACCGTCACCTACAAGATCATGGTGGAACAGGCTATCGACCATTCTCATCCCGAAAAAGGCGCTTTTCTACAACGTGTTTTTGTGGCCGATAAAGCAACGACAGCTCCGGTTGTTTTTATCACCGAAGGATACTCCGCTTCGTACGCTGCCATTCCGCGTTACATAAACGAACTGAGCCCCATGCTAAACGCGAACCAGATTTGTGTGGAACACCGCTATTTCGGCGAATCGTGGCCCGAACCACTCGACTGGACTTCCCTGACTGTACGAAATGCAGCCGCCGACCAACACCGGGTTTTGGAAATAATGAAAAGATATTACACCGGGAAATGGATCAGCACCGGTATCAGCAAAGGCGGCCAAACCGTGGTGTACCATCGCTGGTTGTATCCCGACGATGTAGATGTTTCGGTACCTTATGTAGCCCCCTTAAACTTTGGGGTGGAAGATCGCCGGCACGGGCCTTTTATTGCCAACGTTCCGGGAACAGCCGGACAGCGCCAAAAAATCTTCGATTTTCAAGCCGAAATATTAAGGAATAGAACAGTGTATCTTCCCAAACTAAAATCGTTTTGTGAACAGAAAAAGTATACTTTCCGTATCAGCCTCGATGAAGTGCTCGATTATTGTGTGCTCGAATATCCGTTTGCACTGTGGCAATGGGGAAATCTGGTGGATCAGGTTCCTGACGTGAACGCAAGTCCTGACTCGCTTTTTGAACATTTAATGATTGTTTCAGGGCCTTCGTATTTTGCAATAGAGGGAATGGAAAGTATAAAATCGTTTTTTGTGCAAGCCAGGCACGAACTGGGCTACTATGGATACGATACACGACCCTTCAAGAAATATCTTTCGATTAAAACAGCCAGGAATTACCTCTCAAAAATCTTTCTCCCTGAAGATTTGAATATCAAATACGATAAGAAACCATCGAAGGAAGTGCGAAAATTTATCGATACTACCGACGCCCGTATTCTGTTTATCTATGGCGCTTGGGATCCCTGGTTTGCAAGCGGGTTCGAAGTTCCTCAAAAAAATAATTTGCTTCGCATTGTAAAAGCCGGCGGCAGTCATTCTACCCGAATAAACAACCTTACAAGCGACCAAAAAGAAGTGGTTAGAACGACCCTGGAGAAGTGGCTTGAAATGCCTGTAAATATGGAATAACTACAAAAAGAAAAGAGCTACTCCCCCAACAGTGATGATGGCACCAGAAATTTCTTTCCAGTTTACTTTCTCTTTAAAAAGAAGGATCGAAGGGCCAATGATCAGAACCGGTACAATGGCCATCAAAGTCGCTGCAATTCCTGTTTGCGTATGCTGAACGGCCAGCAACGAAAAAGAAACCCCAAGAAAAGGACCAAAAAAAGCGCCCAACGAGATCCGTTTCATCGCCGAACCATTTTTAAGAGCAGTCCATACCCGTGGCCAGCGTTTGATAAAAATGAATAAGATCGAGAACCCGGCCACCCCGGTTAAAACCCGAATTTGAGTGGCAGAAAATGCATCGTAATCACCCATCCCTTTTTTGCTGATCACCAAACCTGCTGCCTGTCCAAGTGCACCACCTAACGCGAGCAAAAGTCCGGGGACCGAATACGACGACGACAATTTCCTTTTCATTACCCCGTTTTCTTCTTTTTTGTCACGTTTGAGGATTACAAGGACAATTCCACTCATGGTGATTGCCATGCCCAACCAGTTCATCGGAGACAGCACCTCGCCCAACATCAGCCAACCGATAAAAGCGGCAAACGGTGGTGCCAGGGCCATAATCAACATGGCCACCCGCGCCCCAATAATCAGGTACGACTGAAATAGCATCAAATCGCCAATTACAAAACCAACAAGACCGGAGAGTGCCAGCCACTTCCAGTTGTACAGTGTGGCATCTGTGGGAAAGAAAAAACCGCGAACAACCCAGCTATAGGTTCCGATCAGAAAAAAAGCGATAACCAGCCGAATAAGATTCACGGCCAGCGAACCAACTTTTTTCCCGGCCGATTCGAATGCGAGCGCTGTAACGGTCCAGAAAACCGCGGTTAGTACTCCTGCTATTTCTCCAAAATGATTTTGCATGGATCAAAAAATAGTAAATACTTGTTCGCACCGTTTAAGGGGTGTGATAACTTGGTGCTTTGTTAAAAAAGAACCATTCTTTTGATTTCAAAGAATGGTTCTTTCGGTTTATCAGTTTAGAGAAACTTAGTTTGCCAGGAATTCCTGAACGGCCGCACGAAGTTCATCGCCACGTTTATTTTTTGCAAGGATCTTTCCATCCTGTCCAACCAGGATACTGTGAGGAATAGAGTTAACGGCATATTTTTGAGCCACTTCGTTGCTCCAGTAAGCTAAATCTGAAACCTGTGACCAATGTAAACCATCATCTTCAATTGCCTTTAACCAGCCTTCTTTATCACGGTCGAGCGAAACACCAAATACCGTAAATCCCTGATCTTTAAATTCGTTAAAAACGGCTACCACATTTGGATTTTCCTGGCGACACGGCCCACACCACGATGCCCAGAAATCGAGCAGAGTAACTTTGTTTTGAGTATATACATCCGAAAATTTGACCGGATTCCCATCAGGATCGTTTTGTGTAAAATCAGGAGCAATTTGACCTATCGCAACAGTTTTCAATTTTTCGATTTTCTCTTTTAAATCAACGATCATGGGAGAAGCCTGGATTTTGGGGTCCAGGTTATTAACCAATTCTTCCAGTTCATCGGCTTCTTTTCCGTATTGGATTCCGGCTAAAATGTAAGGAGTGGCATACGATGCCGGATTGTTTTTCACAAACTCTTCCTGCAAGGTTTCGGTACTTTCGTACATTTCTTCCACCTTAGCCATCAATTCATTCGATTTGGCAGTGTCCCCACTTGCACTGGCGGCACGTGCTTCCTCGTACATTGCCATATATTCGTCGCTAATCTTTTTCAACTGTTCGTCGAGCTTAGCGTATTCATCGTGAGTGGCCGAACCGTTAACTTTTGCAAAACGAATTGAATCGGCCTTCCCGGTGAAAGTCATGTTTGCATTTTCGACAAAAACCAATGCTTTTGCCCTCTGGCCCAACACCGACACGTAATAAGCGCCAGGCATTTCAACTTCACCTTCAAGAACTGCTTTTCCATCCACTACATCGGCGGTGTCTACGCCAATCCAGTTACCGTCTTTTCGTTCTTCAAGAACTAACTGGCCGTCAGCGCCGTCAAGGTTAACTTCGATTTTAAAACCTCCCTTTTGTGAGCAGGCAAAAAGCGCAACTCCCAGAACTAAAATAAAATACTTTTTCATTTGTACAGTTTTTCGATAATTGAACTTGGGTTCGAAGATAATTAAAACATTTAGAATATTAGATACAGGAAATATGACCTTTGTTTAGCGATTTCGAACAGAAAATACTATTCTTTGTAATTTTACGCAACAAATAAAAAATATGAGTAGGAATATAGCACTTGTATTATCGGGAGGAGGTGCTCGCGGAATGGCACATATCGGTGTGATCGAAGAATTGTTGAAACGCGATTATAGGATTACTTCAATAGTCGGCACTTCGATGGGTGCATTGATTGGCGGTGTTTATGCGCAAGGGAAACTTGAAGAATTTAAAAATTGGGTAACCGCCCTCGATCAGTTGGAGGTATTCAAGCTGGTTGACCTCACGATAGGAAAAGGCGGCCTGGTAAAAGGAGAAAAAGTTTTGAATAAGATGAAGGAATTCATCCCCGATACCAACATAGAAGATCTGCCGATTCCATATTCTGCCACGGCTGTGGATATTATCAAACACGAAGAAGTAGTTTTCAAAAGTGGCTCAGTGGCTTTAACGATCATCTGCATATCAATCATTCAAAAGAAAAGAAAGAAAGCTTAGGATGAATGTCAGTAATCGATAATGCGTTAACCACCGGGATGCTGGCGCTGGCAAATTTTGCTATCGAAAAAGGGAACCCCGATATTCTTATCAATATTTCGAGAGAATCGTGTGGAACCTATGATTTTTATAAGGCAAAAGAATTGATCGAAATTGGAAGGCTGGCAGCGGTTCAAACCTTGGACAAAATTTAAGCTCACCCGGAGCTGGAAATAAAAAACCATCCGTTAAAACAGATGGTTTTTGAATTGACCAATTAAATATCCAATAGTTTAGTTCTTCTTTATATCATCAAAGGATTTCCCTTGTGAGTGCACCATGTTTACTGCCCTGCCCGAAGGATCGGCGTTATTTTTAAACGACGCGTCCCACTCAAGTGCTGCTGCAGTGCTACAGGCAATCGAAGCTTCAGATGGAACACACTTTGCCGCTGCATCCGAAGGGAAGTGTTCGCTGTAGATTTCGCGGTATACATATTCTTCCTTGTTCATAGGCGGATTCACAGGAAAACGGTATTGAGCATTTGCCATCATTTCATCCGATACTTTTTCGTTGGCAATTTTTTTCAGGGTATCGATCCAACCATAACCTACTCCATCCGAAAATTGTTCTTTCTGTCGCCATGCCACTTCGTATGGCAGGTATTTTTCAAAACCCTGGCGCAAACAGTGTTTTTCCATTTTGCCGTCCTTTGCCATTTTGGCTTCGGGGTTAAAACGCATCGCCACATCCACAAATTCCTTGTCGAGGAACGGAACGCGACCTTCCACACCCCAGGCAGCCAAAGATTTATTGGCACGCAAACAATCGTACATATGTAAGCGACTAACTTTCCGAACACTTTCTTTATGAAATTCCTCTGCATTCGGTGCCTTGTGGAAATACAGGTAACCGCCAAAAATTTCGTCGGCACCTTCGCCGGTGAGCACCATTTTAATCCCCATCGATTTGATTACGCGCGCGAGCATGTACATCGGCGTTGATGCCCGAACAGTGGTTACATCGTAAGTTTCGATATGGTAGATTACGTCTTTAATGGCATCCAAACCTTCCTGTATGGTGTATTTAATTTCGTGATGAACAGTGCCAATATGATCAGCCACTTTGCGGGCTGCTGCCAAATCGGGCGAACCATCCAACCCAATCACAAACGAATGTAAACGCGGCCACCAGGCATCTTTCTTGTCATCGTCTTCCACCCTTTTTGTCGAATATTTTTTGGCAAGCGCCGAAGTGATCGAGGAATCGAGACCACCCGATAAAAGCACACCATAAGGAACATCAGACATTAATTGACGATGAACCGCATTTTCGAGTGCCTGCGACAACTCTTCCACACTGGCCGGATTGTTCTTCACATTTTCAAAATCTTCCCAATCGCGGGTGTACCATCTTTTCAATTCACCATCCTTGCTATACAGGTAATGTCCGGGAGGAAATTCTTCAATTTTTTTGCAATACCCTTCAAGAGCCTTTAATTCGGAAGCCACATAATAATTTCCCCACTTGTCCCAACCCTGGTACAAAGGAATAATTCCAATATGGTCGCGACCGATCAGGTAAGCATCCTCATCCTCATCGTACAAGGCGAAAGCAAAAATTCCGTTCATTTCGTCGAGGAACGTCTCTTTCTTATCGCGATACAAAGCCAAAATCACTTCGCAATCCGATCCGGTTAAAAACTCATATTTCCCGGCGTATTGTTTCCTAATTTCGCGGTGGTTATAAATTTCGCCATTAACACCCAAAATCAGTTTCCGGTCTTTGCTGTACAAAGGCTGGCCGCCCGACTCGGGGTCCACAATCGAAAGTCGTTCGTGTGCGATCACTGCTTTTTCGCCACAATAAATACCTGACCAGTCCGGCCCGCGATGCCGTACTTTTCTCGACATCTTTAATACTTGCGGACGCAATTCCTCAGCACCTATCTTTAAATCAAATACACCTACAATTCCACACATATCATTTAATACTTAATCCGTTGTTATTATTTCTCCAAAAATAGTCACTTTGTCATAGTAAACAACTTTTTGTGTCTATTTTCTATCTATTTTAATATTTTTAAAATATTTTCTATCATTTTAATATTCGTCCGAACATTCTAACATTTCACTATTTCGAAATCGACCCCATATTTCAACATACCCCTTTAAGATATTTGCCATCAATAATTAGGATATCCATGAGAACCGAAGGGTCGTGTTTCAAATTAAGTGCTTTTATTTATAATATGCCCTGAAATATTTACCCCTGAAATAATTTCTCACATATTTCGGATTTTTGCTTTTATAACTGACAATATGCTATTTATTTCACCGATTGCCTGTTACAATTTTATTTAATAATTTACCAATTGTATAAAAAACCGGGACCATGAAATTTAAAATTCGGCTCCTGCTTTTTGTCTTGGTTTGTGCAATCATTAACTTTAAGCAAACTATAAATCAACACGCATGGATGCCAGCATTTTTATGGATTTAGGCCAAGGTCCAAATAACCAGGTATTAATTTTTCAAGTCGACGTATCACATGAAAATTTGGTAAGAGAAGCGGTGAATAAGTCGTTTCGATTAAACGGGAATATTTATGGTGTGATAAATAATGCAGCGATTTCAGCCAACAAACCAATTATCGACCTTTCGGTGGAGGACCATTTGAGTCTTTAAAACAAAAGCCACCCTCCATATCGGAAAGTGGCTTTAATATTCTAACTGCTCACAGCGGCCTACTCGTAGCCCAAGCTAGTGGCTTATATCTCAATTTTATAGTTACTCAGATCAGCTAATTCAGATGCACGAATAAACTCGGCGTGCGCTTTTACCTGACCTTTTGCAAAAGTGAGGTAATTCTGAGCTGACTTCAGGAAACTCTCATCGCGGTTAGTATCCAGCAACAACAAGTAACTCATAATGATATGACCGGCCATCTCTACCAAACGACGTGCATGAAAATCGATAAACTCATTATCACCGGCTGAAGTTACTTTTTTCACAGCTTGTTCATAGTCATCCGTCAGGATAATCAGCGAACGTTTCATGTACTCCAATTTCGGGGATACACGCTCTGCTTCGTAATCCCTGATTTGGTTGAGATATGCACCGGTAGTCACGCCCCGAATGGCAGCAACCACCTGCAACTGAGTAGTTCCTTCGTAAATAGAAGTGATACGTGCGTCACGATAAATGCGTTCAACCGGATAGTCTTTCATAAAACCCGAGCCCCCGTGAATCTGTACTGCATCGTATGCCAACTGATTACTGAATTCACTTGACATACCCTTTACAAGTGGGGTATAAATATCAGCCAGCCGCTGGTATTTTTTCATTTCTTCGCGTTCTTCTTTTTCCAGCGAACGCTCTTCCGAAATGTGCATGTAGGTTTTATACATATCCACAAATCGGGCTGTTTCGTACAATAAGGTCCTTGAAGCATCGAGCTTGGCTTTCATTAGCGATAGCATTTCGTAAACAGCGGGGAAACGGACAATGGCTTTTCCAAACTGCATCCGTTCTTTTGCATAAGCAATCGATTCGCGGTAAGCCGCTTCGCAAATACCCACCGACTGGGCAGCAATACCAAGGCGCGCTCCGTTCATTAACGCCATTACATATTTGATCAGACCCATTTTTCGTGAACCCACCAACTCGGCCGGGGCATTTTTAAACACCAGCTCGCAAGTTGGCGAACCGATGATCCCCATTTTGTGCTCGATACGACGAACAGTAACTCCGCCATCTTGCTTATCGTAAATAAACATCGAGAGGCCACGTCCATCTTTTGTTCCTGGCTCTGAGCGCGCCAATACCAATGAAATATCGCCGTCGCCGTTGGTGATAAAACGTTTTACGCCGTTGAGCAACCAGATTTGTTTCTTTTCGTCCCAGGTCGCTTTTAACTGCACGGCCTGAAGATCGGAGCCGGCATCGGGTTCGGTCAGGTCCATGGCCATGGTATCGCCGTTTGATACGCGCGGCAGGTATTTTTCTTTTTGCTCTTCCGAAGCAAATTCGTTTATGGTTTCGGCACAATCCTGCAATCCCCAAATGTTTACAAAGCCAGCGTCGGCTCTCGAAACAATGTCGGCTGCCATAATGTAGGGAACAATCGGGAAGTTCAGCCCGTCGTATTTGTAGGGCAACGACATCCCCATTAACCCGGCCTGGTTCAGGGCATCGATGTTTTCCTGGGTCCCGCGGGCATAAATCACATGCCCGTCAACTACCTGAGGACCTTCGGCGTCGATGCTTTCCGCATTTTCGGCCACAATGTTACCACAGATTTCACCAACTACTTCCAGTACCCGGTCGTAATTGTCGATGGCATCCTCGTAATCCATCGGGGCAAAATTAAACGCCTTTTTAAAGGAATATTCCCGTTCTTTTAACCGAACGATCTTTTCCATCAAAGGGTGGGTTAAATGAAATTTTAATTCGCTGTTGTCAGTATAATAATTAGCCATTTTTCCGGAATTTAAAGGGTGAATTACTTGGTGTTCTTTTTGTAATACTTGATCATTTTAGGAATCACCTCGGCCACGTCTCCGTTAATCACGTAATCGGCAATGGCGTTAATCGGAGCTTCCGGGTCGGTGTTGATCGCGATGATCTGCGCCGATTCTTCCATCCCGGCGCGGTGCTGTATCTGCCCCGAAATTCCACAGGCAATGTATAATTTCGGACGAACGGTAACCCCGGTTTGTCCGATCTGACGTTCGTGAACAGTATAACCTGCATCAACGGCTGCACGCGATGCACCCACTTCTCCGCCCAAGACATCGGCCAAATCATAAAGCAAATTAAAGTTTTCTTTCGACCCCATGCCGTAACCGCCTGCTACTACGACAGGCGCTCCTTTAATATTCAATTTACTTTTTTCGATATGACGTTCGATGATTTCTACTACAAAATCGGTGTCGCTAACATATTTTGAAACGTCGAGATTGACCACTTTCCCTTTGTATTCTGGATCGCGGATTTCCTTTTTCATCACACCTTCGCGAACCGTTGCCATTTGCGGACGACAGTCGGGATTGATGATGGTTGCGATGATATTTCCGCCAAACGCAGGACGAATCTGATACAATAGGTTTTCGTAGTTCTTATCCTGTTTTTTATCGAAGTGATCGCCAATTTCGAGGCTGGTACAGTCGGCAGTTAAACCGCTGTGTAGCGCTGATGAAACACGTGGCCCCAAATCGCGCCCAATCGACGAAGCTCCCATCAGTGCAATCTGTGGTTTTTCTTCCTTAAAAAGATTCACAATCACCGAGGTGTGTGGCAAGGTTTGAAAAGGATACAGACGTTTATCATCGGCCAGGTACAAAGTATCCACGCCATAAGGCATCACTTGTTTTTCTACTTTATCGAGTTGATGCCCGATGGCAATCGCCCCGAGGTTGCATTTGAGCTGATCGGCCAGAGTTCTGCCTTTGGTCAACAACTCCAGGCTTACGTCCACTACGAGGCCGTCTTCTATTTCGCAATAAACAAATACGTTATTCATTTCTTTTGAATTATTAGGGTAGTTAACCAATTGTATGACTTTTTATTAACTCTACCATCATTTCTTCGATATCGGTATCCGACGACGAAATCACCTTTGAATCTTTGGCATGGAGTACCACGTTCTCGATGGTTTTTACTTTGGTTGGCGAACCGCTAAGTCCAAGCTGCGACTGATCGGTTTCGATATCGTTTACCGACCACTCCGGAATATTCAGCTCGGGATGATCGTTGTACATGTGCGTGTAATCCACATTCTTGTTTTGAAGTTCGGTAATGGTGCAGGCGTGTTTATAACGCATAATGCGTTTGGCATTTCTGGCACGGCACTCGGGTGCCGAACCATTTACTGTCATTACCAGCGGAAGCGGACAACGCACGGTTTCAACCCCGTTCTCAAGCCTACGTTTCATTGTAATGATATTATCTTTCAACTCCACTACTTCTTCAACATAAGTTACCTGTACCATCCCAAGTTTTTCGGCCACCTGCGGCCCCACCTGGGCAGTGTCTCCATCAATGGCCTGACGACCTGCGATGATGATATCGACCTTCCCCATTTTTTTCAGGGCCTGACCCAGTGCGTACGATGTTGCAAGCGTATCAGATCCGGCAAAAGCACGGTCGGTTAGCAAAACACCACCATCGGTTCCCCTGAAAAGGCCCTCGCGAATGATGTCGGCGGCACGGCCCGGGCCCATGGTCAAAATCTTCACTGTGGATCCGGGAAATTTATCTTTGATGCGCAAAGCTTGTTCCAGCGCGTTTAAATCCTCCGGATTAAAGATGGCCGGCAGCACGGCCCTGTTGATAGTCCCGTCAGCTTTCATGGCATCTTTGCCCACATTCCGGGTATCAGGAACCTGCTTAGCCAAAACAATAATGTTATAAGCTTTCATCTAATTAAGATTTTTTAA
>WOYV01000044.1:0-38860 GCA_011620585.1 Draconibacterium sp.
AAGATTGATTTTCGATGCCAAATTAAAAGTTTTTTTTATTTTTTTTATAAAAGGGGGGTTACCTTTTTCGCTTTTACGGAATATATAGGTGAATGTGTATTTATAAAGTTTAACGAATTTAATCTATATTACGATGAAAAAGGTACAGGGACAAGCAACAGAAAATACTTTTAGTTTTGATTTCGAAGTTTTAAGCAACGAAGAAATGAATATGCTTAAAGGTGGTGCTGAACCAGTAAAATCTCGTGATAGAGACGTTTTTGACTTAGAAGAAAATTAAGCCTATATACAGAACCAATTAAGTTGTTAATACAGGGGGTTAAGGCGGGACGCGTTTTAATTCCCTTTTGTGTTTCTTAAGGCATTTTTATTTTTTCTCCATTTTTCCATCAAAAATCTGATACTGGTTGAATTTGCATTTTAATGCACCGTTCATCAGTTCTATTTTAGTATTTGGTTTTAATCCAACAAATTTCATACTATCTGCTGCTGCACTGAGTATCCAGGCGTCGTTTCCTGTATATTGGTGTTTTAGGCGTTCGCCTATCATCTGATACAATCCGTCTAAATTTGCTTCTATTAAACGTTCTCCGTAAGGAGGGTTAGTTATAATTGTGCCATTTCTGAAGTCTATTTGTAAATCCTTAAAATCGGCTTTTTGAAATTTAATTTTATTAAATACAAGCGCCCTGCGTGCATTGGTTTGCGCATTTAAAAGATTACCTGATGAAATATCTGATGCATAAATGGTATGGCGGAATTCTCTTCTGGGAGTGGGTTCGATAACTTTGTCCCAAAGAAGGGTATCAAAGTCGTGCCATTTCTGAAATGCAAACTCCTTTCTTAATTTTGCAGCCGGAATATTATGAGCGATCATAGCCGCTTCGATTGGCAGCGTTCCGGATCCGCACATGGGGTCCATAAAATCGGAATTACCATACCAGCCGGCAAGCATTATCATTCCGGCGGCCAAAACTTCATTTAACGGGGCCTCGCCTTGTTTTATCCGGTAGCCACGCTTATGAAGCGACTCACCTGAACTGTCGATTGATAATGTACAACTGTTTTCGAAAATGTGGACATTAATGATAATGTCTGGTTCATCGGTATTTACATCGGGCCTCTTTCCGGTCTTTTCTCTAAAGTAATCGGCAATTGCATCTTTTACTTTCAACGAGGCAAACATCGAGTTCCTGAAATCATTGGAATTGATTACCACACTATCGATGCGAAAGTTTTCTTCGATGGATAAATATTTCGACCAGTCGATGTTTTTTGATTTCAGGTAGAACTGGTCCACGTTCTTAAACTGAAAATATTCTATTTCTTTTAAAACCCGAAGTGCAGTGCGAAGCTGGTAGTTTGATTTGTAGATCAACTCCAGATCACCTTCGTAGTATACGGCACGGTTTCCGCGACGGACATTTTTTCCTCCAATATTTTTTATTTCCCGGGCCAGAACATCTTCAAGTCCGGCAAGTGTTTTTGCAATAAGCTTAAAATCTTTCAATTCCTTTATGATTATGATTAAATTCCGGCACCGTCGGTAAACGGAACATCTTTAGCTCTTTTTTGTACAACCCAGGAATTGGGAGGCAGGTCTTTAGTTACCCAAACATTACCTCCGATTACAGATCCTTTTCCAATGGTAATTCTTCCCAGGATAGTGGCCCCAGCATAAATCACCACATCGTCTTCAACGATCGGATGACGAGGAATGCCTTTGATGGGGTTGCCGAGTTCGTCGAGCGGAAAACTTTTCGCACCCAATGTTACTCCCTGGTAAATCTTTACGTCATTTCCTATAACAGATGTTGACCCAATGACAACGCCAGTTCCATGGTCGATTGTAAATCGTTCTCCAATTTGCGCACGTGGATGAATATCGATTCCGGTTTCGCTGTGTGCCATTTCAGAAATAATGCGTGGAATGAGTGGGACCTGAAGTTGTAATAATTTGTGGGCCAAACGATAATTGGTAATTGCACGAATACCGGGATAGCTATAAATTACTTCCCCAAAATTGCGGGCGGCCGGGTCGTTTAAAAATGTGGCCTCAACATCGGCTACCAACTGCCTACGCAACTCGGGGAGATATTCGATAAACTCGATGGTGTTATTTTCGGCGCGTTTCGTATGCTTCCCTACTTTGCTTACAGAATCATCTTCGCATTCAAAACACATTCCTGCAAGTATCTCCCCACTTAAAACGGGATAAAGTTCATCGACATAAACTCCCATGTAATGCCGGGTGGTTCCGCCACGCAAGGTGGTGGTGCCAAAATAACCAGGAAAAAGAATCTCGCGCACAAGTTCGATAATCTGCGCAATATTCTTATTCGAAGGCATTGGTTCGCCTTTCAAATGTTCGTGGCAAACCAATTTGTACGAGTCAGGTTCACTCAACCTGTCGATTGTATTATTTATCCGCTTATCAATATCCTGTGTTACCATGTTAATGTTATCTGTTGCAAAGCTAAGTAGTATCGTTTAACAATACATGTTTACAACAGCATTATTTCAAATTTGTTGATTTTTAAGAAGCCGATTGTCGATGATTTCGATAGCCGACTGAGTTCGATGTGTCCCATTACCCTGAATCAATCGATAGGTAAAATTATATTTCTGAATTTCGTCGAGGTATTTTTGTTGCAGTTTATTACGGTTTTCACCACCGTTTTCCCGAACATCGTCGGCTTCCCATGGCAAGTCAATGTCGCAAACCAAAAAGAGGTCGATATTCAGTTTCCCGATGTTTTCCTCCAGCCAGCCAGGAATATGATTATACACGACTTCGAACCAAACTTTTGTAATCAGGAGCCAGGTATCTAAAATGATTACAGGATAGTTTCCGCTTAAAAGCTGCGTGTATTGTTCAACTTGTTTTCGCGCAATAAATTCTATATCCTCAAAGGTATAATGGCGATGCAATTCCAAAATATATGCACGTGCAAATTCCGGGACAAATGGAACACTGTAATGTTTTGACAGTGCTTCTGCCAGTGTGCTTTTCCCGGTCGATTCGGCTCCGGTTATGGCAACAATCAATGGCTTATTTTTCATTTGGTTGAAGTTCCATATCTTTTTTCCATTCGATATAACCTAAAACGGCCATTACGGTATAAATTGCAAAAAGTATTACCGTTGGCCACAATTCTTTGTAAATATATAAACCAGCCGAAACTGCATCCACAAAAATCCAGACCAGCCAATGCCCAATGTATTTTTTTGCCAGCATCCAGGTTGCAACAATACTAAGCGCTGTGGTTAGCGTATCCATATATGGAACATCGGAATCAGTATAATTTAATAGAATATAGAGAATGATCAGGTATAAAACAACAGAAGAACCGAACAGGATTACCTGAAGTTTGCGATTGGTAACGCGTACAGGAACTTGTGGCTTATCCTTTGGTTTTCTGCCTCTTACCCAAAAATACCACCCATAAATGCTAATAAATACGTAATAGACTTGTAGGCCCATATCGGCATAAAATTTTGCCTGAAAAAAAACGATCACGTACAATACAGACGTAAGCAAACCCGTGGGCCAGGTTAGAATATTCTGCCGGATGGAAAAGAAAATATACAGTATACCAAGAATGGCCCCCAGTAATTCTATTTTGTTACTCAAGAGCCATTCTCCTATCATTTCGATCATATTTGTTTACTGGGTTGAAACAAGCAGGTTGTTGTATTGATTTTGGTTTTCAAGTACCTCAAGAGCCTTTAAAATGGCTTCATCGTCGCGATTCAGTATTTTGTACATATCGTTTCGCGAAAACATATCTCTGGCAATATAGGCTTTTAGTTCTTTTTTCAGATTATCCTTTGTGAATTCAAGGCTTTCTTCGTTTTTCTCAATGCCTTCTTTTTCTCCCCGTTCCACAATATCTGCAATCGCATCATCTCCAATTTTAAAATTTGAATTGAACGACTCAAAATCCTTGTACTTTGATTTTAGTTTGTCACGGTTTGCATCCACAAAATCAAGAACATAATTATAGGTTACATTTTTGCGACGCAATTGATTCAAATAACTGTAATGGTGTGAAGTATCGAGTGGAATAAAGATATCAGGCATTATGCCGCCGCCGCCGTATACATTTCTGCCACTTTTTAGCGTTTTGTGTTTTAGTTTATCGTCGAAATGTATGCTGTCGGCGCTAAACATTTCTCCGTTACTCATTCGGTTTATATAGTCTTTCCTGTATTCGCCAACACCGTCTTCGTAGGGTTTTTGGATACAACGTCCGCTGGGCGTATAATAATGGGCCGTAGTTAAACGCACCATCGAACCATCAGTCAGGAAAAAGGGTTTTTGAACGAGTCCCTTGCCAAACGAACGACGACCAATTACTAACCCGCGATCCCAGTCCTGAATGGCACCGGTAACAATTTCGCTCGCCGAAGCCGAACCTTCGTCAACCAGTACTACCACGTTCCCGTTTTCAAATTCACCTGTCGAAGATGCATTGTAATCGCGTTTCGGATCGTTTAACCCACTGGTATAAACTACCAGTTTGCCATTGCTTAAAAACTGGTCGGAAATTTCGATGGCTGATTTTAAGTAACCACCGCCATTTCCACGAAGATCGAGAATAAGATTTTCGATTCCATCTTGCTTTAGTTCTTTAATGGCAGTTTCGAATTCTTCGTTGGTAGTTGCTGCAAATTTATTTAGTTTGATGTAGCCTGTTGACTGATCAAGCATGTATGAGGCATCGAGACTGAAAATCGGGATTTTATCGCGTATGATCTTAAAATCGAGAAGCCCAGGTTCACTTTTTCTGTAAATCTTTAGATTTACTTCGGTCCCTTTTTCCCCCCTTAACAGATCAAAAACATCGGAATTCTTTAAGCCGGTACCTGCAATGTTTTTGCCGTCCACATCTACAATCCGGTCGCCTTCCCGTAATCCAACTTTTTCCGATGGGCCGCCGGCAATGATCGTGGTTACCAGTAAAGTATCTTTATAAATGTTGAACGAAATTCCAATCCCCTCGAAGTTTCCTTTGAGGGGTTCATTCATTTTATCAACTTCATCTTTTGAAATATATGTAGAGTGTGGGTCGAGTTCGCCCAACAAATTAACAATAGCGTCTTCGGTAAGTTTGGTAACATTCGCGGTGTCAACATAATAGCTTTCCACCAGGCGCAGCAAACGTGCAAATTTCAACTGGTTATCCTGCACCGATTCCTGTGCATTGGTAAAGGCAGGCAATAAAAATGCTGCCAAAAGAAGGCCGGTTCCCAAGCCTTTTATTTTTCTATTAAATTTACTTTTCATGATTTCTAATTTACCCGGTTCACCATTTTATCAGCAAACAACCTTAACTTTAACGTTTATTCCCACTCGATTGTTGCCGGTGGTTTTGAACTGATATCGTAAACAACGCGATTAATGCCGCGTACCTTATTTATAATCTCGTTCGACATTTTAGCCAGAAAATCATAGGGAAGGTGTACCCAGTCCGCAGTCATTCCGTCGGTAGAAGTTACTGCGCGCAGTGCCACCGTATTTTCATAGGTTCTTTCGTCACCCATCACACCTACCGATTGAACCGGGAGCAGCATTACGCCTGCTTGCCAAACTTCGTCGTAAAGTTCCCATTTTTTAAGCCCATTGATAAAAATGGCATCGGCTTCCTGCAGAATCCGTACTTTCTCGGGGGTTACATCTCCCAGTATCCGTATTCCCAAACCTGGCCCCGGGAAAGGATGGCGGCCAAGCAATTCTTTCTTAATATCCAGCGCCGATCCCACACGACGGACTTCATCTTTAAAAAGCAGTTTCAAAGGTTCCACCACTTTTAGTTTCATTTTTTCGGGAAGTCCCCCCACATTGTGGTGCGATTTAATCGTAGCCGAAGGGCCATTTACCGAAACCGATTCAATTACATCGGGATAAATTGTACCCTGAGCGAGCCATTTCACATCCTGTATTTTATGCGCTTCATCGTCAAAAACCTCGATAAAGTTACGGCCAATAATCTTTCTTTTATGTTCCGGGTCGGTCACTCCGGCCAGATCCTCCCAGAATTTCTGACGAGCATCGACCCCGATAACATTTAAGCCCATATCCTGGTAAGAATGCAGGACGTCTTCGAACTCGTTCTTCCGCAAGAGTCCGTTATCTACAAAAATACAGGTGAGGTTTTTACCAATTGCTTTATTCAACAAAACCCCGGCCACCGAAGAATCAACCCCACCCGAAAGTCCGAGCACTACTTTGTCGTTGCCCAGTTTTTCCTTTAATTCATTCACGGTTGTTTCGATAAATGAATCAGGAGTCCAGTTCTGGTTGCAACCGCAAATATCAGATACAAAATTTTCGAGCAGTTGTTTTCCTTCGCTGGTGTGATATACCTCGGGGTGGAACTGGATAGCCCAGGTATTTTCATCGTCCACTTTATAAGCGGCATAATTCACATCTTCGGTTGAAGCGATCACTTTATAGTTCGATGGCAGGGTTACGATGGTATCACCGTGTGACATCCAAACCTGGCTGTGAAGTTTTATATTTTTAAAGAGCAGTGCATCGTGATCGATAAATCCCAGGTTGGCACGACCGTACTCCCGCGAATTTGATGGGGCAACTTCGCCACCATAAAAATGTGCCAGGTATTGTGCCCCGTAGCATATTCCCAGTACCGGAAGTTTTCCTTTTATCCCGCTCAGGTCGGGGCGGGGGGCATCGGTATCGCGCACTGAATACGGACTGCCCGATAGTACCACCCCTTTCACACTTTCGTCGATCGCGGGAAAGTGGTTGTACGGATGAATTTCGCAATAAACATTCAACTCGCGAATCTTCCGTCCGATAAGCTGGGTATATTGAGAACCAAAATCCAGGATCAAAATCTTTTCTTGCATCTGAATTGCTTTATTTTAGTGAATGCACAAAAGTATAAATATCAACTCAAAACACGTGTTTTTCGCTTGTAAAATGACCTCCTTGTTAACAACAAGCCAACTTATCGACAAGCTTTTCAGATTTAGCAAAATTAACTTGAAAATGCTGCGTTTACCTTTTGTGTTGGGTAATATTTGTTATTTTTGAACCGTTTAAATATAGCAGTATATCAATGAGGTACATTCTGAACATTCTGTTTTTTTCCCTGCTTTTTATTCTGACAGAAACTACGTTAGCACAAAACGACCGCGATAAAATTATTCGTGAAAATGGTGAACAGTTTATTCTACACCAGATTCGTACCGGTGAAACCATATATTCTCTCACCAAAAAATACAATATCGATCGGGCCGAACTCGAGAAACTAAATCCATTGATTGTAAACGGGCCAAGTATTGGTGATAAAATAAAAATTCCTTTTAGAGGGCAGCTTGTACCTTCAGAATCTGTTGATCAAAAACGCGGGGCCCCAGATGGCTTTATCAATTATAAAATTAAATCGAATAGAGAAACGGCCTATTTTATTGCCAAAGAACACGGCATTACGGTTGAAGATTTATACAATTACAATCCTAACCTAAAACGGCTCAAAAAGGGGAAAACGCTCCAGGTCCCTTTCTGGAAAAAGGAGGCGTTGGCAGAAAATCGGGAGACTACGGAAGGTGAAACCGCACAAAAGCCGGAGAGCGACAATATAATAGAGCACAGGGTAGCTTCGGGCGAAACGCTTTTTTCACTATCAAAACGATATAATATTGCCGAAGACGAAATTCTTCACCTGAATCCCGATGCGGTAAATCTTAAAGCCGGGCAGGTGTTACGTATTCCGCAAAAAAATAACCATACATTAACCGCGGTAGCTGCCCCAAAAGCCGAATTCAGCGGAAAATATTTCGAACATATCATCGAGTCGGGCGAAACCTTGTGGGGAACTACCCGGCGTTTTGGTGTTTCGGAAGAGGGACTAAAAGCGCTTAACCCGATACTGAATACAGGTTTTCCGGCCGGAGCAGTTATTAAAATCCCGTTGAAAGAAGAAGAAACGGCACAAGCCAACCCGATATACAACGATGCCTTTGATAAGCATTTTGTACAAAAAGGTGAGACTTTGTATGGCATTTCACGCGAATTTGGAGTAAGCATTCTGGAACTAAAAAAATACAATCCGGTTTTGGATCATCGCAACCTGGTGTATGGCGAAACCATCCTTATCCCTATTTTGCCAAAAGAAGAAATTACCGAAACCGAAAAGCCTGAAGTTTCCAGGCCAGAATCGGTAAATGAATGGAAAAACGATTTTTATAGAGTGGAAGTTCCGTTGGAGATTCCTGCAAGTTGCCAACCCGACCGAAGCGGGATGTACAAATACCATACTTACAATGTTGTGTTGTTTCTGCCGTTGTACCTTGAGGCTAACGATACTTTGAACCGTGAGGACGCGTTGATAGACACAATGTTAACAGCCGGAGTTGATGCCCACCTGCTTAACGATTTGCAGGACACCAACATTGAAGTGGAACGAAAAGAGTTGTTCAAGAAGTTTTACGGAAACTCAGAGAACTTTCTGCAGTTTTACGAAGGCGTTTTGTTATCCATGGAAGATATGGCAAAAAGGGGGGTGAATGTAAAACTGCACGTATTTGATACCCAGCACAATGCCGATTCAATTCGTCAGTATATCTTCGACCCTGAATTTCTGCAAACCGATCTGGTCATTGGCCCAATCTATCCCGATGTTCAGAAGGAAGTATCGCAAATTGCGGCCAAAAACCGGATTCCTTTGGTATCGCCGTTGGCTTCGCAATCGTATTTAATAAACAGCAATCCTTATTATTTCCAGGTAAATCCAACTCGCGACTACCTCGCGGCTGAAACCGCCGAAATGGTTGCCGAAGAATATTATAACAGCAATTTTATTATTCTGAAAACTCAGGATTATACCAGTATCCCGGAAGGACGGCTGGTGGAACTGTTTCAGGAGAAATTTGTTAATGCCGGTTTAATGAGCGAAGATGATGGTGTGAACTTTACTATTTATGATTTTAAAGCAGAAGGTCCTTTTGGGTTACGCCGCATCATGTCGAAGACAAAGGAAAACGTGGTATATATTCCATCGTCGGATGAAGGGAGCCTGAGTATTGCGGTCTCAAATGTAAACAACCTGGCCAGCGAATATTCAATTACTTTGATTGGTAACAACCGATATCCGAATTACCAGAGTATTCAGGTCGATCACTTTCATAACCTCAAATTAAGGTTTATTGCACCTTACTGGGTTGATTATGATTCACCTGCGAGTGTGCGTTTTATCGAACGGTTTAAAACCGCCTATGGCACCGAGCCCGATAATTTTGGGATGCAGGGCTACGACGTTAGCTCTTATTTTATGAAGGCTTTACTGGCTTACGGATCTGATTTTGCTTCATGTCTTAGTTATTTTCATGTGCCGCTTATCCAGGGAAATTACCATTTCGAGAAGTACTCACAGTTTGGCGGTTATATGAACCAGGGAGTTTCAGTGGTTGAATACACCCGGGATTACAGGGTTAAACGCAACCGGGTAAAAGGTGTTCCGAGGATTGTGGTAGCAGAGAAATAGAGTTTCAGCCTGGAGAAATTTTTAATCAGATCTCATTAATTCAACACGGCAGAGTTGCAAACAACCTCATACTTGATGTTCTCCAAATCCTAAAAATAAACCGCATAATAGTTCTCCCCGTATTCAGGATGAAATTTTGGTTCTGAAACAATTACAGCGCCAATCTCAAGTAACTGCCGGTAGGCGATATCGACCTCATCGCGTGTTTCGGCTTTAAAAGCCAGGTGATGCAGCGTACCTGGTTTTCTGTGGTGTACGACGTCTTTTTTGAATGCCTCGCGAGGCGACGTGATCGCAACGGACAGCAAATTGTGCGTGTACCCGATCACACGAAAATCATGCTCCTCGATGAAAGCTTCCACTTTTGGTTGAATGTCAAAACCTAAAAT
This sequence comes from Draconibacterium sp., assembly GCA_011620585.1. Classification (GTDB taxonomy): domain Bacteria; phylum Bacteroidota; class Bacteroidia; order Bacteroidales; family Prolixibacteraceae; genus Draconibacterium. The sequence goes on from WOYV01000044.1 coordinate 9,905, forward strand.
TGGCAAGAAACGGTCGTAAAAAGCTTCTGCCACTTTCATATCATTTAAAGTAATTTGAATATGATCGATAACGGGGTGCATTCTGAATAGAAATTTACAATATAACTAAAGTGAGTAAATAAATAAAAACCATGCTCACCGTGCCCTGTAACAGCGTTGCCGTGGTGTGTGCGCGGTAGCCTGTTTTTACATCCATCCCTGAGAACTGTGTAACTACCCAGAAAAAGCTGTCGTTGGCGTGCGAAATGGTCATGGCCCCCGCGCCTGTGGCCATCACCGCCAGCACTTTCCCGTTTAGCGAATCGAGACCAATGCTTGTCAGCAGCGGAGCGATCAGCGCCGAGGTAGCCACCAGCGCCACCGTAGAAGAACCCTGCGCGGTTTTAAACGCTGCTGCTATCAGGAAGGGCAGAAAAATGCCCAGTTGATAATCGGCCAGCAGGTTTCCGAGTGTTTCGCCAATGTGTGTTTCTTTCAGGATACTGCCAAAAGCGCCACCCGCCCCGGTGATCAGCAAAATGGGAGCTGCAGCAGTAATTCCTTCACCAATCCAGCCAGTGAGTGTTTCGCGATCAAATTTGGGGAAAAGCAAAAAGGCCAGAAAAAGACCAATCAGCAAAGCATTTATCGGTTGTCCGGCAAAATTCAGAACGATATAAATTGAACCGGTACCCAGCGGCTCAGAAGGATAGGTTGCCACCGACCGGAGAGCGATAAGAATAATCGGCACCAGGATGGGAGAGAGCGCTTTCACGCCCGAAGGAAGAACAAGGTCATCGCTTATGTTCTCTAAGATCTCTTCGTTGTCTTCGTCCGAGGTAAAATGTTTTCCTGCAAAAGCCGCCCAAAAATACCCTGTGAACATGGCAACTAAGGCAACACCGAGCCCGAATAAAATAACCAGCCCTAATTGGTTTTCAAGCCCCAGGTTTCCGGCAGCAGCGATCGGCCCCGGCGTGGGTGGGACAAAGGTGTGTGTGGCGTACAATCCGGTTGCCAGTGCGATCGAAAGCGCTACCGAAGGTTTGCCTGTTTTTTGCCTGATCGATTTTTTTAGCGACGAAAGAATAATGTAAGCCGAATCGCAAAATACGGGAATCGAAACAAGGTATCCGATTATTGACATTGCGAGCCCGGGGAAGCGTTTTCCTACTAATTTCAGTACTATTTCTGCCAGTTTTAGTGCAGCGTTCGATTTCTCGAGGATGGTCCCGATGATCGTTCCGAGGATGATTACGATCCCGATGTAAGCCATAATATCTCCGAAACCTGTTGCTATGGTTGTAGCGATATCAGAAAGCGGAAGCCCGGCTAGCGCCCCTGTCAGGTATGAAGCCAGCAACAACACCAAAAAAGGGTGTATTTTAAATTTGGTGGTTCCAAGTATGATGAAGACCACAGAAATCAGGAGAACTATGATCAGACTTACAGTTCCGGCCATAAGCCACTTTTTTATAGGGTTGAGAAGTTGGCCTGGTTTTTAATAAAATGGATCGGAGTTCCTGGAATAAAACCTGTCAGCCACTTGGCACAGTAGTCCATCCCTGCTTCTTCCGATTTAACGTGTCCCACAAAAATCACCGCCTTATTCTTGCCTTGATAAGCCGCATCGTTTACATATAAATAGGTTTCCCATTCATTAGCTTCACCTGCAACCATCACTTCCACGTCGTCGCTACTTAGCATTTGAAGGTGGCGCGACCCTCCCGGAGCTCCCACAGCCAGTCCCATTTTTGTGAATTCCATATTCGGATTACCGACCACACGGACCGTTTCAAGACCGAGTTTTTCTTTTAAGGTTTCGGCATAGTTTTTTACGCTTTGTTTTGGAAGTTCGTAGTTGGTTGGCGAACCGTTTACCGAATAGTTTCTGATGCCCAGTTTTTCTATCATTCCTTCATAAATCCCATCGGGTTTGGTCATGTGAATGTGGTCGTGGAAACGGAAAACTACCAGCTTGTTTTTCTGAATAAAATCCATTTTTTGCTGAAAAACAGGGTCGTCCTGCAGGTTCTCGGTTCCGTCGAGATGACTGTAAAAAATCGGTTCGTGTGTGATAATAAAATTGCATCCCAGTTCCACCGCCTTTTCGAGAGTAGGCATATCGGCAAACATGCACACTGCAATTCCTTTAAGGGGCGTTTGTGGATCGCCGGCTTTGTATACATCCACGGTTTCGCTGAGCCAATCACAGGTAAGGTGTTTTTTCATTTGTTCAACTACCTCGTCGGGAGTATTGGGTGTGACTTTTTGAGCGAAAGAAAAGAAGGGTATCACCAGAAGAATAAGAATGACTACTTTCATTTTTGTAGGTTTTAGTTATTGCCACTAAAAATAGTTGTTCTGAAATTAGTTTCCTAAAAATTGACTTAATCAAATAATAAAAGGTCTTCAATTAAAAGTAATTTGAATAATCCCCGCCCTAAGAACGGGGTAACTCATGATCTTTCAAGATAGAAATGATTTTACTCCAGATGCCGCAGTCAAAAACCAACGATTGTATCACGATTATTTCGATAGGCTTGCCAAACCGAGGCACACCATTTTATGATCATTTCATCACGCACAATCCCGGGCGTTTTATTCATTACTTCTTTAATTGTAATCGTACCCCGGTCAGCAGGAAGAATCACAATACTCTCCGAAGCATTCATTTTCTGTAAAAGAATTTCCCGGTTATCAACAGGCTGGCAAACACCACAACAGCAAACAAAAGACTGCTAAATGCCAGTTGCATTCCACCCGAAAGAACATGTCCGCTGGTACATCCTCCTGCCATACGTGCTCCAAATAACAAAATAAAGCCTCCTGCAAAAGCCCAGGCTGCCCGTTTAACAGCTGAAGTTCCTTTGTATTTCTCCCAGTTTTCGTGTACCAGTTTAATGCTGAAATCCTTTTTTACCAGCGATCCGATCAGACCAGCCAGAAATGCTCCTGCAAGAAAAATAAGTTCCCAGCGCCCTGGTTCCTGAATCTTGGTGAAGTACTCATTTTGAGTTGTTCCGGTTACCAAATCCGCAACATATGGATAAGTAGTGGAGGCGCCAATCACACGGTCGGTTACCCCATGAGAAAAGACTATTGTGTTGAGTATAGCCAGTGCTATCCCTGCATATAACCACCTATTATTGCTTGTTTTTTCTTTTTTGTTCATCCAGAAAGCCAGCGCAATAAAAGCGGCTCCCGCAATAAAAACAAGGATATAGAATGGAATCTTACTTTCCACTGCTGTTTGTAATGAAATGGCTCCAAGATCCGGTCCCAGAATACCTTTAACCGAAGGAAGCATTAGGGTATAAACCAGTCCGCCTAAAAGTGCTCCAACAATCCCGACCAAAGCATCGAGTGAGCCTTCTCCAAACGATATGGCCAGCGTTCCCGGGCAATAACCTAAAATCGCCATACCGGCTCCAAAAAGGATGCCTCCAAAAATAATTCCACCTAAAATCAAGGGTTTTACATGGTAAGAAGCTATCCCAAAGCCAATTTCAAGGTTTATTAAAATGGCACCTAACCCAACTGCTACTGCAATGGCTTTGGCAACAGTCAGGTTTTCGAGAGTGGCCATGCCACTGATTACATTGTATTTATTCAGGCTTGCATACTGAAGAGTCAGTCCGAATAAAATTCCCAGAATTAAAATTACTACAGTCATTTTTTAAGATTTTAATATCGGGCTATAAAGGCCGGAAAAGTTGATTAGGTTAAGAAACGTAAAGGTAAACTGTATTTAGAAAAAATGTTCACATACAATGTTAAGATATCTGATATTTTAGGTTATGGTAAAATTGGCTTCTTAATCCCGGTACCTCTTTAACAAATCGCCATAGGCATCGATCCGCCGGTCGCGAAGGAAAGGCCATATCCGGCGCACATCTTCGGTACGTTGCCGGTCGATCGCTACTACTTCAATTTCTTCTTTGTTGGCAGAAAGTAGTTTTACTATTTCACCCTGAGGTCCGGCTACAAAGGAATTACCCCAGAAATCAACTCCGCGGCCAACTCCTGTAGGATCGGCTTCAAAACCGGTGCGGTTTACACTAATGACTGGTAATCCGTTAGCCACGGCGTGACCGCGCTGCGAAATGGTCCAGGCATCCAATTGGCGTTTCTTTTCCACATCATCATCGGCAGGGTCCCAGCCAATGGCAGTGGGGTAGATAAGCATTTCGGCGCCGGCCAGCGTCATCAGCCGGGCAGCTTCGGGATACCACTGATCCCAGCAAATCAGAACGCCAAGTTTTCCCACTGAGGTTTTTATCGGTTCAAAACCCAGATCGCCGGGAGTGAAATAGAATTTTTCATAGAAAGCCGGATCATCGGGGATGTGCATCTTTCTGTATTTTCCGGCTATTAAGCCATCTTTTTCAAAAACAACCGCAGTGTTGTGATACAGTCCCGGTGCACGTTTCTCGAACAGTGAGGCCACCAATACCACGCCGGCATCTTTGGCCGCTTGAGCAAATATTTCAGAATCAGGCCCGGGAACCGGTTCGGCAAGATCGAACAGGCCAACATCTTCAACCTGGCAGAAATATAAACTGGCATGCAATTCCTGCAGTACCACAAGTTCTGCGCCCAATGCAGCACATGTTTGGATAGCTTCCACACTTTTTTGGATGTTCCCGGCTTTACTGTCCGATCGTTTCTGCTGTACTATTCCGACTTTCAATTTGCTCATTCCTTTGTTATTTCAAATTCAACTTTACCGGTTCCGGATATTGCATCGTTACACAATGCAACGAACCGTGTTCTTCGATCAATACCCTGCAATTTACCGGAATTATTTCTCTTTCGGGAAAACATTCTTTTAAAATTTCTACAGCTGCAGTGTCCTGAGGAAGGCCGTAAACGGGCACTAAAACCGCGCGGTTGATGATGGTAAAATTGGCGTAGGTAGCAGGCAAACGGTTCCCTTCGTCGTCGTAACAAGCATCAGGCAATGGAAGTTCCACCAAACGGTAAGGTTCTCCGGTAATTTTGGTGAACTGTTTTAACTGGTTTTTCATTTGCCGTAGTGCTTCGAAATGTTCGTCTTCCGGATCGTGGCAACCCACATACGCAATTGTATTCTCGTCGCAAAAGCGGGCCAGCGTATCGATATGCGAATCGGTATCGTCGCCTGCCAGGGAACCGTAATCAAGCCATAATACCTTTTGGGCGCCAAAATTTTCTTTTACAAGATTCTCGATTTCCAATTTTGAATACTGCGGATTCCGGTTTTTTTCAAGAAGGCATTCGCTAGTTGTCAGGATGGTTCCCCGGCCATCGCTTTCAATCGAACCACCTTCCAAAACCAAATCAAAGCTTTCCAGTTCACAATTCTGAAGAACACCTTTTTCAAAGAGTGTCAGGGTGATTTGATTATCAAGGCCGGCTTCAAATTTTTTCCCCCAACCATTAAAAATGTAATTCTGAACCAGGGCTTTCCCGTTTTCGATTATGGTAATTCCTCCGTGGTCGCGTGCCCAGGTATCGTTCGAAAGCGCTTCAACGAAATGAATGTTTCGCGTATTTTCGAAATACGAATTCACCCGGGTTATATCGTCGCAAACGACCAACACTGGTTGAAAATGTGCGGCTGCATTTGCAATATCAACAAAACAAGCGGTGGCTTCTTCCAGCAAATAATCCCAGTCGCTGTTGGAATGCGGAAAAGTGAGCTGCATGAACGATTGTAGTTCCCACTCTGCAGGAAGTCGTTTTATATTTTGAATTTTATTCATAAAAGAGCATTCAGCCATTTATTACGACAAAAATACAATAAAGCGATCGATTCCTGCAACCCGATATAATCTACAAAAAAGGGCCTGCATTTGCAGGCCCTGTATTTTTATGCTTCAAACTCTTTGATTGTCTTTTTAATAATACCGATGGCTTCCATCATTTGCTCTTCGGTAATAACCAGCGGCGGAGTGAAACGGATAATGTGCTCGTGCGTTGGTTTGGCAATCAGTCCGTTTTCTTTTAATGCCAGACAAACATCCCAGGCAGTTTTCCCGTTTGTGGGTTTTATGACAACGGCATTTAGCAAGCCTTTTCCACGAACGATCTCAATCATGTTGGATTTGATCGCGCGCATTTCGTCGCGGAAGATTTTACCCAGGCGTTCTGAATTTTCAACCAGTTTTTCGTCCTGCAAAACGTCGAGCGCTGCCATGGCTACTTTTGCAGCAATTGGATTTCCTCCGTAGGTGCTACCGTGTTCGCCGGGCTTAATGGTAAGCATCACCTCGTCGTCGGCTAATACACACGAAACCGGGTACATACCTCCCGAAACAGCTTTGCCAAGAACCAGGATATCGGGCCTCACGTTTTCATGATCGCAGGCCAGCATTTTCCCGGTACGGGCCAACCCGGTCTGTACCTCGTCGGCAACAAACAAAACGTTGTATTTTTCACACAGCTCCGAAGCTTTTTTCAGGTAACCATCTTCCGGTACATAAACGCCTGCTTCGGCCTGGATAGGTTCAACAAGGAACCCTGCCACATTTGGATCTTTCAATTCAGCTTCCAAACGTTCGAGGTCGTTGTATGGAATATTTACAAAACCCGGCGTATAAGGCCCGTAATGGTTGTAGGCATCCGGATCAGACGACATCGAAATAATAGTGATGGTACGTCCGTGAAAGTTACCGTCGCATACCACAATCTTGGCTTCGTTAGTAGGAATTCCTTTTACTTTGTAAGCCCATTTTCTGATGAGTTTTAGTGCTGTTTCGTCGGCTTCGGCACCCGAGTTCATAGGCAACATACGGTCGTATCCAAATAGTTTGGTCATGTATTCTTCCCAGTCGCCCAGCACGTTGTTGTAAAAAGCGCGCGAGGTAAGCGCCAGTGTTTGAGCCTGGTCGGTGAGCGCTTTTACAATTTTGGGGTGACAGTGTCCCTGGTTTACAGCTGAATATGCCGCCAGAAAGTCGAAATATTTTTTCCCTTCCACGTCCCAGACAAAAACGCCTTCGCCTTTTGCCAGCACTACCGGAAGCGGGTGATAGTTATGTGCGCCAAATTTATCTTCTTTGGCCATGTAATCCTTCGAGGTCAATTGTGTCATTTTACTCTGAGTTTAAAATTTATGCAGAATTACAATTTTTAGGATGAAAAAACAATGACAGATTTGGTGTTTCAAAGCAGTGAGAAAAATATTAGGTGTTGCGGGTTACGCGTTTCATGTTGTAATCGAAATAATATCGAGAATCAAATAACAGGTGTCAGGAATCATTTCCAAAAACGGGCAATCAATACTTCCGCAAGAATAAAAAGAAGGGCCAGAAAAACGAAGAGTTTCCAGAGTTGTTTTCCGTTTTGAAGTTCGTCGAATATCTCGGAGAAATTGCGTTCGGCTTCGTCAACTACCGTGGCATTTTTGAGTGAATTATCTTCCAGTTTATTTTCAATTTCAGCCTTATCCAGGTAACGAAGGTCTGATTCTTTCCGGTCGTAATTAAATGCCATCGATGCCACGATGTTGCCGTCGTTTTCAACCAGGTATTGTCCGTCGGCACTGATTTGGTCGCCAAATTCGATGCGGGTTTCACGGCCGATCACTGTATTGCCGGGCACTATCTTTTCGCTCGTTTTCAGGTTTTCGATCTCAAAATTTGAATTCAAATTAAAACGAATATTTCGAGGAAGAGTATAAAAAGTATTTTTTCCGACTATAAAAGCCATCTCATGATTTGGCAAACTGTTCAGAACAAAATTATACAGTGTGGGTACAAAAAGAATGTCGCGGGCAAATGCATCGTTGTCCGAAGTGAGTCCGAAACTGAATACCCAAACTTTTCCTTCGCCAAATGCGATTTGCGAAAGTGCCTTGTCTCCGTTCTGAAAAGAAAGCAGGGTGGCTTCGTCGCTGCGGGTTTGCTCATTAAAACGAAGGTGGCCTTTTATCACGGGCAATATCGGATTCTGCTCCCTTTTTTTGAATACATTTTTATAGAAATCATTATCAAATTCGATATTGGATATTTCCTGTGTGGTAGAGTCGGCGCCGATTACCTGCCTGGCTTCGAAACGTATTAAAAGGTTGTTTACCAACGCCGGGTTCGAAATGTTGGGGAAAAGTACCACCGAGGTTCCGTTTTCTACCACGTTTTCAAGCTCATTTAAAAAGCCGCTCGATAAATTTCCGGGATTCAACAAAAATATCGTGTTGTATTCGTTCAGTCGGTTTACCTGCAAACCTTGCTCGTTCATTTCGTCGAGCAATACATAACCGTCGTTTTCGAACAGCGCTTTTACGTAGGCCAGTCCTTCTTTCGATGCTTCGGAGTTGTTAAAAATTGCGAGGGCTTTCAGGTTTTGTTCCACTTTGTAGCCAATGTACCACTGGTTGTCGTGGGTAAATGGGTAATCCGATATTTCGATTCGGCCAAGTTGTAATCCACTCGAATTGTTGTTGTAACTCAACCGGGCCACTATTTCGTTTTGTTCTTCAACCGAAAAATTGGTGATCGATTTTAGCGAATCATTCAGGAACAGTTTGAGCGGGAGGTTCTGATAGTGCTGGTTCGAACTGTTTCGAATGCGTACAAATATTGTTTCTTCCTGGCCAAGCCGGTGCGCAGGTTCTTCCACCCAGCACGAATCAATATACAGGTTGGCAATTTCGTTGGGTACCAGTGGCAAATAGTAGCTAAAAATATCCTGATCTTCAAAATTTTCTATATCGCTTATCGTTCGCTGAAAATCGGAAATGAAATATATGTTTTTATCCGTGTTTTGAGAATCTCCTGGCTTTTCGCTGGCATAACGGTTGTAGATCAACGAGAGCGGGACCACCTTGGGAGAAGTTTGAATTTCGGAAACCTGCCGGATAAATTGCTCCCGGTTAAGAATGTGTTGGTGTTTTGGCAGCAGATCGTTGGTGAAAAGTCGAAACCGGGTACCGCCTGGGTAGGCCAAACATATTTCGAGAGCTTTATTACGGGCCACTTCCATCAGTTGGCCTTGTTCTGACAGCGCATTCATACTGAATGAATTATCTACGTAAACAGCCACCAGTTGATTCGCTTGTTTCTGTGCATCGCCATTGTTTGGAATATATGGCTGTGAGAATGCGAAAACCAGGGAAATAATGGTCAGGATGCGTGCCGCCAAAATCAATAGCTGCTTTAAACGCGACTGTTTTCTTGATTCTTTCTTAATATCTTTCAGAAATTCAACATTGCTGAAATAAACAGTTTTATGCCGTTTAAAACTAAACAAGTGAATAATCACCGGAATAGCAATCGCCAGGAGGGCAAATAAAAAGGCTGGAAAGAGAAACTTCATAATGTTAAGCCGGAAGACCGGGTAATGTACCCAAAGTCATTATCCTTTAATTAATTATCATCTTTAAAAATAGCAATGTCTTTTTTCCCCGAAGCTGTTATATATCCCCGGAACATGCCGCTGGTGTTAAATTCAAGCGCAATGTTTCCTTCTGCATCAACAGCAATTACTCCACCGGTGCCATCCATTGCCGAGAGTTTATTGATTTCTTCCCGGCAGGCTTCATCAACGCTTAACCCTTTGTATTCCATCATGGCCGAAATATCGCGGGCAAACCCCAACCGAATGTAGTATTCACCATGACCGGTGCATGAAACCGCACAGGTAAGATTATTGGCATAGGTTCCGGCACCAATAATAGGAGCATCTCCAATGCGGCCATATTTCTTGTTGGTCATTCCGCCAGTTGAAGTTCCGGCACAAAGGTTTCCTTCGGTGTCGAGCACTACACAACCCACAGTCCCCATATTATCCTTTTTCTCACGCTCACGTTCCTGTTTCAGCAATTGTTGTAAAGACTGGTAACGACTTTCGGTGTAAAAATATTTATTGGGCACAATTTCGAGGCCTTGCTGCTTGGCAAATTCAGAAGCGCCAATTCCGCTCAACATAACGTGTTCCGATTTATCCATTACTGCCCGGGCCGCACTGATTGGATTTTTTATATCGCGCACACCGGCCACCGCTCCGGCATTTAGGGTTTTTCCTTCCATTATCGATGCGTCGAGTTCATTAACTCCGTCATGCGTAAAAACAGCGCCTTTCCCGGCGTTGAAAAGAGGGGAGTCTTCCAAAATATTAATCACTTTTACCACCACGTCGGTGGCAGCGGCTCCATTTTTTAACATATCTTCTCCCAATAACAGGGCTTCATTTAGCTTTGCTTTGTATTCGATACGTTGTTCCTCGCTCATGCGCTCTTTTGACATCACACCAGCACCTCCATGAATCACAATTACATACTTCTCACGTGCATGACCTAAAAAGCTTCCCAAAACAAAAGCTAAAAGAAAAAGGAATGATTTTGTTTTCATGTGTTATAAATTGTTCTTGCAAAAATGAAAATATAAAACCGATAATGAAACAAACAGCTACAATAATAAGTTGCAGCCATGCGGTTTTATTGAAAAAAGATGAAGACGGAATAGTCGAAGGATGAAAATTATCGATCAACTACATGGTTTTGTTTACCTGTCCCAAAAACGTGAACTTTGACCAGGAATAAGAGTAGGATAATAACCACAGCAATTGAGGCCAAAATAACAGCTTTGTAAAGCTCTTTATCATTAGATGCAACCGGGAAAAACAAAACTGCCAATACACAACACAGAAGTATGGCCACAATGGCCCATATATTATATTTTGGATATTTCATAAACAAACTGTCCCCACTCTTTTTGTTGAAACTACAATTTACAAAATGTGTTTGTGCGACACAATAGGTATTGTGCTGATTGTTAATTAATAATTGGGTTATTAACAATTTTAAAAAGTTTGATAAGACTCAGCATTATTTGAATTTACTGTGGAAAGACAATTATTTTCTACTGGGGCTTAGGTTTGTCATTCCCGGCGACAGTGTTATTTTCTTTATATCAGAGGTAAAAATCTCAAGTAATTCGTCATCGTCGTCTTGCAGAGTGGTGCTGAAATACAGATGATAATTTGCATTGATGGGGACCATAACCTTGCCTGTCATTTTGGGAGGAATCCGGATGTCCATAAAATCGCAGTAATTATTTTCGTCCCAAGCCAAATCAGTCAGCATATTTACGTACATCGTATCTTTTGTTGGGTTTAGTAGATTTAGTTTTTTGAAAGCTTGTTCGTGTGGTTCAAAATAAATATCCGATTCGAGCGCGGCAGACACGCAAACGGTTGAAACTCCTATCAAAATATCGGAAAAAACATTTGCTGAACGAGTATTCCGCAGTTCCTTTTGGCGTTTGAGGCTTGATGGATCGTGGAAATATTGGGGTGCCGAACAAGAAAAGAAAACTGTGATTAGCAAAGAAAATATGGTAAGGCAGGAGAGTTGTTTCATGACTGTTTGTTTCGGTCAAAATTACAATTTACATGCCTGAATTGCTAATAAAAATCTTTAACTTGATAACTGTTTAACATACTTAATTAGCTGAATAAACGTTAGTACAAAAAACAGAACTATGAAAAAAATCCTATTTCTCGCGGTATTTTTCACCTTTGCAGCAGCAATTTCTGCACAACCGGTGATCGATATTGGTTTAAAAGGTGGTATTAATACCTCCAAAATCAGTGTAAATCTCGACGATTACAATTCAGAGAACATTACAAAAATGCATTTCGGTGCATTTGGGCGTATTGGCTGGAACAAGATTTACCTGCAACCAGAAGTGTATTTTTCCAAAAAAGGTGGAGAATTTTCATACAACCCTATGAACTTTTTTGGAGAGTTTGACTACAGTTCTGTGGACGTTCCGGTTTTATTGGGTTTCAGGCTGCTTGATGCTAAGGTTGTGGATCTTCACCTGACTGCCGGACCCGTATTTGGCTTTATAACGGAAAGTAGTGTAGATGGTGATAACGATCTCGACGCACAGTATTTCAAAGATCGTTACGTTGGGCTTCAGTACGGAGCAGGTGTTGATGTTCTTTTCCTTACCATCGACTTACGAATGGAACACAGCGGAACCGTGTACGATCATCCCGACTTTGACGGAAAGAACACCTCTTTTATGGTGACTGTTGGTTTTAAGATTTTATAACAAAGAAATTTTATTTGCCGGTTCTGTTTTTCTTTCATGATTTGCCGTCCGTTTTTAAGCTTTTTAAAAGTATGGTGTAGGCGTTCGGTCCTTGGTTGAATAACAAATCGAGGATGCTGAGGTCCGGAATGAAATCAAATTTTTCTTCGAATACCTGTGTATATCGAACCGGCTCAAATTTATCATCCGGGTTTATGGTGTTCTTGGGAGAAATCATTTCCCTGTAATTCAACGTTCCTGGCGCTGTTTTTTCAAAATCCCCGGTTAAAATACTTTCGTCGGTTATTTCAAGAAAATCACAAAGTACACGATGAATCTGCGAATTAAAATCGAGCAAAAATGTAAATTTCTTTTCAAAAAAGGGTTGAAGCTCATCCTGGTAATATTCAAAATACGGCGACGAATTGTAGGCTGAAACAATGGTTTGCCAATGGTTCCGTTGCCACTCGGTATCGTACGAAATCTGAATATCTTTAATCAATGTCTTTGGGCCACGGCCTTTAACTACGGGAACTACAAGTGTAATGGGGCCGTTTCCGCCCAAAATCACACAACGGTTACGATAGGTTTGTTTCGTGAAATTTTCGTATTGCTCGATATAGACCTGTCGATGGTGCAGGTATCGCGCATAAAAGTGTACGGGTGCAAAATAAGAAGTACTGAGTAAAACGGCTTGTTCCATATTAATCTTTAAAAAACGAGGAGTCTTCGTCATCCAGCTCGATTCCTTCCGGATCGGTAATTTCTTTTGTTTTTTCGTTCACCGGATGATCTAAATCGTGGAGTTTTTTTAGTTCTTCGTTGAAGCGAACCAGGGTTTTTAATTTTCTTTTCGATTTCCAGAGTTTGGGATATATTACCAGGCTTGCCAATAAATAACCGATTACCAGACAAACAATCATAACCAAAACCAGCGGTGCATCTTTTATTTCCCAGAAGAACAACTGAATGCTGACTTCCAAATGATTTTGCAGCGTGAAAATCACGACCAGAACTGCCAAAATAAGTAAGAGGATGATAACTGCCTGCATACCACTTCTTTTTGGTAAAGATAAAAAAAGGATGACAGCAAAACCGTCATCCTTTAAACGAATATTTTTGATCGGATTGTGAAACCCGTGAATTTCAATCTATTTCACACCTTTGAAGAAGCGGTTGAAACGAATGTTCGATGGGAAACCTTTGTCTTTGTCGAGCGATAACCAGATAAATTTGGCTTTTCCCACCACATGGTCTTCGGGAACAAAACCCCAATAACGCGAGTCGGCTGAATTATGGCGATTATCGCCCATCATCCAGTAGTAGTCCATTTTAAAAGTATAGCTGGTAGCCACTTCTCCATTAATCTTAATTACCTCACCATTTACTTCCAGATCGTTGTCCTCGTAAACATCAATGATGCGAAGATAGAGCGGCAGGTTGTCAACAGTTAATTGCACTGTACTTCCTTTTGATGGAATTGTAAGTGGGCCATAGTTGTCGACATTCCAGGGATAAGCTTTATCGGAGGGAAAAATTGCTGGTTCCCATTTTCCAGGGTCTTCCAGGGTTTTGGTAAGCGATTCAACATTGGCAAAAGTTTTAAGTTGAGCCGCTGCATCATCGGTTAAAGGGAATAAGTAGCGTTCGCTCGAAAAAACGCCTCGGTCGGCTTCCGAAATATGTAATTTATCAAGCGCCTTTGGATTGATTGATGTTCCGTTGGTTTGAACAATATAATCGTATTGAATCCCCTGGAAATGTTGCTGCGCCTTTCCGTTTACAAACAACTGTCCTTTCTCGATTTTGATTTCGTCGCCAGGAATACCCACACAACGTTTAATGTAATTCTCGCGTTTATCTACCGGTCGCGAAATGATCTCGCCAAAGTTGCGTTTATCGCTCCAAACCCTGGCCCGGCCATAAGCTCTTATTAACTGATAATAACTCTGGGATGGCATACCAAGGGCAACGGTGTCGCCTTCGGGGAAATGGAAAACCACCACATCGTTATTCTTCACTTTTCCAAATCCTGCCATACGATGGTAGGGCCGTTGGATGGCCTCGGAATATGATTTGCCACCAATAATTGGCATGGTGTTGTGTACAAACGGAAACGAGAGCGGTGTATTTGGCGTTTTGGGTCCGTAAGCCGTTTTACTCACAAACAGGTAATCGCCCACCAACATCGATTTTTCCATCGACGAAGTAGGAATGGTGTATGCTTCAATAAAAAACATACGGATAAAAGTGGCCGCTATCACTGCAAAAATGATCGCATCAACCCATTCAACAACCTTGGTTTGCTTCCCGTTTGGCGGGTTTTTCTTTTTCCAGAACGACCAGTGAACTTTTTGAGTGATATAAATATCGAAGATCACAGCAAGTCCCAGAAGCCAGATATAATTTCCGAGCCAAAGCACCCATAGGAAATAGAGTAAGCCAACGGTGATGAATTTAAACCACTTGTTAGATAAAATGGTATTTAACATTTATTTAGTTTTTAAATTTTCAATAAGTCTTTCATGGTAAGAATACCCTTGTTCCCGCGACAAAATTCGGCAGCCAAAACAGCCCCAAATGCGAAACCTACACGGCTTTTCGCGCTGTGTGTAATCTCTATAAAATCAACATCCGATTCGTATCGAATCGTGTGTATCCCGGGTACCAGGCCAACACGTTCCGATTTTATTTTGATTTCATCGTTTGCTGCAATCTTATCGTTTACCCATTTATTTTTTCCAGGCAGAATTTCGAGTATGTCTTCTGCCAAACTAATCGCAGTTCCGCTGGGGGCATCCAGTTTCTGGGTGTGATGCACTTCTGTCATTTCAACACCGTATTCTTCGCGAGGCGACATCAACTCAGCCAGTTTTTTGTTCAATTCAAAGAACAAATTTACACCTACCGAGAAATTGCTGCCATAGAAAAATGTTCCATTCTCTTCGATACATTTTGCATACACTTCGTCTTTTCTGTCAAGCCATCCGGTGGTACCGCTAACAACCGGAATCCCAGCTTCAAAACACGCGAAGTAATTTGAAATGGCTGATTTTGGAATCGTAAATTCGATGGCGACATCGCAGGTTTTTAAATTTGCAACGCTAAGATCGTTCTGATTGTCGACATCGATTTTAAGGGCTATTTCGTGGCCACGTTCAAGGGCAATCTTTTCAATTTCTTTACCCATTCTTCCGTAGCCAAGCAGTGCAATTTTCATTTTTTATTTGTTGTTGGTAATAAAAACAAGCCACAAAGATAAAATATTAGTTAAATCTAACCAGTAAGCTGCGAAACTTAAAAAGTTTTCGACGAACGTGATTTCAAAGCAGGCAAACAATCCATACTATTATCCCATTTGTTCTGTCTCTTTTGCAGGATATTTCTATAACTTTACGCTTCCTGAAACAAAAAAAATGAAGAAAGTTAAATTGGTGGCCACCGACCTCGACGGGACTTTTCTGCGAAACGACAGAAGTATAAGTAAAGCCAACCTGCTTGCCCTCGACGAACTGGGCAAAAAAGGAATACTTCGCGTGGTAGCCACCGGGCGCAATCTTCGGAAAGCCAAGGAAGTTCTGGGCGATGATATTCCTTTCGACTATGTCGTTTTTTCTTCGGGAGCAGGTGTTTTTAACTGGAAAACCAAGCAACATATTTACCATCAGAATATTATCGAAAGTTCGGCGCAAAAACTTTTGTCACATTTTATCCGCAAAGGAGAAAGTTTTCATGCATTCTTTCCGGTGCCTGAAAACCACCAGCATTATTATTACCGGGGAACAGAACCTTCCGAAGAGTTTGAACGCTATTTTACTTTTAACCAATATTTTGCTGAAGAACTAAATACCGATGCATTGCCTCAAACCGAATTATGCCAGTTCCTGGTGATTATAAAAGAGAATGAAAAGCATTTCAATGAGCTGAAAACAGAAATAGAGGCTTTGTGCCCCGAGATACGTGTTGTCCGTACTTCTTCTCCAATCACTAAAGGATACATTTGGATCGAAGTGTTTCATCGTTTGGTTTCGAAAGGAAATGGAGTTCTCGAGGTTTGCAGGCGCCACAATATTGATCCCAAACAAACAATGGCAATTGGAAACGACTACAACGATTTCGATTTGCTCGCTTTCGCCCGGCACTCGTTTCTTACGGCAAACGCACCGCACGAAATAAAGAATAGATTTCCGCTACTGCCAAGCAACGAAGAAGATGCATTTGCCAGGGCCGTGGAACTTTTACAGGAGTAAAATGTTGTAATAATCGCAAATAATTCAGACACATTAATAAAAAACACAAAATGATGAAATTATTTTTAAGCACGATTTTTATGTTGAGCAGCTTGTTGTTAAGCGCTCAGGATCAACCTGGTTTAAACAGTAAGATTCCCGAAGATCCGGCAGTCAGTAAAGGGGTACTTCCGAATGGCATGACATATTATGTACGTGCAAACAGCGAACCCGAAAACCGTGCAGAACTAATGTTGGTTGTAAAAACCGGTTCGGTAGATGAAGACAATGATCAACAGGGATTGGCGCATTTCTGTGAACACATGTCGTTTAACGGGACAAAAAATTTCCCAAAACACGAACTGATCAATTATTTTGAATCGATCGGGATGGAATTTGGCCCTGAAATCAACGCTTATACCGGTTTCGATGAAACCGTTTACATGTTAAAAGTTCCGCTGGATAATCCCGAATTTATGGAAAAAGGGCTACAGGTTTTGTACGATTGGGCCTGCCAGGTAACTGATTCGGACGAAGAAGTTAACGCCGAACGGGGAGTTATCTTAGAAGAAGAACGATTGGGAAGAGGGGCTAACGACCGAATGATGAAAGAATGGTTGCCTGTACTTCTCAAAGATTCGAAATATGCAGAAAGGTTACCAATTGGGAAAGTTGGCCTGCTACAAAGTTTCGACCCATCGGTGTTGCGCAGGTATCGAAGCGACTGGTACCGCCCCGACCTGCAAGCCGTAATTGTTGTGGGTGATTTCGATCAAAACGAAATGGTGGAAACGATCAAGGAAAAATTCTCAGCCATCCCGGCGCGCCAAAACGAACGCGAAAAAAAATACTTCGATATACCGGATCATAAAGAAACACTGGTTAGTGTAACTACCGACAAAGAAGCACAATACCCAATTGCGTATGTGTATTATAAACACGATCTGGAGGTGTCAAAAACAGTGGCCGATTTCCGCGAAATGATCATGGAAAATCTCTACACAGGAATGATCAATAATCGGTTGGCGGAAAAAACTCAGCAAGCTGATCCTCCGTTTTTGTTGGGGCAATCAGTTTATTCTCATCAATTCGGACCTTTAAGCACTTACATGTCGGTAGCCGTTACGCAAGGCGATAAAATTGAGACCGGTTTAAAAGAAGTACTGCTCGAAAACGAACGCGTCAAGAAATTTGGTTTTACCGAAACCGAGCTTGAGCGGCAGAAGACGGCGGTGCTCAACAACATGGAAAAAGCATACAAAGAGCGCAACAAAACTAAATCGGTGAATTATGCCAACGAATACATTCGTAACTTTTTGGTAACCAAAGAGCCCTTCCCGGGAATGGAAAACGAGTATGCCTATTATACGGAATTTGTTCCCGGAATATCAGTGGAAGAGATTAATGCACTGGCAAAAAAATGGGTGACAAACGAAAACCGCGTGGTGATTATTACTGCCCCCGAAAACGATAAAACAATTGTTCCAACCAAAGAGCAAGTGCTTGCCTTGCTCGACAAAGTGGAAAACACCGAAATAGAACCGTATGTGGATGCCGTTTCGAATGTGCCTTTGCTGGCCGACGAACCTTTTGGGAGCAAAGTCAGTTCGGAAAATGAACTCGAAAAAGTGGATGCAGTAGAATGGAAACTTGCCAATGGTGCCACTATCGTAGTGAAAAAAACCGATTTCAAAGACGATGAAGTTCTTTTCAGCGCCTGGAGTTTAGGCGGAAGTTCTCTGTACTCAGCCGATTACGACGTCTCAGCTGATCTCACAACCGATGTGATGAGCGAAAGCGGAATCGCTGATTTTGATGAAATTACCCTGGATAAAATGCTTTCGGACAAGGTATTTAGTGTTTCTCCATACATCAGTCAGTTGCGCGAGGGTTTTAACGGAAACTCATCGGTAAAAGATGTGGAAACCTTGTTGCAAATGGTTTACCTGTATTTTACAGAGCCGCGTTTTGATGAGGTTAGTTATCAATCGTTGATGAAACAATATGCTACAGTACTCGAAAACAAAGCCAATTCGCCCGAAGCTAATTTTAGCGATACCTTAAGTGTAACTATAAATAATTATAATCCGCGTGCAATGCCTTTGACTGCGGATCGTTTGCAGGATGCTTCATTTGATCAGATTAAAAAAATCGGGAAAGAGCGTTTCAAAAATGCTTCCGATTTTAAATTCTTTTTTGTAGGCAACATCGATCCCGAAAGCTTTAAACCGCTGGTTGAAAAATATATTGGTGGGATTCCAACGCTGGATAGCCGGGAAAACTGGGTGGATCTTGGCATCGAAAAACCCGAAGGGGTGGTAGAAAAAGTGGTTTACAAAGGGCAGGAAGATAAAAGCATGCAATACATTGTGTTCCATGGCAATTTTGATTACAATGCTCAGGACCAGGTTCAGTTGAATGCTGTGAATAAAATTATTGAAGCTAAATTGAACGAAGTAATACGCGAAGAAATGAGTAGCGTATATAGTCCGGGAGCATCGGCATCAACTGCAAAATTCCCTGATTCAGAGTATACTTTCTCGATCTATTATGGAACGGCTCCCGACAGGTTAGATGAAGTGAAGCAGGCAGTATTTGAAATCATTAAAGATTATGCGAAAAACGGGCCCACAGAAAAGGAAATTGCCACCGCTAAAGAAAAACTACTTCGCGAACGTGAAATTCAGATGCGCGAGAACTCGTTCTGGCTGAATATTCTGAGCAACACGTATTACATAAAGAACGGCGATTTTTCGCAGTTTGGAAACTATAACCAACTGGTTGAAAATCTAAGTGTTGATTCGACAAAAAAAGCGTTTAGCAATTATTTCGATTTCAACAATTACATTGGAGTGGCCCTGGCCCCTGCCAGATAAAATACTGTATTGGAAAACGAATGCCGGAGTTTCTAAAAGCTTCGGCATTTTTATACTTCAAAAAGTTTAATTTAGTTGCTCAAAATCGAAGGTATGAAGATCTATTCGCCGCTGTTTATAATTCTGCGAATTCTCGCTTACGGACTGCTTTTTTTTGGCATTGCCCAGGGAATATTTTTCGATGCAGCTCATCCGATGGAAGAAGGTTATTTTGGAGAACTTACTTTTACTGAGATTGGACAGGAAACTATCCTTTTTATCCTCTTTCTTTTTTATCTTTTTATTGGAAAGAAATGGAAGGAAATAGGGGTGATTAGCAATTTTGTAGCCTTGTTTTTTCTAATGGCTTTTATCCGCGAATTCAACTTTCTGATCGATAAATGGATTTACCCGGTTTTGGTGATTTTTGTGCTGATGATCTGGCTTTTTTTCCGCGATTTTAAGAAGATAAAACAAGCCGGCATTCGATTCTTTAGCATACCTGCATCGCAATGGCTTTTAGCAGGTTTACTGGTTACCATGGTTTTTAGCCGATTGTTTGGCCGGTCTAAATTCTGGCGCATTCTTTATCCCGGTGAGAGTTACCGGCTGGCCAAGGCAGCTACCGAAGAAGGAATCGAATTATTGGGCAACACCGTGATGCTTATTTCAGCTATCGAATTTTTGCTATATTACTTCTTTGTTTATAAGAAAGACGATTAATGAAAGTTTGTGGATTCACCTTTATCCGAAATGCGGTAAAATTTGATTTTCCGGTGGTAGAAGCCATCACTTCAGTTTTACCGCTTTGTGATTATTTTGTGGCCGCTGTTGGAAAATCAGCAGATCAAACCAGGCAGTTGATTGAATCTATTGTGCCGGGAAAAATTAAAGTGATCGACACAGTTTGGGATGAGACAAAAAAACAGGGTGGCCAGGTTTATGCCCACGAAACGAATAAAGCTTTTGATGCGGTTCCCGAAGAATTTGATTGGTGTTTTTATATTCAGGGCGACGAAGTGTTGCACGAAAAATACCTTCCGCTTGTTAAACAAGCGATGTTGGAAAATCTGAATCGAAAGAACGTGGACGGGCTTTTGTTTGATTTCAAGCACTTTTACGGATCGTATGATTATGTGGGCGACTGCCGCCACTGGTACCAAAAAGAAATTCGGGTGATCAGGAACGATAAAAATATCAGGTCGTACAAAGATGCACAGGGTTTTCGAAAGCTGGGAGAGAAATTGCAGGTAGTACCCGTCGAAGCCGAGATTTATCACTATGGCTGGGTGCGGCATCCCGTGTACATGCAACAAAAACTTGATGCGGTAAAAGCATTTTACGGTGGAATTTCGGAAGAAGAAGCCCGGGAAAAAACATTGGCGCGGGAGTTTGATTACAAGGCCGAATACGATGCACTGGCCCGTTTTGAAGGGTCTCACCCCTTAGTGATGCAAAAGCGGATTGAACGCCTCAACTGGCATTTTGACGCCGATTTGTCGAAAGTAAATATGAAATGGAAATACCGCTGGTTGTACAGGATTGAGAAATGGACCGGTGTGCGTTTATTTGAATATCGGAACTACAGGCTATTAAAATGAAAAGGTAGCAACCTATTCAGTATTGCGAAATAAACGGCGGGCTGCTTCCAATTCATCCGGTTTCCCGACATCCATCCAGAGTTCAGAATTGTCGATCAATCCTTTTATCGTTTTTGTTTTTGCCAGTTCGAGGTACAGTTTCACAATCGAAAAACGATTTTCGGCAGGCATATATTCAAAGATATCAGGATTTACGATATGAATACCGCTAAAGGCAAGTTCTTTTGCATTGTCAAAGTTTTCAGGCCTCGAAATTTTCTTTTCTCCATTTTGTTTATTGATCCAGCCAACCAGTTGCATGTTATCGTCGAATTTAAAGTAGCGCTGCGTATTTCTGTTTCGCACAATCAGTGTCGCCAGTGCATTGGACGACAAGTGTTTTTCAAGCACTTTTCTTAAATCGAGACCACAGAGGATATCCACATTATAGAGGAGAATTGGTTCATTTCGTGAGAAAAGCAGTGCAGCTTTTTTAAGTCCCCCGCCCGTTTCGAGCAAAAGCCCCGATTCGTTGGATACCATCACCGGAACTCCCCAGTTGTGAGCATGAATAAATTCAATGATTTTTTCGGAAAAATGATGAACATTGACAACAACACGGGAAGCGCCAGCAGCTCTAACTTTCAGGATGGCATGTTCAAGCAGGGTTTTTCCTCCCGCCTTAACCAGAGCCTTGGGTTTGTCAGCTGTTTCGTTTTCCAGACGGGTTCCAAGCCCCGCCGCAAAAATCATGGCTTCCATCTATTTATTTTAGGAAGATGCAAATGAGCATCTCATTTAGCGTATCCTGTTCAGGCTCCTGACCAGCGCTTCGTCTTTTCCAATAGCGCGGATGGCGAGCCAATCGAGAACAACAGCAATTATCGGGAAGACTATTGGGATTTTAAACGCAACTTTGGCCCCGTCGAATCCGGCGTAGGTAAAATAAAAAAACATCCCGAAAAGCCCGATCAACAGAATAATGGTAAACACCAGCATCCTGATCTGTACAATCCGTTTTTTGTACATAAAAATTACGACCAGGTGCAGCACCGTAATAATTCCGGTAAAGATAAGCAGCGGTAATCCGTTAAAAACCAATGTTTCGGCTTTGTAAATACCTTTGCCCACCAGTTCCATCAACTCGCCATCTACCGAAATATCGGCCAGTTTGAGTTTAAAAAGTGTTGCAACCAGCAGGCCCGCAATTAAAATATAAATGGTTTGAATTCTTTGGATCATCGTGTTAAATTTTTAGCAAAAATAGCCAATCAAAATCTTTCTCAAAATCAAAAGTTAAGGGCATGTTCAAAAAAGCAAAGAAACCTTTACTTTTGCAGTAGAAAATAAGCATTCTGATAAACAATAGATACCATGCTTTGTTTTTTCAGTATTATTTAAAAAGTAACTTAAAAATCAACAATGGATAAGTTTTCATCAGTGGGCAATCAGGAGTTAAAGGCCATCGAAGACCTTTATCAATCGTATCTTGAGAACCCGGAGTCGGTTGACCAAAGCTGGCAGCAGTTTTTTGCCGGTTTCGAACTGGCCAGTACTTTTTATCCGGAAAAGCCTTCCGCAGTTAAACTCGATAATATCGACAAGGAATTTGCAATCCTTAACCTGATCCACGGTTACCGTCAACGCGGGCATTTGTTCACAAAAACCAATCCGGTCCGCGCCCGGCGTACTTATACACCAACTTTGGCGATTGAAACTTTTGGGCTCGAAGCAAAGGATCTCGAAACCACTTTTCAGGCTGGTAGCGAAATTGGTATCGGTCCGGCAAAATTGAAAGATATTGTTGCCCATCTCGAAGATACGTATTGCCGATCGGTGGGAGTGGAGTACATGTACATGCGCCATCCCGAAGTGCTGCAATGGTTGCGCCGGCGGATGGAAAGTACCAAAAACTCGGAAGCGTTTAGCGATGAAAAACGCAAATACTTTTTCTATCACCTTAAGTTGGCTGTGGGATTCGAGAACTTTATCCACAAGAAATTTGTAGGACAGAAGCGCTTTTCGCTCGAAGGGGCAGAAGCCATGATTCCGGCGCTTGATGCAGTAATTGAAAGAGGGGCAGAGCTGGGCCTCGAAGAATTTATTATTGGAATGGCACACCGTGGCCGATTGAATGTGCTCGCGAATATTCTTGAAAAACCGTACCAAAATATTTTTAAGGAATTTGTAGGAAAAGAATACGAAGACGATATTTCACAAGGCGATGTTAAATACCATCTGGGTTACGAAAACGAAATAATGACCGACTTTAAAAAGAAAGTCAAGCTGAAATTGCTCCCGAACCCATCGCACCTTGAAACGGTAGGGCCGATTGCAGAAGGAATGGTTCGTGCGCAAATCGACGCCGCATACGATGGTGATTATAAGAAAGCTGCTGCGATTATTATTCATGGCGATGCAGCCATTGCCGCACAAGGCGTGGTCTACGAAACAATTCAGATGTCGCAACTGCCTGGTTACAAAACAGGCGGAACCATTCATTTGGTAATTAACAACCAGGTAGGTTTCACAACACCGTACCTCGAAGCACGTTCGAGTACTTATTGTACCGATGTCGCCAAGGTAACCCGTTCGCCCGTTTTTCATGTGAATGGCGACGATGTGGAAGCGCTGATCTACACAATAAAACTGGCCATGGAATTTCGCCAGAAGTTTCATGCCGATGTTTTTATTGATATCCTGTGTTACCGGAAATACGGACATAACGAAGGGGACGAACCGCGTTTTACACAGCCTTTATTATACAAGGCTATCGAGAACCATAAAAACCCGCGCGACATTTATGCCGACAAACTGAATGCACTTGGCGTAATGAGCTACGATGAATCGAAAGCGGAAGTTATGGCTTTCGACAAGTTTCTGGAAGGGAAATATACGGAGTCGGAGAAGATCGAAAAACTAAAAATACGTAAGTTTCTTTTAAAAGAATACGAAAATTACGAGATGCCATCGAAGGTAATATTTAACAAATTGGTTGAAACCGGTGTCAAAAAGGAAACCTTGTTAATGGTTGCCGATAAACTAACTCATCTTCCCGCGGATTTACCTTTCTTTAAGAAAGTGGACCGTATTATTTCTGACCGGAAAATGATGATCCACGACGACAAACTGGATTGGGCAATGGGTGAGTTACTCGCATACGGAACACTCGTAAATGAAGGCCATGCCGTTCGTTTGAGCGGGCAAGATAGCGAACGCGGTACGTTTGCTCACCGCCATGCAGCTTTTGTAATTGAAGGTACCGAAGAAAAATATTACCCACTAAAACATGTATCCGACAAACAGGCACCTTTTTCAGTTTATAACTCGTTACTATCCGAATACGGAGTGCTTGGTTTTGAATATGGTTACTCGCTTTCGCAACCAAACTCGCTGATAATTTGGGAAGCACAATTTGGCGATTTCCTCAATGTGGCACAGGTAATAGTCGATCAATACATTAGCTCGGCTTTCGAAAAGTGGGGGGTAATGAACGGTTTGGTTTTAATGCTTCCTCACGGTTTCGAGGGACAGGGGCCCGAACATTCGAGTGCCCGAATCGAACGTTTTCTTCAACTGGCTGCCAACAATAATATGCAGGTGGCAATCCCAACCACGCCGGCAAACCTGTTTCATCTGCTTCGCCGCCAGGTTAAAATGAATACGCGTTTGCCACTGGTTATTTTTACACCAAAGAGTTTGCTCCGTCACCCGATGGTACAATCACAACTCGACGATTTTACAAGTGGAGGCTTCCTCGAAGTAATTGACGATAACAAGGCCGAAGTAGCTTTGGTAGAGAAAGTTGTGTTCACTTCAGGAAGATTATATTACGACCTGGCAAAATACAAGTTGGAGCAAGGATTGGCTGAAGTGGCAATTGTTCGGCTCGAGCAGCTTTACCCGGTGCCAAAAGAGGCAATAAACGACATTCTGAAAAAATACAACAAGGCAGAAGATGTGGTCTGGGCACAGGATGAACCAGAGAACATGGGAGCCTGGCCATTCTTTAGTAAAAAACTGAACGACTTAAATCTGAGGATGGTAGCCCGGCCCGAGAGTGCAAGCCCGGCTGTTGGTTTGATGGAAAAGCACCGGCAAGGACTTGAAAAAATGATAGAGTCGATATTCAGCAAAAAAGAAATTACCGTTTAAAATAGATGGAATCGATAAGGGTTAGGACGTTTCAGTTTCAAAAATCCAATATTAATTCCAAGATTTGAAGCATAATCAGCGAAAGCAAAAAATAACACCATGATAGTTGAAATTAAAGTTCCCAGTCCCGGAGAATCGATTACCGAAGTTGAAATTGGTAGTTGGCTTGTTGAAGATGGGGCAGTGGTATCAAAAAACCAGGAAATAGCTGAAGTTGAATCAGACAAGGCAACACTAACCATTGTAGCCGGCCAAGCTGGTAAAATTGAAATTAAGGCTGCCGAAGGCGAAACCATCGAGGTGGGAGCGGTAGTTTGTACCATCGATACCAGTGTGGCGCCACCGCAAACAGAAACTAACCCCAAAGTTTCGTCCGAAGAAAAAGAAGCAAAAGCCGGGGCGAAGGAAACACCCGCTCCGACGAAGGAACTAAAGGCTTCTGAAACTTACGATAAGGTAAAAGTAAGTCCGGTAGCGAAAGAAATGATGAAGGAAAACGACTTGTCGGTCGACGATGTGATTAGCGGACTAAAACGTTTAGGCAAAAAGGAGGTGGAAGCCGTATTAAGCTCACCTCGGACAGTTGTTGTTCAACCGCGCGAAGCCAACCGCGACGAAGACCGCGAAAAAATGTCGAGCCTGCGCCGGAAACTGAGCGCTCGTTTGGTTTCGGTGAAAAACGAAACGGCCATGCTCACTACTTTCAACGAAATTGATATGAGTTTTGTAATGGACATGCGTAAAAATTATCAACAGAAATTCATCGATAAACATGGCTTTAAACTTGGTTTTATGTCGTTTTTTACCAAGGCAGTGGCAGTGGCTGCCGAATTTCACCCGATGGTAAATGCTCAGATTGATGGCGATGAAATAGTGCTGCCAAAGTTTGTGGATGTGGGAATTGCCGTTTCTACACCCAAAGGTTTAATGGTGCCGATCGTACGCAATGCTGAAAGCAAATCGGTTCCTGAAATTGAACTCGAAATAAAAGAACTGGCCGAAAAAGCCCGTAGCAAAAAAATATCAGTCGAAGAATTAAGTGGCGGGACTATTACCATTACCAATGGAGGTGTTTTCGGATCGCTGCTTTCTACCCCAATCATCAATCCGCCGCAATCGGCTATTTTGGGGATGCACAACATTGTGGAGCGTCCGGTGGCAGTAAACGGCCAGGTGGTAATTCGCCCGATGATGTATGTAGCGCTTTCATACGACCACCGGGTAATCGACGGAAAAGACTCGGTTGGATTTTTGGTGAAAGTAAAAGAGATGATCGAAAATCCGGAGAGGATGTTTACCAACGGGAAAGATGCCGGCGAATTGTTGCTCGGGATTTAAAGGATATTTGTTTTAAGAATTGAGGACCGTTCCTTTTTTGAGGGAACGGTTTTTTGTTTATAAAAACCATGGCATATTTTTTTGAGTAGCTTTCGAATTATCGTAAATTCAAAACAAATTCAAAGCATGCTTATCATGGACGATACATTAAAGACAAAAATCAAAGCGTTTGTTTTAGAAGGAGTAGAAGAAGAAAAAGTAAGTGCAAAAGCCGATCCGTTTTGGCAAAGCCTGCGCGAAGCAGGCACCGAACTGTGGCTCGACACAGGCGACATGGAAGAAGCCGCAAAAAACTGGTCGGCCGAAATGACCGCCCTCACTACCAACAACACGCTGGTAAATAAAGAAATCCAAAAAGGGATTTACGACGATTTTATTGCGCAAACACGCACCATTGTGCAGGATTTGCCGGTGGACGAACAAATTGTAGAAATCGCATTTATATTGAATGCCCGCCATGGAATGCGCCTGGCAAAAAAGTTTGGCGGATTTGTAAGCGTAGAGTTACACACCAATACGGCACATAATTTCGACGCAATTGTAGATTACGGACTGCGTTATCATGCTATTAATCCGGAACAGTTTATCGTGAAAGTGCCTTATACGGCGGTAGGTTTGCTCGGAGCGAGAAGACTGCGGGAGCTTGGTGTTCGTATCAATTTTACACTCGAATTTTCGGCGCGGCAGAATGCGCTTGTTACCGCTGTTACCAAACCCAATTATTGTAATGTATTTTTGGGAAGAATTGGCGCCTACATAAAAGATAACGCCTTGGGAAGTGGCGAAGGCGCCGGCGAAAGGACCGTTATTTCGACTCAAAATACAGTCAGCCAGTTATCCAAAAATAACCCTGAACCTACAAAACTGATTGCCGCCAGTTTACGGGGTTATCAGCAGTTGGAAGATTTAGCCGGAACCGATGTGTACACCATGCCTACCAAAGTGGCTGCCGATGGAAGACAACAGTTGAGTGGCCAGTTTTCATCAAAAAAAGAAGTAGTGTATCCGGTTGATCTTACCGAAGATGCAGGGAAGTATTTCCCTGAAAAACTATGGGAGGTTAGCGAAAAGGAAATTGCACTTGCGCTGGCGCTCGATAAAGATTGTCCGAAAGACGGCAACGAACTCATCGACCGGGTACACGAAGCTGGTTGTGGCGATTTGTTTCCGTACCTGAGTGAACGCGATCTGAAATTCATTTCCGACGATGGGAAAATACCGAATCATGAACGATGGGCTACCCGAATAGAAAGCGGCGAGTTGGCGATCGATACCTTGCTGAATTTAGCGGGGTTGGCAAGTTTCACTGCCGATCAGGCCGCTCTTGACGACCGGATCAGAAGAATAATTGCCTAGTTGATAAGTAAAAAAAAAGTAAAATTTATGTCGGTACTGAAATTTGATGAGGTGGACTACGAAGTAGTGAATGAACGCTTAAAACGTAAAATAATCTATACCGATAATTTGATGTCAGTGTTGGCCGATTTTCAGGGAGGCCCCTGGCCCGGGCAGGATCCGCCGCATAATCATCCGCACGAACAAACCAGTTATGTAGCTGATGGTGAAGTTGTTTTTTATTGCGAAGGCGAACCCGAACAGTATTTAAAGGCAGGCGATTTTTTTGCCGTTCCGCCTTATAAAATGCATGCCATTAAGTTACTAAGCAGCACCGCACGTATTATCGATAATTTTACACCGGTGCGTGAAGATTTCCTGAAGAAATAAGGCGAAGGATAGGAGAACTTCAGCAGAAAGAGTTTGAAGTTAGCGTGGTAGAAGATTGGAGGTCGTTCAGAATCAGTTATTATATACAGGAGTTTGCACACGTAAATCGTTAATCATCATTCATCAATCATTTGATTTTAAAAGTTCAACGCTCATTTTAAAAAGTATAAACCAGCGTTAGTCCTTTTTGTTGCCCGAAAGAAAAAGGAAAGATATCGAAGTTTTTCACGTGTCCCCAGTCCCATTTATACTGGTGTGTAAGGTAAACCAATTCGGTGGCCAGCATCCCGATTCCGGCGCCAACCATCACATCGGAAGCCCAGTGCGCTCCCTTTGCCATTCTCATAAACCCAACAGTTGCAGCACTAGAGTATGCACCTACGCTGTACCAGATACTTTGCCCGCCAAACTCGTGGTGGACGATTTGCGCCATAGCAAAAACCACTGAAGTATGTCCCGACGGAAAGGAGTGTGGATCGCCATTCGGACGCTCTGAATCGACGCTTCTTTTTAGGGTGTAAGTCAACATATCGTTTAGCAGGAAGCTTTTTACTGCAATGGCGGTAACGTTTCCGAAATTATTTTTCCCTTTAATACCCAAGGCATTGAGACCGTATACCGCTGCCAGGGGAGCAAAGCGCAAATAATCGTCGGCATTTCCCGAATATGAAAACTTTTCCCCGATCCAATCATTCAAATCATGTTTGGCATCCGAAAAATGGAAGGCCGTTCCGCTTGCAACCAGAATGACAGGGGCAATAAATGGTTTCAAACCCCTTTCCCGGTCAGCATACCTGAAATTCAATTGATGAATGGAATCGTTATGAAAATAAATTCGTTTAGAAAATGTTGTGTTCCGCAGATTTTCTGGATTCTTTTCGGGCCAGGCTGCTAAAGCGCTTGCTTCACTAAAAAAAGCAAAAAGAGTGATTATAAATACCAGCCGGAAAGAAAGATTCTTCATGCAATAAAAGTACAAAAATACCCCATGTAAAAATTTACACAAACACAATTTGCTTTTTATTCCAACTGAAAAACTCTCGTGAAATATCGTTATCTTGGCTTTGGATTA
>WOYV01000044.1:38960-43448 GCA_011620585.1 Draconibacterium sp.
GGCTTTGGATTATCTGGAAAAGCCACTTCGACACAAACTTTGAATGGTGAATCAAACGAGATTCAGCATAAAATCAAGTGGGGAAACGATGATGAAAATGACGATTTGAAAAGATATGATTACGGTGTTTCAGCGCGTGTTGGCTTTTACTTTGATAGTGGGCTTGATGTTTCTGCGTCCTACGATTATGGTATTCCAAATATTGCTTCAATGGGGGAAAACATCAAAATGAGAAGCCGCGTGTTACGGGTTTCGCTGGGGTATACTTTTAGTTGGGCCGATTAATCGCGGATGGGAAATTCGGAAAGTATACCGGTATACAGTTTGCGCAGTTTTAGTAGCCGTGAGCGCGAAAGCCAGCAATTTCAGGTGGAAGTATTCGACGCGAACCGACACTTTGCGGTAAAGTATCCACACCGGCACGATTTTTTTGAAGTACTCTATCTCGCCCGTGGGTCGGGGTTTCATGTTATCGATGGCAATAAGTACGAAATAAAACCGCCATGTGTATTTTTTATGTCGCCGGGACAAGCTCATAAAATTGAATTTTCGCACGATATCGAGGGATTCATCTTTATTTTTACTCCCGAATTTTATCTTATTCATTATAATAATCCGAATCGATTAATCGAATTTCCTTTCTTTTTTACCATCCGGCAAGACAATCCACCATTGCTTCTCAATAACCCGGATGACATCATTTTTCTTGAAAGTCTATTCAAAAAAGGAATATCCGAACTCGCAAAAGGAGAGGGTTTCTCAATTGAACTCCTGCATTCCATCCTCGATCTTATCCTGAATACCTGTGCGCCGCTGTATAAATCGGATGAAAATTCGCTGACAGGGAAAGGACACATGCTGGTGAAAAAGTTTTTCCAGATGGTGGAGGAGAATTACGAAAAAAACCTGGGCGTAGCTCAATATGCCGACAAAATGGCGATTACTCCCAACCACCTGACGCAAACGGTGACCCATTTAACCGGTAAAACCTCGTCGCAGATTATAAAGGCGAAGCAAATTCTTGAAATTAAACGACTGCTTGTGCACACCAACCAGAGTATTACCGAAATTGCCACCCGGCTCAACTTCCCTGATCAAAGTTATTTTGCTAAGTTTTTTAAACGCGAAACCGGAGTTTCTCCAATGCAATACAGGTCCGGATCGGTTTAGTTTCTTATAAATGTTCCTAATTCGTTCAGCCATAAAATGCTGAAATATAATTAGGTTGTCTTGAAATGATAATATCTTCTTAATGTGAAATCCATGAAAATTACCTAAAATTCGTGTAATTTTACAGCTTGCGTGTTCGATAATTTTATTGCTTTGTGAAGTATTCGGATCATCATCCGGATTTGTTTTTCAGCATTAATAAGAAACTAAAACATAGTACAGATGGCAAATTATTTTAATTCACTTCCGCTGCGGCTTCAGTTAGAGCAGCTTGGGAAATGTGATTTCATGGACGAAGCAGAATTCGCTGACGGAGTAAAGAAACTTGAAGGAAAGCAGATTGTAGTGCTGGGGTGTGGCGCCCAGGGTTTAAACCAGGGACTGAACCTGCGAGACAGTGGTTTGAACGTAGCTTATGCACTTCGTCCTGAGGCGATTGAGCAGAAACGGGCTTCGTATGTTAACGCCACTTCAAACGGTTTCGAAGTAGGTACTTTCGAAGAACTGGTCCCGAAAGCTGACCTGGTATTGAATCTTACTCCCGACAAGCAACATACTCCGGTAATCAACAAGGTAGTTCCGCTAATGAAAAAAGGCGCAACGCTGGCTTATTCACACGGTTTCAATATTGTGGAAGAGGGCATGAAAATTCGCGAAGACATTACCGTAATTATGGTGGCCCCAAAATCTCCGGGTTCTGAAGTCCGTGCCGAATATACCCGTGGATTTGGTGTCCCTACGCTGATCGCAGTTCATCGCGAGAACGACCCGAATGGCGACGGCCTTGAAATTGCCAAAGCCTATGCTGCCGGAACCGGCGGTCATAAAGCTGGCGTTTTGCATTCTTCATTTGTTGCCGAAGTAAAATCGGATTTAATGGGTGAACAAACCATTCTTTGCGGCTTACTGCAAACCGGTTCTATCCTGAGTTTCGATAAAATGGTGGCAAAGGGTATCAACCCAAACTATGCGGCCAAACTGGTTCAGTACGGTTGGGAAACCATCACCGAAGCGCTAAAATTGGGTGGCATCACTCACATGATGGACCGTTTATCGAACCCGGCAAAAGTGGAAGCTTACAAACTGGCAGAAGAGTTAAAAGAAATTATGCGCCCTTTGTTTGAAAAACACATGGACGATATTATGAGTGGGGCATTCTCATCGACTATGATGGAAGATTGGGCAAACGATGACAAAAATCTGTTGACCTGGCGTGCAGCAACTGGCGAAACAGCTTTCGAAAAAACACCGGCCGGCGATATGGAAATCAGCGAACAGGAATATTTCGACAACGGAACATTATTGGTTGCCTTTGTAAAATCGGGCGTTGAATTGGCTTTCGAAGTGATGACTGAAACTGGCATCAAGGAAGAATCGGCATATTACGAATCGTTGCATGAAGTACCTTTAATTGCAAATACCATTGCCCGTAAAAAGTTGTTTGAAATGAACCGTACCATCTCGGATACTGCCGAATATGGTTGTTATCTTTTCGATCACGCATGTAACCCTCTTTTGGGCGATTTCATGAAGAAAATTGATACCAATGTAATTGGTAAAAACTTCAACGAAGGAAAAGATGCGCATGTCGACAACCGGGAACTGATAACCATCAATGAAGAGATTCGTTATCATGATGTGGAAATTATTGGCGCCGAGTTGCGTGAGGCAATGAGCGCTATGAAATCGATAATTTAAAACAGGCTACATTATATTTTAAAAGCCCGCTACGAAATATTGTAGTGGGCTTTTTTTGAAGTATGAATGTCCCTGTTTGTCTTGTCTCCGAAATTGGAATATCGGGGCATATAAATTATCGAAATGATTACCCTTTCTCCGCATTATACGTTTCCTGCATTTTAATTACCGATTGTTTAAAATCAGGGAATTTTTTCCAGAGATATTTTTCACAGGAAGTCAATTCATCGCATTCGATGCACGATTCCAGTTTTTTATCGATAGCACAATTTCGTACGTCACAACGTTGAAGTCGGATTCCAACTGGTTTGTCCTTCAGTTTTGCAGCCGAAACAGAAGATTTTGTCAGGGTCGAATTCTTCAATGCCGAATCGTGTTTTCATTTCCCAAATTTCATAAGCTTTTAATAAAGCTTCGACAGTTAGACTGAGTCTTCATTGTCAGTTTGTTTTTGGTATAATTTTACAAATGACAAGTGGAAAAGAAAATACCCTTAACGCACCTGTAATTTTACAATTCTCGGACTGGAAATCTATCGAAAAGAATCCAGTGTTATTTGTCAAAATAGGAGTAAACCTCCCGGAAGTCTGTTACATTCATCAAATCGCCCCTCATTTTAGCAGCGCCGGGAAAACCGTTGAGGTAGATTTTATAGAAACGCTTCAGAATATTGAAGTTTTTACCAGGACTCCAGGTTTGTTCAAACAGGCGCGTATGTTCAAGTAATTTGGCAATCCTTTCTTCCATTGGTATTTCTGTTTTTTCGGGATCAAAAAACCAGGGGTTTTGGAAAATTCCGCGACCGGTCATCACACCGTCAACACCTGTTTCTTTTATCCTTTGCAATCCTTGATTGTATGAAAGTACATCGCCGTTGCCGTGAAGCGGAATATGAGGTTTTAGTTGATTTTTGAGTTGTACCGCTTTCCGAATTTCTTCCCAACTTGCATCAGCTTCCGATTGCATGCGCTGGGTGCGGCCATGAAGAATAATTGCCGCAGGCTCCACGTCCAGTAAATTAGTAATCCATTCTTCGGTTTGGTGTTCGCGAATTCCGGTGCGGGTTTTCACACTCACAGGCAGACTTGTACCTTCTTTTGTAGCTGCAATAATTTCTTTGGCCAGTGACGGTTCGCCAATCAAGGCGCTGCAAGCGCCAATTTTTACCACCTTTTTTACAGGGCAACCCATGTTGATATCGATACCATCGAAGTTGTAGTTTTCGGTAATGAATTTGGCAATATTGTGATAAATTTCCGGATCGCGTCCCCAGATTTGGGCTACGAGTTTAATGTTGAGTTTTTTGAGAAGTTGTCTTTCTGAAGCATTTACAATCAAACGTTCCGAGACACGTTCACGTCCAACCGGGTGGTTCATCCCTTCCACCGAAGTAAACTCGGTAAAAACCACGTGAAGTTTATTCGGAGCAGCCATTCCCATAACAATTTCGCGGAATACCGTATCGGTGACATCCTCCATGGGTGCCAACGAAAATACAGGGCCAGTGAATTCTTTCCAGAAATTGCTCATGGTTGCAAAAATATGAATTGTATTTTATTTGTTTTTAGTTCTACTTTACCAAATTAAGTTTTCTTATAATATCTGTCAATATCCGCTTGT
>WOYV01000024.1:0-5049 GCA_011620585.1 Draconibacterium sp.
TAAGCGGATTTTTAACTTCTGAAACCGACCCTGTTTATTCAGTTAGCGAGGCAGCCAACATTACGGCCACCGACATTACCCATTTGAGTAACTTGTCAGGAAGAAATACAGGCGACCAGGATTTAAGGGCCTTGGCATTAAAATCTAATGTACTTGAATTGGACAATACTACCGCATTTACACCCGATGCAGATTATGAACCTGCCACAAAAAAATATGTTGATGATAATGCAGGCGGTGGTTCAACCATCTACTCCGTAGGCGATTTTGCCCAGGGCGGTATCGTGTTTTGGGTAGATGAAACAGGACAGCATGGTTTGGTAGCTGCTAAAGTGGATCAGAATGGTGGAAGTGATATTCAATGGTATAATGGAAGTTATACTGATACAGAAGCTCACGGTGATGGTGTTTATGCAGGAGAAATGAATACCATGTTGATTATTGCAAATCAAGGCAGTAATTCAAATGATTATGCTGCAGGCGTCTGTGCCAATTATACGGTTACAGAAAGCAGTGTAACCTATGGCGACTGGTACCTTCCTTCAAAAGAAGAATTGGATTTAATGTATCAAAACAAGACAACTATTGATGCTACCGCAGGGGTAAACGGAGGCAGCGGTTTTGCTAGTGCCTTCTATTGGAGTTCTACCGAGAGCAGTGCCAGCAGCGCGTGTATACAGTACTTCGGCGATAGCACCCAGGGCCACTTCGATAAGGACAGCACGCTCAGGGTGCGTGCAGTTCGGGCTTTTTAACCATTTACCCTGTTAAATAAGGCGTAGCCTTCCACAAAGTGGATTTAACGGGGTAAATTTGATAATTTCCGCGAAGTTTACCCTGTTGAGCTTGCTCTTTAGGGCGGTCGATTTTTTTTTACCCCGTTAGATATGAGCGATGTAATGATTTCAGTAAAATAAAAATTTCACTTGCATAAAATGCAAGT
The DNA here is from genome assembly GCA_011620585.1 of Draconibacterium sp. Taxonomy (GTDB): domain Bacteria; phylum Bacteroidota; class Bacteroidia; order Bacteroidales; family Prolixibacteraceae; genus Draconibacterium. Next base: position 944 of record WOYV01000024.1, read on the forward strand.
GGAATTTTTCTATTTGTTCGAGCTTCCATCTTCCGACTTCATACTCTATTTTATTTCTGCCTGAAATAAATCTGGATAGGAACCCCGGTAAAATTAAAGTTGTCGCGCAGTTGGTTCTCGATGTACCTTCGGTACGGTTCTTTAATATATTGCGGTAAGTTGGCAAACAATGCAAAAACCGGGGTTGGCGACGGCAATTGCGTGCAGTATTTAATTTTCACGTATTTCCCTTTTACCGATGGCGGCCCGTATTTTTCGATCGCCTCGAGCAATACCTCGTTCAATTCCGAAGTTTTCACACGCTGCTTACGGTTTTCATAAACCTCGATGGCGGTTTCCAATGCTTTGTGAACGCGCTGCATCGTTAACGCCGAAATATAAATAATTGGGACATCGACAAAAGGAGCAAAGCGTTCGTGGATTTCTTCAGTAAATTTTTTGGTCGAGTGCGTATCTTTTTCGATCAAATCCCACTTGTTCACTAACACAACCACGCCCTTTTTATTCCGAACAATCAGGTTGAAGATATTTACATCCTGTGCTTCCACACCACGTGTGGCGTCGATTAGCAACAGACATACATCTGAGTTTTCGATGGTGCGTACCGAACGTAATACGGAATAAAATTCAAGGTCTTCGTGTACCTTTCCTTTTTTACGCAAACCGGCAGTATCGACAATCATAAAATCGTGACCAAATTTATTGTAACGCGTATGAATCGAGTCGCGTGTAGTTCCGGCTACATCGGTAACAATGTTGCGGTTTTCGCCAATCAGCGCGTTAATAAACGACGATTTGCCCACGTTGGGTCGCCCAACCACCGAAATATGAGGCAATTCATGTTCTTCGTCCTCTCCCGGGCCTTCCGGAAGTTTGGCTACCAGGGCATCCAGCATATCGCCGGTTCCGCTTCCTGTCATCGACGAAATACAGTACAATTCACCCAATCCGAGTCCATAAAATTCCTGGGCATCAAAAATCCGGTTATTGTTGTCGACTTTGTTCACCACTAGGATGATTTCCTTTTTGCTGCGGCGCAACAATCCCGCAATTGCATCATCGAGATCGGTAATTCCCGATTCCACATCCACCAAATAAAGGATCACGTCGGCTTCTTCGATGGCCAGGTGAACCTGTTTGTTGATTTCGGCTTCGAAAACATCGTCCGAATTTACCACGTAACCACCGGTATCGATTACTGAAAATTCCACACCGTTCCACTGGCTTTTGCCATAGTTGCGGTCGCGGGTTACGCCTGCAGTTTCGTCTACGATTGCTTTTCGTTGTTCGATCAAACGATTGAACAAGGTTGATTTTCCTACGTTGGGCCGTCCAACAATTGCTACTATTTTGCTGCTCATTTTCGTTTCTGTTTTTTGGGCGAAAGCCCGGTGATAATATCCCTCTCAATGACTGGCTCAATACGCGTCGTAACCAAATTTTTTGAGATCGCGGTCTTTTTCGCGCCAGTCTTTAGCCACTTTTACAAATAGCTGGAGAAAGATTTTTTTGCTGAAAAATTCTTCGGCGTCGGCACGCGATTCCGAACCTACTTTTTTCAACATTTTCCCCTGGTGACCAATGATAATCCCTTTCTGGCTTTCGCGCGAGACATGGATAACGGCTCGAATGTTGATAATCTTTTCCTCTTCCCTGAATTCTTCCACCTCTACTTCCACCGAGTAGGGAACCTCCTTTTCGTAATTCAGTAATATTTTTTCGCGAAGGATCTCCTGCATAAAAAAGCGCTCGTTCCGGTCGGTGAGTTCATCGGCCGGAAAAAACGGCGGGCTTTCGGGTAACAACTCCAAAATACGATCGAAAATAGGTGCGATATTAAATTTCTCGAGTGCCGAAATAGGAAATACAGTGGCTCCGGGGAAAGTATTGCCCCAGTAATCGTACAGTTTCAGTACTTCGTTTTGGTTCGAAAGATCAATTTTATTGATCAGAACGATTACCGGCATATTCGACTTTCGGATTTTTTCGATGTATTCCGGATTTTTATCCACTTTTTCCTTTACGTCGGTAACAAACAAAATCACGTCGGCATCGATCAACGCCGAATCGACGAACTTCATCATTGTTTCCTGTAATTTGTAACTGGGTTTCAAAATCCCGGGAGTATCAGAATAAACGATTTGAAAATCATCGCCACTAACGATTCCTTTTATTCGGTGCCGGGTGGTTTGCATTTTCTGGGTGATGATGGAGAGTTTTTCTCCGACGAGTGCGTTCATGATGGTCGACTTGCCCACGTTGGGATTGCCAACAATGTTCACAAAGCCTGCTTTATGTGCCATATACGAAATTTCAGGTGTTCCTTCCCAAACGGGAATTCTATATTAATTCATTAAAAATCAGCGCAAAGATATACGAATTCACTGATATTCCATGAACAGATAAAAGATTGAAAGATTTTTCTTCTGAATGTAAACTATTATAGGGCCAGATCTTCGAGCAGTTCGGGACTAAATGTGCCCGTGGCAATTTCCCTGACTTCGCCGGTCATCCTGATTTCCCAATCCTCATCGATTTCGATACGCAGATCGCCGCCAGGCATTTTAATAGTAAGATTTCGGTCAGTTAACCCGCGTTTTACAACTATGGCCGCCACTGCACACGACGAACTTCCGGATGCGAGGGTCCAGCCGGCTCCGCGCTCCCAAATCATCACTTCCACTTCATTGCGCGAAACTACTTTGGCAAACTGAACATTGATCCGGTTCGGGAACATCGGATGATTTTCGATATCCGACCCGTATCTTTTTACTTCGCTCTCATCCAGTTCATCTTTCAAAACCACGCAGTGCGGATTGCCCACCGACACACAATTGATTTCATAAATTTGGTCGAACATGTGCAAAGGTTCGCCTATACATTCGGCGTTTTGTGTAAGTACCGGAATTTTGGGGGCGTCAAAAATCGCTTTGCCCATTTCAACTTTTATCGTATGTGCTTTCCCTTTCTTTTCGTCAATAATCCCTGCCGTTACCACCCCCCCGGGAGTTTCGACAGAGAAATGTTTAGTTGAGGCAAAACCATAATCGTACAGATATTTTGCGAAAATACGCAATCCGTTTCCACTTTTTTCGGCTTCCGAGCCATCAGGATTTAGAATCCGCAAACCAAAATCGGCTACATCAGAAGGCACTTTCAGCAGAATTCCGTCAGAACCAATACCAAAATGCACATCGCAAATGCGCACAATGGCAGCTTCGGTCAGTTCAAAAGAAATATTTTCCTGGTCCAATACAATATAGTCGTTTCCCAGCCCGTGTGATTTTATATAGAAGTTTTGCATGATTAAAGTCTTTACCTGCAAAAATACCAAACCAAACCAAAATTCGCGATTGATTACAAAATCTTTTGAAAAACCGGTCTTCATTTCGTAACTTCACGACACGTAAAATGACGACACGTAAAATGACGACACGTAAAATGACGACATCAAAAAAGACAGTATCCGACAATCCATTCAAATATGGCAGTGTAGTTAGCCGCGAATCTTTCTGCAACCGAACAGAAGAAATTCGGCAATTAAAACAGTATATTCAAAACAGTCAATCGGTTTGGCTATTTTCCCCACGGCGATACGGGAAAACATCGTTGATAAAACGTATTTTCAACGAATCGACTTCAGTAAAAACCCTTTATGTTGATTTGTACAACATAAAAAGCACAGATGATTTTTGCAAGCGCTATGCAAAACTTATTGCCGACACCCTGTTTGACTGGAAAGACAATATTAAAACCTTGTCGGGAAAATTAGTTGAGAGTTTTAAAGGGCTGAAACCGTCGGTGATGTTCGACGAAAACGGAAACCCTTCATTTTCGCTGCAAGCCGAAACGATCCATCAGCAAATTGATGTAGAAACCATTTTAAATATCCCCGACAAAATAGGCATAAAAAACGGACAAAGGCTATGCATTGCATTCGACGAATTCCAGGAAATTAAACGCATTGACCCATTCCTGATCAACTGGATGCGTTCGGCATTTCAATTTCATGAAAATGTGAGTTACATTTTTTTGGGAAGTAAACAATCGATGATGGAATCCATCTTTTCCGACCACAATTCGCCTTTTTATGAATTTGGGGCAAA
>WOYV01000024.1:5149-43013 GCA_011620585.1 Draconibacterium sp.
TGATGGAATCCATCTTTTCCGACCACAATTCGCCTTTTTATGAATTTGGGGCAAAAATGAACCTAAACCCTATTGAAAAAGTTGAATTGACAACATTTATTATTGAACGCTTTAAAAGCCGGGGAATTGATATAGCCCAAGCTATAGTTGATAAAATACTGGAAATATCGGAAGGGCATCCGCATTATACCCAGTTTTTTGCGTCCGAAGTATTTTATTTAATCATTTCGGGCAAAGACCAAAGCCAGCCCGGATTTAATAATCTCTGGCTAACCAAAATAATAAATGGGCAGTCAGACATTTTTCAGAATATCTACGACCAACTCTCAAATATTCAACGAAATGTTTTGCAAACACTTACCATTATTGACGATGATACCGAACTGTATTCAGTAAAAACAAGAAACAAATATAAGTTGCCCACCAGTTCAACTTTAAACACCGCCTTAAATAGTTTAATTAACAAAAATATTATCGTAAAGGAGGGCCTACAATATAAACTGGTAAACCCCATATTCAGAGAATGGCTGAAAAAATTAAGTGAGCAACTGTAATCTAATTTTCATCCCTGCCTTTTATTGAAAAGTTGTTATACCTGGATGGCCCAGGAAAAAAGGGTGCACCCACATTGCATTAAAAAAATATAAATAAGAATTAGCAGCAAGTCTTTAGAAAAGTCAGGCTGTTTATATTTGCTATCTTTGAGCCTTCAAATTTGACAAACAAATAACAGACCTATATGGCATTGATCAACGAAAATTACCTGAAACTAAAAGCCGGGTATCTTTTCCCGGAAATAGGCAGAAGAGTGAATGAATTTATTGCAGCCAACCCCGATAAAAAAGTAATCAAAATGGGGATTGGCGACGTAACCCAACCACTGGCCCCTTCAGTAATTAAAGCTTTTCACCAGGGTGTGGATGAAATGGCAAAAGGCGATACTTTTAAAGGCTACGGACCTGAGCAGGGATACGCATTTTTGCGCGAGGCTATCGCGAAAAACTCTTACCAGGACAAAGGAGTGAATGTTTCGGCCGATGAGATTTTCATCTCCGATGGTTCGAAATGCGACACCGGCAATATCCAGGAGATTTTTGGCAACGGGAACAAAATTGCTATTTGCGACCCGGTTTACCCGGTTTATGCTGATACAACGGTAATGAGTGGGAAAACAGGCACTTGCCAAACCAATGGTTATTACGACGGAATTATTTACATGCCTTGTACCAGGGAAAACGGTTTTATCCCGGAGTTACCCACAGAAACTCCCGACCTGATTTTCCTGTGCTACCCAAACAACCCAACCGGGACTGTTGCCTCGAAAGAAGAACTAAAAAAATGGGTGGATTATGCCACCGATAAAAAAGCCATTATTTTATACGATGCAGCTTACGAAGCTTTTATTCAGGACAACAGCATCCCTCGCTCGATTTACGAAATTGAAGGGGCACGAAAAGTAGCGATCGAATTCCGCAGTTTCTCAAAAACAGCCGGTTTTACCGGAACACGACTTGCATTTACGGTAATCCCAAATGAATTGGTTGCTTACGATTTGTTAGGTAACGAATATCCGGTTAAACCTTTGTGGAACCGTCGTCAGTCGACCAAATTCAACGGCGTTTCGTACCCGGTGCAAAAAGCCGCCGCCGCAATTTTTACCGAAGAAGGTAAAAAAGAAGTGGCTGAAGTAATCGCCTATTACATGGAGAATGCACGTATTATGAAAGAAAGTCTTGCTGCTACCGGTTACGAAGTTTTTGGGGGTGAGAACGCACCGTACATTTGGGTAAAAACCAAAAACGGAATGACTTCGTGGGATTTCTTCGACAAAGTGCTAAATGAAGCCAATGTGGTAGGAACACCGGGATCAGGATTTGGACCTTCGGGCGAAGGATACTTCCGCTTCTCGGCTTTTGCTGATCGCGAAAATGTGCTGGAAGCTATGGAAAGAATCAAAAATTTACACTAAAAACCTCTCCCCGGCCCTCTCCAAAGAGGAAGTAAGAAATACAAAATCCGGGTTGAAATCTCAACCCTGATTTTTAATATCTCTGAAACGATAAGCCAATTCTACAATAGAAAGAACGGCTTCTTATTTAACTTCTTCATTAAATATTTGCTGTCGGACCTTACTTCCAGGATATACTTTTAAGGCTTCCTGCAAAATCTTCAGCGAAACGGCAAGGTCTTCTTTTTTCAATACATAAGCAATCCTCACTTCATCCATTCCACGGTCGGAAGCAGTATAAAAACCTGTGGCAGGCGCCAGAAAAATTGTTTGGTTCGCGTATTGAAAATCGGAAAGCAACCAGGCACAAAATTTATCTGAATTATCGACCGGAAGACGGGCCACAGTGTAAAATGCACCCATCGGAATCGGAGAATAAACGCCATCAATGCGGTTCAGTCCGTCAATCAGAAATTTTCGGCGGTTTACGTATTCGTTATAATTATTCAGCATGTAATTCGGATCGGCATCCAATGAAGCTTCGGCTGCGATCTGCCCAATTAATGGAGGGCTTAAACGGGCCTGGCAAAACTTCATTACATTCTTTTTCACAGCAGTATTTTTGGTGATCAGCGCCCCAATACGCAAACCGCATTCGCTGTATCGTTTTGAAACCGAGTCGATCAAAACGACGTTCTGTTCGATGCCTTCGAGATGAAATGCCGAAATATAAGGCGCCCCGGTGTAACAAAACTCACGGTAAACCTCATCGGAAAATAAGTAGAGATCGTATTTCTTTACCAGGTCGCGAATGGCATTCATTTCCTGCTGTGTATACAAATAACCGGTCGGATTGTTCGGGTTGCAGATCATAATTCCTTTGGTTTTTGGAGTGATCAGTTTTTCGAATTCTTCCACCGGTGGCAAGGCGAAACCTTCTTCAATATCGGCGGCAATCGCTCGGATTTTTGCCCCGGCAACAATGGCAAAAGCCTCGTAGTTTGCGTAAGCAGGTTCCGGCACAATGATCTCATCACCTGGATCGAGACAGCTCATAAAGGCAAAAGTCACTGCTTCACTGCCACCGGTAGTAACAATGATGTCTTCGGCTTCAACATTGATATCGAATTTGTGGTAATACTTCGCGAGTTTTTGCCGAAACGAAAGGATTCCTTCACTTGGGGAATATTCCAAAATTGTCCGGTCGATGTTACGGATTGCATCAAGCGCTTCTTTCGGAGTGTTCAAATCGGGCTGCCCGATGTTTAAGTGATACACTTTCACTCCCCTCTTCTTGGCTTCTTCTGCAAGCGGAGCCAGCTTCCTAATTGGCGAATCTGGCATGATCCTTCCCCTGTCTGATACTGTCGGCATGTTATACAATATAAAATGTAAGTCAGCAAATATAAGTTTAACAATCTGAAATCAATAACGATTAATTTTTTTCAATTTAAAGTATTATTGAAAAATTAACTTGCAAATCGACAAAAGCTATTGCATTTGAAAGGGTTACACCGTCAAATCAGATGAATCCTTAATTTTTATCATGTTTTGCTATCAATCGACTTCCTAATTTTGACCCAGAATAATTCGTACAATTAATATTTATCGATATGATTATTGGAGTACCAAAGGAAATTAAGAATAACGAAAACCGTATTGCGCTTACACCAGCCGGTGCAGCCGAACTCGTAAAACGTGGTCACACTGTATATGTTCAGGCCGGTGGGGGCAATGGTAGCGGTTTCCCTGATGAAGACTATGTGGCAGCCGGAGCAAAAATGCTTCCTACTATTGAAGATGTTTACGGCATTGCCGAAATGATCATTAAAGTTAAAGAGCCGATTGAGCCGGAATATAAACTCATCAAAAAAGGCCAGATCCTTTATACTTACTTTCATTTTGCTTCGGGAGAGGAATTAACCAATGCCATGCTTTCCAACGGATCAATCTGTTTGGCTTATGAAACTGTAGAATTACCAAACCATACGCTTCCACTGCTTATCCCGATGAGTGAAGTGGCAGGAAGAATGTCGGTACAGGAAGGTGCCAAGTACCTCGAAAAAACTTTTGGTGGTTACGGCGTTCTTCTGGGCGGGGTTCCCGGGGTTCCACCGGCAAATGTGCTGATTATTGGGGGTGGTATTGTTGGTACCGAAGCCGCTAAAATGGCTGCTGGGTTAGGAGCCGATGTAACTATTATGGATGTTTCGCTTCCTCGCCTGCGCTATCTCGATGATATTATGCCGCCAAATGTTAAAACCATGATGAGCAACGAATACAACATTCGCGCCGCTGTAAAAACCAACGATGTAATTATTGGTGCAGTTCTGATTCCGGGTGCAAAAGCTCCGCATTTGGTTACGAGAGACATGTTAAAAACCATGCGTCCGGGTACCGTGCTTGTCGACGTTGCGGTTGACCAGGGTGGATGTTTCGAAACAACAAAGGCCACAACTCATGCCGATCCAACTTTTGTAATCGACGATGTACTCCATTATTGTGTAGCGAACATGCCGGGTGCTGTCCCACGTACTTCAACGATTGCATTAACCAACGCCACGCTTCCTTATGCCATTGAAATTGCAGAAAAAGGATGGAAACAAGCTTGTATTGACAGTGAACCGTTGAGAAAAGGATTAAATGTGGTAGATGGAAAAGTAGTTTACAAAGGTGTTTCAGATGCCTTTAACCTGCCTTACCACGATGTGAATTCGGTTCTATAACAAAAACCAATCTATATATCGCAATAGCCTTCCGTCGTTTGATGGAAGGCTTTTTTTGTGAAAGATGCCCAAATAAATTCAGCATAATCCAGATTTCAAAACTTTACACTGTATAAGGTTTCTTAAATGGCAGGAAATTCAACGTTAACAACATCCCTGCATTTGTGGATATCTAAATATGACATTCAAGCCACTCCTCTTTTTGAATTTTTATTTTTGTTCAAAACTTGTTGTCACACGACTGTGAGTTAAAAGATTTGAACTATGAAACAGTATTTGGATTTATTGGAAACGATCCTCGAAAAAGGCACAAAAAAGGAAGATCGTACCGGAACCGGTACTATCAGTATGTTTGGGCATCAAATGCGTTTTGATTTAAGCGAAGGGTTCCCGATGGTGACCACCAAAAAACTCCATCTTAAATCGATTATTTACGAATTGCTTTGGTTTTTAAACGGTGACACGAATCTACAATACCTGGCTAAAAATAATGTTCATATTTGGGATGACTGGCCGTACCGGAGATATAAAAACAGTGCGGATTTCAAAGGAGAAACCATAAGAGAGTTCTCGCAGAAAGTGGCAATTGACGACAGTTTTGCCGAAAAATGGGGCGAATTGGGCCCCGTGTATGGAAAGCAGTGGCGCGATTTCTCAGGTGTCGACCAAATAACATGGGTAGTTGAGCAAATAAAATACCTCCAGGAGAACAAAGAAAGCCCTTACGGAAGACGCCTTATCGTTTCGGCCTGGAACCCTCCTGAAGTAGAAGAAATGGCGAAAGCTGGCCTTCCACCCTGTCATACGCTTTTCCAGTTTTATGTAAACGACGGAAAACTTTCGTGCCAGTTGTACCAACGTAGTGCCGATGTATTTTTGGGCGTACCGTTCAACATTGCTTCTTATGCTCTTTTAACGATGATGATCGCGCAGGTTACCGGCCTGGAAGCGGGTGACTTTGTACATACTTTTGGCGATGTCCATATTTATCTGAACCATCTCGACCAGGTAAAAGAACAACTGTCGCGTACACCTTTTACGCTTCCAACCATGAAAATAAACCCTGAAGTTAAGGGCATTTTCGATTTTAAATACGAAGATTTTGAAGTGACCGGGTATCAGTCGCACCCGCATATTAAAGGAGATGTAGCGGTTTAGAAATACCAAATCGCAAAATACAAGATTGTAATATAAAGAAAATATGATCCATAAAAACATTTCGATAATTGTAGCGATAGCACAAAACTTTGCCATTGGAAAAAACAACGACCTGCTGTTTCATCTGCCCAACGATTTGAAACGGTTCAAGGATATTACCTTGGGGCACATTATTATTATGGGCCGCAACACGCTGCTTTCGTTACCCAAATGGCCGCTACCCAATCGGCGCCACATTGTAATTACCGATAAACCCGACGACATCTTTCCGGGCTGCGAAACTGTATTTTCGATCGACGAGGCCATCGAAAAAGTAAAGGACGAAAACGAAGCATTTATAATCGGCGGCGGAATGATTTACCGACAGTTTTACCCGGTAGCCGGCAATTTGTACCTCACGCTGGTTCATAAAGATTTTGATGCCGATGTTTATTTTCCTGAAATCGATTATTCGGAATGGGAAGAAACCGCCCGCGAAGATTTTTACGACGAAAAGAACGACTTTAACTATTCCTACCTAAATTTAAAACGTCGATAATCGTGTTATCGAAATCAGTTTTGCCGGTTCCTCATCATTTCCGCCATGCTGATAGATTTATTTACCCAACCAACTAAAAAGGAAATATGAAATTTCTACATTCTGTTTTGGCTTTGTTTTTACTGGCAGTTCAGGGAACAGTTTTAGCGCAGGATCAGCCGCTCCTCCAACTAAAATACGAAGAAAATTACACCCCTACCTACGACGAAGTAATTGAAATGTATCGGCTGCTGGATGAGAAATATGAAAATGCAAGCCTGATTGAAGAGGGAAAAACGGATGTTGGGAAACCACTTCATCTTTTTATAATCAATAACAAGCCGGAATTCGGGCCCGAAAAAATCAGACAGGAAGGAAAATCGGTTTTACTAATCAATAATGGAATCCATCCGGGCGAACCCGAAGGAATTGATGCCAGTTTACAGTTTGCCGACGATATCCTGCGGAATAAAAACGGAATGCAAAAGTGGCTGGAAAACACCGTGGTTGTTATTATCCCGGTTTATAATATTGGTGGCCACCTAAACCGCAGCGCTTTTAACCGCTCCAACCAAACCACACCATACGAAACCGGCTTTCGCGGAAATGCCAGAAATCTCGATCTGAACCGCGACTTTACCAAGTGCGATTCGGAAAATGCACGGTCGATGAATAAAATATTTACCAAATGGGACCCCGATGTTTTTCTGGATACCCACACTACCAATGGATCCGACCATCAGTATTCAATAACCTGGGTAACACCTTTCCCCGATTATTTTCCACCGACACAGGAAAAATTTCTACGCGAAAAAATGATCCCGCAGGTATTTGAAATGATGGATAAAGGCGAATATAAACTCATTCCTTATGTCGATTGGATTTTTAACGACCCGCTGGCTGGCATCCAGATTTTTCCGGATGCTCCGCGTTACTCGTCGGGTTATGCAAGCCTGTTCAACAGCTATGGAATGATGACAGAAAACCATGTATACAAGGATTTCCCCGACCGTGTTAAATCGGGTTACCAGTTTATGGCTGTTTTAGCCGAATTTACTGCTGCAAACAGTGCCGAAATAATGAAAAGCCGTGAAAAAGGGTTGCAGGAAACACTTGAACTGAAATCATACGCGATCGATTACACGATAGATACAACCGAGTATAGAATGATCGATTTCGCCGGATATGAAACCAGCGACAAAATAATTGATAAAGCGACAGGGTTACCGCGTTTTGGTTACGACCGCTCAAAACCGTTTTCAACTAAAATAAAGTATTACGATGTTTACAATGTTTCCGAAAAGATTACGATACCGGAATATTACGTGCTTCCGCAAGGCTGGTGGGAAGTTGTAGAGCGGCTTCATCTGAATGGAGTGGAAATGATTTCGTTGAAAAACGACACCATTTTGCAGGTAGAAGTGGATTATATTGATGAATTTTCGAGCCCAAAACAACCGTATAACGGGCATTATTTTCACAATGAAGTAAAAACCCACAGCGAAATCCAGGAAATTCAATATCATGCAGGAGATGTCATTGTTCCGGTTCGTCAGGAAAAAATAAAATACATTCTGGAAATGCTGGAGCCCAAAGCCATGGATTCTTTTTTCCGCTGGAATTTCTTTGATTCGGCGCTCGACCAGCGTGAATATTTTTCGTCGTATGGCTTTGAAGAAAATGCACTGAAGTACTTGAATGAACACCCGGATTTCAAGAAACAACTGGATGAAAAACAGGCTGCTGATCCGGAGTTTGCCAAAAACCACCGCGCTCAGCTTGCCTTTATCTACAACAATACCGAGTGGGCCGAAAAAACATGGAAAAGATACCCTGTTGGAAAAATATTTGAGAAAGCCCGGTTTTGGTTGACACCGTCATTTTGAAAAGGAGGTTCTCTTAAAAAAGAGAAATCGGGTTTCACGCAAAGTTTAAAAAGAAATGCAAAATGCGCAAAGACTTGAAAAATAATATTTTATGCTTTGTGCACTTTGCGAATTTCTCTGCACGTTTTGCGTGAAATATTCCTTTTAGAACCGCCTATCCTTTAATTTGCTTTAATCTTCGGCATCCAGAATTTCGGTTTGCATACGAACCGAATCTTCGTGGATGAGCTGGAACAGAATCTTTACAAAAGTATCGTCGAGATTCATTTTTACACCCAGCTTCACGCGGTTCTCCATCAGCTGCGACCAGCGGCTTATTTGCAATGCGGTAACATTGTTCTCTTTTTTGTATTTCCCAATCTCCTTTACAATGTCAACCCTTGAAGAAAGGAGTTCGATCAGTTCGTTATCGAGTGCATCGATCCGGTTTCGCAGCATTTCCAGGCGGTTTTCGAAATCAGGGTTATCTGCATTTTCGTGACGGATAACCAACTTGTCGAGTAGTTTTCCAAGATCAGAAGGAGTTAATTGCTGGGCGGCATCGCTGAGTGCACATGCGGGATCAATGTGTGATTCGAGCATCAAACCTTCCATGCCCATATCAAAAGCTTTTTGTGAAATCTCATAAAGATATTCGCGTTTACCTGCAATGTGGCTCGGGTCGCAAATAATCGGCAGATTCGGCATCGTTCTGCGCAGTTCGATCACGGTTTGCCAGTTAGGATAGTTCCGATACTTGGTTTCGCGGAATGGTGTAAAACCACGATGAATAGCCACAATATTGCGAATACCAGCCTGGTGGATCCGTTCGATGGCCCCCATCCAGAGTTGCACGTCGGGATTCACCGGGTTTTTGATCATTACCACTGCGTCCGAACCTTTAAGCACATCGGCAATTTCCTGAACCACAAACGGGCTGGCTGTTGAGCGCGCTCCTATCCAGATTACATCCAAACCCGCTTTTAAAGCTTCTTCGGTATGTTGTGCATTTGCCACCTCGGTACCAACCGGCAAACCGGTTTCTTCTTTCACTTTTTGCAACCACGTCAAGCCGATCGAGCCCACACCTTCGAAAGAACCGGGACGGGTTCTTGGTTTCCATACTCCTCCACGATAAACAAAAACACGTTTATCTTTTGCCAGCAAACGGGCAGTATCCAATGCTTGATGTTCAGTTTCCAAACTACATGGCCCCGAGATCAGCAGCGGGTTATCGATCTTTGGCAACCAGGCTTTTATCGGATTAATGTCTAGCTTTAATGTCATGATTACTTTGTATAAAATTTTGTTATTGTTTCTTCATTTTTTACCAGGTGCGGATTTTCTCCTTCCAGGATCGCTCTTATTTTATTGGCATTTTCGATCAGGCCCCACAGCTTTTCATCGTCTTCGTCTTTCATACAATCCCTGAATTCTTTCAGGTGTTTTATGTAAGTGTTCAGCGCTTCAACAACATAAGAGCGATTTTGTTGAAATATAGGGTGCCACATGGTGCCCGAACTTTTGGCTAAACGTACCGTTGAACGGAATCCACCGCTTGCCAAATCAAAAATTATGTTCCGGTCTTCCTTTACCTGCACTGCATTGGCCAATGCAAACGCAGCGGCGTGCGGAAGGTGCGATACAAACGCAGTACTGTGATCCTGCTCATCGGCGGTCATATACGCGATATCCATTCCAAGGTTCTGAAACATCTTTTCGACAAGGGCAATGTGCTGCGGGCCAGAGTTTTCCTGATCGCAAACGATCGCCATTTTCCCGCGGAACAAACCATCGAGCGCAGCAGTTGGCCCTGAGTTTTCGGTTCCTGACATTGGATGTGCAGGTACAAAGTTTTTTCTTCGTTTGTGATCAGCTACTGATGCGACCAGCATTTTTTTGGTCGATCCCATGTCGGTAACCGTGGTTCCGCCATCAATCAGGTCGAGTACTTTTGGCAAAATGATAAGTGTTTTATCCACCGGAATGGCGATCAGCACCAAGTCGGTATTTTTTACGGCTTCTTCAAACGGAAGAACGCGGTCGACCAAACCCAGCTCAACAGCTTTCGCAGCATGATCTTCGTTGGTATCTACTCCGATCAGCTCGGTCGCAAAACCCGAGCTTCTAAGGTCTTTAGCCATTGATCCGCCAATTAATCCCAAACCAATAATTGTTACCTTCATTTCGAGTTGTTTTTAATAAAAAAGGCCCCGAATAATTTCGAGACCTTTCTGTAACATATCTTTCACTTTAACAATATCCTACCTGATCCCGTTCTCAGAACCATAATAAAAATAAAAATAGAAGTAGTTATTATTAAACATCTGTATCTGTTTTAATTTGTATCAGCAAATATAGAATTATATTTTAAAACTATCATTTCTTCCTGATTTTTGCTTCTGAATTTAAAATGAACGTAAATTTTTAGTTCCTGATCATTTTCTTCGAAAAAACCGGAATTCCGTCCTCACTTACCTTTACCAGGTATAATCCGCTGCTGGAATTTTGCAGATCAATGCTTTCTTTCAACAGGCTGGAATTTGACCGAACCAGTGAATAAATATTTCGCCCAAATGAGTCGTAAACATCGATACGAACATTGTGAAACGTTTTTGCGGCATTGATCTCTACTTCGAAACGACTGCTAAATGGGTTCGGATAAATATTGATTTCGCCTGCCGTTAAACTTACCGGTGATACTGCCATTGGTTTTTGTATCTGAAGGTTATCGATGGTCCAGCCCCAGCCGCTCGCATACGGATCGGAATACAAACGAAACCGAATCAGAATCGTATCACCCACGCTAAAGTTTCCGGTTTGCAACAATGAGAATATTCGTGGGGCATACATTTCAGCGGTACCTTCTGCCTGTGATACCTGATCCACAATAGTTTCATTGTAAGCCTGGCTCCAAATTGTATTTCCTCCCGAATCGTATCCGTTGGTAAGTTCGTACCAGTTTTCACCAAAATCTTTACTCCCCTCAACAATCACAAAATCCCAAAAATCATCATCGCCGTACTTCGACAATAACTCTCCGGGTTCAACCAGCACTACTTCATCGAAAGCAATGTCACCATCCTGTTGCAAAACAATCGGGTATTTCAAAAACGTTGTGTAATTGAATTCAGTGTTGTCCTTGTTTGGACTGAGGTAAGGATGTGGACTGTGTAAAGAGCCGTTCACAAAATTAGCTCCGGTGTAAATATCGAAATCAGAAATCAGAAAATCGGGGCTGCTTTGGTTAAAATTGTTGGAATAATAACTCACCGGATCGAATATTTTCTCCACCCTGAAACTAAACGGACCCCCCGACGGTAAAACAGTTGAGTTCTTCGCTACCGAAGCATCAATGGCAGTAATGGTGTAAGTTATAATATCACCGTCGTTTAAGCGATTTAAATTGAAGGGAAAAGTTCCTTGATAAGTTATTCCTGTCTTCAGGTTTAGTCCGAAAGCAGTTTGAGGAACATCGTTAATTGCATAATTTACTGCTACTGTATCAATTCCCAGGTTATCATTCACTTTAGCCTCCATAACAAGTGGATCGCCTCTTAACAGAAAATAAGGAATTGCATCGTGTTCAATTACCGGCTTCTCAGTATCAGGACCAAAATGTACTGCGAGCAACCCGGACGGGGCGTTGTTGGGCGCTGTTCTGGTTCTGTTTTTTTGATCGCTTACCGTTACATAATACTGAATATCCACCACTCCTGATGGTGGGTCAAGTGTAGCTGAAAAAACTCCGGGTTCTTCGGTGGCTTCCAGAAAAAAGGTATCTCTGCTGGTTTGAAAAGAATCAGTAGAATAAATCACCATCAATGAAGCAGTATCAATGGGATAATAACTATCAATTGTAGCCACAAAATCAACCGGTCCAAGGTCTTCGCGGTCTTTGGCCGGTGGAAATCGTAAAAACAGGTTGGTCCATCCAATATCTTCCATAATTCCCATGGTCAATGGGCCAGGGTCGTGAATGGCCTCAGCCATCCCAACTGCATGGGTCAGCAAAGAGTTGGCATCACCAAACGGATAAGTTGCATCGTTTAAATGATAAATACTCGACCCCTCATCGAAAGTGGAAGGTGCATACAAACGTGGCCGTTTGCCCAAATTGGATGCTTTGGCTACCGGGCTGTCGGCATACAAACTATTCGACTCCATTGCTTTTCCAAGCTGGGTACTGGCATTCGCGTAAAATGAAGTATCTACTAAATTATTCCCCGAATACTGCTCTACCAATAAATCAAACGAAGCTGCCTCCCCGAATTCAGCGTATGCATAAGCACCCACATCTCCATCCATAAAGAAAAAGCCGGTGAACCCTAATCCGTGGGTAATTTCGTGCAAAACTACCGATACAAAATCGTATTTATCATTGGGAGTATTTCCATCTGTCCCGTAATACCAGCTAATCTTACTGCTGAAATTGGCTGTAATATCGTATCTCGAATTTCCGTTGAGTTCCTTGCCAGTTATCTTTTCGGCGAGAGCTACAGCATAAAAACGATCTTCGAAAGGGGCATCTTCAAAATTACTGTAATAGGTTTCGGGGCCACAACTTGCCAGGGTATTTGTACCCAGGGTTGAACTCCAACCAGCGCTTGCCCTAATTGGGACAGGAGATTCGAGAATGCTTTCCCATATTCCGACGGCAAATTCAAATGCTGTTTTGGCTTGCGCCGGAAAGTTTGAACTGTAAGTTACAATAATATCACATTTGGGTTCACCCGATTTTAGAAAAAACTGTCGTGGCGGAGGAATAAACGACTTCTCCACTAGCCCGGAGGCATAACACACGGGAGCGTTCATTTTCAACTCCCGCATTTCTTTTTGCATTTGTGCGTTTGAAACTCCCCAAAAGCCAATCAAAGCCAGTAAAAATCTTATTTTCATTATCCACCAAAAAGTGTTTCTATCTAAACTAAAAGGTGCACGAAAAAGTTCGAATTTGCGATAAAAAAACCAGGGTTCAAAAGAAATCCACCGAGGGAAAAGAAAAATGCCGGAATAAATTCCGGCATCTCCTAATTTAAGGTTGTAATACCAATCATCTAAAATGGTAACCTTTGCGCTTTTTCTTTCGATACCAGTTTATATAAAGTTACTGTAGAAGTAACAAATCCAATTAGTGCCATTACAAAGGCAACGATTAATAAACTTTCCATAACTTAATTTTTTATTATTTTTTGATTGATTGTAAGTGAGTTATTATCGGTGATCGATGCCAGGTAAATACCAGGGGCAATATTTGGCAGATCAACCTTAATTTTCTGATCGTAGCTTGAGAAACGGGTTTCGCGGAAAACTGTTTTTCCGTACAGGTCGGTAACAACGATATCAAGATCAGCCCCGTTAGCTCCTACTCCGTCGACATAAATGCTACTTTGAAAAGGATTAGGATAAATCGAAACATTATCCTGAGCTATCATATCATCGGCAGCCGTAGTAACACTTTGTATCATCAGGTTGTCGATAGCCCAACCCCAGCCGGTAACTTGTTGGTCGGAAGCCAGACGGAAACGGAATATTACTGTGTCTCCTTCTTTAAAAGGTGTGTTATTGGTTAAGTTAATGCTTTGTTTCAGGAAGAGGTTGTCGCTGCCGCTGGCTTCAGAAACCGAACTTTTCAAAGAGCTGTTAAAATGCGATGCCCAAAGTTCGTCAGCACCCGAGTCGTAACCGGCAGTTACAGGCAACCAGCTTTGTCCGTTATCTTTACTTCCTTCAACAATTACGAAATCCCAGAATAATTCTTCGGTGTAAACGGTTCCTTTTTCACCCGGTTCAACCAAAACCACCTCATCGAAAGTCATCAATCCGTTTTCTTCAATAATGATCGGGTATTTCAACTGGGCAACCAGGTTATACTTTTCGTTTTCAACGGTTGATTCGGGATAAGGAGTAAGTGTGTGTAAAATGCCACTTGAAAAACCTACCGGACGATCAACCTGAAAATCAGAAACTTCGAAATCCTCGTTGTAGCTGTCGAAATTACTGGCATAACCGCTTACGGGTTTCATGGTTTCACAAATATCCAGGCTGTAATATCCCGAAGCGGGAAGGTATCTTTTATTACCTCTTGCGGTATTGTCAACAGCTAACACACGGTATTCAACAGCATCGTTCCTGGTTAAGCCGGCAGGCAATTGTAATTGGCCGGTGTAAACATCACCACCCTGAAGATTTAATGAAACAGGCTCCTGATCTTTTCCGTTGATCCGATAAACAACACTGACCGATTCGATACCGACATTATCAGTTGCAATTGCTGACATGTCGAGTATCGGATGCGAAGTGGTCAGAATTTTAGATGGATTGTGTTTTAGGACCGGTGGATAATAATCCGGACCAATGCGAAAAGAATATTTTTTTTCAGGAGCATTATCGGGGCAAGTGTAAACCATTTTGCTGGTAGTGCTGGCCGAGTAATAATACTGAACCAACCCTTTACTGATTGCCATTGGAACATTGCCTTCGAATTTTTTGCTGCTTTTGTTATAGGTGAGTTTTACTTTCGTTGTGCTTGCAAAAATATCGGTAGAATAAGCGAAGAAAACTGAGGTGGTATCAACGTTCAATTCGCCGTTTACTTCAACAGAAACAGGAAGTTCGGTAACTGCATCTTCGAAGTCCTTAATCTGAGTACCATCAAAACTTAATGATTTCCAACCCAGGTCGGCTAAAATACCCAGGGTTTTATCACCGGGGTAATGAATAGCTTCGCCTTTAAAAATGTAAGGGCTCATTAGGGCGTTGGCATCACCTTTTTCAAAACCACTTTCGTTATAATGATATACACTTGAACCGTTGTTCCACGATTTTGGTGCGAAAATATTCTCGATTTTATTTCCATCGTTTCCTTTCAGGCTAAGCTCGCCTGATTCGAGTGCTGATTTTAATTGTGCCGATGGCATTGAAAAATGATCGTGGTCGCAAACCTGCAAAGCATTTTGGTACACATACCAATCGTAAACACTTGGAAGATGGTTGGCATTGTTTAAATCACCGGTAGAACCGTCAACATCAAAAAAGCCGGAGAACCCCAGACCGTGAACCAACTCGTGAAGAGCAACGGTTACAAAATCGTATTCAGTGTCAGGGCCGCTTCCATCGGTTCCCAAATACCAGCTAATACCTTTATTAAAGGTACAAACGATATCTGCTTCCGAGCCGTTCATTTCTTTTCCGGCCAGTTTTTCAGCCAGGGCAACCGGGTAATAAACATCTGACAAATAAACCCCTGTAAAGTTTTTGTAAAAACTACTTGGTGTAGTACTGGCTAAAATGTTGGTCCCCATGGTTTCCCATTTTACCTGAACCGTGATCGGAACATCCGAAGACAACAGTCCTTCGTAAATGGATACTACATATAAAAATGCTGATTTGGCATTTTCAGGGAAGTTTACGAACTCAACCTGGAAATCTGATTTCAGGACTGTTCCTGATTTCAGGCTTGAATTCCGGGGTGCAATAAATGATTTTCTACTGTCTTCAGAAGCGATATTGATCGGAGCATTCACACTTGAAATACGATCCAGATCAGACTTCTGTGCCATGGTATTAAAAGCGTTAAACAACACCAGGGCGATGGTTAATAAGCGTCTCATTACAATTTAAATTAGGGTTTGTAAAATTGCCATGTCAAATTCTCAATAAGCGCAAAGGTCTTTCAACATGGTGGTGGGTTTCTACTTAGCGGCGTACCTGTTTTAACGGGTTTGTAAATTTTAAAACAGTGGGTTTGACACACGTTAGGTTAATTCCCTAAGACTAGATTCAATAAACAAAGAACATTCAATTTAATGAAGAAAGCGACTTCTAAATATTTCTCTTGGGTTTGTATTATCTACATCACAAAGTTCTTTGTTCTTTGCAAAACACTACAATTTTAATTGCTGAAAACACGGGCAGGATTTGCCCAAAGATGCGTCGGGTATATTGCTGATTAATCAGAAATTTTTCCCGATACGAGTCAGATATTAGGATATTTTACTGATCGTTGTTCATAAATTTCCCAGAATTTTGATCAACATCAAAACACTGAAAGAATGAAATTGTGTAAGCGTAAAATTGAAAGCGCCAAGCAAAGAACGGTTTTATACTTATGGGTTTGTGTGGTAAATGTAGAAATTATTTTTATTTGTGCAAATTTTTTTCTTATGTTTATCTAAATAATTTTTTAAGCCCAGGATATTTTATGAACTTTTTATCAACAGCCTTATTGTCTGTAATACTGACATTTACTCACCTCCCCGAAAATCAGGACAAAAATTTTCTTTCGGAAAATTACCGCCCGCAGTTTCACTATTCGACAGCGCAAAACTGGATGGGAATACCCGGCGGCCTGGTATTTTTCGAAGGAGAATACCACCTCTTTTACCAATATAACTCTAAAGGACTCGATCCGGTTCCCAATGGATGGGGGCATGCAAGCAGTACCGATCTGGTTCACTGGAAGCAACTTCCGCTTGCATTCAGCGCCGATCTCCTTCCCGGATCAGACTCCGTTTGTGCCATTCTTTCAGGGTCGGTTGTGATTGATCAGAATAATGTTCTGCAAAAACAAATTAACGATACCAAAACTCTGGTGGCTTTTTATACAGCCAAAGGTTGCGGCCAACTGATGGCTTACAGCAGCGACAAAGGGAATAGCTGGAAAAAACCGGAAAAACCGGTAATTTCTTTTGATTCGGGAGACGATGCACGCAATCCTAAAGTATTCTGGCACAACGAAACGCAAAAATGGGTAATGCTTCTGGTTCGAAAGATTTCAGAAAATGAGAATTCGAAAGGCGTTTCAATATATACTTCCGTGAATTTGATCGATTGGGAATACCAAAGTCATATTCCGGGATTTGGGGAGCATCCCGACCTGGTTGAATTCACCGTAAAAAACCGTCCAAACGAAAAAATGTGGGTTTTACTCGATGGAGACGGCAATTATCTGCTTGGTACTTTTGATGGAAAAACTTTTACCCCTTCTTCAGGTAAAATGAAAATCGACTGGGGAAGTAGTTACTATGCCGGACAAACGGTTAGTTTACAGGCCGAAAATAACGAACGGATTATTCAAATAGCCAGCCTGCAAGGCGGTAAATTCACCGACATGCCGTTCAAAGGGCAACTTGCAATTCCGAGCGAATTGTCTGTAACCAAAATTAGTTCGGGATATAAACTCATCCGAAAACCAGTTTCTGAAATAGAAGTGTTACACGGTAAACACGACTCGTGGTCGGATAAAAACCTGATCCCTGGAATCAATCAGAATAAACTAAAAAAGGTGAGTGGCGATTGCCTGCGCATTACAGGAGAATTCGACTTAAAAACTTCCGATAACTTTGGATTTATGGTTCGCCAAAGCAACAAAAATCCGGGCATTGAAATTTTGTATAATGTGAAACGTGGCGTGCTGACTGTATTAGGGAGTACCGTGCCACTCTTGCCGATTAATAATACCTTGAAATTCGACATCCTGGTCGACCGCTCTTCGATCGAGATTTTTGCCAACGATGGTCAGTCTGTGGTTTCGAGCTGTTTTGAACCTGATGTAAAGTCGAAAGATGTCGTGTTGTTTACCAACGGTGGCGAGCTTGGAATTATCCAGCTCGATGTATATAATATGGAATCGATGTGGGTCGAAAAGTAATTTTTTTGATTGGGAATTTAATTTTCGGGTAAACAAAAACCGGACAAAGTTTTGTCCGGCCTCTCAATTATAAATCTTGTATTATCCCAAAAGAAAACTGAAATCATCTCCTGGCGCCAGTTCTTGCGGAGCCTGTCCTTTTTTGAAAATCCGGCACGATTTCGAACCAATAAGTTCGAGCTTTTCGTTTTCGAGTCTGAACATGCTTCCTTCGCGGAGCCCTGCCACATATACATTCTGATTAACCTCGATAAACTCTTCGATGCGTTGTTCGCGCGTTTCGCCGGCATGTCCATCGGGGTTGGCATCAAGATAGTGCGGATTAATCTGGAAAGGAATCAACCCGGTACATTCGAAACCCAGCGGATCGATGATTGGCATATCGTTGGTTGTTCGTAATGTTGGGCATGCCACATTCGAACCCGCGCTCCAGCCAATGTAAGGAATTCCGTAATGTACCCTTTCGCGTATCGGGTTAAGTAGTTTCCTGTCGCGGAGCATACGAACCAGTTGCCAGGTATTTCCGCCACCTACAACAATGGCCTCAGCATGTTCGATGGCTTTAACCGGGTTATCAAAAGTATGAACACCAACCACCCGGTGCCCGATTTCGGCAAAACGTTCCTGCACTTTAGCAGTGTATTCGTCGGATGAAAACGTAACTGCGGCATACGGAATAAAAACAGCAGTCATCGCTTTCTCTCCCAGAAATTTTTTAATCTCGTGTTTTGGATAATCAAGGTAGGCCTCACCCGGCATAGTTGAGTTGCTTATTAATAAAAGTTTCATGTGTAAAATTTTATCAGATTATAAAATCATTTTTTGGGTATTGAAATGTTAATTTGCAAGCGCAAAGTACCGAATATTTTTAGCGGCGCGCAATGATAATTGTTTGTTTTGCAAACTCATTGCTTTCAAGGGTTCCTTTTTAATAAACCAACAAAAGATAAGCTTAAAAAATCCTAATAATCAGGGCTAAGTCCTATTTCTTTCTAAATTTGTACGCTTAAATTATCCAGGGTGGAAGAAAAACAAAAGTTTTATACCAAATTAAAGAACCAGTACCGTCTGATCATTTACAACGATACTACTTTTCAGTCGGTTTGGAGCATGAAACTTTCGCGGTTGAAGGTGTTTACTGTTACCAGCCTGGCTTCTGCTATTATAGTGGTTTTGGTAATTTTATTAATTGCCACCACTGGTCTCCGCGAATATATTCCGGGCTATCCCAGGGCTGAATACCGCCAAATGCTGGTTCGT
The DNA here is from genome assembly GCA_011620585.1 of Draconibacterium sp. Lineage (GTDB taxonomy): Bacteria > Bacteroidota > Bacteroidia > Bacteroidales > Prolixibacteraceae > Draconibacterium. Next base: position 24,276 of record WOYV01000024.1, read on the forward strand.
AACGCCCTGGTTGTCGATTCGTTGGAAACAGAATTGCATAAACGCGATCAGTTTTTTAAAGGAATACAGGCAATTATGTCGGGCGAGGTACCCGAAGATGTCCCGGTATCTGAATCAGATGTTCCTGCATCAAAAATTGAATTTCAGGAATACAATCACGACTCAATTTTTCGTGAAGAATTGCTGGCTGAACAACTGAGTCTTTCGTTACAGGGATCGGACGAAGAAAATACCGGATTAAGTCAAATGCATTTTTTTATTCCGGTTAAAGGAGTTGTTACCGAGCATTTCAATGCAGTCCCCGATCATTATGGCATTGATATCGTAAGTGAAACCAACGCCCGAATTTCATCGGTGCTCGACGGAACTGTCATTTTTTCGGGCTGGACACTGAAAACCGGATATGTAATTTATATTCAACACGAAGCCAACCTTGTGTCGGTATATAAACACAATGCCGAGTTATTAAAAAACATTGGAGATAAAGTTCGTGCCGGCGAGGCCATTGCCATTATCGGAAATACCGGGGAACTTTCGAGCGGGCCGCATTTGCATTTCGAACTCTGGTACGAAGGAAGCGCCATCGATCCCGAAAAATTTATCGACTTCTAGTATGAAGAAACGCATTGCCATTCTCGGCTCAACCGGCTCGATCGGGACTCAGGCACTCGAAGTGATCGAACAGAATCCTGATGTTTTTGAAGTTGAAGTTCTGACTGCCAACAACAATGTGGATCTTCTTATTCGGCAGGCTGTTCGTTACCGGCCCAACGTGGTCGTGATCGCCAACATCGAAAAATATGCTTATGTAGCCGGGGCTTTGCACGACGAGGATATAAAAGTGTATGCCGGGGCCGAAGCGCTTTCACAGGTTGTTGAAATGGACACTGTTGATCTGGTATTGACCGCCATGGTCGGTTACTCGGGGCTGATTCCAACCTATAATGCGGTTAAAGCCGGAAAACAAATTGCACTGGCAAACAAGGAAACACTTGTAGTTGCCGGCGAAATTATCACAAAAATGGCCCGCGAAAAACAAGTGGATCTGCTACCCGTTGATTCAGAGCATTCTGCCATATTCCAGTGCCTGGTTGGAGAATACATGAACCCAATCGAAAAAATTTACCTCACTTGCTCCGGCGGCCCATTCCGTAAAAAAACACTGGAAGAATTAAAGCACGTTACCGTAAACGATGCGCTGGCACACCCCAACTGGGACATGGGTGCAAAAATCACCATCGATTCTGCCACTTTAATGAACAAAGGGTTTGAGGTGATCGAAGCCCGCTGGTTGTTTGGGCTGCCAACTTCGAAGATCGATGTGATCGTTCATCCGCAATCCATCATTCATTCGATTGTTCAGTTCGAAGACGGATCGATGAAAGCGCAAATGGGCTTGCCCGACATGAAATTACCAATACAATATGCGATGGGATTTCCGAAGCGTTTGGCCAGTAAATTTACGCGTTTTAATTTCCCCGACTACCCCACCCTCGAATTTGAACCGCCCGATACAAAAATTTTTCGTAACCTTGCACTCGCTTACGAAGCACTCGACCAGGGTGGAAATATGCCCTGTATTTTGAATGCGGCCAACGAAGTAGTGGTAGAAGCATTTCTGAAGGGTAAAATCAGATTTTTGCAAATACCCGATATTATAGAAGAAGCGATGCAAAAGGTTGCATTTATTAAAAATCCGGGACTAAATGACCTGGTGGAAACAAACAGCGAAACAAGAACGCTTACTGAATTGTTAACAGAAAACTGATTTTGAAGAAAAAATTGAATGGAAGCTATACTGATTAAAACTGCACAGTTACTTTTAAGTTTATCGATCTTAGTTGTACTGCACGAAGCGGGACACTTTATGTTTGCGCGGCTTTTTAAAACCCGTGTCGAAAAATTCTACTTATTTTTTGATCCCTGGTTCTCGTTATTCAAAATAAAAAAAGGAGAAACCGAATACGGTATTGGCTGGCTACCGCTTGGCGGCTATGTTAAAATTTCGGGGATGATTGACGAATCGATGGACAAGGAAGCCATGAAACTTCCGCCACAACCCTGGGAATTTCGTTCGAAACCGGCCTGGCAGCGGTTGTTTATCATGCTGGGCGGAGTGCTGATGAACTTCCTGTTCGCTTTCATTATTTACATTGCCGTACTTTTTGCATGGGGCGATATGTACCTGCCTACCCAAAATGTAAAATATGGCATTGTTGTGAATGATGTAGGCGAAAAGATCGGCTTCCGCACCGGCGATAAAATTCTGTCGGTCGATAATCAGCCCATAGAGGAGTTTCACAAAGTGATCCCCACAGTTATTCTTGATGCTGCCAAAACCGTTCAGGTAGAACGCGATGGACAAAAAGTGGATGTTGAAATTACCGGCGAAGATTTGGCGCTCCTGTTGAAAAGCAAGGAAATCAAGGAAATATGGGAGGAGCGATTGCCTTATGAGATTAAGATTGGCAAACTGGCCAAGGATTACCCGGCCGAAAAAGCAGGGTTGCAAGTAGGCGATGTTTTGGGTAAAATTGATGGCCACGCATTCGAATTCTATGATCAATTCAGCAAATACCTCGAAACGAAAAAAAATTCGGAGATTGAAATGGAGATCACCCGCGACGGACAAAGGCTAACCAAAACCGTTGCAGTAAATGAAGAGGGCAAACTTGGATTCAACCCGGCGTTCATTAATCCCGATGTATTCGAATTCAAAACCATTAAGTACGGTTTCCCCGAATCTATTCCGGCAGGAATTAAACGGGGCGTACAAACCACCACGAATTACCTGAAACAATTTAAACTGTTCTTTAAAAAAGATACCAAAGCATATGAATCGCTCGGTGGTTTTGCAACCATCGGCAGCATTTTTTCACCCACCTGGGATTGGGAACATTTCTGGAGCATGACTGCCTTTATTTCGATCATCCTGGCTATCATGAACCTTTTGCCCATTCCGGCGCTTGACGGCGGACACGTACTGTTTTTACTGGGTGAAATTATTACCGGCAGAAAACCAGGAGAGAAATTTTTAGAGTACGCCCAAATTGGAGGAATGATACTTTTGCTGGCGCTTGTACTATATGCAAACGCCAACGATATAATAAAGATGATTAACGGAACATTTTAGCAAAATATTTCTATTTTTGTTGTCGAACCAATTAACAAAGTAATATGAACTTATTTATAATAGCAGGATTCTTGGGGCCACAGGAAATTATACTAATCGTGTTGGCGCTACTTTTACTTTTTGGAGGAAGAAAAATTCCTGAACTTATGAAAGGGCTTGGTAAGGGGATGAAAGAGTTCAAAAAAGCAAAAGAAGAAATGGACGAAGATGACGAAGTTTCTTCCAAAGGAAAAATTGAAAAGTAATTAATATCGAATCAGATATTGTCTATCCCGCTCTTATCCAGAACGGGATTTTTTTGTTTCCAGAAGGCCTGGTAACATTTTCACAATCAACCTTTAAAAGACCTGAAATGGCCAAAATTGTGGTAAGGTTTTTGTAAGTTTGAGCACAAACAAAAAAGTCGATAAATATGAAGCTCAAGATCAAATACCTGGTCCTGGTTTTCCTGATCGGGACATTTCTGATTTCCTGTCAGAGTAACAGTACTCAACTGCACACCAATGTTACCGGCAAAGCAAGTGAAATAGTTGTGGTTATTTCGAAAGATGCATGGGACAAAGCACCCGGCGAAGCGCTTCGCGCAACGCTGGCCGAACCACAATACGGGCTTCCCCAGGAAGAACCACTGTTCGATCTGATCGATGTGCCACATGCCGCTTTTAAGGACATATTTAAAACCACAAGAAACATTATCCAAACCCGTATTTCTTCAACAGTCGATTCATCGGGCGTTACTATGACGGATGATGTTTGGGCTTATCCACAGGCCACCGTGCAAATAAATGCTAAAACACAGGATGAATTTGTTTCGCTTTTCAATAATAACAAGGATAAAATTCTGGGTTATTTCCTGGCAGCAGAGCGCGAACGAAATACCGCGAGTTATAAAAACACCTACGAAAAAGGCGTATATAACATACTTAACCAGGACTTTGGGATTACAATGAAAGTCCCTCCAGGGTTCAGGGTTGTAAAACAGGCGAAAAATTTCATCTGGATACAATACGACACCCCTGATATTTTCCAGGGAATTGTAATCTACACTTATCCTTTTGTTTCAGACAGTGCATTTGCCGAAAGTTACCAGATTCCGATCCGCGACAGTCTTTTAAAACAATTTGTGGAAGGCCCGACTGATGGAAGTTACATGACTACCGAAAAACGAATTCCTGCCTTATATAACATCGCAAAACACAACGGAAATTACTCGGCAGAAATGAGGGGATTGTGGCGTGTTGAAAACGATTTTATGGGAGGGCCCTATATTTCGCTCTCCGAACTCGACCTGACAAACCAACGTGTAATCAACGCATTTGGGTTTGTATACGCTCCCAGTAAAGACAAACGGAACCTGCTGCGCCAGGTTGAAGCCATGGTTTATTCGTTGAAACAGAACAACCAGGCTGATAACGACAAATTAAATAAACAAGCCAATTTAGACATCGATATTGAAGGATAATTATTGAGTATCTTGTTGCAAAATTAAAATACCGCTTTTACAATTTCTTTCACATTATCGGAAACACCGTAGGTATAAATATGCAGCGAAGGCACATTTTTTGCCACGAGTTCTTTCGACTGGTAAATGGCCCATTCAGTTCCAACCCGGCGTGCTTCGTCGTTCGATTTGCATTTCAAAAGTTCGCTGGCCAGTTCTTGCGGAAGATCAATGGCAAATATTTTTGGAAGTACGGTGAGCTGGTTCAACAGGTTAATCGGCTTGATCCCGGGGATAATCGGTACGGTAATTCCCATTGAGCGACATTTTTCCACAAAATCGAAATAAACCTGATTATCAAAAAACATTTGCGTCACGATATAATCAGCACCAGCATCCACTTTTTGTTTCAGATAAGCCAAATCAGAGTTCATGTTTGGCGCTTCAAAATGTTTCTCAGGATATCCGGCCACCCCTACACAAAAATCGAGTGGGATGTTGTTTTTCAGATCTTCGTCGAGGTATTTGCCTTGTCCCAGGTTTTTGATTTGCTCCACCAGTTGGTTCGCATTTGCATTTCCATTCCCGGTGGGTTGAAATATATGCTGTCCTTTTACTCCATCGCCCCTAAGCGCCAATACGTTGTTGATTCCCAGAAAATTCAGATCGATTAACACATGCTCGGTTTCACTTTTGGTAAATCCGCCACACAAAATATGTGGTACCACCGGAATTCCGTATTTGTGCTGGATGGCTGCTGCAATGGCCACGGTCCCCGGCCGTTTACGAACCGTGCGCTTCACGATTGATCCATCACGCATTTCCTTGAATTCTTCTTCGTCGCGGTGTGTGGTAATGTTAATGTATTTTGGATCGAACTCGGTCAAACTCTCGATGGTTTGATACAACTTCGAAGCATCGTTTCCCTTTAACGGGGGAAGAAGCTCAAACGAAAATACAGTGCTTTTTGCCGCTTTTATGGTGTCAATAACCTTCATGTTCTGTTATTATTTTACTGAACAAAGATAATAAAATCGTGCCTGCGTATCCGAAACCTGCGTTATCCCAGTTACTTCGTGATTTTTATTTAACCGTTCAAACAAAATTTTCGCATTCGATGGTCAACCGCCTGCTTATTTGTAATTGAGATTGGCAGGTAAAAATTTCTCTACAAAATCTACCGATACATTTTTGCGACGCGCATAATCTTCCACCTGGTCCTTCCCTATTTTCTCCAAACTGAAATACCTTGATTCGGGATGTGCAAAGAACTCTCCAGAAACAGAAGCATTCGGATACATTGCAAAATGCTCGGTTAAGGTAATTCCCACTTCCTGTGCCTTTATCAGATTGAAAAGATTTTCTTTCTCGGAGTGTTCCGGACAGGCCGGGTAACCCGATGCTGGCCTGATTCCCTGGTATTTTACTTTCAGGATTTCGTCCATCGACAGGTTCTCTTCCGGAACATAGCCCCAGTACTTCCTGCGAACTTCGAGGTGTAATAATTCTGCGAACGCTTCACTTAGACGGTCGGCCAGTACTTCAAGCATAATGGCTTTGTAATCGTTGTGGTCTTTTCGGTATTCGTCTTTCCATTTTTCTATACCGATCCCGGCAGTGGTAGCAAATCCTCCACAATAATCAATTCTACCCGACTCGACAGGCGCCACAAAATCAGAGAGACAGAAATTGGCAGCTCCATCTTTTTTCTTTTCCTGTTGACGCAGGTGATAAAAACGTCCGATTTCTTTCTGTCTGCTATCATCATTGTAAATCGCTACATCGTCGCCATCGGCATTGGCGGGCCAAATTCCGAAAGCTGCGTTGGCTTGCAACATTTTCTTGTCGATAATTTCGTCCAGAAGTTCATTGGCTTCGCGATACAATTTTTTGGCTTCTTCGCCTTGTGCACCGTCCGTGAAAATATCCGGGTAATGACCTTTTAGTCCCCAGGTGATGAAAAAGAAAGTCCAGTCGATGTAATTCCGAAGCTCTTCCAACGGGAAATCGATGAGGTGTTTTACCCCAATAAAATTGGGTTTATAAATCGGGGTGTTGTTCCAGTCGAGTGTAAATTTATTGGCGCGCGCTACCGTCAGACTCAGGTATTCTTTTGCCTTGCGTTGTCCCTGGAACTGTCGTAACTGCCCGTAATCCGCTTTTACCGATTGCAGATAAGTTTCGTTTTTGGCAATCAGGTTCGAAACCACATTCACTGCCAGCGAAGCATCTTTTACATAGATAACCGGATTGGAATATTCAGGCGCAATCTTTACCGCCGTGTGGATTTTCGAGGTAGTTGCCCCTCCAATCAACACAGGGATATCCATTTTACGGCGCTCCATTTCTTTGGCAATATCCACCATCATTTCGAGCGAAGGCGTAATCAATCCGCTCAGTCCGATTACATCTACCTTGTTTTTTACAGCCTCATCCAAAATCTTTTCGGTGGGAACCATTACTCCCAGGTCGATGATTTCGTAGTTGTTACAACCAAGTACCACGCCCACAATGTTTTTGCCGATATCGTGTACATCGCCTTTTACCGTGGCCATCAACACTTTTTTCTGCGCGGTAGATTGCTGGAATTTTGCCTTGTCGGCCTCGATGGTTGGCAACAAATAAGCCACTGCCTTTTTCATTACCCGTGCCGATTTAATTACCTGTGGCAAAAACATTTTGCCCGAACCAAACAAATCGCCCACTATGTTCATTCCATCCATCAGCGGACCTTCGATAATATCAAGCGCCGGCGAATATTTATGCAGCGCCTCTTCCATATCCTCGTCGACGAATTCAGGCAGGCCTTTTACCAAAGCATGTGAAATTCGTTCTTCAAGCGGAAGTTCACGCCACAGATCTTTTTTCTCTTCTTTTTTCTCTGAACTGGTTAAAGTTTCGGCAAATTCAAGCAGCCGTTCGGTAGCATCGGGTCGGCGGTTTAAAACCAGGTCTTCGAGCCTTTCGAGCAGATCTTTTGGAATCTCATCGTAAATCTGCAACATCCCCGGGTTTACAATTCCCATATCGAGTCCGGCGTTAATAGCATGATAAAGAAAAACCGAATGCATGGCCTCGCGTACCACATTATTTCCGCGGAACGAAAACGAAACATTGCTCACCCCTGCACTTACTTTTGCCAGCGGAAGGTTTTCTTTGATCCATTTTACCGATTCGATAAACGAAACGGCGTAATTGTTATGTTCTTCGATCCCTGTTCCAATGGTCAGCACGTTAGGGTCGAAAATGATATCCTGCGGTGGGAAATGTATTTTCTCTGTCAGTAGTTTATATGCACGCGTACAAATTTCTTTTCGGCGTTCGGTGCTGTCGGCCTGGCCTTTTTCGTCGAAAGCCATTACGATAACAGCTGCACCATAACGTTTTATCGTTTTAGCCTGCTGAACGAAAATGTCCTCTCCTTCTTTTAAACTAATCGAATTCACAATCGCCTTTCCCTGCAAACACTTCAACCCTGCTTCAATCACTTTCCATTTCGAAGAGTCGATCATGATCGGAAGTTTGGCAATATCGGGCTCGGCCATAATCAGGTTTAGGAAAGTTGCCATTTCCTTTTCGGCATCAAGCATCGCATCGTCCATGTTCACATCAATCACCTGCGCCCCGTTTTCTACTTGTTCACGGGCAATAGAAAGCGCTTCCTCGTATTTCTTTTCACTTATTAAACGGGCAAATTTGCGTGAACCTGCCACGTTGCAACGTTCGCCGATATTTACGAAGTTGGTGTTTTCGGTAATGGTTACCGGCTCAAGCCCACTTAGCTTCATGTTTTTGCTGGCAGGTTCAACATGATGTGGTTTGGCGTGTGCTGCCAGCTTGGCGAAAGCATGAATATGATCGGGTGTGGTACCACAACATCCGCCAATAATGTTCACAAAATTGTTGTCGAGATAATCTTTAATGTAAGTTGCCATGATTTCCGGCGTTTCATCGTAAGCGCCGAATTGGTTTGGCAAACCGGCATTTGGGTGAGCGCTTATGAAAAAGGGAGCTTTTTTTGAAAGCTCTTTTACATACGGACGAAGATCGCTGGCGCCCAACGAACAGTTTAAACCAATGCTCAACAAATCGACATGAGAAACCGATGTCAGGAAAGCTTCAAGTGTTTGCCCCGAGAGTGTGCGCCCGCTGGCATCGGTTATAGTGCCTGATATCATTAGGGGAATCCTCAATCCCCTTTCTTCCAATACTTCCTCGATTGCAAAAATAGCTGCCTTTGCGTTTAAGGTATCAAAAATGGTTTCGATCAGCAAAAGATCCACGCCGCCATCGAGTAAGCCTTCTACCTGCTCGCGATAGGCAATTTTTACTTCATCGAAACTCACGGCCCGGTAACCCGGATCGTTCACATCGGGGGAAAGCGATAAAGTTTTATTGGTTGGCCCCAGCGAACCCGCCACATAACGAGGTTTGGAAGTATCTTTTTCAGTAAACTCATTTGCTGCCGACACGGCCAGTTCTGCAGAAACCTTGTTCATTTCATACACCAGGTCTTCCGTACCATAATCGGCTTGCGAAATTCGTGTGGCGTTAAAGGTGTTGGTTGAAAGAATATCGGCGCCGGCTTCCAGGTATTTTCTGTGTATTTCCCGAATGATCTCCGGCTTGGTTATCGACAAAATATCGTTGTTCCCTTTCTGATCGTGCGAATGATTTTTCAACCGTTCTCCATGATAATCGGCGTCGGTAAGTTTATATTCCTGGATTAGCGACCCCATCGCTCCATCCAATACCAACACTCGTGTTTTTAATTCTTCGCGTATATCTTTTTTTACTGTCATTGTCTTTTCAAATTTTTATACGATTTTCTCCTTTTTTCAATTGTCCCTTGAGGGGACGATAGGGGTGAATTTTTACTTATTTTATTCTTTTCAAGTTCTTCAACCAAGTATTCCAATGTCTTCTGCACATTTAACAAATTATCTAAAATTTCTCTATTCTTAAACCTAATTATCGTATAACCCATATCCTTTAATTCCTTTTCCCTCTGTTCATCTTTCCTTTTCTGAAACTGATGTATCTTACCATCCACTTCAATAATTAGTTTCAAATCTTTGCAAAAGAAATCGACTATAAAGTTTTTAATCGGTCGCTGACGAAGAAAAGAATAACCATGTAGTTGTTTCCTCTTCAATATTTTATTCCACAGGATTACTTCAGCCAGCGTTGAATTCGTCCTGAGATTTCTTGCATATTCTTTTAATTCTCTATTGTAATTGCTATTTGATATGTTTTTCATTGTATTATCACGGGTAATTTTCATCCCCCTGCCCCCTTCAAAGGGGGACTTGAATATAAAATTACTCCCATAAGCAGTAATAAGTCCTACTTCAAAATCCTAATTTCATTTTCTCCCTTGATCCCGATTTTGTCTTCGCAAATAATAAGCAACGTCAGAATCTCCGGATATTTTTCGGCCTTGTTAATTACCTTCTCCACATGATCGGGCGACTTAACCAGGTTCCCCAATGATGTGGCCAGCGCATCGGCCAGCAAAACGTCTTTGCAAACTACCACCACCGCATCGGCTTTCCCGTAACTTATCGAGGGGCCAACGGTTCCGGCAGAAGTACAAATACCAAACGCATCATCCGAGGCCGGGACTATAATTCCAATCCGTTCAGAAAGGATCGACTCTCCCGCAAAAACCGAGAGTAACATTTCGTTCTGCAAAAGCAAATAGATGTCGCCGCCGTTCTCAATTAACAGTTCCTTCACCGAAAAGTTCTCCCGGATGACTTTGCCAACTTCGCGGGCAAACAAACCAGCCACTGCCGCCATTGGTCCAACGCCTGCCTTTTCAGCCGCGACAGCCATTTCAACGGCTTCAACTGGTGCGATTTCGCTGGGTTGAAAGGGCTTTAAACTTTTCTTAAAAAACGGTTCCTTCTCAATGTATTTATCAAAAATAGTTCGCAGGTTCCGGATTTTTTCCAGGGCCAGTTCCTTCATTTTTTCATCGAAAGATGCCGGATTGACCCCGATCCAAAGATCGGTTTCGAGGTGTTTTACTTCAAACCCTGTAAAACGGCCCGTATTGAATTGCGAGCGATAGGTTCGTTCTTCGAAAAGATTCATTGAAAGTCGATTTTAAAAAGTTTTAACGGGCAGGCAGGGATGCACAGTTCGCAAACCACACACTTGCTTTTATCGAACTCCAGTTTCCACGATTTGCGGTTCATCGTTAATGCCCCGGCAAAACACACTGCGGTACAATTCCCGCAATCGATGCAACGGTTTTCCTCGAAGTGGATTCGTTTATCCAACGATTCGCAAATAATTTTATGGCTTTGGATATATTCCACACCTTTCTCTATGTTTTCCTTTTTCCCCTGAAGTTCGAGTAAGAGGCTGCCCCGTTTTCCTGGAAATACTTCTGCTTTCAGAATATTGATCCGGATGTCGTAATCCTTTACCAGGTGATAAGTGAAAGCTTTGTCTCCACTGTCGGGCGGAAAATTCAGGATGTATCTTTTCTTAATCATTCTTCGCCTCCGTTTCTTTTAAACCGTTTAACGATGTATTTGCCGGAAACATTTGTACCGGTTTACTTACTTCGAAAGAGCCTTTGATGAGCCAGTTTTTTAGTTCGCCGGCAATTTTGCGCGCTTTTGCCAAACTGGCTACCGGCGCAGTTCGTACCTTTTTGCCTTGTACTTCTATCGAACCCGATTTTAACTCTTCATACGTTACCTGCCCCAGTTTAGGCGTGCCAACTGTTCCGTAGTCGAGTACCGAAGTTTCGATCTGGCTGTTGTTGATCGATACGCGGCGGGCAATATCGGCGTCAAGCACCGGAATCGGAATCCCAATCCCAACAAACATGCTTACCCCATACTTTTCGAAATAGGCAGCCTGAATGTAATCAGACGACATTTCCTTAAGATTCCCAATAACTGCGATGGTTGCTGCGTTGGTAGTTGGAATACCAAAATTATTTTTAGGCCTTGTTGTATGAAACTGTGTGCCGGGCCACACAACAAAACCCTGCGCGCCACCCAAGAATATGCGGGTTCCCAATCCGATTGTTCTGAATTCCGGGTCGTTTAGAAGCGGACTAAGTTCGCCCGAAGTAGAATAGGTTGCGTTGCGCAGATTTGGCAGCAGGGTTCCCATGTAAGTGTGTTTCATTGTTTGCGTGGTATTTACCGCCACGTTATAATTCTGATAAGCATTTCGTGGGTTAAAAAGCGTAAACTCGTTGATGGTGTTGATGTTGATCCAGGTTCGAATGTGTTTGCGCGGATAACAATCGGTGCCTTTTCCCCACGCTTCGAGTAACACATCTTTGCCATCCAGCAGATCCTGGATGACGTGAGCCCCACCATATTCCGGACGCTCGGGACCGCAGGCTGTGGCGCCAATGTACGAATCAACAGCTGCGAGTCCTTCGTAACAAGGAACTCCGTTCAGGCGAATTTTCTCCATTCGGATAGGTGGGCTGGCATGCCCAAAATTGATAATAGCTCCCGACGAGCACATCGCCCCAAAAGTGGCAGTGGTTACCACATCTACCTTTTCAACAATTTCTTCGGGAGTCAGCTCTTTTGCCATTTTAGCCACTTCCTCGGCAGTAAGTACCACTGCCTCTCCCGATTTCAGTTTGCGGTTTATTTCTTCGTATGTTTTTACTTTCGACATATTTATGGAGTTGGAAGAAAGAAGTCAATAGCTGGAAAAGTATTTAGCAGACTTGCTTCTTCGTGGTAAATAAAATTCTGTTTTGCGGATATTAAATCCATTTCTGCCGGATGCGGTTAAAACCGCTGGTTCATACACATATTGGCCCCGTGTAATTCGCTTGATAAAAACAATGTGTACTGTAGTTTTTTCATTGATAGTGTTTCAATTATAATTCCGTTTCCGGCCGGGTTTTGGCACCTTTTCATTACCGATGAAGGTTGCCAGAGTTTCACTGAGCCCGCTCTCTCCGCTCTTCTTTATAAGCAAACACTCTTTTTCTGAAAGAATATTTGATGCGTGGCAAAGTTAATAGTTTTTGGACGTTATGCAATTTCTGATCATTTCCAATCGATTTCTTATCGAATTGTTAGGAATTGATGTTAGGAAAAAGAAAAAGCACCTCTCTTTCGGGAAGTGCCTCATAAACTAATAAATCCTATGTAAACCTATTTTAAAACAAATGCTCCTTTTAATCCTTCTTCCGAATTCGGCCCAATCCAAACATCAAAATCTCCGGGCTCTACCAAATAATCACGTCCATTAAAAAACTGAAGATCAGACGCCTTTAATTCGAAACTAACAGTTTTGGTATCTCCCGGATTGAGCTCTATCTTTTGAAAGCCTTTTAATTCTTTAATTGGGCGGGTTATACTTCCCACTTTGTCGCGAATATAAAACTGGACAATTTCACCGGCCGTGTAATTTCCCGTATTCTTAATCCGGGCTGATACCGTAAGAGTTTCATCCTGTGATATTTCGCTTGATGAAAGAGCGAGGTTATCGTAACTAAATTCGGTATAACCCAAGCCATAACCAAAGGGAAGAAGCGGGGTAATTCCGTAGTCGATGTGCATTGATTTAAAACCAAGCGACAACTGTTTTGAGTTTCTGGGAATATCGTCGATAGAAACCACATCCTCAGAAGTTGCTGGCCTTCCTGTATTTTTACGATAGTAGTAAAAAGGAATTTGTCCGGCGCCTTTTACAAAAGTTACGGGCAGTTTTCCTGATGGAGAAAAATCACCAAACAAGAGGTCGCAAACCGCCGGACCTGCCATGGTTCCCGGATGCCATGCGTAAAGCACGGCATCTGCCATTTCCATTTCGGCACCGATTGCCAGTGGCCTGCCAGCCATTACTACCAGGATGAGCGGTTTCCCGGTTTTTTTCAGCTCGGTAATAAGTTCGGTCTGTATTCCGGGCAGGTCGATGATCCCCCGGGCATTGGCTTCTCCTGAAAGGATGGCTTCTTCGCCGGCAAAAAATAAAATGGCATCCGATTTTTTAGCTGCCGAAACGGCTTTTTCAAATCCTTTTGTCGATTTATCCCGACTGTATTCCAACCCGGCTACATAATTCATTCGTGTGCCTAAAATCGATCCAATGGCTTGTTTCGGAGTGGTTGAATCATCTTCATTCCCGTCAAATATCCACGTTCCCAGCTGATCACGTGCGGCATCAGCTAAAGGACCGATTAGTGCCAGCGATCTAATATTTTTGGAAAGCGGTAATGTCTTGTTTGTGTTCTTTAGCAAAACCATGCTTTTTCGGGCTGTTTCTCTCGATAATTCAAGGTGACTGGCGGACAAAATAGTATCAGTAGAAACCATTTGATTGTAGGGTTTCTCAAATAAGCCCATTTCCATTTTAACCCTTAGGATATTGGCAACATGCTCATTAATCAGCTCTTCACTTATCCTTCCTTCTTCAAGTAGTGACTTTAGATTATCGGTGTAGCAAGTAGTCGCCATTTCCATATCAACGCCAGCTTTTACCGCAATTTCTGCCGCATCTTTGCGGTTAGCAGCAAAGCCATGATTGATCATTTCCCCGATCGATCCCCAGTCGCTTACAACCATTCCGTTATATTTCCATTCATCGCGAAGAATATGTTTCAAAGTAAATTCGTTACCCGAAGTTGGCACACCGTTAAGATCGTTAAATGCCGACATAAAAGTGAGTACACCTGCATTTTTTGCAGCCTCAAAAGGTCTTAAATGAACGTTTCGAAGAAGTGTTTCAGGAATATAAGTGGTATTGTAATCGCGACCAGCTTCTGACATGCCATAGCCCACAAAATGTTTGGCACAGGCTGCGACTGACGTTGGATCGTTTAAATCGCCTTGAAAGCCCTTTACCATAGCCACAGCCATTTGTGACGCCAAATAGGGATCTTCGCCACAACTTTCAGCAATTCGTCCCCAGCGGGGATCCCAGGTAACATCCATCATGGGTGCAAAAGTCCAGTTAATCCCCATTGATGATGCTTCGACGGCCGAAACCCGCATTGCTTTTTCGAGCAAATCCGGTTCCCACGATGATGCCATTCCAAGTGGAATCGGAAAAATAGTACGATAACCATGGATAACATCGCGCCCAAATAGCAATGGAATGCCGTGTTTGCTTTCTTCCAGGGCAACTCTTTGAAGCTCGGCAATTCTTTCAGGGCCTGTAATATTTAAAAATGAACCCACTTTCCCGTCGCGAATGGCCTGTTTTGTTTCTTCTTCGTTTCCAAAAAAACCATCTGTTACCTGCTGCACCTGACCAATTTTTTCATCAAGTGTCATTTGACTGATCAGTTGATGAATCTTTTGTTCGTTTCCTTCCTGATTGATAAATGTTTTGTTGCTGCATGAAGCGAAAAAAACAAGGATAAAAACAAATAATAATCCTCTGGCTGTCATAAATTTATAATTTTTCTTTTCTTAGTTTTCCTGGTAAACATGCACATAATCGATATGCATTGATTGTGGAAAAATTGAATTATCGATCCCTTGTGCACCTCCCCAATTGCCACCAACGGCAACATTAAGAATAAAGAATTGCGGCTTATCAAATGGCCAGTTTTCAGCTGTTTTATATGTTGGGGCGTATCGAAAGGTGATATTATTAATATCGTCGACATAAAATATCATTTCTTTTTCTGTCCACATCAAACCATAAATATGATAGTCTTCCTCTGCACTTTGCAGCGCGCGGCTATTCCCACTTCCATTCGACCCGTAACCTGCCGGTGTGTGAACCGTTGCATATATTGTATTTGGCATGTATCCAACATATTCCATTATATCGATTTCGCCACAAGCAGGCCACCCGGCAGTCCCAATGTCGTTTCCAAGCATCCAGATTGCCGGCCAGATTCCTTTCCCTGATGGCAATTGGGCCCTGATTTCCATTTTCCCGTAAGTAAACTCATGTTTGCCTTTCGTAATTATTCGGGAAGAAGTATACGAACCTGCCACTTTATAATCGTCGACTTTTAAGGCAGTTATTGTAAGAATTCCGTCTTTTACTTCGGTGTTACTCCCGTTTGTATAATTCTGAAGTTCGTTGTTTCCCCAACCCCCGGCCCCGGTTTCGAAGGCCCAATTATTAGTGTTAACAGCATCCCCGTCAAACTCATCGGCCCACACCAGGCCAAATTTTGAAAAATAACCGGGATCGTCAAGAGCTATTGTTACGGGCTTATTCGATGAATAGGTTTTCCCGTCTTTTACTACTTTTAATAGGATAGTGTAAGAACCTGCATAAGGGAAATAGGCTACTGCCGAGTTTTCATTTTCAATCACCCTGTTCCGAAATATCCAACTGAACGAATCAAAAGTCCCAACCGAAGTATTCTCTAGGTTCACATTATTAGGATGAGCTGCGTCGACACTGAGTGTGAAAGTGACTTCAAAATCGGTTTGCTCAATGCTGACCGTTTTTTTCAACGAGCCGCGCCCACCATCTAAACCAATAACCGTTAGCGTAACATCATACTCACCCGCCTGAGGATAATAAACCTCGAACTGTTCTGATTTCGAAGTGGTTGATTCAGTTTGCCCATTACCAAAATCCCAGTTTAGAATGTGGTATTCACCTTCAGTTTGATTGATAAAGCGAACATGATTACCATCTATAAATTCATATATAAATCCGGGAGTGAAGGCAGCCGTTTCGGGTTCCGATTTGCCACAGGCACTCAGAAACAAAATCAAAACCATGGCACTTAAAAAATATTTAAGAATATTTGTTCTTCCCTTTAATTCATGAATCATATCTGTTTTATTTACTGATAATTAACTGTTTCAAATATACATTTCCCTTTGTTTCTATTCTAACCAGGTAAATTCCGGGCGGTATTTCCTTCACGCTAAAAGAAGGATTCTCGTTACCCTCGCGTGCAAATTTCTTCAAGACATTACCCCGAATGTCTGTTAGATGAATATTATATGCGGAGTTCCCCATATCAGGGAATTCAACACGAACCTGATTTGAAGCAGGATTTGGATAAATTAAAAATTCCTTATTCAATGAAGTATCGTTGGTACCAACTTGATTATCCAACTGATATACACGCACCCAATCGACAAAAACAGAACAAGGAAATTCAGCCGCCTGGCTTACCGGGCCACCATAAGTATGATCACTTCCACCAACTCCTGCACTCAGAATTGGATACATTTTATGTTCGAACGGGTGCCATTCATTAAAATGATTGGAATATTCTGATACCCCAACTCTTTTCGCATCGATATTTTGTACAGCAAACTGGTCTTCGCCATCGTTGTAAAAAGCTCCACCGTCGTTCAGATAATGAATGTGGTACACGTGATCGTCGACAAAAAACTCGATCCGATCGGCGTACCAATCAATTCCGTAGGTATGAAAGCCATAACTTCCCGCATTCGGATCGCTCTCTTCGGGTGGATAATTTCCATATCCGGGTTCTGCGGGATTTGGAACTTCGTTGCTCCCATAACTGTAATAAGCGCCCTGATTTCCGTGGTTCCAATCTACCCACTGATTATTTTGCCAAAACCAGGCATAATGCACACTGCCAAGATTATGAAAAGGAATGGCCCCAACATATTCCATAATATCAATCTCGCCACCTTGCGGCCACATAATGTAATCCCATCCCGATGGAATTTCGGCAGGCATCATCCAAAAAGCAAAGCCCTGACCAATCTGTTTCACATCGCGCGGATAAACCCTTGCCACGATCCGGTGGCCAGGCCCCCAGGAAAATTTACCGGCGGTATTGACCCTTCCACTGGTATAATTACGGTCGATATAAAATTCATTCCGGGTGGTAATTGCCAAACACCCACCGTCGGCACCCGGCATGTTATTTTGAAAGCTAATGTTTTGCTCACGGTCGGTGGCACGATCAAGTTGCCCCGTTCCCCAATCACCGTTAACACCTGTACCTGTTTCGATATTCCATTTACTCAAGTCGAGTTGTTCGCTGTTAAAATTATCTTCCCATAAAAGTTCTCCAACCTGGGCAAAAACATGCAGGTTTAGCAAAAAAAACAATATGGAAAAACTGGATTTCATCTTGTACTCAAAACCTATTTTGAAATTATAAATCGTTGACTACCTGTTTTACTCGTTTTGCTGTGAGTTGTAAAAGATAGAAGCCGCTGCCTATTCCGTTCAAATCGACTACTACATTTTTGCTATGGTAATTTATCACATTTTTTTTGTGGGCACTAAAAAGATTCCCTTGTTGCTGGTTTGTTCTGCGCCCTGACTTGATAACCATATTGAATTTAAACAATTGCATAACAATAACCGTCTCCAAGGATTCATACATAATGCATGTAAAAAAAAATGGAGAAAAAAGGGGAGAGTAACTCTCCCCTTTTATTGGTTTAATTGGCAAATAAATTAACTGCCAATAACAACTTTACTTCCTAATAAATGAAGTCCTATTCTGGTCTGAAAACCCAGGTCCAACCAGTTCCACCTGCATTGTTAGACACAAAAAGAACCATTTCATCTTCTGTTAGTGAAACGATTTGGTAAAACCCGTCAGGATTACCACGTGGTTCTTCAGCTCCTAAAATATTAGAACCATTAATTTTCAATGTTTGATTTGCAACATCCAAAACAAAACTACCTGTTTCTGCTGTTGCATCAGGTCCAGAATAATACGTGAAGTTTGCAGCTCCATTAAGATCAAAATGCATCCTACCTGCGGCATCAACCGGAGGACAGCAGTCCCCGGCAGCATTCCACCATAAACCCCATGGATTACCCGGATCAGCCATAAACCACCACATTCCGCCATCAGGAGTAGGGCCGCCATTAAATACCCAGGTTTTACCAGCAGAAGTGTTCTCGCTTACCAAATCATACCAATCCTGATCTAATGGAGTATCTAATACATCAACTGTTACATCAATTGTTTTTTCGAAGAACTCGGCACCCAAAGTCCCAACAAAAGTAAAAGTTGATGTTCCCGGGATAGGATAAACAATCTCTACTTTATTTGTTAAGGCTATACCCAAATTGTAGTCCCAATAACCAGTAACTCCTGGGGTATTCATACTTAGTTCAATAAGGTTACCGTTGGAGGAGTTTTGGGTAGCATCCAATTCTACCCCTTCAACAGTAGTGCTATTTTCAAGGTATTGTTCGTCTACAATTGAATCGCACGATGATACCATAACTATCATCATTACAA
>WOYV01000105.1:0-10072 GCA_011620585.1 Draconibacterium sp.
CAGCATCGGGATAATTTTTGTATCGTTTAGTTTACTCATTTTGTGTATTTTTTAGTACCTTATCTTTTAAATTGATGTATTTTTTGGCATAATATTCAATAGCAATAAGCTGGAACCAGCACCAGTTCTTTAATTTTCTGAGCCATAATGATGGTTTCTTTTCCGATTTTGGTGAGGTAATATTTGTACGAATCGGCAGCCTTTTTTATTAGCCCGTGTACCCTCAACCGTTTAATCAGCCTGCTGGTCGATGAAATAAAAATAGTAATGCAAACATTTGCCCGTGTCCGGTTTTAAAAATGTTTTCCCCGTTGTTTTGTCGTGCCACGGTTTATAAGTATTGTATGTTTCCATTGCTGAGATAATATGCACAATGCCGGGATGATTGCCCCGCTTTTCAATCTTTTCCGAAATGATTGATTCTTTTCTGACTCCTGCTTTGCGGATGAATTCAATTTCCACACCGTGCTCTTTGGCTATCCGTTCAGCATTTGCCCGGATGGCTTCTTTAAATGGTTCGGCAAATTTGGGATAGTCAAATATTTTGATCCCATTATCATACATATATCTTGTCATTCCCTGGCTGTAAGATATCTCTGGCATTGTTCCGCTGAGAATTAACCTGTCGAAACATGAAAGAACGCAGGATATCTCGCTTTTGTATGTTTCTGTCAATAGTTCCATCAAGTAAAGTTACGCCTTTTTCCTTTTTGGTTCTGGCTTGTCCAGCTTAGGGCTTGTAGTATTAGTTGTTTAAAATTAAGGCAAAAAATAGAAAACTCCAATCGTTTTTTTCTTTTTGAATAGATTGCAAAACAGGGTGTTAGGGTTGCGCGTGTTATTGTGCATATGGTTGGTGCAAAATATAAGGATCCGATCTTTTCAAAAGATCGGATCCTTGTTTTATCTTGAAAATACGATCAGCAGAAATCAACCTCAACGTGACCGTTTGGCAAAATTGATTTTAATTTTACCCTTCCGAGTTCGTTCACCAATTCTTTTTTATACGGGACCTCTACTTTTATGTAATTTTCGGTAAAACCGGTCATTCTCACATTTTTCTGATTTTCTTCAAACAGAACCGTTTGTTCGCTATCCAGATTTTTTTCGTAGAAAGCCCTGAGTTTCTTTTCCGATAGGTTGATGTACATCTGTGTCCGGTGTTTGCGGTCTTCGGGTTCAACCGTCCACGGAATCTTCAGCGCTTGCGTCCCACTTCGTTCAGAATAGGTAAAAGCGTGTAACTGGGATATTTCAAGACTATTGATGAAATCGTACGATTCCTGGAAATGTGTTTCGGTTTCGCCATTTGTCCCGGCAATTACATCTACGCCAATAAAAGCATGTGGAACAATTTCGCGGATTCGCTCTACCCGTCTTCTGAAGAGTTCGGTGGAATATTTACGTTTCATTAGCGAAAGAATTTCATCGGAACCCGCCTGTAAGGGAATATGAAAATGAGGCATGATTACCTTTGATCCGGCTACCAGTTGAATGATTTCATCTTTTAAAAGGTTGGGTTCGACCGATCCCAAACGAAGGCGTTTCAAACCCTTCACTTTTTCCAATGCCCGCAGCAGATCCAGGAAATTTTCGTCGGTAGATTTGCCAAAATCGCCAATATTTACCCCGGTCAGAATAATTTCTTTATACCCTTTTTCAACCGCTTTTTGTGCTTCGGCCACCGTGTTTTCGATGGTGTCGTTCCGGCTGCGACCGCGTGCAAAAGGGATGGTACAAAACGAACAATAGTAGTCGCAACCATCCTGAATTTTCAGAAAACTGCGGGTGCGGTCGCCCCACGAAAATGAGCGGTGGTAGTTTTTAATGTTTGCCAGCCGGGTAGTTTCTATTTTTGTGGTTTCGTTTTTTTGAAGATCGCCCAGATAGGCCGGAATATGAAATTTTTCCTGGGTCCCGAGTACCAAATCAACTCCTTCAATATGACCCACTTCTTCGGGTTTTAGCTGCGAGTAACACCCCACAACAATTACCGTCGCATTTGGGTTCTTGCGAATGGCACGGCGAATAATGTTCCGGCTTTCCTTGTCGCCCTGGTTGGTCACCGAACAGGTGTTAATCACGTAAACATCTGCATTTTCATCAAACTCAACACGTTCAAAACCAACTTCTTTGAATGAGTTGGCAATGGTCGATGTTTCCGAAAAATTCAGTTTACACCCCAACGTATAAAAAGCAGCTTTCTTCCCCTGATAATTCATCCTAATCTAAATTCTTTCTAAATAGGCTGCAAAGGTAGAAAAAAGCTGCTTATTGCAAAGTGTTCTTTTTGAATCTCTAAGTACAAGGGGCAGGTCATTCCGAACTTGTTTCAAAATCTTTTCGAAATAGATGCTGGAATAAATTCAGCATGACGAAGTCCTCTTGATAAGCTATAAAAGGTTGCTGGCCAATTCTGCCAAATAACTGCGTTCGCCTTTTACAAGGTTAATGTGCGCAAACAAGTCCTGGTTACGCATACGGTCGGTCATATAAGCCAAACCGTTCGATTTCATATCGAGATAAGGCGAGTCGATTTGCTGCAGGTCGCCGGTAAATACCATTTTCGTGCCTTCGCCGGCACGTGTGATAATGGTTTTTACTTCGTGTGGCGTAAGGTTCTGCGCCTCGTCGATGATGAAGAAAGCGTTATTCAAACTACGTCCCCGAATGTAGGCTAAAGGTGTAATATTTAAACGTTCTTCCTTAATCATTTCTTCGATTAGCTGGTATTCGTTGCTGCGCGGATTAAAGGTATGTTTTATCACGGCCAGGTTATCAAACAACGGTTGCATGTACGGGCTGATTTTTTCGGAAGCGTCGCCGGGAAGATAGCCCAGGTCGCGGTTGCTAAGCGCCACAATCGGGCGGGCCAGCAAAATCTGCTCGTACTGGCGGTGTTGTTCAATGGCGGCAGCCAGCGCAAGCAGGGTTTTTCCGGTTCCTGCTTTTCCGGTTAGCGCCATTAGTCTTATATCCGGATCCATCAGCATGTTCAAGCTAAACGTCTGCTCGGCATTTCTGGGTTTTATACCGTAAGCCGAGTTTTTTTCCACCCGGTAAATCCGCTCCGATTTGGCATCGTACCTTGCCAGTGCACTCGACGCGTTCCCCCTGAAAATAAAGCATTCGTTGGCTTCGGGTTTAAATTTATCACCGGCTTCGGCCTTGGCAAAACTTCCCTGGTTGTATAAGGTATCGATAAGGCTGTCGCTAAAATTATCGAAAGTAGTGACTGTTTTATCCAGGATATTCTCGTCGGTTACCTGGTCGGTTTTATAATCTTCAGCCTGGATACCTAAAGATTTGGCCTTCATCCGAAGGTTAATGTCCTTGCTGATAAGAACCGTTTTCCGTTTAGGATAAGCCTTTGAAATATAATCGGCGATTGATAATATCCTGTGATCGGGAATGTCTTCGCGGAAAGAGGTTTTTAATTCATCGGAAAATGGTTTTCCGGTTTCGATCCGCAGATTTCCTTTGCCCTTACCCAGCGATTTGCCGCCGTTAAAAAGTTCGTCACCAACAATTTCATCGAGCAGGCGGGTAAACTCGCGTGCCTGAAAGTTGATCAGATCGTTGCCTCGTTTAAATTTGTCCAGTTCCTCGAGGACTGTAATTGGAAGGATAACATCGTTATCCTGGAACTGGTAAATACAGGTGTGATCGTGTAAAATTACGTTGGTGTCCAGAACGAAAATTTTACTTTTTTTAGTTTTACTAAGCATACCTAATTTGAATTTCTTAAATGTAGATAAATTGGTCAGATATTGAGGGGAGTGCTGTAAAAATTAATAAACTTGCAGTCGTTAATAAATAGATGAGAGTGAACTATAACGAAACACTGGAATATCTTCTTACGCGTTTGCCGATGTTTCAGCGAAGCGGTCCGGCTGCCTATAAAAACAACCTGGATAATACACTGAGATTGGATGAATTGTACGATCATCCGCACCTGAAATTCAGGTCGATACACGTGGCCGGCACCAATGGCAAGGGTTCTGTGTCGCACATGCTGGCTGCTATTTTGCAAAAAGCAGGTTATAAAACAGGACTTTATACATCGCCACATTTAAAGGATTTTCGAGAACGGATCAGGATAAATGGCGTAATGATGCCTGAAGAAGAAGTCGTGAAATGGCTTGAGCATTATCGTACTAACAATGAATTGTGGAAAATAGAACCCTCCTTTTTTGAGCTGACCGTTGCCATGGCTTTCGGCTATTTTGCACGGCAAAATGTAGATGTGGCGGTGGTTGAAGTTGGACTTGGAGGAAGGCTCGATTCTACGAATATTATTACTCCCGAATTAAGTGTAATTACCAACATCGGGCTCGATCATACTAATCTTTTGGGAGATACTATTGAATTAATTGCGGCTGAAAAATCGGGGATTATTAAAAAATCGGTGCCAGTTGTGATAGGAACTACGCAAAAAGAAACTCAGTCAGTGTTTCAAAATAAAGCAGGTATTGAAAACGCTCCTTTGTTTTTTGCCGACCAGGAATATGGTGTAAGTTATGCCATGCAGGGAATTGACGGGAAAAAGTACCTGAATGTTGAACAGTTTGGTGAACCGGTTTACCTGGATATTGAAATGGATTTACTGGGTAGTTATCAACACAAAAACCTGCCTGCCGTGCTTAAGGCAGTGGATATTCTGAATGAAAAGGGATATAGAATTTCAGAACAAGCAATCCGGTGGGCACTGGCAAATGTTACCGGTTTAACTGGCTTGCAGGGCCGCTGGCAGGTAATTGGCAATAATCCACTGATTGTTTGTGATACGGGACATAACGAGGACGGTATTCGGGAAGTGGTGGAACAGGTCAATAACACCCCACATAAAACGCTTCATTTTGTTTTTGGTACCGTAGCTGATAAAAATCCGGACAAAGTGCTGGCACTTTTACCTAAAAACGCACGGTATTATTTTGTAAAAGCGGATATTGAGCGTGCCCTTGATAAAGAAATTTTAAACACAGCGGCACGTCGGTTTGGCTTGGTGGGAGAGTGTTATCCTTCTGTTGCAGAAGGACTTTCCAATGCCCGTAATAATGCTGAAAAACACGATCTGATAGTTGTAGGGGGAAGCACTTTTGTGGTAGCCGAAATTTTGTAATGATTTTTTTACGATTTTTTTGCAGAACTAAAAATAGCTTATATATTTGCAGCGCCTTTCCCGAAAAGGGGGCGCGTTCAGAAACAAGAAATAGATATTCGGGCGATTAGCTCAGCTGGTTCAGAGCATCTGGTTTACACCCAGAGGGTCGGCGGTTCGAATCCGTCATCGCCCACCGAAAAGGCCGATCCGTCATTTGACGGACGGCCTTTTTGTTTTTATTTTGAGTGAATTTCAATACGTCCTTCCAATAAAGAACTTATGGGATTATCACAATACCGGAGAGGTTGGATGCTTTTATCCCAAAGCGTTGCAAATGCAAATGAATGTTGATGTGACATTTCAAAATACAGGCGGGATCCGTACAAGTTTGAATGCCGGTGATATTTCGCGGCGTGAGATTTTTGAAATAGGTCCTTTTAATAACGGAACGGTTATTTACGAGATGACCGTAGCTGATATCAAGAATTTCCTGATGCTTTCAGGTTCGGGGTTTTATTCATCAGGGTGCAATTATACCGTTCGGGCAACGAAATTGTAATGAATAACCCGGGTGGACAGGCTCTCGACGATGAAACAAGGCTGAGGGTGTGAATCAACGATTATTTTCCCGCGGTTTACGAAAGCTTATTTCCCACAATTGTCGATCGGCAGGCGCTTACTTCTGCCGAAACTATTATCGCCTATCTTGAAGAAGTCGATAATCAGGTTGATTTTTTTGGGTGTAATCGTTATTTCAGATACTGAAATCGAGAAGAAACTCGGTGTTGTTTCTGGATTTAAATTGGGTATTCCGAAATATTTAGTCGGTTAAACTGCCTTCCGGTTTTGTTTTATGTATTCGCTGGGCGATATTTTAAACTGATCTTTAAAACAGCGCGTGTAATATGATTGAGAAGAAAAGCCTGATTCGTAGGCAATTTCAGTAATGGTTTTTCCGCTTTTCCGAAGCAATTCGAGCGATTTCTTCAATTTTACCGAAATTACAAATTCGCTAACCGACATATCGGTGAGCTTCTTAACTTTACGGTACAAATGTACCCTCGAGATTCCGAGTTTTGAAGCCAGTTCATCTACGTTTAATTCTTCATTGCCCAAGTGTTCGAGTATAATTTTTCTGAGTTTTTCAAGGAATTGTCGGTCAAGTTGGTTTAGCTCGTCTCCAGGGGGGCCAAAATCGAGTGTGTCGCGATAATGTTCGCGAAGTTTTTTTCTGGATAAAAGCAAATTGTTGATACTCGACTTGAGTAGTGAATTATTAAAAGGTTTTTCTAAAAAGAAGTCGGCGCCGCCTTCCATGCCTTCAATTTTATCCTGAACCGCTGTTTTGGCAGTTAATAGAATAATTGGAATATGACTGGTTTTAGTATCTGATTTTAAACGTCGGGTCATTTCAAAACCGTCCATTTCAGGCATCATTACATCGCTGATAATCAAATCAGGTTCTTTGTCTATTACCTGCTGGATCCCTTCTTTCCCATTTCTAGCGGTATACAAATTGTAATCGCCGTTCAATCCAATACGAATAAACTCCAGCACATCAGGCATGTCTTCTACAATTAAAAGTGATGGAGCATGTTCTGTTTCTGCTTTTTGTTGCACTGACTTCTTGTGTCCCTGAGTTTCTGTAACATCCTCCAGGGCAATGTTTTCTATATGCTCAATATTCTTCTCTTTCACCATTTCTTCTTCAATCAAATGCAGGTTTCCGAGAGGCAAACAAATAAAAATAGAAGTGCCTTCACCTTCCTTGCTTTTAACGCTCATTCTTCCACGGTGAAGTTCTACCAGTTCTTTCGAGAAATTAAGTCCTATACCAGTGCTTTTAATAATTTTTGATTCGCCATTATGGTAAAATCGATCAAAAATCCGTGGAAGTTCCTCTTTTGGTATTCCTGGTCCCGAATCTTTTACTTCAATACAAATTTCTTCAGGGAATAACCCGGGGTTATCAATTTTGCACTTGCTTACCTGAATGGTTATTTCTCCGTTTTGTGGTGTAAATTTAAAGGCGTTCGACAAAATATTGAACATAACCTTTTCTATTTTTTCGTAGTCGAACCAAATACTGGTTTTTTTAAACTCGTTTTTATAGGAAAGCTTAATGCGTTTTTTTTCAGCCAGGGTTTTAAACGAATCAAAAACATCGCGCATAAATTCATCGAGATTATTTTCGCTGGCCTTAATTTTCATCTTTTTATTTTCCACCATTCTGAAATCCATCAGTTGGTTTATCATTTGCATCAAACGAAGAGTATTTCGGTACATGATATTGTACATCTTCTTCACATCAACCGGGTTCATATTGTTTTCAAGCAAATTTTCGAGAGGCCCCTTAATTAGCGTCAGCGGAGTTTTAAATTCGTGCGAAATATTGGTAAAAAAAGTAAGTTTAGCCTGCGTGGCTTCTTCCAGTTCTTTATCGATTTTTTTGAGTTGCTCGTGTTGGCTTTTTAAAAGTGTGTTTTGCTCCTCAATTTCGTTGTTCTTATTTATCAAAACCTGGTTGATTCGTTTCTTACTGCGCAAACTGAAATAAATCATCAGAATGAGGGCAGTAGTTAAGGTCAATACTGAAATCAGGAAGAACAGCACAATGCTTTGTGTTTTATTTCGGGAAGCTTCAATGGTGAGCAGAAGTTTTTGTCTCTCTATTTTATTGTGTAACAGTTCGATTTGATCGGTCTGCGTTTTTAGCATCGGGGCATTTTCTTTGTCGATAGTAATAGTAGGGATAATATTCTGTTTCGAAACTTTTCGATTATTCAAAATATCGTTGGCGGTTTGAATGGCCAGCCCACCACCGGTTTGATACATAAAAGTGGCGTCGAGAACGTTATCGAGCACCATTTGAATTCCCCCATTGTTTCCGGGTAAGCCATCCACGCCCAGTACATAGATATTGCGCGTTTTTCGAAATTGTTGGGTTACTTTTCTCACTTCACGGGCCATTACATCATTGTGCGCAAATACAAGGTCGAATTCGAGTTCGTTTTTTAATGCATTGTTAATGATATAATTGGCACTTTCTTCTTTCCAGTTTCCCGAAACCGATTTGACAATTTCGATCCCGGGATATTTGTCCAGGACGCTTACAAAACCTTCGTGTCGCTCCTTGGCAGGCGACGAACCTTCCAAGCCTTCTATTTCGAGCACTTTCCCTTTTCCGTTTAATATTTTTGCCACATAGTTCCCGGCTTCAACTCCAATAACATAATTGTCGCCGCCAATAAAACAGGAATATTTATCGGTATTTACTTTTCTGTCGATAATAATTACCGGGATTCCTGCATTGAAAACTTTTTCAACGACAGGTGCAATAGGTTCCGATTCGTTAGGCGACACAATTAATAAATCAATGCCGCTACGAAGCAGTTCTTCTATTTGCTGGATTTGAGTGGTCGAATTATCGTTGGCATCTTTCACAATCAGTTGCATGTCGGGGTAGAACGACATTTCAATTTCCATCAATCTTAACTGGGTTTGGCGCCATAAATCAGAGGTAGTGCATTGCGAAAAGCCAACTTTATATTTTGCAGGCGCAGAAATTAACGTTTGCGCATAAAATATAAGAAACAGAACAAGTAGTAAGCCGCGTTTTGTCAAGATAGTTTAGTTTATTAATGTTCTTCAAATGTAAGCGAAATTAGTCAAAATCGGTTGCAATTTTTGTTAAAAATCAAGACAACTAAACTGTCAATTTCACAATAAGTTATCATTATGAAAAGTAAAATTCATGTTTAGGTAACATAGTTGAATGGATAGAAACATATATGAATCCAGGCGATGTTTTGAGTACGATTTGTAACATGTATCTATGGTTTTGTATCATTTGTGATTGATGGGGCAGTTTGCTAACCGTATTTTTGTTAATGGTTCATTATGAATTGAATTAACAGACAGACAATATAAATTGATTTAAATCGGATCTATTTACTAATTTAATTAATAACTATGAAGAATAATCAGCTAAAATTTGCGGTGTTATTTATTTTCTCCGCATTCTTTATGTTCACAACTGCTTTCGCACAGGAAGTTACTGTGTCGGGTAAAGTTGTAGACATGGATTCTCAGGAACCCCTTCCGGGTGTTTCGATTGTAGTTGTGGGAACAACTACAGGGACCATCACTAATTTTGATGGAGAGTATACTCTTAACGTTAATTCGGGTGCCAGCCTGATGTTTTCATACATTGGTTATTCCGATGTAACAAAACAAATAACCAGTGGTGGAACCCTTAACATTGAATTAGCTACCAGTACCGAAGCATTGGATGAAGTGGTAGTTGTTGGTTACGGCTCGGTAAAAAAGAAAGATGCAACCGGCGCTGTGGCTTCTGTAAAAACTGAAGATTTTAACCGGGGTGTTTCTGCTTCGCCAAGCGACCTTATTCAAGGTAAAGTATCAGGTGTAATGATTACTAATTCAAGTGGTGATCCAGGAGCTAACTCTTCCATTCGTATCCGTGGTAACTCATCGGTACGTTCGGGTAATGATCCTTTGATTGTAGTTGATGGTGTCCCTCTTTCAGGTGGATCTACTACCGCCAGCGCCAATATTGGTTTTGGTAACGTTGAGTCACGAAATCCGCTGAACTTTATTAACCCAAATGACATTGCTTCGATGGATATCTTGAAAGATGCCTCGGCAACAGCCATTTATGGTTCGCGTGGTGCCAATGGTGTTATCATGATTACTACCAAAAAAGGTACTGCCGGCAAAAACCGGATTGAATACAACGCATCGTTCAGTGTAGCAAATGCAGCAAATCTTATTCCTGTTTATTCGGCCAGCGAATTTGCGGCTATTGCGCCAAGCCAGAACCATGGTGGCAACGTTGATGCACTCGATGCCATATTCAGAACTGCTTTCTCGCAAAACCACAACGTCGCTTTTACCGGCGGTAATGCCGACATGAAATATCGTTTGTCGTTAAGTGCCCAGGATCAG
>WOYV01000105.1:10172-41959 GCA_011620585.1 Draconibacterium sp.
AATTATAACAAACTTTTCAGCGAAGACTTCAGGTTTGATGCCATGGTAGGTTATTCTTACCAGGTGAACAAGCGCTGGGGAAAAGGTATTTCAGGACAGGATTTCACCTACGACGAAGTAGATTATCTCAATCAACTCCAGGCTATTTCTCAGGATACCAGGAATATTTATTCTTACTATGATCCTGAAAGCGAACTGCAATCATTCTTTGGAAGAGTAAATTTCAGTTTGTACGACAAATTCCTTGTAACCGCTACCATGCGTGCTGACGGTTCAAGTAAATTTGGTAGCAATAACAATTATGGTTATTTCCCATCGGCAGCAGTTGCCTACCGTATATCGGAAGAAGCATTTATGCCTGATGTAATCGATGACCTGAAAATCCGTCTGGGTTGGGGACAAACCGGTAACCAGGAATTCCCTGCGGGTGCTTCTCAGGCTCAGTACAGTATCACTCGCGATGGGTTAACCCGTTCGCAGTTTGATAACCCTGATTTGAAATGGGAAACCTCAACTACTTTCAACGTAGGTCTTGACTTCACTATTCTTGATTCAAGATTATCAGGTACCCTTGAATACTTCAATAAGAAAACGAAAGATCTTTTATTCTATGCCGAAGCCGCTTATCCAAGCCCATCATCGGGTAAGGTTTGGACCAACCTTGATGCCGAGGTATTAAATACAGGTGTTGAATTATCGTTGAACGGACGTATCGTTGATACCAAAGATTTTACATTCGATTTGAGTGCAAACATCAGTTTCCTGAAAAACGAACTTCAAAACTTTGCACGTATTGTTGAAACAGGTGCTTTACACGGACAAGGTGTGTCGGGTGTAACCAGCCAACGTTTTGTTGAAGGTCAACCTTTGAACGTTT
Organism: Draconibacterium sp.; assembly: GCA_011620585.1. Taxonomy (GTDB): domain Bacteria; phylum Bacteroidota; class Bacteroidia; order Bacteroidales; family Prolixibacteraceae; genus Draconibacterium. The sequence goes on from WOYV01000105.1 coordinate 11,050, forward strand.
TCTACCTTTTGGTATTTGAAGGACTGGATGGTGAAGGGAAAAGTGTTTACCAGGAAGGTAAACAATATGTAGGTGATCCAAACCCAAATCAGATTTTGGGTATCTCAGCCAGCCTCCGTTACAAGAACTGGGATATGGTTGCCAACTTTAACGGTGCATTCGGACACCAGGTATATAACAACACTGCTACTTCTATATTGGTTGCCAGTAACCCAACCAAAGGACGCAACAGTTCTCCTTTATATATGTTGCCAGGTGAAAGTCCGGATAATCCATTATCAGGATCAACCCGTTATCTTGAAAATGGTGACTTCCTGCGTTTGAATAACCTGACCTTTGGTTATACTTTCAAAAAAGCGCCTTGGTTCTTCGATAATGCCCGCCTCTCTGTAACCGGTCAGAATTTGTTCCTGATTACAGACTATACCGGATTTGACCCTGAAGTAAATACAAACAAGGCAGTTGATGGTGTTCCTTCATTTGGCATCGACTATGTCCCTTATCCAAATTCAAGGACCTTTACTTTTGGCCTGAACGTATCATTCTAATTAATAAAGAACTAGATTATTATGAAAAATATTTTGAAATTTTTAGCTGTATTTATTGCGATTACTGGGATGGGTATCAGTTGTACCAACCTTGACGAAACCCTTGAAGATCGCTTGACTAAAGATCAGGTAACAGCCGCTAATGTTTCTGATTTATTAGCAGAACTATACAATACGCTTGGTAGTGTCGGAGACAATATTACATTTGAACATACATCAGATGATATTATTCAACCTACCAGGGGTGGTGACTGGGATGACAACGGTGCGTGGCGTGCTTTACACCAACATAAGTGGGATCCTGAACATTCAACCATCATGGGTGCATACCAAATGTACACTGCTGGCTTATTTGCAGCTATCGACCTGCTTCAGTACGAAACTACTCCTCAACAGGAAGCAGAAGCGCGTTTTATCCGTGCGATGTATATATTTTACATAGTTGACGGATGGGGACAGGTGCCAATGCGTGATCCGGGATCTGCATTGTCTGAATATCCTTATGTAATGAATAGCTCAGAAGCAATTAGTTATGTCATCAGCGAACTGGAAGCAATCGTAAATAATTTACCTACCAACGAAGATTCGTGGGTTGTTTCTCAAGCTGCCGCACATGCTTTACTTGCAAAAGCTTACTTAAACAAGGATGTTTATGATAGCGATCGCCAGTCATTTTCATTCAGTGCTGATAACATGACTAAGGTAATCAGTAATTGCGATGCCATCATTAGTTCTGGTAATTACTCCCTTGAAAGTGATTACTTTAAGATGTTTGCTTCTGACAATGAAAATTCAAGTGAGTTTATTTTATGTGTACATAATGTGAGAGGTATTCGGTCGAATGGTGTAAGTGGCCGTTATTATGCTACATTACACTACAACCAGAAACCAAGCGGGTGGAATGGTTTTACCACTTTGGCTGATTTTTATGATTCGTTTGAAGATGGAGATGTACGGAAACACGGTGAAGTTCCTGCAGTTAAAGCTGCGTCAGGCCTTGACGCCGGTCTGCTTTACGGACAGCAATACGATGAAACCGGAACTGCATTAAAAGACAGGGCAGGTAATCCATTGTTTTTTACCAAAGAAAGCCCAATTATTTCAGGTGGTGCTACATTGGAAACCAGTGGCATCCGTATCATGAAATATACACCTGATTACGAAAACGTAGATTCTCCGGATAACGACGTGGCATTATTACGTTATGCTGATGTCTTGTTGATGAAAGCTGAAGCATTAATGAGAAACGGTGACAATGCCGCTGCTTTGGCCATCGTTAATCAATTGCGTTCTGTTCGTAATGCATCTCAACTTGCAGCTATTAACGAGGATGTTATGCTTGCTGAAAGAGGTCGTGAATTATGGAACGAGAACTGGAGAAGAAACGACTTGGTTCGTTTTGGAAAATATTTGGATGCTTGGGCAGAAAAACCAGCTTCTGATCCAAAATACTTATTATTCCCATTCTCTTCCGGCCAGTTAGCATCAAATCCTAACTTGCAACAGAACCCTGGTTATTAAAAACCATAGATAAGCCGATTCGCATTTTAAATGTAGTTTAGTTTAAGAATTGGATAAGCCAGTGAGTATTGACTCACTGGCTTTTTATTAAACGGCTGAATGCAGAGAGAACTTATTGTATTGAGTAAGTTTTGTGTGTTCAAAAACGAAATAAAAATTTTAGATTTGCCTGTATTGTTTTTGACATTACGATGAGGAGCAACCTGGTTGATCGACGTTGAAAGATTTTAGAGTAACCCAGAAATGTTCAGAAAAAACTAAAGAACCCGGAAAAGTAATTTTTAATGCGCAGAAAATTTATTTTTATAGTCATCACACTCAGCCTACTGTTTTCATGCAAAAACAAAAACGAAAACACAGATTCCGGCGATACCTTATTTCAGTTGGTTCCTGCTCAAAAAAGCGGAGTCGACTTCGTAAACAAAATTGTTAACGAGAAGGAGTTCAATATTTTTACTTACCGAAACTTTTATAACGGAGGTGCAGTGGGAATTGCCGACATTAATAACGATGGTCTGGCCGATATTTACATGACATCGAACCTGGGCAAAAACAAACTGTACCTGAACCAGGGAAATTTCACTTTTAAAGATATTAGTGAAACAGCAGGAGTTGGAGGCGAACGTGCCTGGTCGACAGGAATTGCAATGGTCGATATCAATGCTGACGGACTGATGGATATTTATGTTTGCAATGCTGGAAACATTAAGGATGACGATCATAAAAACGAACTTTTTATCAATAACGGCGATCTTACTTTTACCGAAAAAGCAGCGGAATATGGTTTGGACGACAGTGGCCTTACCACGCATGCAGCTTTTTTTGATTACGACGGCGATGGCGACCTCGATGTGTATATCCTGAACAACAGTTTTATCCCGGCAAATAGTTTGGGCTATTCAAATCAGCGCATGGTAAGAAGCGAAGACTGGAGCCTGCCAAAAGTATTTAAAGGTGGCGGAGATAAACTTATGCGAAACGACAATGGAAAATTTGTGGATGTAAGTGAAGAAGCCGGAATTTTTGGAAGTTTGATCGCATTTGGAATGGGAGTTACAGTTGGTGATGTAAACCAGGACATGTTACCCGATATTTATATTTCGAACGATTTTTACGAATGCGACTATCTGTATATTAACCAGGGTGACGGAACTTTTAAGGAAAGTTTAAGAGATTATATTCAGCATTTAAGCATGTCGTCGATGGGGGCCGACTTAGCCGATATAAACAACGACGGTTATGCTGAAATTTTTGTCACCGACATGCTTCCTGAAGGCGACGAACGTTTGAAAAATACCAGCGAGTTTGAAGACCACGATCTTGTTAAACTTAAACAAGAACTCGATTTTTATAACCAATACATACAAAATGCGTTGCACCTGAATAACCGAAATGAAACGTTTTCAGAAATAGCTTATATCAGCGGAGTCGCTCAAACCGACTGGAGTTGGGGCGCCTTGTTACTCGATATGGATAATGACGGCTACCGTGATGTATATGTTTCGAACGGGATTTACCACGACCTGACCGACATGGATTTTTTGGACTTTTTTGCCAACGATTTTGTTCAGGAAATGACAATGACAGGTGAAAAAGCAGAAGTCGAAAATATTATTAACCGGATGCCGAGCAATCCAATTCCAAATTATGCCTTGCGAAATAATGGCAACCTCACTTTTAGCAACATGGCTGCTGATTGGGGACTCGGTGTTCCAAGCTTTTCAAACGGTTCGGCATATGGCGATCTGGATAACGATGGCGATCTGGATTTGGTTATAAGCAATGTAAACCAACCTTGTTTCTTATTTAAAAATACCACTTCGGATAAATGGCTCAACAATTATATCGCGGTCGATTTAAAAGGTGACAAGAAAAATACATTCGGAATTGGTGCGGCAGTGTACGTTTATTATAACAACGGAATATTGAAACAGGAAGAATTTCCTACCCGGGGGTTTCAGTCGTCGGTTGATTATCGGCTGCATTTTGGCCTGGCTAAACAACAGCAAGCCGACTCGGTAGTGGTTTACTGGCCCAACGGTAAAAAACAAACACTGGCAAATGTAGCCGCCAACACAACGCTGAAATTTGATATTCAGAATGCGACAGATTCGTATGTAAGCGCTCCCAAAATCGAAATCGGGAATGATTATTTTGAAGAAGTAAAAGTGCCATTCGAAAGGAATATTGAAAATCTTTACGTCGACTTTGATTACGAAGGGCTGGTTCCACGGATGTCGTCAAAAGAGGGGCCAACTGTTTCGGTTGGTGATGTAAATGGCGATGGGTTGGATGATGTATTTATAGGAGGAGCGGGCGATCAGGAACCCCAGCTTTGGGCGCAAACAGCAAATGGAAATTTCAGAGCATTGAAAAACAGCGATTTAGCATCCGATAAAGCCTATGAAGACACGGCATCCTTGCTTTTTGATGCCGATGGCGACAGTGATCTTGACTTATATGTGGGATCGGGGGGAAACGATAAATCGTCGACCAGTGATCTGCTTAACGATCGACTTTACCTGAACGACGGAAAAGGAAATTTCAGAAAGTCTGCCTCGGCTTTGCCGGATACGCGTTACAACACTTCGGTTATCGCAGCCAATGATTTTGATAACGATGGCGACCTCGATCTTTTTGTTGGAAATGTAGGGGTTTCAAAAGTTTACGGGATCAATCCAAAACAATATTTGCTTGAGAACGATGGCAAAGCAGGTTTTACCGATATTACCGAAGCCAAAGCATTCAAACTGATGGATGCCGGAATGGTGACAGATGCGGTTTGGTACGACATAAATAACGACGAAAGCAAAGAACTGGTGGTAGTTGGGCAGTGGATGGCTCCAAAAGTGTATTCATCGAACGGACGACGCTTAAGCGAGTTGTCGACGAGTTTGGATTCGCTGACTGGATGGTGGAACGCACTTTATGTTGGTGATTTGGATTCCGATGGTGATGCTGACCTTGTGCTTGGAAACCGCGGCGATAACATGTATTACAAGGCCAGCGAGAATGCTCCGGCAAAAATGTTTATCAATGATTTCGACAACAACGGAACCGTGGAGCAAATCCTGACACGGGTGGTGGATGGAAAAGATAAGCCCATTCCACTAAAAAGAGAACTGACCACTCAAATTGTATCGCTGAAAAAAACAAATCTGACCTATTCGGAATATGCAAAAAAATCGATCGATGAGATTTTGCCACCCGAAATTTTGAAAAATTCACTCGTTAAAGAAACCCGCATTTTTGAAAGTGTAGTGGCTTACCAGGAAGGCGACCTGAGATTCAGGGTCGAACCACTTCCGCAAGAAGTACAATTTTCTAGTGTAAACCGGATTGTAGTCGACGACGTAAATGGCGACTCGTATCCCGATCTTTTGCTCGGAGGAAATGATTTTAATTACAAACCACAGTTTGGACGGCTCGACGCAGGTTTTTTCCACTTGGTCGCGGGAAGTAAAAATGGTTTTCTAACCACCATGCATTCAGGAATTGATGGCACCGGAATGGTGAGAAGCCTCCGCGAAATAAACATCCAAAATCAAAAGCACCTTTTAATAGGCATAAACGATGAGAAAGCAAAAGTATATAAATTTAAGTAGAAGCCTGCTTGTCGCTTTTCTGGCAACTCTCATCTTTAGCTGCCAGTCGGGTAAGAAGCAATTCAGCCTGCTCACTTCAAAAGATACGGGCATTGATTTCGAAAACAAGGTGCACGACAGCAAACAATCCAGCATTCTCGATTACCTGAATTATTATAACGGCGGCGGCGTAGCGGTTGGCGATGTAAACAACGATTCGCTACCCGATATTTTCTTTGTGGGCAACCTTGTGAAGAACGCGCTTTACCTGAACAAAGGAAATTTCAAATTTGAAGATATTACTGCGCAGGCCGGGGTAGCCGGCAACTCAGACTGGAATACAGGTGCTGTTATGGTCGATATCAACGGCGATGGCTGGCTCGATATTTATGTGTTGGCTGTTGTTGGGATTTCAGGTTTCGAAGGTCATAACGAACTGTATATCAATCAGGGTGACGGGACCTTTAAAGAACAGGCCGGGAAATATGGCCTCGATTTTGACAGCTATTCATCTACTGCCGCATTTTTCGATTACGACAAAGATGGCGACCTCGATATGTACCTGCTCAACCAGGCAGTCCACACGTCAAAATCATATGGCCCGTCGTCGTTACGGCTGAACCGGAAATACGAATCGGGGGATAAACTGATGAGAAACGACAACGGACATTTTACCGATGTGAGTGAGGCAGCCGGAATTTATGGTGGAATTATTGGTTATGGTCTGGGGTTGGGAGTGGCCGATTTTAATAACGATGGCTGGGATGATATTTATGTGAGCAACGATTTTTTTGAGAATGATTATTACTACCTCAACAATAGAGATGGTACTTTTTCCGAACGGCTGACCGATTACTTTGGAATGACCAGCCGCTTTTCGATGGGGAACGATATTGGCGACATTAACAGCGATGGTTTTATGGACCTTATTACACTGGACATGTTGCCCGAAGATGAAAAAGTCCTGAAAGCTTCGGATGGCGACAACAGCATGGATATCGAGATCACCAAGCAAATTTTAGGTTACCATCCACAGTATTCGCGTAATATGATGCAATTGAACAACGGCGGGAAATCGTTTACCGAAGTGGCTTTGCTTGCCGGCATTGCTGCAACTGACTGGAGTTGGGCCCCTCTTTTGGCCGACTACAACCAGGACGGGATTGTGGATCTTTTTATCGGTACCGGAATTGAACGCCGTCCAAACGACCTCGACTACATCCGTTTTATCTCGAACCAGCAAATACAGAGCACGCTCGAAAATACCAACCTGATGGACAACCTGGCTTTAAAAGCAATGCCCACCGGGCTGATTCATAATTATATTTTCGAAGGCACCGGGTACGGGTTTATCGATCAATCGGGGAAATGGATTCCCAACGATACTTTAAAAAGTAACGGAGTGGTTTTTGGCGACCTGGATAACGATGGCGACCTCGACCTGGTTACAAACAACTTTAACCAAAAACCAGTGATATATGAAAACCAAAATATCGAAGCTTACAACTTTCTGAAAATCAAATTGGAATATCCCACCCAAAACCGTTTTGGATTGGGAACCAAGGTATTATTATACAGCGATGGAAAAATGCAGATGCGCCAACTGAATACCACACGCGGTTACCAATCGTCGGTAGAACCAGTGGTACACTTTGGACTGAAAACGGCAACAACTGTCGACTCATTACTGATTATCTGGCCCGATAATACCTATCAGACCAAGCAGAACCTTGACGCCAATCAAACCTTGGTTATTAGTCCAAATACAAAAAGAGATACATTTGATTGGAAACGTTTAAATCCGAAACCTGAACTTTGGTTTTCAGACGCAGATACCTCGAAAATAATTATAGCCAAACACGACGAGAACAGCTATCTCGATTTCGATCGCGAAAAACTAATTCCGTATAAAATATCAGCCGAAGGGCCAGCACTTGCCGTTGGCGATGTAAATGGCGATAATCGGGATGATGTATATCTTGGCGGAGCCAAACACAAGGCTGCGCGTTTATTTTTACAGAATGAGAAAGGGTTTGCCGAAACAAAGGTTCAGGCTTTCGATGATGACGCTATTTTTGAGGATGTAGATGCACAGTTCGCTGATATTGATAAAGACGGCGACCTCGATTTGTTCGTGGTTTCGGCTGGTGGCGAGTTTTACGGACAAATGCCCGGGCTGAAAGACAGGATATACGTGAACGATGGAGCCGGGAATTTCAGCAAAAATGAAAATGCGGTACCCGACTATTTTGAAAATGGATCGGTGGCACGTTTTGCCGATTTTGATAGCGACGGCGATCTCGATGTTTTTGTCGGGGGACGCGCTGTCTCGTATCGTTTTGGCGACATTCCAAAATCGTACTTGCTAATTAACAACGGAAAAGGGATGTTCAGCATTAGCAACCAGCCGGCACTTTTACAGCCTGGAATGATTACCGATGCAGTTTGGATCGATTGTAATGGAGATGGGAAATCAGATCTTTTGGCAGTAGGAGAGTGGATGAGTCCGCGTATTCTGATAAACCGGAATGGAGTATTTGCGGATGAATCGGAAAGCTTTTTACCGGACAACCTGAACGGTTTATGGCGAACTGTTACTGCAAGCGATATCGATAGTGATGGCGACACCGATTTTCTGTTGGGCAACTGGGGTACCAATTCAAAATTTCATGCTTCTGAAGAATTTCCTTTAAAAATGTATTTTGGCGATTTTGATGAGAATGGCAGGACCGAAACGTTGCTGGCTCTGGCAAAACAAGGGAAATACTACCCGGTAAATACAAAGGACCAACTCGATAGTCAGTTAGGAAAACTAACAAGTGAAAAATATGTAAACTATCGCGATTTTGCCGGACAAACACTCGAAGACATCTTTGGGAAAGAACTACTGGACAAAGCATCTTTACTCGAAGCAGTCACTTTGCAATCTGGCTATCTCGAAAACAACGATGGTAAATATCGCTTTGTCCCATTTGCGAAGCAACTGCAAGTATCGCCGATCAACCGCTTTCTGATCAGCGACTTCAATAAGGACGGGAAAGAAGATATTTTATGTGCCGGGAACTTTTTAGGAGTGCCGCCTTATCATGGCCGCTATGTCGCCAATTCTGGGATAATCATCGACGGAGACGGGAATATTTTCGATGGAGTTTTTAAAGGACTTAATTACGCGCAAAAGGAAATCAGGCATGTAGCGCTCATAAAAATAGGTGATGAAGAGTATCTGCTCGCCGCTCCCAATAACGGTTGGCTTATTTGGAACAAACTGAATCGAAATAATTAATTCGTAGCATTAAAATGCTTAACAGATGAAGAGGAGAAGAACAAACGTAATTTTGGCCACACTGGTTTTAATAGTGGCTTTTGGTATTTGGTACTTTTTTATAAAACGATGGGACTATAAAATCTTGTTTACAGTTCCGGTAACCCATTCGGTAGCCTATACTTTTATACACGATCACCACGAATGGGATGGAAAAACGCTCAAAAATGGGCAGCTTACTTTTTCTGAAAAAGAACCCTGGACCTTCCTTAGTAGCCAGCTAAATTTAGATAGTTCTATTTATTTGTTCGACTGGAAATTGAAGGCAAAAAATGATTCGCTCACTAAAATATCGCTTGGCGTTTCCGATGCCAGACACAGCCTGCGCAATCGCTGGTCGGTTCTTTTCAAAAAAACGGCTTTCGAAAAAAATATCAGGAAAAATGTAATCATTATCAGGGATAAAATTATAGAAAGAAACAATGAATTCAAGTATTCGAAAGCTTGCAGCGATAGCATGGAGTCGATTCCTTGTGTATATATTTCTACCAAAAGCCCGGTTCGTGGAAAAGCTAACGAAATGATCAGAAATGTGATATCGCTTAATTTGTTTGTGAAAGATCACAAACTGGGGTTAAATGGAAATCCAATGGTTGTGGTGAAAAACTGGAATCCTCTTTCCGATTCTATCGACTTCGATTTTTGTTTCCCGGTGTTACATCCCGAATTAATTCCGGAAGATGATCTGATAAAGTCCCGAACTGTTTCGGTGAAAAAGGCTTTAAGAATCGATTTCTTCGGAAATTACAGTTATACCGATTATTCGTGGAATCAACTTTTCGAAGCAGCGCATAAACAGTCGGCAAACCCAACGGGGCGTATCATCGAAGTGTTTTATAATGATCCGCACTCGGGAGAAAACGACCTGAACTGGAAAGCCTCTGTTTATATGGAGCTTGCTGAATAACAGTAAAACAAATTGTAAAAGCTTGTAATTTATTCTCTTTTTTTACACTTTTATGAGCCGAAAAAGAAGCGTAAAAGGTTAATATAAAGAGGATTTTGTCTTGTATTCGACGGCTTTTAATGTCTCGATTGAATAAACAAATGATCGAAATAAAATTGTAAATTCATACGCTTAAAACTAACTAAAGATATGGCTAATCATGGTAACCGGCATTCGGTATTTTTCAACAAATTACTGGAATTGTTATTTATAGGTACAGTAATTATCTCTGGCTGCCAGTCGAAAAAGCAGTCGAAACAAACTAATTTATTGGAACCGCCACTGTCTAACGATGAGTTTTTCCAGGAAATAGCGCCGCAAATCGGGCTCGATTTTGTGCATTCGATCGGCGATGATGAATTGAGCAACATTGTTGAGTCGAGTGGAGTAGGAACGGCATTTCTTGATTTCGATCAGGACGGCTTTATCGATATTTACGTTTGTAACGGAACCTGGGTCGAAAGTCTTGGCAGCGGAGAAAAGCCTAAAAATCCTTCTCACAATCAATTATACCATAATTTGGGAAACGGCACTTTTGAAGACGTTACCGAAAAAGCGGGTGTGGGCGGTCCCTGGTACAGCATGGGAATTACCGTTGGCGATTACAACAACGACGGTTATCCGGATATTTACCTCAGCAATTTTGGCGAAAATGTGTTGTTGCACAACAAAGGCGACGGTACTTTTTCGGATGTAACCCAGCGGGCCGGGGTTTCAGGCGGAAAGATGTTTAGTGTAGGAGCCACTTGGTTTGATTACGACAATGACGGATTTCTGGATATCTATGTTGGTAATTATCTGAATTTTGATCCGGAATACAAATATTATTATGCCCCCGATGGGTTTCCGGGGCCACTGGCATACGACAGTCAGCCCGACATTCTTTTTCACAACAATGGAAAAGGTTCGTTCAACGACGTGACCGAAGCCATGGGAATTGTTGATTTGGATGGTAGGGCAATGGGAGTGGGGGCTGCCGATTACAATGCAGATGGTTACGTTGATGTTTATGTTGCCAACGACCACACTGTAAATTATTTGTGGCAGAATAACGAAGGCAAGGGATTTAAAGATGTTGGAACCATGTCGGGAACCGGTTTTAGCCAGTCGGGCGAAGCAACCGTAAGCATGTCGGTTGATTTTGCTGATTTTAATGGCGATGGCCTGCTCGACATGTTTATTTCCGACGATACATACTGTTCGTTATATGAAAACCTTGGGGATGGCGTATTCAGCGACATTTCCTACGCTTCCGGAATTTCAGTCGCATCGGGACAGTTTGTGGGTTGGTCGTCCAGTTTTCTGGATTATGACAACGACGGCGACGTGGATATTTTTAAAAGCAATGGCGAATTGAAACATTTGTACGGACACGAAGACCAGATGTTTGAGAATCAGGGTGGCGGAAAATTTAAAGATGTTTCAGTTAATCTCAGCTCGTATTTTCAGGAAGAGAATGTGGGACGCGGCGCCTGCACCGGCGACTACGACAACGATGGCGACATTGACGTATTTATTGTGAACCTCGGCAATCCCTGTAAATTTATCCGAAACAATAAAGGCAACCAAAACAATTGGCTCACACTCGATCTGAAAGGAACAAAAAGTAACCGCGACGCGATTGGTGCTACCGTAACCATTTCTTCAGGTGGACAAAAGCAACTCGCGCAGAAAAAAAGTACCAGCGGCTATCTTTCACAGGGCGATCCACGCCTGCATTTTGGAATCGGACAGAACACCGTGGTCGAAAAAATTGAAATAAAGTGGCCATCCGGAAAGGTTCAGGAGATGAACGATGTGCCAGCCAATCAGATACTGAAAATTGTTGAACCGGAATAAAATCTGGATATGAAATTGATAAAACTAACTAACATTTCCTCTGCAGTTCTGGTTTTGCAGTTGTTACTCTTTTTGTCGGCTTGCTCGGACGGTTCGATGGAAGGCAGGATATTGCTAACCGAAGTTCCGCAAAACGGATCAAACGAAATAGGGTCCAACAACCATTTAAAGGTTGAAGGAGCGCGAATCGTAGCACTGCTACCCGGCGGGAACACCGCTGTAAATTTAACTGAAAACTTTATTTCTGCCGCTTCTCCCGCAGTTTCATACGATGGAGAGAACATGCTTTTCTCAGCGAAAAAGGAATCGACTGATCATTTCCAAATCTTTGAGATGAAATTAAGTTCAGGAAAAGTACGTCAGATTACATCGTGTGAAGAAGACTGTACAAATCCGATATACTTGCCACTCGGGCGTTTTGCATTTATCCGCGAGGTAGCCAGCGAAAAAGTTAAAAACAGTAACGCGGTTTTTACCGGAATGCTCGACGGAACCAATATCCAGCAGGTGACTTTTAGCCCGCAAAGGTTTTCATCGTTAACAGCGTTAAACGACGGCAGGATTCTTTCGCTGGTTAAAACAGTTTATCCCGAAGAAGGTGCGCCCAAACTTTTGGTAATGCGCCCGGATGGTACAAAACTCGAACTTTTTTATAAAAGTGATGTGGGAACGCAGCTTTGCAGCGGGGCGGTGGAAACCAGCAGTGAGAACTTATTTTTTGTTGAAGGGAATGACACTGAAAGCCGGGTGGCTTCTGTTTCGTACAACCTACCGTTGCATAGCCACAAGATAATTATGGAAGGCGAAAAAAATGCTTTTCTTTCGTTGGGTTCATATCTGGATGATCGTTTGTTGTTGTCTTACAAAAAGACGAATAGCGATAATTATATCCTCGGCGAGCTCAATCCGGTAGATGGAACGATTCGTGAACTATACAAAAGCGAAGGATACAATGTAATTGGTGCGGTTTTGGTACAGGCTTATCAACGCCCCAAAAATTTACCCAGCGAAGTTCAACCACTCGAACATGCCGGTTTACTATTGTGTCAGGATATTAATTTTCTTGGCATCGAATCCTTAAAAAACGAAAGCGAAAAAGCTCAGAAAATTGAAATACTGGGTATCGATTCAACGCTTGCGGTGGTTGATGTGGAGGACGACGGTTCATTCTATTTAAAAGTAGAAGCCAACATGCCTTTCCGGGTTCAAACCTTATCTGCTGATAACAAAGTAATAAACGGGCCTGGCAGTTGGTACTACATCAGGCCAAACGAACGCCGCGCTTGTGTGGGCTGTCATACCGGGCCCGAAATATCGCCTTTCAATAAGCAACCATTAGCCGTAACGAAAAATCCTGTGATAATAAAGAATAATTCAGAATTGAAATTAACGAAGAACACCAAGGATTATGAGCATTAAGAGAAAAAAATTACTTTTCGTTCCGGGTTTTGTGTTGGTGATTGGATTGCTGATTTATTTTCCCGGAAGAAAACATGCACGCGAACACGTGAATTTGATGACGGCTGTTGAGGATCATCCTTTAAAATGCGCATCATGTCATTTACATATGATCGACAAAGGACCGATTGCGAGTTGGCTAAATGCAGATTATTATTCGCCCCTTAATATGGCAATTTCAAGGGATGGAAACACTTTATACGTTGTTGCACAGGATGCCAATGAACTGATGGTTGTTGATGCCCTTAAGAAAAAGGTTATCCAGCATATTCCTGTTGGAAAATATCCGCACAGTGTTATTCTGTCAGAAGATGGGGCAAGCGCTTTTGTGAGTAACCAGTGGGCCGATAATGTAATGATTGTTGATCTTGCAAGCGCATCTGTTACTGATACAATTCCGACGGGGAATGGTCCTTCAGGACTGTCATTAAGCATCGATCAAAAATATTTGTATGTTGTAAACACCTTTAGTTCCGACCTTACAGTAATTAACCTGGAAAGAAAGACGGAAGTAAAACGTTTATCGGCCGGAAACAACCCAACTGGAATAGCACTATCTCCCAATGGCGAAAAACTGTATGTTTCAAGCCGCCGGGCACACATGGTTCCTTATGGCGAACCTACGATCACTGATGTTACCGAATTCAATACATCGAAAAACAGGGTAAGCGCTACAATGGAGATTGATGAAGCTTACCTGATGGAGAACATGGCCTTTACTCCCGAAGGAGATCTTGCTTTGATATCGCTTATCCGTCCTAAAAATCTGGTACCCATGGTGCAGGTTGAAAGAGGTTGGATGATGAATCATGGTTTTGGCGTTATTGAACAAACCGGACAGCAGAGGATTATTCAGTTTTTATTGGATGAACCTAATTCTTATTATTCCGACCCTTTCGATATTCTGGTTAGTAACGACGGGAAACGGGCATTTGTTTCCAGTTCCGGAGTCAATCGGATTTCGGTGGTCAACCTCGATTCTATTCGTTCACTATTGCAGAATTATCCGGAAGAAGAACTTGATTATTTAGCATTTGACTTGTCATTTAGCCGGCATTATATTGAAAAACGGATTCCGACAGGTGCATCGCCAAAAGGCATGGTCATTTCTGCCGATGGATCACGTTTGTACGTTGCCAACCAATTGGATGACCAGGTTGGGGTAATCGACCTTAATACTTTTGAAAACCTTGATCCTATTGATTTGGGCGGGCCAAAAAAACTGACGGTTGCTCGAAAAGGCAGGCAATTATTCGTAAATGCCGGAGGTACTTTTCAGAACCAATATTCGTGTTACACTTGTCATCCCGACTACCACGAGGACGGATTGGTTTATAACATGGCCGGAAAAGATATGGGAAGAAATGTAACCAATGTACAATCGTTGCGCGAAATTAATCACACTGCACCATTTAAGTGGAATGGGAAAAACGAATCGGTATACAAACAAGACGGAATGCGTTTTTCAACGGTTCTAACCCGAACCGAAGCTTTCAGTTTTCCTGATCTTGACGCTTTGGCATCCTTTATCCTCACAGGAATTAAGAATCCGCCCAATCTGATGTACAATCCAAGCGGAGAACTGACCGCGGCTCAATTACGTGGTAAGGAAATTTTCGATCGTACAGTAGACAATTACGGGAACGAAATTCCGGAGAAAGGAAGATGCGTAACATGCCATCCGTCACCCTATTATTCCAATTTTAGTTTCGAAGATGTTGGAACACTTTCAGAATCGGATGATACCATAAAATTTGACACGCCACACCTGAACAATATCTTTGCCTCAGCGCCCTATTTACATGATGGAAGAGCTGTTACTCTGGAAGAAATCTGGACAAAGTATGGCGGTAGGGACCAGCACGGAGTGGTGAACGATATGACTAAAATGCAGCTCAATGATTTAATTGCATATCTGAATTCGCTGGGCAGCGCCGAACTCGAAGCCAAAGAACAGGAAGTATTAAAAGCTGAAATAAAAAACTAAACTACAATACTATGAAATCAAAATTCAATTTGACCTTTTTTGCGTTCCTTACCTTACTGACCT
The DNA here is from genome assembly GCA_011620585.1 of Draconibacterium sp. Taxonomy (GTDB): domain Bacteria; phylum Bacteroidota; class Bacteroidia; order Bacteroidales; family Prolixibacteraceae; genus Draconibacterium. The sequence goes on from WOYV01000105.1 coordinate 26,318, forward strand.
TCGGAATAGTTTCCATGGGTTTTACCCGGTCTGAAAAAAGCCCGGACGTTAAAGAATCAAATTCAGTTCCGATTTATGGAAACTGGAAAAATTTTACAAAAGACAATGGACTTCCCGGGAATAAAACCTATGCCGTACGAGTTGATGGCGACAGGGTTCTGGTGGGAACACACGAAGGTTTAGCAGTTTATGAAGATGAGAAATGGACCACTTATACCACCGAAAATGGTTTATCTCATAATGGTGTGATTGCGATTGATGTTAGTGAACTTACCGGCGATGTTTGGCTGGGAACCATGGGTGGACTTACCCGCTGGTCGGGAGGTAAATTCGAACAATACACTCAAATGAACAGTGGAATGGCAAACGATCTCGTATATGCCGTAATTTGCGATGGCAAAGACGTTTGGGTGGCCACTGGTGGAGGTGCAGGTAAACTGGATACTTATACAAAGGAGTGGGAAATATTTACCGAGCAAAATGCTCCAATGCATGAACCCTGGACTTACAGCGTTTGTGCCGGAGATAATAAAGTGTGGATTGCAGCCTGGGGAGGTGGAGTTATCGAATACAACAAGAAAACCAACCATTTTAGGGATTATGTCGATCCGGATGGAAACATGGAAATCGATCTTTTTCCCGACGACGGCGTGGTGCACGATATTACAACAGGCGTTTCTTACTCCAATGGCATTTTATGGGCAGCCACCTATTTTGGTTTGAGTCGGTACGACGGAAGAGGTTGGAAAGGTTATTTTGATCACGATAGCGGATTGGCCAGCAATTTTATAAATTATGTCCGTTCAGTTGGCGATTACGCTTACTTATGCACAGACAAGGGATTAAGCATAACCGATGGCGAATCGTGGGTAACTTATAAAAAGAATGAAAATGATAAGAATGGAAAGGCCATCATTACCAATGGTGAAAGCAAAACCGAAAAATCATTTTCCCCTTCAATCTCTCACAATTTTATCCTGGGCGTTGATGTGCAGGATGATGTTATTTGGGTAGCTACTTCTTACGGATTAAGCAGGGGCGAACGTATAAATTAACAAGCATTAAAACTTTCAAAATGAATAAGCTTAGATTGGTTTTTATCCTATTCATGGTTTTGGCGTTTACCGGATTTTACACCAGTGCACAAGACAATAAAATGATGTACGGAAACACTCCGGACAGCATTTTCCCTTACAATAGTTTTCAAAAAGCCTATAAATATCATTTTGTCGAACCAATTGAATTTCTTGGCGCAGGACGTGAAAAGAAAGCGCCAACAGGTTTAACCGAGGTTCGTCTGGGATTTTTAGGGCCACTTGACAATTCGCCAATTGTTCCTTTGGGTTTGCAAATGCTTAACGGAGCTAAACTGGCATTGGAACAGGCAAACGAAAGAGGCGGGTACAAGGGAATTCCGTATAAACTAATGATACACAACGATGTGGGATTGTGGGGGGCAGCTGCCAACGAAGTTATCGACATGGACGACGAAGGAGTTTGGGCATGGCTGGGTTCCATCGACGATATCGTGTCGCACGTGGCTTTGCGTGCAACCTTAAAATGTGAAATTATGATGGTATGTACCGGTGATCCCGATCCTACCTTTACTGAAACCAATATTCCGTGGGCTATTCGCGTAATCAGCGATGATCGGCAAAGTTGTTATGCTTTGGCAAATTATGTGTACAATGAGAAAGGACATGACCGGATGGCAATCATCAGAACGGGTGACCGCTACGGCCGTGTTGGTGTTATGGAGTTTATGGGAGTGGCTAACCGAATGGGGCACCCCGTGCGGATGGAAGAACGTTTTGCCACTGGCGAAACCGATTTTACAATGCAACTTAAGAACATAAAAAATGATAAACCGGAAGCAATTATTGTTTGGGGAAATGCCAAAGAATCAGCTTTAATTGTAAATCAGATCAGGGAAATGGGAATGCAACAGCCTGTTTATGCGTCTGACCGTATTATTTCACAGGAATTTCTTGATATAGCCGGTAAAAACGCCGAAGGAATTGTAACTACCAGTCAGTATGATCCGACAGCAGATAACCCGGCCTTAAAGAAATTCCAGGCTGATTACCGCAAAAAATTCGGAGAAGAACCAAATGTTTTTGCAGCGCATGCTTTTGATGGAATGAACCTGATTATTAAAGCAATCGAAAAAGTAGGGCTAAACCGGGTTTTAATCCGCGATGTTCTGACTGACCGTTCTACTTTTCAAAATTACCAGGGTGTTACGGGAAACATCGTGTTGGATGCTTCGTGGAACGATGTGGGTAAAATATTCATGGGCAAGGTAGAGAATGGCAAATTTGTATTCTTCCCTGCGGCACAAATGAAAGAACGCGGACATTCACAATCTATGGCCGGATATTAGTTGAAAATTATTTACTCGTAAAATGAGTTGACTTTTCGGATTTGGGCTGAAATGATTACTTTCAAAGCCAGGTTCACAGTAATTCGTCCCGATCAATAGACGGGACGAATTTCATAATATACAAACAGTTTGGCTACATGAAGAAGTTCCTGATCGTACATATTTTGTTGGTGATTGCGGGCGTGTTGCAGGTTCTGAATGCTTCATCGGGGCCTGAGAAAAAGCAGGGAGATGCCGGTGATACGATCAAAATTGGCTTGTTGATTTCGGACACCGGCTTTCAGGAAGCAAACCGGGGAGCGGAACTGGCAGTAATGGCAGCCATGCAAAACGATCAGTTTAAAGACAGGCCTGTTCTGCTAATAACACGTTCGATGGAAGGATTGTGGGGAACGGGTGCAAAACAGACGGTTGATTTGGTATTCAACCAAAAAGTGTGGGCCATAATCGGGAGCCACGACGGAAGAAATGCCCACCTTGCCGAGCAGGTAATTGCCAAAACGCAAGTGGTGTATATATCGGCCTGGGCAGGCGACCCAACCTTGTCACAAGCTTATGTACCCTGGTATTTCAGTGTGGTGCCTGACAATATTCAACAAGCAAAAGTGTTGGCAAAAGCTGTGTTTCAGAACAATAAAAATGCACGATTAACTGTAATCAGCGATTTAGATTACGACGCAACAACTGCACTTAAATTTTTTAAAGCCGAGTTAAACGAAAGTCAGTTAAGCCAAATTCATGAAATAAAGTACGATGCTTCGAAACTCAGTTTGGATGACCTGCTTTCAACTATCAGTCCGACGAAACAAAACGAAATTGTGTTGTTCGGGGAAGCTCACGAATCAAAACTGATCCTTGATGCGATTCGTTCATTAAACATCGATGCAAATGTTTATACATCTTTTATTTCCTTAGGTGAAGATGTCGGAGTTCCGTTCGAATTATCGAATTTCGAAAACACGTTTTTGCCCGATGCAAAATATTGGAACAGTATATCAGGCAAAGACTTCGCAAAACAGTATAAAGAACAATACGGAGTTGAACCTGGCCCAACTGCAGCCTACGCCTACGATGCGTTGCTGCTGATACTGGAGAAGATTGCTGATACAAATTTCGATCGTGGTGCATTCAGGGAAAATATGCGAAATGCAAATTTTACGGGAATAACCGGCTCCATTAATTTCGATAAGCTTGGGAACCGCGTCGATGCCTTTCATTTGGTTAAAATCCAAAACAATTGTCCATGCCCGGTGGATTATTAATTCCTGAAAAATTCCGAATTTGTGTTAATTTTGATGCTATGGAAAAGAACAGAATTCTTATTGTAATTGCCCTGTTTCTACTGGCTTTTTCAGCGTGTAAGCAAACACCCGGAACCGATGGCAAACAAGATGCAATTGAGTTAATGACGGCTCAAACAATGGGTTTGGCCTATCTCGAAGAGTTTAAACTTGATGAGGCTGAAACTGAGTTTGTGAAATATATTAAACTGGCTCCCGAAGATAAATTGGGATATGCCAATTTGGGGTTGACCTACTTGCGAATGGGAAAATATCCTGAAGCCGAAAAACAGATCGAAAAAGCCATTGCGATCGATGATCAGGATGCCGATATTCGGCTGATTCTGGCAACAATTTACGAAATGGCCAACCAACGCGAAAAATCGATTGAGGTACTAAATAACGCGCTGAAGATTGCACCTAAGCATATAAAAATACTATACGATTTATCAGAGTTGTACTCGGTCGCCAACGATGCCGAATCGCAGGCAAACCGCAAAAAATATATCGAAAAACTGGTGCAAATAGTACCGCAGAATCTCGTTCCGCAACTGAGTTTGATCGATATAAATATCCACGAGAATGAAACAGACAGCGCTTTGGCACGGCTTGAACTGATTGCCAAACAGTTTCCTGAATTTCCCAAAGAGGCAACCGGGTATTACAGGAAAACGCTCGACCTGCTCCGAAAAGGCGATCAGAAAAGTGCAGCCATCCAGTTTACTATTTTCCACAATTACATGAAAGTGACTTCGCCTTACCAGGCAGGTATCATGGATTTGAAAGGACCAGGCGGCAACCTCATTGGTTTTCCCTTGATTGAATACAACAAGGAAATGATTATTGAGGATGTGGAGCAGAAATCATATCTCGATGTAATTAAGTTTAGCGAAGTGAGTGCTTCTGCAGGACTGAATTCACCAACAGCTTTGGGAATGCCTGCAGGAGTAAAAATTCCGGCTCATGTTGAATCGGCTGATTACGATGGCGATGGCGACATTGATATTTATCTTGGATCATTCGATCCGGCCAGTAATTCGTACAAGCATTTCCTTTACAACAACGAAATGGGGCGCTTCCACGATGTTTCAGCAACAGCCGGTCTCAATCATTCTGGAAGGGAAGAATCGGCCAGTTTTACTGATTACGATAACGATGGTTTTCTCGATCTTTTTATCATGGGCGAAGATGGCGATCGCTTGTACCGGAACGCCGGTCAGGGAGCATTTGAGGATATAACAAACGATGCCGGGATTGGCAGCAAAACAGGGGGCAATCAGGTCCTGTTTTTCGATTTCGATCACGATGGCGATCTCGACCTGTTTGAAACTACCGACACCGGGGCACTCATGTTCCGCAACAACAGTGACGGGACGTTTACACAGCAAATCGAAAAAACCGGTATCGAACCTGGCCAGCAAATAAGCGATGCCGCTTTTGGCGATTTCGACGACGACGATGACATCGACCTGATTGTTACCGGAAAGTCGGGAACCACGCTTTACGAAAATCAACGCCAGGGAGTATTTAAAGATATTACTGCAGAGTGCGGTTTGGATGGAAGTATAACAGGATCGTCGGTAGAAGTTGGAGATTTTAATAACGATGGATTCCTCGACTTGTTTTTTACCTCGGAAACGCCGGGGCAGGTTTGGATGTTCGGGAATCATGGAAGCAGTCGCTTTAGCGCCTTGAAAAACACCAGACAGATGTTTGCCTCACTCAAAAATGTAAAAACTTACGATGCCCGCTTTTTCGATCTCGATAACGACGGCTACCAGGATATTATCATTGCCGGACAAGCTCAAACCGATGGAGAACGTGGACTGTTTCTGTATCACAACGATACTCCGGGTAATTTCTCTGATGTGTCAACATTGCTGCCGGCCAATGTTCTTTCAGCTCGTCAGATCGATCTTTTCGATTACAACGATGATGGTGATGTAGACCTGTTACTTGCCGGGATGAATGGGGGTGTTCAGCTTTTACGTAACGATGGTGGAAACATCAATCACTATGTAAATATGAAATTGGTGGGATTGAGGACCGGAAGCGCCAAGAACAACCACTTTGGAATTGGCGCGAAAGTTGAAATGCGCAGCGGCGATCTGTATCAAACCAAAGTAGTAACCAAGCCGGGAGTTCATTTTGGATTGGGCCACCGCAAAAATGCCGACATCATCAGAATAACCTGGACCAACGGTGTTCCGCAAAATATTTTCAGGCCGGGTGTCGACCAGGCTTTAATCGAAGCTCAAACGCTGAAAGGCTCGTGTCCGTTTATTTATACCTGGAATGGAAGCGGGTTCGAATTCGTAAAAGACATTACATGGCGAAGCGCGCTTGGAATGCCGCTTGGTATTATGGGTGAAAATACAGCCTATGCTTTTGCCGATGCCTCCGACGATTACATTAAACTTCCTGCCGATGCCATTAAGGTAAAAGATGGAAAATACCTGATGCAGGTGACTTCGGAATTATGGGAAACCATTTACATGGATAAAATTCGTTTAGCGGTGGCCGATCATCCCGATTCGGTGGATGTGTTTGTTCCAGAGCAATTTACACCACCTCCATTCCCGGGTTACAATGTTCATCAGGTGTCAAATAGAATCCTTCCGGTTTCGGCAACCGACCACAATGGGAACGATGTACTTTCGTATATCACCTCGGAAGACGATGTTTATCTGCCGGGTTTCGATGCCGAAAAATACCAGGGAATGGCAGAAATACATTCTCTTACACTCGATCCGGGTAAAACCGCGAACACCTCTGAACTGAAGTTGTTTATGAAAGGCTGGATTTTTCCAACAGATGCCAGCATTAATGTGGCGCTTTCGCAAACCGAAACCATGAATACGATGTGGCCGGTTATCCAGGTGAAAAACAAAAAAGGAGAATGGCAGAATGTGCTCGAAAACTTTGGGTTCCCGATGGGAAAAGATAAAACGGTGATTGTTGATCTTTCAAATAAATTCCTGTCGAACGACCATCGTGTGCGGATTGTTACAAACATGGAAATATACTGGGATTACATTTTCTTTGCGCACGGAAATCCGAAAGCGCCTGTTAATACAACTTTCCTCAATCCTGAGACGGCTGATTTCCACTACCGTGGATTTTCGCGTTCGTACCGGAAAGGTGGTCGTTACGGGCCACACTGGTTCGATTACAACGATGTGGATAAAAATCCGAAATGGGTTGATTTGTTTGGAAGTTACACGCGTTACGGCGATGTTCGGCCTTTGTTGCTCAAAGCCGATGATCAATACGTTATTTCGAATGCAGGCGATGAAATGTCGCTGGTTTTCGATGCGGCAGCACTTCCTCCACTCCCCAAAGGCTGGAAACGCGATTTCTTTGTTCACAGCGTGGGATGGGTTAAGGACGGCGACCTGAATACTGCTTTTGGAAACCAGGTAGGGCCTCTGCCTTTTCATGGAATGAAAACCTATCCGCCATCGGCTGATGATGTTTATCCAAACGACGCTGCACACAGGGAATATCAACTTAAATACAATACCAGGGTAGTTTCTACCGAAGACTACCGCAATTATGTAAAAAATCAGGCATATAATGATGATAAGAATTAGCACGTTTTTTTCGATTATATTACTCGGGCTTCCGGTTATTTTAACAGCTCAGAAAAAGGCTGCCTTTACCGATGTTACGCAAAAAGCAGGAATCGATTTTATCTACAATTTTGGCGATCGTACCTTTGTAAATATTATCGAAAGCAGTGGTTCGGGAATTACGGTTTTCGACTATAACAACGATGGCTTGATGGATATTTACATGTTGAACGGAACTTATCTGGAAGGAATTTCTTCGGAAGACGGTAAAAAATTTATCGATACTCCCGATGCGCTGTATAAAAATAACGGCGACGGCACTTTTACCAACGTGGCTGAAAAGGCGGGAGTTGACGACCGAACTTACAGTATGGCCGCGGGTGCGATAGATCTCGACAACGATGGTTTTCAGGATCTGTTTTTGCTGAATTACGGCCCAAACGTTTTTTTTCATAACAACGGTGATGGAACATTCTCGGATATCACTGATAAACTTGCTTTAAAAGGACAGGAAACCTTGAACGGCTTTATAAAACTGAGTATCGGTGTTTCGTTTTGGGATTACAATAACGACAAGTTACTGGATTGCATGGTGGGGAACTTCCTTGCTTTCGATCCGGAATATATGTCAACACAAACACCCGGAATGATGCCGCATCCTTCGGAATATAAAGGACAGGCTTCTTTTTTGTACGAACAGCAAAAGGACGGCAGTTTTAAAGATGTCACCGAAAAAGTGAACCTGCTTTATCCCGATTCCAAATGTATGGGGCTCACGGTTTTCGATTACGATGAAGATGGAGATCTTGACATTTACCAGGCAAACGATCATCAGGCAAATTTTCTGTTTAAAAACGAAAATGGAAAGTTTCGTGAGGTTGGAGTCGAAACAGGTGTTGCCGTAAATACCCATGGCGTTCCCACCGGCTCGATGCACGGTACGATTGGCGACATCGACAACGACGGATTGATTGATATTTTAGTGGGCGATTTGCGCTACGGAGCGCTTTACCGAAACCTGGGAAATGGTTTTTACCAGGATGTAGTTGAATCGAGCGGAGTTTCTGCTTCTTTAGCCGGTAAAGGGAGTTGGGGGACTGTATTCGTTGACTATGATAATGATGGCGACCTCGACATTATTTCGTCGAATGGAAACGGGGAGGAGCTGATCCTTCAATACCCGGTATTGCTCGAAAACGACGGGAAAGGCCACTTTACCGATGTTGGCAAAGACCTTTGTTCGTATTTTAAGGCCAAACATTCGGGGAGAGGCCTGGCGGTGGTCGATTACAACAACGATGGTAACATGGATGTGATTGTGTCGCACGTTGATTTGGATGGAATACCTGCGCTTTTGAAAAATAATGGAACCAACAATAACCACTGGCTGGGGCTTAAACTGATCGGAAAAGACGGACCGTCATCGACAGTGGCAGCCCGGGTAGAAGCCTGGATAGGAGGGAAGAAACGGGTTTTTGTTAATCAGTGGGCAACCGCATATTTGTCGAACAACGATCCACGTATCCACATTGGTTTGGGGCAGGAAACGCAAATCGATAAACTCACGGTTCATTGGTCAAATGGTGATACAGAAGTATACAAAAATATCCCGATCGACCGTTATCTGGATATCAAGGAAGGGACAGGAATAATAAGCAAATAATCATTAAAATTAGATAAGATGGATTTTCAATACGTAGGTAAGATCGTTGATCTTACCGATCCTTCGAAAAATGTTATTTATAACATGACCCACGAAGAAGCCGTGGAAGTATTACGCTCGGGCGATCTGGAAGCGGTTCGCAAAATCGACGGACAGTTTGCGCTGGTGTCGGTGGAAGATAAAACCATTCGTTTGGCCCGGTCAATCGGACGCCCGATCCGCTATTTTATTGCCAAACGCCCAATAGGGCCTCAATTGGTTATTGCCGAGCGCATCGACACAATATATGAATACCTGAAAAAGGAAGGCATGGACGATCAGTTCCATCCTTCGTATACCCGAATGGCGCCGGCGCATTATATTACCCGTATCGAATTGTTGGGGTGCCCTGATCCGGGCCCGGTGTATGATCGTTTTTTTACGCCACAACGGAATAAGTACAAAAACAGCAGTATCGAACAGATAGGTGAAGATTACATCGGAGCTGTTTATAACGAAATCAAAAAATGGTTGCAAAACCGGGCACAAACAGGCCCGATTGGCGTCACCTTTTCTGCCGGTATCGACAGTGGTTCCGTTTTCCTGCTAACCTACCACGCGCTTCGTGAGTTGGGCGAAAGCCCGTCGCGTTTAAAGGCTTTCACGCTTTCGATTGATGGCGATGGGGCCGACCTGATGCAGGCCCGCGCATTCCTCGAAAAACTGGGACTCGAACTTTTCCTCGAACCAATCGAACTTGATTACTCGGCGCTGAATTGGAAAGATGCTGTGAATATGGTAGAAGACTACAAACCACTGGATATCGAATCGGCAACGATGAACCTGGCCCTGATGCGCGGAATCCGCTCGAAATATCCCGATTGGAAATATATTTTGGATGGCGACGGTGGCGACGAAAACCTGAAAGATTACCCGATTGAGGAGAACCCTGAGCTCACTATTCGCAGTGTGCTGAATAACCTAATGTTGTACCACGAAGGGTGGGGGGTCCATTCAATTAAACATTCGCTTACCTATTCAGGCGGATTGAGCCGAGGTTACATGAGAACTTATGCTACCGGCGACATGTTGGGTTTCGAAGGGTTCAGCCCTTATACTTTGCCCAATGTAATTGAAATAGCCGAAGGAATTCCGTTTATCAAACTCACCGACTGGGATCATCAGAAATTGTATGACCTGAAAGGGGCTGTGGTAGCTCATGGTGTAAAAGCGGTTACCGGAATGGATATGCCGGTTTTCGAAAAGCGCCGTTTCCAACATGGCGCCGCCAGTGAAAACGATTTCAAAAAACATTTTCCGAAAGGCGAAAAGGATTACCGCAAAGTTTTCCTTTCAAAATATGAATAGATGTTCAGTACTAAAATAATTTTCTGACTCTCCCTCTTCTCCCTATCTACGCGTAGAGAGGGACGATTGTGTCGAGGGCACAATCAGGGTGAGTCAAATTTGACTTGATTCATAAATTTCAGAACGGATTGGAAATTCCAATAATAAATAAAAAGTCTTTCATCAGCAAAAAATGGATACTGGACCACCGGGGACCAAAAAACCCGGTGGACTTCCACTTACCCTATGCCTGGAGTGTCGAAAAAGAAAGGACCCGCTCAGGTGCGGTAGAAGATACCGGAACAATTTTCCTTACCAATAAAGAATGTCCGTATCAGTGTTTAATGTGCGACCTTTGGAAGAACACTACCGACGGACCTGTACCACCTGGTGTTATTCCCGCTCAAATTGAATACGCGCTTGAACGAATGCCGCTGGTAAATCATCTAAAACTATATAACAGCGGTAGTTTTTTTGATGGCGGCGCAATCCCACGTAAAGATTACCCCCGAATTGCAGCAATATTAAAAGATTTTGAAACGGTGATAGTTGAAAGCCATACCAGTTTTATCGATGAACGGGTGCTTGCTTTCCGGGACATGTTGCATACAGAATTACAAATTGCAATTGGGCTGGAAACAGTGCACCCGGAAATTTTACCTCTGCTAAACAAGCGAATGAGTACAGATGATTTTCAGAAGGCGGTTTCTTTTTTGGCTCAGAACGGAATCTCATCACGGGCTTTTATTTTACACCAGCTACCTTTTATTTCTGCCGGGGAAGGATTCGTATGGACAAAAAAAACGATTGATTTTGCTTTTGACAGTGGGGTTGAGTGTTGCATTATTATCCCAACCCGTTTAGGAAATGGTGCGATGGAAGCACTTCAGCATCAAGGTAGGTTTCAGCTTCCATCGATTCCTTCACTTGAATCGGTACTGGAATATGGAATCGCTTTGAAAAAAGGACGTGTTTTTGCCGATCTTTGGGATCTGGAAATATTCTCGGATTGCACCCAATGTTTTGCTATTCGTAAAAACAGGATGGAACAGATGAATTTTAAACAAGAAATTTTATCGCCGGTAAGCTGTGATTGCCAGGCATAAAAAAGGCTGCCCACAAAGAACAGCCCGAAGAATTTAACCAAATTTAAAAATACTTACCAGATAGAAGCCAAGCCCCAAATTCTTGCGAATGAAACCTCGACACTTCCCCTGGCAGAAAACAATTCGATTTTATTATACGGAAGACCAGGAAAAACAATGTCGGTGAGTACTGCTTTCCCGCCGTCCACAAAAACTTCAACAGAAGCTTCATCAACAAACACATGGAAATGAAGCGATTCGCCTGCCACATAAGAAACTGTATGTAGCGCTGCAAATTCATCCAGGAACGAAGACACACCTGCTTCGGTCCGGTCAACAAATATTTTTGATTCATCCCGTGAATATCCAATCCTAACTTTCTCCCCTTTTTCATTCGAGAGTTGGATGCCAAATTCGTGTGTGCTTTCATTTGCCTGGAAATCGAAAATCATTTCCGATCTCATCACAGGCACACCTTCCATATTAATCAACAGGTTTCCGGAAACTGTTGTTATCGTTGGTTTTATTTCAGTTTCTCGAAGCGATTCCAGTTCTTTAACCGGAACAGACTTAAGAATAAAATCGTTATTTATTTCTGACAGAACCAACTCGCGAGGTATAGTCATGGCGCTTCTCCAGCGTTCGGTCGGAACGATTTGTGCATACAACCAGTTACTCATCCATCCCAAAAATAAACGTCGACCATCCGAATTAGGAATTCCACTCCAGGTAACTCCGGCGTAGTTGTCGCTTCCCTGATCGAGCCATTTTATTTCGGTTTGATCAGTGTTGAATGTTTTTCCATTGAAATCGCCAATAAAATACTGCGTGGCTGAACCACCGTGCGGTCCGCCGGGATTGATACTAACCAGTAAAACCCACTTTATTTCATCGCTTCCGTCTGCTTCAATCGGGAAAAGGTCGGGGCATTCCCAAACACCGCCGTGAGCGCCGGTTTCTTTGCCAAATTCACCTGTTTTTCTCCAATCGAGAAGGTTGGTTGAGGAATAAAATTCGATATGATCCTGAACGGCCAATGTCATTACCCACATTCCAAATTCTTCGCGCCAGCTAACTTTTGGGTCCCTGAAATCGATGATCCCGGGATTTTTTAAAACCGGTTCTCCATATTTGGTCCATGTACGTCCTTTGTCGTTGCTAAAAGCAAGTCCCTGGTTTTGATAATCCACTTCGCCTTTGGCGGCTCCTACAGGATCGTGATACGTAAAGATGGCCGCCATCGGCGCTTTGCCATCTACTCCCAACCCGGAAGTATTATTTTCGTCCACCACTGCACTGCCCGAGAAAATATACCCGTAATCGTCGGGGTAGAGGGCAATCGGAAGATGTTGCCAGCGCACCATGTCGGGGCTCACAGCGTGTCCCCAGTGCATGGGGCCCCAAACATTGCTGTCGGGATAATATTGATAAAATAAATGATATTCGCCTTCGTAGAAAACCATTCCGTTAGGATCGTTCATCCACATCGAATCGGGCGAAAAATGGTATTGAGGCCGGTATTGTTCGGAATAATAAGCGGCTCCATCACCGACTTTGGAGTTCCCTCGTTGTTGGGAACATCCAAAAATCAGCAATACTGTAAATAGGAGTAATATCGACTTCATTGATTAAGAATCGTATTAATTTCGTTCATGTCATACTTTGGGGTGGCTCCGGCTTTTGAAGCGACAAAAGCTCCGGTGGCACATGCAAATGCGATGGCTTCGGTTGGCGTTTTCTTTTGAAGGAAGGAAGCTACCAGTCCGGCCAGAAAAGCATCGCCGGCACCCACGGTGTCAACAGCATTTACTTTAAATCCGGGGTGTTCGTAAAATTGATTTTTGTAATACATCAATGCGCCTTTCTCGCCTTTGGTAACACACAACATTTCTACATTGTATTGTTTCACAAACCATTCAACCAGTTCCTCCTCGCTTTTCCCGTGTATTCCTTGCCAGCCTGAAAAAACCACCAATTCATCGTCGTTAAGTTTTACAATGTCTGTTTTGGCGAGCAACAATTCTAAAACATCCTGTTTGTCGTAAGGTTTTCTCAGGTTCACGTCAATAAGTTTAACCGCATCATTGTCGAGCAGCTTCAGTAGTGTTTTGCGCGTGGTCCCGTTTCGCGATGCCAGTGATCCGTAAATTATCAAACCTGAATGTTTTGCTTTTTCTGCCAGTTCATCAGAAAGTTGAATATTATCCCAGGCAACCGGTTCGCAAATTTCGTAAGTAGCGTTATTGTTTGAATCGAGGTGGACGAGTACTTCGCTGGTGGGCAACTTAGGATCGGTTTGGATCAGGTTGGTTTTCATTCCCGAATCCTGAAGAAAAGTGATCAGTTCTTTGCCGGCTTCATCGTTTCCTACCGAACTGGCAATGGCTGCATTAAGCCCAATTGCGTTCAGGTGCAAGGCTACATTCATGGGCGCTCCCCCTGGTTTTGCCCCCGAGGGGAGACGGTCCCATAAAACTTCCCCAAAACAGAGAATTTCGTTTTTACGGATTTCCATAATTTATTTAGATTAGTCCTAATTCTTTTTCAATTTGTTCCAAGGATTTGCCCTTGGTTTCCGGAATCCAGATTTTTACAAACACAAACGCGATTACTGAGAAAATACCGAAAATGGCAAACAAGTAGTTCAATCCCAATGTACCCTGTATTACCGGTGCAAAATAAACGGTGAGAAAAGTACACAACCAGCTAACTGCTGTTGAGAATGACATGGCCACACCTTTGATACGGTTTGGGTAAATCTCCGAAATAATTACCCACATCACAGGCGCAAAAGAAGCCGCAAAAAATGAGATGTACACCAGTAGCGCCGCCAGAACACCGGGGCCATACTGCACTGGTTTGGAAAACTCCCAGGTCAGGTAGGCGAGCGAAATAATCATTCCGACTGCCCCCCATAACAACAAAGTTTTTCTTCCTTTTTTATCTACCAGCCACAAGGCAAAAATTGTCATCAGGAAGTTTACCAGACCAACAATCATGGCCTGCATCATCGAGTCTCCTTTGGCCGATCCGGCTGCCTGAAATATGTCGGGTGCAAACATGATCACCGCGTTGATTCCGGTGATTTGCTGAAAAGCAGCGATTAATGTCCCGATCGCCACAATCTTACCGGTCTTTCCCTTAAACAATTCCGAAATGGCTAACTTTTTTTTCTTCTTTTCTTCGGCGATGGTCTTCTCAATTTCCGCAAGTTCATTGTTAATCAGTTGTTCACCCCCGATTTTCAACATCACTTCAACGGCTTCATCTTTTCTGCCGTTGGCAACCAGCCAGCGGGGGCTTTCCGGGAATGAAACCAGAATGAAAATCAGGTACAATAACCCGAAAAGTGCAGGAACTGCTAACATATATCGCCAACTATAATCCCCAAAGCCGATGAGTAAATAATCGAAAATATAAGCCAGTACAATACCAATGGTAATAGCAAATTGATTCATAGACACAAGCCGGCCACGGCTGTGGGCAGGGGAAATTTCGGAAATGTACATGGGGCCAATTACCGAAGTAGCACCAACTGCCAGCCCCGAAAGAACCCGGAAAATAATCAGAACAATTGAGGAGGAGGCAAAGGCACAACCCAGAGCTGAAATTATGTACAGTATTGCGGTGAACATCATCACTTTTTTTCGCCCGTACTTTTTAGTGAAATTACCGGTAAACAGCGCCCCGACCAGGCACCCGATGGTCAACAAAGCAGCCACCGTTCCCAGTCCGCTGTCGGTCAGTAAAAATTCGCCCTTAAGCATATCTACCGCACCTGAAATTCCCGCCATATTTAATCCAAAAAGTAAACCGCCATTAATGGCTACAAAAGTGATCCAATATAAATATTTGTTATTGTTCATCCTGATCGTTTTTAGTGAATTAGCTCTGTTTTTTCTTTTATATCGTTTATCCCGGATGTCCTTAATGAAATGGGACAGCCATATTTATTAATTTTATATGAATCTTAGTTGTGAATCCAAATTCAGTTTTGCGAAATTACCGTCGGTAATGGTTCCCGGCATATCCAAGGCTGAAGTAAATCCGGGCAGAATACCATCCAGGTTAAATAAATTTCTAAGAATTGAAGTCGTCCCGGACATCATGGCAATGTCGTATCCAAATAAGAGGCCGCCGATCTCAATAATCAACGCGACAGAAAAAACATTTTGCTGTTTCATTCGTTTAGTTCCCTTTTTGTTTCTTCAAAAGTACGAACACCTCCGGTTGCGAAAGTGCAGCTATGTTACCAATCGTTTACACGATGTTACATTAAGTGTTGATTATGCACTTTTATTTGAATATGTTACACGAACGCCACACATGTTAC
>WOYV01000006.1 GCA_011620585.1 Draconibacterium sp.
GATAAAACCGATTTTACCAGCTTTTCGCTTACCGGGAAATCACCTTCTTTATAACCCAAAAACCGGTAGGCTTCCTGCAAGTGCAGCACTTCCGGGTAATACACCATGCTTGGGATATTTTTCGCTTTCAGAAATTCCTGTAACGCATCCCGTCGATCCGTTTTTATGGTGTATTGGTGAAAAGTGTGGGAGCTGAATTCAACCCTCCCCGGGATTTCCAGTCCTCCGATTCCCCGCAAATGCTGGTCGTAATAATCGGCGGCTTTTTGCCGGGCAGTGATGTGTTTGTCGAAATACTTTAATTTCACTTGCAAAATGGCGGCTTGCAAGCTATCGAGACGCGAATTTACCCCAATTCGTTCGTACTGGTATTTGGCTTTCATGCCGTGATTGGCAATCGAACGGATTACCGATGCCAGTCGATCATCTTTTGTAAAAAGAGCTCCGCCATCGCCAAAGGCGCCCAGGTTTTTCGACGGGAAAAACGAATTGCACCCGATGTGCCCGATGGTCCCGGCTTTTTGTTTTCTGCCATCGCTGAAGATGTAGTCCGTCCCCAATGCCTGGCAGGCATCTTCAACAACAAAAAGATTATGTGTCGCGGCAATTTTCTGTATGGCTTCCATATTGGCGCTCTGCCCAAACAGATGTACCGGAAGAATCGCTTTTGTTTCTGCCGTGATCGCCGCTTCAATCTTTGTTACATCGATGTTGAAGGAGCTGGGGCACACATCAACAAAAACAGTTTTTAAGCCCAGCAATTGAAGCACTTCCACTGTGGAAACAAAAGTAAAAGGAGAGGTAATCACCTCATCGCCGGGTTGCAGGTTAAGCGCCATAAAAGCCATTTGCAGCGCATCGGTACCATTGCCGCAGGTAATTACATTTGCCTCTACATAATCAGCCAGTTGCTTTTCAAATTCGAGCACTTTGCCACTTTTCACAAATTGGGACGAACGAATCACCTCCTGAACCGCATTATCGATTTCAGGTTTCATGGTCAGGTATTGCCCGTAAAGGTCCGAAAAGTATATGGTTTGCATAGGATGCCAGAATTCTTACTATTAAACTATAAAAATAGAAAATTAGTGTGCTTCACCGCCTTTTCTGTGCTTATTTTGCATATTCGAAACCGAAATGAAAAGAAATGAACCACCGTCTTTTATCCAGCTTCTTTGAACACGATGTCCTTGAAGTAGCACCTCAACTTCTCGGGAAAATACTGGTTCGTAAATTTGATGATGGCTCCATTCAAAAATTCTTAATTACTGAAGCGGAAGCTTACCGTGGAACCGAAGACCTCGCCTGTCATGCCAGTAAAGGAAGAACTGCCCGCACAGAAGTGATGTTTGGAGAAGGAGGAAGGGTGTATGTTTACCTGATATATGGAATGTACTGGATGCTGAATTTTGTTGCCGGACCTGAAGGCGATGCTTCTGCGGTCTTGATCCGGGGACTGGAAGGAATTTCGGGACCAGGAAGAGTGGGAAAAACCCTGCAACTCGAGAAATCGTTTTATGGCGAAAATCTTGAAACATCTGAAAGAATCTGGTTGGAAGATTCAGGTTTTAGTCCCGATTATAGTACATCTCCCAGAATTGGCATCACCTATGCGGGCGAGCCGTGGATAAGCAAACCGTGGCGATTTGTATGGAAGAGATGACCAATGTAGAATGATCAATATACAATTTGCTGGTTCACAAAAATTGGAGATTCTGCATTGATCATTAGTTGTTGGCTATTTGAAGAATGTTATTTCCCTCCCATCACAAACCTGTCGTACAACCAAAGAAATACAACGGCAGAAACCGCAATTCCCGAGAACACCATCCAAATATTCGACGGATGATAATTCTGCCACAAGTAATGAGTCAGCTCTGTTTGATTCATATTCATTTTTTCGGCAGCCTGGCTAAAAAAATCGTTTTTGGTAAAGGTGTCAGAATACTCCGAAGAAAACTGGATTCCGCGTTTCGCAACTTCTTTGTGCAAAAGAAAATACTTATCCGAAATCCCTTCGTAAAAATCGCCCGATAACCACCCTGCCAGTTTATGTGCCGCTGCAATCGGCAGAAACGAGGTTCCCATATACAGCGCTTTCTGATCGGCCGGTGCAATTTTCCCAACGTATTCGGTAAATTTTGGAGAGCTTCCCATTTCGCCCAAAGCAAAAATCAGTACGCCCAGCAAAATCAACCATCCGCTTTGTGTCGAAAACATCAATCCCAAACCACCTGCCAAAACCAGGATTCCACCCATCATGGCGGCTAATGGACGAAAACGCATCACAAAAGCAGACACCATCAACTGAAAAGCAATAATGAAAAACGAGTCCATGCTGGTCATCGATACTGCGTTGATGGTCCCGTTTTCGCCGATGGTTTTGGCCAACCATGGCCAAACGGCGTGCAATCCATTATATATACTTGTGGTATCAATCCACTGGTCGATAAAAATTCCAAACGAGTAATATAATTGATTAAAGGCTGTCCAAAACAAAATCATAATCACCAGGAACAACACGTATTTCCAGTTTTTCAGGGTAACAAAAATATTTATAAACGCCTGTCCGACACTGGATAGCAACGAACTCCCGTCGTCATCGCGCCCAGGTTCTTTAAACAGGAATAGCGTGAGAATAACATTCACCCCGATAGCTGCGATCGCCATATAAAAAACGTATTCCCAACTCAGCTTTAAAAGAGCCCCGGCAATAAACGGTCCGATAAAACCGCCAATATTCACCATCATATAAAAAATGCCAAAGCCGATCGATGCTGTTTCTTCGTTGGTAGTTTTGGCAATCATTGCCGAAATAATAGGTTTAAAAAAGGCGCCACCCACGCAAATCCATATAAAGGCAAAATATATCAGGGAATAGCTGTCAAAAATATTGATCATGTAAAATCCGCTCATGTAAATGGCAAAGGCCAGTAATAAGACGCGCTTGTAACCAACTTTGTCGGCAATAGCTCCGGTTATTACGGGGAGAAAATACAACAGAGCCGATCCGGTTCCCATAATTGCCCCTTTCTGGCCGTTCGAAAAGCCAAGCGCGCCGGTGTCGGTAGAACCTACCAAAAAGATAGGAAACGCAAGATAAAAACCATACCAGGCCCAGCGTTCGAAAAGTTCGATGGTATTCGAAGTCCAGAAACTGCGGCTGTATTTCTTCATTACTGCGGTAAATCCCATGATCGAATTATTTTGTGAAGCGCGCAAGGTAATAAAATCGACTATGAAAATGAAAGGTAAAATTCAGGCGCTCATATCCGGCTTTTACGAAAAAGAAAACCACCTTTTCGTAACGAAAAAGTGGTCGCCGTTTATTTTAATATTCGTTTAAAACTCGAGATCGAGGAAAATCGACACCAGGATAATAATCATGATCACCAAAAATAAGAGAACAAAAAATCCGACTACCCCAATGCGAAATCCTTTGGCTTGTTTTTCGCGACGCGTATTATTGACAAGACCTTGAATTGATTTTAACAATTTATACGGTGATTGATCATTCTTTACGATATAATCGGCTGCACCGAGCTTCATAATCTGAACGGCAACCTCGACATCGTTCTGCCCACTCAAAAAGATAAAATCTACTTCAGGATGTTCAATCCCTATTTTGGCCATCAACTCAAGCCCATTGGTCCCGGCTGCGATATAATCCAAAATAATCAGATCAGGCTTCAGATGAAGGTTTTTTATACATTCTTCTCCCGTATTATAAGTTTTCAGATTCGAAAATTTATTTGCAGTTAAGAAACCAACAATCAGGTCTTTATAAACAACGCTGTCCTCAATGATAAAGATCAATGGATTTTTTGTTTGTTGCATAGCCGTCGAATTGTATTGCGAGCGATTGCTCTAAAATTAATACTTTTTTGAAAGAAAACAATCACAAACCGGCGCTCACTCAAATTAACGTAATATTTTTGTTCTTAGTCTGTAAAACGTTTATCTTTTCTTCTTCAAATTTTAAAATAAAAAATAAAAAATGCTACTGACCATTGACATCGGAAATACCAATATTGTTTTTGGGGTGAACCACAAAGGTGAATGGCTAAACCATTGGCGTATCCAGACAGACCCCTTGAAAACTGCCGACGAGTATGAGGTAATTTTTCGCTCGCTGATCGATAGCGAAAAAACCGGACTTAGCTCGATACAAAAAGTAATTTTGAGTAGCGTGGTTCCTTCGTTGGTCCATCCTTTTAACGAAATGTTATCCGGTTTATTTAAAAATGTGCATATTCAACTAGTATCTCCTGATATTTACAAGTACCTCCCGGTTAAAATATTGAATCCTTACGAAATTGGGGCCGATCTGGTTGCAAATGCCGTTGCAGCTCACGAAAAATATGGCAAACTTACAATGGTAATCGATTTTGGAACTGCACTTACCTTTACTACCATTGGCGCCAATTCCGAGATTCGTGGTGTTGCAATTGCTCCGGGTTTGGGAACTGCGGTGAACGCCCTGGCGGGAAAAACAGCCCAACTACCGCAAATCCATCTGAGTCCGCCACCATCGGTACTGGGCGAAAATACAGTACACGCCATTCAGTCAGGAATTGTGTTTGGATTTACCGGTCTTGTTGAGACAATTATCCGACGGACAGAAGAGGAACTCAACGCAAAAATTACGGTGGTTGCCACAGGAGGGTTGAGTTCCGTAGTAGCGCCCTTAACCAAATTGATTAACCAGGCCGAACCGATGTTAACGCTCGAAGGACTGGTGCTGATAGCCGGATTTCTGCCTGTTTAATTCCTGGATTGTTATTATCTAATCTTTGCTCATTTTTAGTTTCACTCAATTTTGTTTTATTTGATGCGTTTCAATTAGTATTCGTTTTATTCACCTTTTGAACAAAGGTAGGGTAGCTAAATGTTATCTTTGAAAATTATTTTAGCGCAGATGGAAGAAGTAAAGGGGAATTTGTTGCAAAATATAAATAGCCCGGACGATTTGAAAAAGTTATCGCCCGGGCAATTGACCCAGGTTTGCGACGAGCTTCGCGAATTTATTATCGATGTAGTTTCTACAAACCCCGGCCATTTTGGGGCAAGCCTTGGAGTAGTTGAACTCACTGTGGCCTTGCACTATGTCTACAATACTCCATTTGATCAATTGGTTTGGGATGTGGGGCACCAGGCTTACGGACACAAAATCCTGACCGGACGACGCGACATTTTTCACACCAACCGAAAATATAAAGGATTAAGTGGTTTCCCAAAACGCAAGGAAAGCGAATACGATGCTTTTGGTGTTGGACATTCTTCAACATCCATTTCAGCAGCTTTGGGAATGGCGGTAGCTGCCAAAATTAAAAACGAAGCGCGTAAAGTTGTGGCAGTTATTGGAGACGGCGCCATGAGTGGCGGAATGGCGTTTGAAGCCCTTAACAATGCCGGAGGGGAAAATGCCGATCTCCTGGTAATTCTTAACGACAACAATATGGCCATCGACCCAAGTGTTGGTAGCCTGAACAAATACCTGGTAAATATTTCAACATCGAACACCTACAACCGTTTTAAACACGATGTGTGGGAAGGGTTAGGAAAACTGGATGGGCTTGGACGAAAAACACGGAAATTTATTCAGAAAAACCAGCATGCTTTAAAGAACATCATCTTTAAAGAAAACAACCTTTTTGAAGCATTCAACTTCAGGTATTTTGGCCCTGTAGATGGACACGATGTGGAATATCTTTCAAAAATTTTGGCGGATCTACGAGAAATACCGGGCCCAAAGCTTTTACACATCATCACCCAAAAAGGAAAAGGATTTATTCATGCCGAACAAAATCAAACAAAATACCACGCACCAGGTTTGTTTGATAAGGAAACCGGCGAAATATACAGTTGTGACTGTGCCATCGAAAAGGCACCAAAATTTCAGAATGTTTTTGGCGAAACCTTGGTTGAACTTGCCGAGCTAAATCCGAAAATTGTGGGAATTACCCCGGCCATGCCAACCGGTTGTTCGATGAACAAAATGATTCAGAAAATGCCTAATCGTGCTTTCGATGTGGGGATTGCTGAGCAACACGCCGTAACTTTTTCAGCTGGCCTGGCTACGCAGGGGATGATCCCTTTTTGCAATATTTATTCCACCTTTATGCAGCGCGCTTACGATCAGGTTATTCACGATGTGGCGCTACAAAATTTGCACGTAATTTTCTGTCTTGATCGTGGAGGATTGGTTGGCGAAGACGGCCCAACGCACCACGGCGCTTTCGATTTGGTTTACATGCGCGCTGTTCCAAACCTCGTAGTAGCCGCGCCAATGGACGAAATTGAGCTGCGGAACCTCATGTACACCGCTCAACTTGCAGAAAATGCACAACCCTTTTCCATCCGTTATCCGCGCGGCTGCGGAATTAAACCCAACTGGAAACTGCCTTTTGAAAAAATTGAGATCGGGAAAGGACGAAAAATGGAAGAGGGTGCAGACATTGCTTTGTTGTCGATTGGTAAATCAGGAATTTATGCAAAACGTGCAGTTCATAGCTTAGCCAATCGCGAAGTTTCGGCAGCGCACTACGACCTCAGGTTCTTAAAACCATTGGACGAGGAAATGCTCCACGAGGTATTCAAAAAATTTGATAAAGTAATTACCATTGAAGAAGGCACCATTAAAGGTGGATTTGGAAGTGCAGTACTCGAGTTTATGGCCGAAAACGGCTACACCCCGAAGATTAGGTTACTTGGTATTCCCGATCACTTTATCGAACATGGTACGCCCGAAGAATTGTATGCAGAATGTGGTATCGACGCCAAAGGGATTACATCCGCTGCACTCGAAATGATGAATAAATAATTAGATCAGCCAAATCCTCATTAACTTTTTCGTATATCCGTTTTGTTACTACAAAATTTACAATTAAATCAATATCAAACATTTCGCGTGATTAACATCCCTAAAACCCATAACTCACCCTGATTATGACTTCGTCACAATCGTCCCTCTCTTCGGGAAGAGAGGGGATCAATGTAAAAGCACAGTTCGCTATAATATTTCTATCTTTAAGTCGTTTCCTTGAAAGTACTTAAACTTCACTTGAATTGGATATCTATCTTAAAAGACGGCGTGGTAAAATTTTGTTGCTGATGGTGGCAGTTTTAATTGGTGTAGCTTCGTTGTGGTACACCAACTGGCTAACCGGTAAAATGGCTAATGAAGAAAGAAACAAAGTGGAATTATGGTCGGAGGCTACAAAAGGGTTGATCGATAATTCCATTTCGGCGACTTCACCCGAAATGACAGCACTGGAAACCCGATATCTCCAGTTTTTAAGCCTGGTCACTTCCAAAAATTCAACCATTCCGATAATCATTGTTAATCCCGACGGATCTTTCAATATGGATGTTAATATCCATTATCGCGAAGACCGGAAACAGGAAGTTCTGAGGCGTGAACTCCGGAAAATGAAAGATTATGCCGACCCGATTGAAATAAAACTCGACGAGAACCAAATTTTATTGCTTTACCACCGCGAATCGAGCATCCTGCGAAACCTGCGTTGGTATCCAATCATACAGCTTATTGTGATTGTTATTTTTATTGTAGTGGCATATTTTGCCTTTCTGGCTACCAACCGCGCCGAGCAAAACCAGGTGTGGGTAGGCATGTCGAAAGAAACCGCCCACCAACTGGGCACTCCGATCTCGTCATTGATGGCCTGGATCGAACTGCTAAAATTAAAAGAGGTGGACGAAACCTTGATCAGTGAACTTGAACAGGACACCGCCCGCCTCGAAAGAATTACAGAACGTTTTTCAAAAATCGGGTCGAAACCCGAGTTATTGAGGTTAAACGTAGTCGAAGTCATCAATTCCGCCCTGGGTTACCTTAAAACAAGGTCATCAAGCAAAGTAAAATTTGAAATAACCTACAATACAAATGCGTTTATCGAAGTACCATTAAACGCGGCGCTTTTCTCGTGGGTAATCGAAAACATTTGCAAAAATGCCATCGATGCCATGGCTAACGAAGGAACCATCCAGGTAGATTTGATTGAGAAAGACGATCAGGTAGTAATCGATATAACCGATACGGGTTGCGGGGTTCCCAAATCAAATCAAAAAACAATTTTCCAACCCGGGTTTTCAACAAAAAAAAGGGGCTGGGGACTTGGGTTGTCGCTTGCCAAACGTATTGTTGAAATCTACCATAATGGTAAAATCTTTATCAAGTGGTCGGAAATCGGAAAAGGAACCACCTTTAGAATCATTCTGAATAAATAATCGTTCTGTTCTGTACCATTCAGATTCGATTCGTTTATCTGTTGATTTACTGCAAATTACATTTGACCAGAATGATTATGTTTTAAATAAAACGTTTCTAATCAAGAAAAATTCAATTAGTAAATACAACGGGTTTGATTTTTCTCTCCCAAATAAAGAAAATTCTTAAAGTTGACTATCCCCGTGGCAGGGCCAAGTAGTATTACGCCAACAGCATTTCTGCTAAATCGCTGAAACCCGAATTCTCTATATTTCACCCCTCTGTCCGCCATAAAAGCTGACAACTCCCCTCTCCAGGGGGAGAAAAAACGGAACCCCGCGACAAAGCCGCGGGGAATTCTTCAAATTAAATGTTCGACCTTTGTTTTCATCTAAAATAAATCAGATAAAGCATTTAAGCACAAAGGTGCGCATTAAAAGCCTATTTGAAATGGGGCTATACCAGCGCCAACTTACCTCATTCAAACAGGAAACCATTCTCGA
>WOYV01000012.1 GCA_011620585.1 Draconibacterium sp.
TAAACCACAGGGAACACAAAGAAGACACAGAGTGGCACAGAGCAAAATAATATGAAACGATTGATGTACATAGTAATCTTCCTGGTTATGGCGGCAAACCTGTTCGCCCAGGAGAGCTATGTCGTCGATTCGGCCTGCGTGGGCGCCGAGCGGCTCTACCGCCGCGACGGCGAAAAAGCCTATGCCTACGACTGGTTTATCCGCGACACCTCGGGGCTGGTAGTGGCCAATCCGGCAGGGGTCGATTTTGTAGAAGTAATTTCGCCCGGAGACACAGTGTGGGGCAACGAAATTCAATATTTATGGGATGTCGTGGGCGAGTTCGACATCGAAGTACAGGTGTTTACCGAACACGGTTGCGACACCATCAGCAGCGGACGGATGAAAGTGTTCGACCTGCCCGGAGCAGTGGCAGGCCCCGGCCTGGTATTTTGTAGCCTTGGCGATATTGCAGTGCAGGGCGACTCGGCCTGGCACCACAGTATATTCTACTGGGCCACCACCGGCGACGGTTTCTTCGACGATGAGTACGCGAAGCATCCCACTTACCATTTGGGGCCGAACGACAGTCTGAACATGCAGGTTACCCTGTTTATCACTGCCGAAGGACTGGCCGACAACGGCACCTGCGAACCCGCGGTCGATTCCGTCACCTATCAGTTTAGCGAACCCGATATCGAATTCACGGTGTTTGACCTCTTGTGTTACAACGATAGCAACGCGGTGATCGAAACCAATATTGTTGGCGGAATGCCGCCGTACGCCTACCAATGGAAAGGCCCGGCGGGATTTAATCCGGTCGATGCCGGCAAGATCAAGTACCTCGGGGCCGGCTGGTATGTCCTGAAAGTGATCGATGCCAACAACTGTTACGATATCGACTCGGTGGAAATTGTGAATCCACCTCGAATCCTGATCAGTATCGACGATATTCAGCACGTAAGCTGTTTTGGTTACAACGATGGTTTAATTACCGCATCAGCTAGTGGAGGTACAGGGGGGCTATGGTTTACCTGGGTCAATTCGAAAGGGTTCCCGTTTTTTGGAAACACCATTAATAATTTGCCCGCCGATACCTATGTAGTCACCGTTATCGACGAAAACAACTGTAAAGTGAGCGACACCGTAGTCGTAAGCGAGCCCGATTCGATGCTGGCCCTGATTGTGGGAACCGATACCCTTTGCGAAGGCGATATTACAACACTGCTTGGAACCACTGTTGGTGGCACAGGTACCCTCCTGCATTCGTGGTCGGGCAGCGGCCCTGCTTATCTGAACCCAATCAACGATACCACCTATACTTTTGGTGCGGCGCCGCAGGGAACCTACCCGGTTATTTATCAGATTGAAGACCAGTTGGGTTGCCAGGCTTCCGACACCCTCGATATTGTTGTTTATCCGCCGACATTCAGCACCGAATCGATGGAAATTTGCGCCGGCGAAACTCCTTTTACGTGGAACCATCGCCTGGTAGTAAGCGACCGCGACAGCATTTACCAGGATACTTTGGTGGGCGCCAACCAGTTTGGTTGCGACTCGATCCTCACAATGGATGTAAAAGTGTTGTTCCCATCGTATCAGTACGATACTTTATTTGTTTGCGCCAACGAAGAACCCTTTGTTCAGCACACCCAACTAATACAACCCGGAATCGACAGCGCCTATCTCGATACCGTAAAATATACCAGCTCGGGTTGCGACTCGCTGTACATTGCCCTCCAGGTTTACACCCTGCCGGTTACTTATACCCTGCTCGATTCGACTTTGTGTGCCGGGGCGCCTGAGTTTATGTGGAACAACCGTTTTATTGAAACCACCCGCGACAGCATTTACCTCGATACTTTGAAGAACACTTTTGGCTGCGACTCGCTGCTTACCTACGACATTAAAATTCTTCCGCCCGATACCACCATAGTCGATACCTTCATTTGTCAGGATGCCCCTGTTTTTGTCTGGAACAGCGTAAGCATAGAAACGTATAAAGACAGCATTTACGAAGCCCGGCTCGATAATATGTACGGTTGCGATTCGCTGGTACTGCTCAATGTTCAGTTGTGGCCAACCACCGACACGCTGTTGGAGACCATGATTTGCGAAGGGGCGCCTTCGTTTATGTGGAATAACCGGCTGATTGTTTCTACCCGCGACAGTATTTACCTCGATACTTTGGTGAACACTTACGGTTGCGACTCGCTGCTTACCTACGATGTGCAGGTCATCCCTCCGGATACCAGCTATGTTTTTGACACGCTCTGCCAGAACGATCCGGGTTATGTTTGGAATGGAATTACGATACAAACCGAGGCCGACAGCGTGTACGAAGCCCACTTGCAAAACATGCTCACCTGCGACTCCACGGTATTCCTGGCGGTTTCTATCCTGCGGGGAATTGTGATTGATACCTTTGTGGAAGCCTGCGAAACCTACACCTGGCCCGAAGGAACGGGAGCTACTTACACTGCTTCGGGTATTTACGACCACATTATTGGCGCAGCCGCCTGTGCCGATACGCTGCGCTTGCATCTGCTCATCAGCCCAACTATTGTGCTGAATGCCGATGTTAGTGATGTTCGTTGTTATGGCGATGCTAACGGAGCCATCGATCTGACGGTGAGTGGAGGTATTCCACCGTATAAATACGAATGGAACACCGGGGTAACGACGGAAGACCTTAGCAGCATTCCGGCCGGAACCTATTCGGTAACCGTTTACGATTCGCTTGATTGCTCGAATTTTATCGAAGTGGAAGTAGTTGAACCTGCCGAAATTGTCGCGGCCATCGATTCGGTAACCCCGGCAGCTTTCCCGGGCGATCCTTCGGGAAGCATCTGGGTAAGTGTAAGCGACGGAACACCGGGCTACACGTTTGAATGGACAGACAACGTTGGAAATTTCATCGGCAATCAGGAGGATTTGCTGAACCAGCCCAAAGGCGCCTATTCCTTGCTGATTATCGATAACAAGCTATGCCAGGCAACGCTGGTTGCAAACATCCCGGTGAAAGATACTTCAGGCCCAGGACCTTATCAGATGGATTGCCCGGCTTCTCCGTTACTGACCTGTTTCGAAGAGCTGGCTGCCAACCCGATGGCCAATACCCTGGCCGAATACCTGGCGCTTGAACCCGGGTTGGATGTTTATTCCGATTGCGGATTGCTGGTTTCAAGCTTTAACTCGCGCGATTCGGTAGTAGATGCAAGCGCTTATTGTTACGAAGAATACCGTTTTTATTCGATCCTCGATTCGTGCGGAAACGAACTAAGCTGTATTCAGCAGGTAATTGTAAACGATACCGAGGCTCCACAAATTTCCTGTCCTCCGGTATTGCCTTTAACCAATACATCCGCCCCGGCGCCTTATACTTTTGCGCAGTTTATCGCAGCAGGTGGCGCCGCTTCCGACAATTGTAGTATTGTACGTTTCAAAAAGGTAAATGAAATTTCGTCGGGCACGGCTTTTAACCAAATCATCACCCGGACCTACGAAGTGGAAGATTACTGTGGAAACATAAATAGTTGCGAACACATTATTACGATCACAAATACAGCGCAGTTGGCCATTACCTGTCCTCCTCCAATTCCGTTGTGTCCAAACGATCCGGTTCCGGCAGCCTACAATAGTTTAAGCGATTTTATTGCAGCAGGCGGAGACACAGCCAGCACGATGTTCCCGGTTGTACCGTCATCATGGCAATGGCTCGACGATGTAAGCGATAACAATTCGTGTCCCGAAATTATTGCCCGAACCTACACCATCAGCAATACAAATGGCGAAACGGCCACCTGTGAGCAACTAATCATCCGGGAAGACACCCAGGCACCGACGCTCAATATACCTTCCAGGTCCTTTAATAGTTGTTTCTCTAATACAAATCGTTATACCGATCTGAATGATCTGAAGCAACGAAATCCAGGTGCATCTTGGAGTGATAACTGTCAGATAGTGCGTCTGGTACTGGTGAGAGAAAATACCTCTGGAACCTGTCCCGAAGTGATTACGCGCACCTACCGGGCATACGATGCCTGTGATAATCCTTCGCTTGATGAAACACATACGATTACTATTTATGACGAAGAACCTCCAACTGTTAGTGATTTGCCGCCGCTAATTACCAACGATTGTACCTTGCCCGATCCGGTGAACGATATCAATGTGTTCAAGACCCAGGGCGTTACCTTCTTCGAATTGTGTAACAATCCAATTAGAATGGACTATGTTGGATCGATTCCGGGTGGTCCCAGCGAACCGAATGTATTGTATTACCAATACCGTTTTGCCGATGCCTGCGACAACGGCGTGGTTAAACTTCAGAAAGTATTCCTGAACGGGTTTACCGCGCCAACTTTCGACCCGATCGGGCCGCTCTGCCAGTTTAGCACAGCGCCTGCGTTGCCATTGGTTTCACACGAAGGAATTACAGGGAAATGGGGCCCGGCAACCATCAATACCGATAGCCCGGGTACCACTACTTATCTTTTCACTCCCGATCCGGGCCAGTGCGCCAGCCCAACGTCGATGGTTGTAGTGGTTACTCCCGAAATCCAACTCTCTGAAACACACGTGGATATTGGCCTGAACCCGAACCCAATTGGAGCGATTAACCTGACTGTTAGTGATGGAACCGCGCCTTATAATTTCTTATGGAGCAACGGCGCCACCACTCCAAATCTAAGCGGTCTTGAAGCCGGATCGTATTCGGTACATGTTACCGACGCTATTGGTTGCGAAGCCGATCGTACGGTTCTCATTAAATCGGATGGCCCGGTAATGAGTTGCGCACCGGATTCACTGGTTGAATGTCCCGATTTATCGGAAATTCCGCCATACGCCACTTATGCCGAATACCAGGCAGCGGGTGGAAGCGCTACCGCCACGGCCCGACTCGATACTGCTTCGTTCGCGTTTGTTAGAGAGGACACTTTGACAACAACCTACTGTCTCACCGTGGAACGTACATACACGATTAAAGATTTGTTAGGAAACAAGGCATTCTGTACCCAGATTATCAACGTGGAAGACCTGGTTCCGCCAACTATTATTTGTCCGGAAGATGGAAGCGCCGTTTGTTTAACTGCTTCAGTGGCTGATATTAACACCTTGGAAGATTTTGAGAGAAACGGCGGAATCGTGGATGACAACTGCGAAGTGGACCGTTCGTCGTTTACTTATACCAGAACTCCTACTAAACAGATTGATAAGACAGAGATCGTTACTGAATATTTTATTTCCGACTTGTGTGGTAATATATCGAGTTGTACACAAACGTTCATCCTAACCGATACCATTCCGCCAGAAGCGGTTTGTAACGATATTACGGTATATCTTGATGAAAATGGAAATTACCTGATGACCGAAATTGACATGGACAACATTTCAGCAGGATCATCCGACAATTGTACTGCATTTGAAGACCTCATTATAGATGTAATTCCATCTGAATTTACTTGTGAAGATGTAGAATTTGGCAAACAAGTTATGGTTGTTGTTACCGATGAGGCCGGCAATTCGGACGATTGCGAGGCTCATGTTACCGTGGTTGATAACATGCCACCTGACGCGCTTTGTAAACCACTAACCATCTACCTGGACGAATACGGACAAGCCAGAATTACGAACGATATGATCGATAACGGTTCGTACGACAATTGTTCAGATGTTACTCTGGAACTGGATAAATATGACTTTGACTGTCAGAACCTTGGTGACAACACAGTAAATCTAACGGTTAAGGATCAGTACGGCTTAGAGTCTAGCTGTGCAACTACCGTCAGTGTACTCGATACCATTTCTCCACAAGTGAGTTGTATTGTACGCGATACCATACAACTTAGCGAAGAAGATGGCTCGTATATTTTAGCCTGGGATATGGTTACCACCTCGGAATGGGATAACTGTGAAATAGTAATGAGAGAGCTCAGTAAAGACACACTGTTCTGCACTGACATAGGACTTACTGAAATTACTGCCACGGTAATTGATCAAAGTGGAAATAGTAACTATTGCACTGCCGAATTCGTGGTGATTGGTAACACACCGCCAAATGTCGCAAACGATTCGGCCATAACAGCGGTAAATATTCCGGTTGAGATTAATGTGGTGCTGAACGACTACGACCTGAAAACCAATATCAACCTGGCAACACTAAGCATAATTAACGGGCCAGGTAATGGTTCGGTGGTGGTTGATAATAAAACCGGTATTGTTACCTACACCCCAGATGCCGGCTTTGTGGGCAACGATATTTTCCGTTACTCAATCTGCGACGATGGTGTTCCTTGTATTCCCGAATGTGGCGAAGCCATTGTATTTGTTAAGGTTCGTCCGGCCAATAATCCGCCGAATGCCGAAAACGATTACTTCGACCTGCCTTGTGGCGAATTGACCGGAAATGTGAGAGCAGATAATGGAAATGGAGCTGACAGCGATCCGGATGGGAATGGAACCCTGGTTGAGTTACTGGTACAGGCTACCAATGGTATTGCCATGCTCTATGAAAGCGGAGACTTCGAATACACGCCAAACGTCGATTTTACAGAAGGTATCGACAGCTTCCGGTATATTTTGTACGACGATGGTATGCCAGCGCTCTCGGATACAGCTTGGGTTTACATTACCCGCGTAGCCGACAACGACTGCGATGGAGTTGCAGATGTTGATGATATCGACGACGACAACGACGGTATCCGGGATGTGAATGAAGGGTTTAATGAAACCTATCCGGCTTTATCTTTTGATTCTGACCAGGATGGAATTCCAGATTATTTTGATATCGACTCGGATAACGACGGAATTCTCGATAATATTGAAGGCCAGGCCGAAGATAATTACATTGAGCCTGTCAGTTGGCGCGACGATAACCACAACGGCTGGGACAAACGCTACGATAATGATGAAGGCGGCTATCCGTTCGACCTTGGGTTAACCGATACCGATGGCGATGGAACACCCGACTTCCTCGATACCGACTCGGACAACGACGGCGTTTACGACTTTATAGAAGGAAGCGACGACAATGCCGATGGTTTACCGGATATAATCAGGTACTACTCCGACCTTGACCGGGATGGATTGGATGATGCTTACGACTGGATTGACGGATGGGGGAATTTCATAGACAACGAAACCGGCAGTTTGGCCCCCTTACAGGATTTCGATGGCGATGGCGCCCGCGACTGGCGCGATGTGAACGACGAAGACGACAAGTACCTGACCTACAACGAAGATATTAACGGCGATGGCAATTACAGTAACGACGACCTCGATCTCGACGGTCACCCGGAATACCTCGATACCGAAATGGATTGCGAGCTGTTTATCCCGGAAGGGTTCTCTCCGAACGACGACGGGGTACACGATTTCTTCCAGGTATTGTGTATATACCCGCGTTACCCCGATGCGAAGCTGATGATCTTCAACCGGAACGGACAGTTGCTCTTCCAGAAAGAACATTACGGAAACTACGATTACTGGGGCTGGAACGAGGCCTGGTGGTGGGGTAATTCCGAAAACCGCTTTACCATTGGTCGTGCAGGTGGTTTGCCCGCCGGAAACTACATTTATGTACTTGAGTTGAACGACGGCGCCGGCGATGTTCGCAATGGTACCGTTATGGTGGCATACTAAGAAAAAATGCCTATGATCAATGGCTTCAGCCATTAATTCTAATTTCTACCAGACGCTAGCTATTTTAGCGCAGCGCTTGCTCAATATCCGCAATCAAATCCTCAACGTTTTCGATACCCACCGATAAACGCATCATGGTATCGCGAATGTTGGCTTCGGCTCGTTCGGTTTCTGTAAATTCTGAATAAATGGTAGAGGCCGGGTGAATGATGAGCGTTTTATTGTCGTTCAGGTTGGTAGCTCTCCGGATGATCATTAATTTGTTCATAAATGCAAAACAGGCGGCTTTCGATTCCAGGTCGAAACTCATGATGGTGCCCGGCACGCCACCGAAATATTTTTGGGCGAGTTTGTACCGTGGGTCGTTCTCCAGGCCCGGATAATCCACGCGTTTTACTTTTGGATGGGCTTCGAACCAGGCTCCCAATGCCAGACAGTTTTGATAGCATTTCTCAACGCGAAGTTCGAGAATATCAAGTCCCTGAACCTGGAATTTGGCAGTTTGCGGAGCCATGCTGCCGCCGGTGTTCCGGAAGATGTTTTTTTTGATTTTGGCAAGGAAGGCGTCCTCTTTAAATTTTTCGGTATAGGAGTTCAGGTTGGGGTTCATTTTCCAATCAAAGTTACCATGGTCGATAATTGCCCCGCCAAACGAAGTCGCCCCGCCCGAAATATATTTGGTGGTGGAAATCACTTCCAGGTTGACCCCAAACCCACCGGCGCTAAAAACGTTGGGAGGAGTAAGTGTGCTGTCGGCGATGAGTACGAGTTGGTTTTTCTTTGCCACGCGGGCCAGCATTTCAATATCTGCAATATCGAGTTGAGGGTTCGTTACCGTTTCGAAATAAATGGCGCGTGTATTTTCATCAACCAGTTTTTCGATTTCACGTTTTACAGTCAGTTCCGAGAAGCGCGTTTCAATTCCAAATTCAGCCAGCGTTTGTTTAAACAGCGCGTAACTGTGCCCGAACAAGCGATTTCCGGCAATAATGTTATCGCCGCTTTTTGTTAGCGCCATCACCGCATTCGAAATGGCTGCCATGCCCGAACTAACCGCAATGGCGGCACGGCTGTTGGTAAGCTCGCGTAATTTTACTTCGAAATATTCAACAGTTGGATTTGAAGTCCGCGAATAAACGTGCGCGATGTATTCGCCTTTAAAATTGGCTTCAAGCTGTTCGGCTGAACCGAATTCAAAAGCCACCGCATCGTAAAGTGGCATCTGCAAAGCTTTGTGCGGGTCGTCTTTTGGGTAAGGCACATTTAAAGAACGGGTAGTAAATCCGGTTTTTTTCATCGTTGGTTTTTGTTTTTTGTTTGTTGTATATCCGAAATAATGCAACAAAATGATTTTTTTAAATTAATCTCAAATCACTTTCAGCGCTTTAATAAACATGCTTCAGGAATTCTCTGGGATTTGTTCCTGCAATTACATCGAAATCATCCGCAAATATTTCCATAAACTGCCGTACATTTTCGTTGAAATCGTTCTCGAAAATCAGCAATAAAATGAAATCGGAGCCATACAGGACCCGGCTTTTAATTTGCTGAAATACCGGGCTGGCCACAAATTTTTTCAAAATATTGAATTCAGAAAAACAGGAAACATCGGTGTAAACCTTGTATCTCGGGTCTGTAAGTAGTTCAATAATCCGATTCGACCAAAGTTCGGGGATATCCGGGTGGTCAATCGCGCCTTCGAGCTGCTGGCCTCCGCCGAAATGTGCAAGATTCAGTATGAGGTTCGGGTATTTCTCTACCACTTTTCTCCATATCAGCGGGTGATTGAGGGTAACAGCCCGTTCGTAAACCGCATCTTTCCCGAGTATCGATGTTTTAAAAGTTACCCGTTCTTTATTCATCTGTTTGAGTTCGCCATTAAAATAAATCAGCCCATCGATTAGGACACTTTTTGCCAGGGTTGCAAAACCTCCGTCCGAATTGTGTGCAGTTACCGGAATACCGTTGTCTTCGCAAAAAGCATAAATCCCGCCGCGTTCGCCTTCGGGCCCAAATAAAAGCGGGTCGGTTGGCGAATACCCGTTTGGGCAATACAATTTAACCCCAATAAATAGGTTTCCCTTACCCACATTTTCCATGGCGTATTCCGCAATGCCTTCACGTCGTGGATCAACAGCCAGGAAAGGGAAAACCTTGTCCTTGTATTTTGGATCTTCTTTCATTTCCTTTAGTTGGCGGATCTGTTCCTCGAAACCGTCGTATTGGTTTGGAAAAATAGAAATACCCCTGGTACCCGATCGTTTCCTCACATCTTCGTCGTACTGTTGTTGCAACTTGGCGGCAGAAAGCAAAAACTGCTCTTTTTCATTCTGGTATTCCTTCCAAAGCTGGTCTTCTTCCGCACTCGATTCGTGGTTGAAGTCGCGCGACAAGGACCGGGCGCTTTTTTCAATTTCTCCAAACAGGTTCTCCATCTCGCTATCAAAAACCTTTTTCACCTGGGAGCCATTTGCCTCTCCATCGCGGTCGGCCGATTCGGCAAAACAATAAGTGAGGTCGAAAGTCAAAGGGGTCAGGATAAATTCGTCTTTATACGTTTTGTTCATCTCATCGAAAATGGCTTTTGAATTCTTTTGGGTGAACACTTTAATGGTATACCGAATGCGTTGTAGTGTTTTTATGGTTTCCTTCAGTTTCTTAACCTTGTCTTTAACCCCTCTATCGCTTTGGCCTTCGCGATCATGAATAATAAGTTTTTTCATTTCCTTCACCAGGCGGTAAAGTAACTCCTTTGCCAAAAAATTCTTGTTAAACAAGTGATTGTGGATGTCGAAATATTTTTCCATAATTTTAAAGTTTAATGGGTTATCTATCTGTTGTTAATTAATTGTTCCAGTTTGTTCATCATGTCTTTTATGTTCGGGCCCAGGGCATCGGTCATTGCGTTTTTTTGAATGGTTAGTGCATCAACCATAAATTCGAGGTGTTCGATTTCAGCAAAGCGTTTGCCTTTAGAGCCGGCTTTTTTCCAAAGTTCACTGATATCAGTAATGATCGTATCGAGGTACTTTTGTGTATGAAATTTTGAGAAGTTCAGAATGTACCGGCACAGTTTAATATTGATAGCTTTTATCATATCCCAGTAATCCATTACCTCGATGTCGGCTGGCAATTCCAATTCAACCTTTCGCAGATCTTTTAATGCTTCATTTACCAAAGGAAGCTGGTATTCGCCTTTTGTGGTTTTAATACGATCTTCCCAATTTCGTTTTCCGGCCAAAACCAGAATACTTTCGAACACTAACCAGTTGGTAAGCGAATACCAATTGTTGAACCGCGAATAAGCATCGTGATAATAAAATGCAGCAATTTCGTACGTCTCTTGTTTTTGCGTTTTATCTTTTATCAAATAAGCTTTTCGTTTGTAGGTACTTCCCAAAATATTCATCCGCTCGGGGCTTGGGTTTAGTTTCATCAAATCATCCAGCTCTAAAATAATTTTATCAATTTCTGCTAAGTAAGCTTTGGTTCCGGTTTTATTTTCGCGGTACTTTTCAATAATCCTCTTTGCTTTTACATTATAATATTTCTCGAAACTCGAGAACGAAAAAGAGGCGCTTTTATCGGTTAGCAGGCTTTTAAACTTCTCACATGCCAGGTCGTAATCCTTTAGTTCCATGTAAATTAAAGCTTCCAACCCGGTAATTTTCGAATTACGAACATTCGCAGTATCTACAGATGATGAAATAATATTTAGCTGTTCGAGGTATTTTTCCGTTGTATTGGTTCCAATTTCGAGCGAGCTTTGCAGGTTTTCGAGATCGATTTCTGCTTCCTGTGGAATAAGATAAGATTTTCTCTGGTCCTTACTTTCCGGTTTTCTGAACCGGTAATACGGGTCGCCATAGGCCTGGTAAGCGCCCCAGGTATTGGTGTAGCTAAACTTTTGAAAAACCGATATTCGCGCTTCTTTTACTGCCTCACCAAACGTTTGCCCATCGGTCATTCGCTGATAAAACACTTCGGCAAACTCCAAAGCAGCCTGGTCATCAACCGCCCAGCCAGCTGCAATTACGCAGCGTGTTCCGTTGTTTATCAGTTGCGTGCCGATATTGGCGGCCAGTTTAAATCTCTCCTGGTACAATTCTTCGGCAACGCCATCGCTTTTGCCGAGATGGCAACAGTTTACAAAAACAAACTCGGGAACGGCGCTCATTTGCCGGATTTCGCGCGTGGACAGATACATGTTTTTCCCGATAACCATTCCCGACCCTTTCGAAGCATCTTCGTGGAATACCCCGTGCCCGGAAAGGTGGATGATTTTGTATTCGTCGCCAAATAGTTTTTCAATTATTTCCGAATGGCCCTCGTTAAAACTGTGGCAAACTTCGAGCCCGGTGGCATTGAGTATTTGTGTAACTTTTTTGCCCTCGGCCAATGCCCCTTTCAATTGCCCGATAAATCCATTCAGGTTTGGGTCGGCAATTACAAGCGCATTCTCTTTTAGTACAGTTTTTATGGTTTTCCGGTAATTTGGCGTTTTTAACTGTCGGACCATCCCCGACGAAACGCAAATGGGTTTTGTGTCTTTTAAGCCATCCTGCAATAGTTCCCACGGATAGGTTGCTGAATACGGATCGAGCACCCAAACAATATTGCCATATCGTTTCAGTTCGTCTTTGAAATCGTTGGGAATCAGCATCTCAAACATTGTTTTGGCCCGTTTTGGCGTCCACGATGAATTGGTTGAAATTTCTTCGATGGTTTCTTCCATCAGGTCGGGCGAAGTAAAAAGCGATTGTTGTTCTTCGCGTGCGCTTTTGGTCGATGTACTGAACCTCAATTCACGAATTCCTTCTGTTCTTTCTTCAACCGTTATGCGGTTCCACCACTCTGAGGTAGCGTCGAGCGGAATTCTTTTTTTCGATCCCAGTAAAGAAATGATTCCCTTTCCCTCTCTTTCAATTTTGAAGGAATTCGATTCGTCCTGCTGAATCCGGTGAATGGAAAATAAACTATTGGCAGCTTTATCTTCAAATACTTCCACAAACTGAAGATGTCCGACAATGGGTGTGCCTTCAGAATTGAGTTCACTAATCCGCACATTTGCGTTATACACTCCCTGGATAATTGCCCGAATAGAATTTTCGATAACCAAACCTCCATAACCGCATCCGATTATCAACGACGAAAGCCCTACAACTTTTGATTCGTTTTCTTCATTTTCGGCAGAAACAGTATTCTTCTGAAAATCGAAGAGATAATTGATTACTCCCGTTTCCACTGTTTTGGTCAACTCGCCCGGAGTTAACTTTTCGAGCCGCCCCAGTCCGAGAATAATCGCTCCTTTAAACCCTTTTTCATGGGTAAGAAAGATCCTGCTTTCTTTAATCTTTCCCGGGTAATTTCCCAGTTGCAGAAACTGGCCCAGCATTCCGTCTAAATTATTATCGATCTGTTTTTCTGCATACAAAATACTGTCGTCTTCGAAATGGCCGGCCAATATCGGATAAGTGGCATACGCCAGGTCGCCCTGGCAAATAGATACTTTAATTGGAGGCACACTGGTTGTTTTTTTTGCTTGCTTCCGTGTTAGATTGAGTAAGGGATTATCGACTTCAACCCTGGTCATATCGAAATCGCGCCCCTCGATTGTCCTTACTGGTCCCGTTGTAAAGCCGGGCAATTTTTCACCCCAGTTAATTGTGAGCGCCTCTAAAATGGCTTTGTTTGTGGCGCTGTTCTCGAAATATTTGAAATGATTAATTCCTTTCCCATCATAAAAGAATTCCTGTATTTTCCCGGTCCTGCGTGTGCCCAATGCCATCGAAACCGAATCTACCACAAGATCATTCTCTCGCCTGAAAAACAACTTGCCGGCAATGATTACCAAAGCCTGAAGATTAAATTCGAAATTCGAATTCCCTGAAATAACCACCAGCGAGTTATCAATTTCCAAGGCCCCGGGAATGTTCCATCCGTTAAGCGCTTTAATAAATGGAGAATCAGGTCGTTGAACTTCGAGCCCTGGTAGCGCTTTTTCGTTATTTTTTGTATCGATCACTGCCGCAACCAGGTTTTTTAAAGCAATATAAACCGGGTTGGCCGACATTCCGGTCCCCCAGCCAATCAGGTTCGACAAAATATTGAAAAAGTTATCAAGACGTTTCGATGCCAGGGTTGTTCCACCGGCCGGACATGCAATCCGCACAAATTTTTCGACAACTACATTTCTTGTCGATAATTCCTTTTTTATGTCATTGATATCAGAAAGCAATGAATTAAAGTAATTGTCGGAATATTCTTTTTTCAGGAATTCCAGTTCGGCGTTTGTAAACCCTTTCTCTTCTCCCCTGCTATTGCAAAACCGCGATAATACCTCGCCAACCAAACCTCCACGCGAAGCGCTTACCAGATGAAGCTTGCATTTTGGAGGTAGCTGCCGAACAAGAAGTTTTACGTTTTGAACAGGGTTTTCGGTGAGGGTTCGGTGTTGAAATGCCAAAATCCGGTTGTCGTAACGACTTTTCAAAAAGTTCATCAGGTCAGTTCCCTGGATTTTTTCAAAAGAACCCGAAGTTGACGAGGCAGTGCCATGAATAAAAAGGCAGAATGGCTTTTCCTCGCTTTCTTTTT
Organism: Draconibacterium sp.; assembly: GCA_011620585.1. GTDB lineage: Bacteria > Bacteroidota > Bacteroidia > Bacteroidales > Prolixibacteraceae > Draconibacterium. The sequence continues at coordinate 14,221 of WOYV01000012.1, forward strand.
TGTAATCGAGCAACTGAAAATCGGGGGCCAATCTGAAAAGACCGATTTTTTCTTCCAGTTGTTTGTCTTCGAGTTCGCCGGCCAGCTTTTCTACTCCAATTTGAACCGCCTTTTTTGTAAGAATATTTACAATTTTCAGAAGTACTTTTTTAACAAGGCCCCTTTCACCGGTTTCGGCGCTTATTTCTGTTGGAATAACAACCTGTGTTTTCCCTTCGCGGGTCGGTTTGATTGCCTCCGGAAAAATTTCCTGCATTGTATTTGTATTCGACAACCAGGTAGTCCCGTCTTCAAAAACAAATTCAACCACGTCTTCATCGTTCAAGGGAATGCTGTGGCTTTTTGATTTTCCGCGATCGCTCCTTCCGATTTTGAAAGAGCGTGAAACAGTTAACAAACTTCCGGCTTGCTGGCTGGTGGCATCAACGGGTTGTTCTGTTCCGCTAAGTTTAATTTCATTTACTTTCATATACTGAATTACTGATCGCTCCATATTCAACTCCTGGCAGGCTTCTCACTATTGGGTAATTTCTGTGTTGTCCGGCGTTTCACTATCTCTTTTCGACTGTTAACTTTGCGAAGCAAGTTTTCGAAACGACAATACAAATCGATAAAGTTGCTTCCATCTCCTGCTTTTGAGAAAGGACTAAATAAGCAGGCAAAATTGTTTAAACATCCATAACAACAGGGCTACATCGATTTAATCTTCGCAGCAAATAAAACTTCTTTGACATTTTGATTTAATGGTCATGTCTGAAACAAGTTACAGAAAATTAAATTAAGAGTCAATGCTCCACTAATATTTAGCAACGATTTGCAAGATCACTGAATTACCCCATTTTGAAGGTAACGGTTACGGAGAAAAGGAAAAAGCAGCTACCAGGCATTTAGTAACAGGCTTAACCGGTTGACCGGGGCTGTTAACAGGTTGGTTGAAATATTAGTGACTGAGTAAATGAACTTAACGGGCATATGTTAAAACATCAAAATTCGGAAACACTGGCCCCGGTTAAGGCCGTTAAGGGAATGGCTGATGTAATTAAACAAAGAATCAATGCCGCCGATGATTTATTCTCAACAGCTATATCAAGGATAAGGCAACCCGCAGAATCGATGTTCAACTGGTTGATTGAAAAAGCCGACAATAAAGAAAATTCTTAAAGTTGACTATCCCCGTGGCAGGGACAGGCGGTATTACGCCAACTTCATCTCTGCTAAACCGCTGAAACCCGAATTTTCTTTATTTCACCCACCTGTCGGCCATAAAAGCAGGCATCTCCCCTCGCCAGAAAAAGCGGGACCCCGCGACAAAGCCGCGGGGAATTCTTCAGATTTGCACCACATTCACGAAATATACAGATGAAGGTTTCAGCTATAAACTTTTTTATAACTTTGTGCATCGTTTATAAAGCATTCACAAAGTTATTTTTTTTACTAATGTCGAAGAAAATGGAAAATCACAACGAATTTAAAAAATATGCAACCAAGCATGCAGGCATCAGCAGCATGACCATGCATCGCTACTCTTCAATGTACGGATCTTATATTTCTCCTACCATTATTGAAGAACGTCAACTGAACGTGGCATCAATGGATGTATTCTCGCGTTTAATGATGGACCGAATCATTTTTTTGGGTGTCCCGATCGACGACACTGTGGCCAACATCATTCAGGCACAGTTGTTATTTCTCGAATCGACCGATCCAAGCAAGGATATCCAGATATATTTTAACTCACCGGGAGGTTCGGTGTATGCAGGTTTGGGAATTTACGACACCATGCAATACATCGCAGCCGATGTAGCCACTATTTGTACCGGAATGGCAGCGTCGATGGCAGCCGTGTTAATGACTGCCGGAAAAAAAGGAAAACGTTCGGCGCTGAAACACTCGCGTATTATGATCCACCAGCCAATGGGCGGCGCATCGGGGCAGGCTTCAGATATTGAGATCACTGCACGGGAGATAATGAAGATCAAAAAAGAATTATATACGATTATTGCAGAACATTCAGGACAAACACTTGAGCAGATTGAAAAAGACTCGGATCGTGATCACTGGATGACTTCACAGGAAGCTCTTGATTATGGAATGATCGACGAAATTTTGGTACGTAATAAAAAATAATGGCAAATTCAAAAAACTCGGATAAGTGCTCGTTTTGCGGACGGGAAAAAAATGAGGTGAACCTGCTGATCGCAGGTATCGACGGGCACATCTGCGACCGCTGCGCAGAACAGGCGCATTCCATTATCCAGGAAGAGGTTAAAACAACCAACAAATTCGATCTGGATGGGATTCAGTTATTGAAACCCAAACAGATTAAGGAATTTCTCGATCAATATGTGATCGGGCAGGACCGTGCCAAAAAAACCTTGTCGGTTTCGGTGTATAACCATTATAAACGCCTTACCCAGCCGGTAAGTAGCGATGACACCGAAATCGAAAAATCGAATATCATTCTTGTGGGTGAAACCGGAACGGGTAAAACCCTGCTGGCCCGCACCATTGCAAAAATGTTGCACGTGCCGTTTACCATTGTTGATGCCACCGTACTTACCGAAGCCGGTTATGTGGGTGAAGATATTGAAAGTTTGCTGACACGTTTATTGCAGGCAGCCGATTACAATGTGGAAGCTGCCGAACGCGGTATCGTATTTATCGACGAGATTGATAAAATTGCACGTAAATCAGACAATCCATCGATAACACGCGACGTTTCGGGCGAGGGAGTTCAGCAAGGTTTACTTAAGTTGCTCGAAGGTTCGATTGTGAATGTTCCTCCACAAGGGGGAAGAAAACACCCCGAGCAGAAACTGATCCCGGTGGATACCAAGAATATTTTGTTTGTTTGTGGTGGTGCGTTTGACGGAATAGAACGCAAAATTGCCAATCGGTTGAATACAAAAGTTATCGGGTATAGCGCTGCCAGGGAAGCCGATCGTATCGAACGCGAGAATCTGCTTCAGTATGTTTCGCCACTCGATTTAAAATCGTTCGGATTGATTCCCGAAATTATCGGGCGTTTGCCGGTACTGGCTTATCTCGATCCGTTGAGTCGTGAGGTTTTACGCAATATTCTTACCGAGCCTAAAAATTCGATTATCAAACAATACAAAAAACTATTCGACCTCGATGGAATTGAATTGCAATTTGAAGAGGGAGCATTGGAATACATTGTTGACAAAGCCATCGAATTTAAATTGGGCGCCCGCGGTTTGCGATCGATTTGTGAAAATATTATGAACGACGCCATGTTCGATATGCCGTCGGAAGAGGTGCAACACTTGTTGATCACGAAAGACTATGCAGCAGAGAAGCTCGATAAATCAAGTTTACAACGCTTAAAAGCAGGTTAATATAACCCTGACGGTAACGTCAGGGTTTTTTATTCTACAAAGTGAAAATTACAGCCATCGTATTAACGGGGGGCAAAAGCCGGCGAATGGGGCGCGATAAAGCGCTCATCGAAATCGAAGGGAAACCCTTGCTGACTCGTGCAGTGGAATTCTGTAATTTGTTTTGTGATGAGGTGTTGGTCAGTTCAGATTCGGAACTTCACCGGATTGAAGGGTTCCAGACCATTGCCGATCAATTTAAAGATTGCGGGCCGATGGGTGGTATTTATTCCTGTATCTCAGCGTCGGCAAACGATTGGAATTTTGTGTTGAGTGTTGACGCTCCGTTTGTCAGACAGGAATTTGTACTCGAAATGTTGGCGAACTGCAACAATTATGATGCTGTAATCCCAATTCATGATCGAAAAAAAGAACCGCTGATTGCTTTCTATAATAAAAGCGTTTTACCCGAGTTGGAAACACTCCTCAAAGAGGGCAACTACAAAATGCATTCTTTGATCGAAAGAGTTCGTACAAATTTCGCCGATGCCGAAACTTATTTAAAGCAGTCCCCGAACATGTTTCACAATTTAAATTTCCCCGAAGATATTCAGGAATAAGTTTTGTTTATTTCCACTCAGGAAGAATACACTTGGCGCTTCTTTTTTTTAGTAAATCATCAAAATGATTGAGGTTTTTTTGCATTACATCCGATTTTTCATCGTGGCAAGTGAGGCAGGCGCCTACCGTGAGGGTTCGTTGTTGCTGATCGACATTTAACGGAAATACATCTGAACGCGTGGAAACCTTTCCTTCGCGGGTTTGCAAAAAATCGATCCAGGCATCTGCAGGCAAGCCGTCGTTTTTATCTGCTGCATATAAAGCCTGGAATTCCCATTTCCCTTTTCCGTTTTCGATAAGGTATTCCAGTTTCCCTTCGCCATAGCCCAGCGCCAGCGGGTTGTTGTGGCAGCTCACACAGCTTCTTCCTTTCGAAGAAGTGGTATGTGGGGCAGCCGGTGCATACAAGCGATGAAAGATTGTGCCATCCTGATTATCATTCGTAAACGATTTCAGATCGGTCGTCATAATCATTCCCGGGAGTACCGGAATAATTTCGGTTTTCCCTTCATTTTTTCGGTTCCCCAAAGTAGGGAGTTTTGCTTTGTATTCCCCAATATATTCAACCCACGATCCAGTCTGTTCGTGATTTTTGATCATGTTGTACCCGCGTTCGTTCGCATCGTACTCGTTATGACAGCCAATACAGGTGGGCGCCCAGGCCGTGTGACAGCTCGAACAGGCCAACCCTGAATGTGCTTCATTTCGGGAACAAACCGCTGCAGGCGCTTTCATCGCCATTTTCTTTCCGGTATTTTTTGTCAAAAACCAAATCGAGTCGTTTTCAAAGTATGTGTTTATTAGTGCCCGTTTATGTTTCTCGGTTACCAGGAATTCTTTTCCCGAGATATTTCCAAAACGTAAAGCTGCAATAATCGCTGATTCGTTATCCAGATTTTCTGCAGCAATCGTGCGGGGTTCACCCTCGATGTGGCAGTCGGAACATTGCACATCCTGCTGGTTCTCCTGGTGTGAGTAATGTGTTCCGTCTCCCATCAGTTCGTACGAGTGGTGACAGTCGATACATTCCATTCCCAACTCATGATGCACATCAGCCGGTTGTTTTACAAAAACACGTTCATTCTCGATCAACCGATAATTGCTGCTATCGGGCATTTCGCCGGCAAGGAGCGTAGTTTCGTGCCAGCCTTCGTAATTGGTAGATATCCTGCCCGAGCGGCTGTGGCATCCAAAACAATGATTGTTGCTTACTTTCAGGCTAATTTGAGGATGTGTGTTAATCATTTCACCAGTATTGCCAGCCAGCGCTTTTTCAGCTTCCGGACTGTAATTCAAATGACAAGCCAAACATCCTCCGCCTCTGCTAAATTCATTAATCGGCCCAAGCTCTGTTTTCGGATTTCCTAAGTGGCATCGCACGCACAAGTTCCGAAGGTGTTCGTCGGCTGGAGAATCTCCAAGCTGGTGGACATTGGTAAGACTATCGGGATTGTCCTGTTCGTTAAATACAAAGCGGTCGACACTGATCATCCCGCTTAAAGTCGACATTAAACCTGTAGGGACCCGTTCCACAATTTCGGGGTGACACTGTGTTGTGCCACATGTTTGAGGCGCGGTGGACAGGTTCCCCGGTATCAAAATCATGTTTTGGTGCGACTGCTTTTTATCGGTGGCAAATGGATTTCCAAGGTGACACGAAATACAGCCGATGGCTTGTGCTGCGTGCGAATCGGTAAAGCCATGCGTTTCGTTATGGCACGCGAGGCAACTTTCTTTTCTTCCCCGAACGACCGGCGCTGCTATCCCGACCTCAAGTGTGAAGTCGGGTGTGAAATCGATCCCCGGAGTTCTGAAATTGTGTAACACGCTGTATTTGTATTCTTCGTTCCAGGGCATGGCCCACTTCCAGTTTTCGCCTCTGAAAAACAGCCCTGTGAGCGTTAAAACGGAATATGCAATAGTGAAGATAAGCAAGGTTCGTTTGCTCCGGAACATGGTTTTATCTTTCGTCGTATTTACAAGATACACCAAAATCAAAATGCCCAGAAACAGTAATAACGACCATGCCGGGTGCTGAAGCCAATGCAGTATTTCCTGGAACCCCACAAAATACCAGGGCCCTTTTACAGCAGGGTTTAAGTTATCGTGCAAAGGCGCACTCAGAAAATAGCTGATCAGCAGGGTCCCAAAAGTTGAAAGCACAAAATCGGTAGCTGGTGGCCAGTATTTTCGACTGTGTTCGACCATGGCAATGGCAATAAAAACCGTGAAAGTGGCAATGTGGTGAACGTAAATAAGCTGGTAACTATCGGCATCGCCAAGTATCGAGTATGCAAGTGATTTTCCAATTAATGGAATTCTTTCGGCCAGCGTTTGAAGAATCTGACGGGCTTGCAAACTATCAGCATCGCCTTTCAAAAGGAAACCGGTGATCATGGCCAGAAAAATAATCAGCAACGAAAAACTGAGGCGGAAAGCCAACCCAGGCTTTAACGCAATCTTGCCTCGACGGTGGAAATGATCGTACAAATGAATAAGGCTCAGTAAAAGAAAGAATTGTGAGCTCCAGTAATGAAAATTTCGTATAATCGATGCCCAGGGATTCAGTACCATTATGCTGCTGATACTCAAATACGGATCTTTTATATCGAAAGGAATGGCCAGAACAACACCCGACAAAACCACGAGCCAAAACATGGCAAGCGCCAGTGTCCCAAAAGTCGTCTTATTTTTTTTCTGTTTCATTTCAGCCCTCAATGGTTAATGTAGTGGCATCTTCCGAAATGCTGGCTTTCATTTCGGTTAAGTCGCGGTAGGCAGGTCCTTTCAAAACTTTTCCTTCCAAATCGTATTCCGAACCGTGGCATGGACACACCAGGCGATCGCCCTGCATTTTATCGATTTTACAGCCAAGGTGCGTACAATGTGCCGAGAAGACACGGATTTCAGGTTTCGTTACCACAATAAAACCGCCGTTAAAAGCCACTGTTTTATTTTTATTGAAAGGGAATGTGTGTTGTTTCCCGGAGCTCGTTCGAAGGTGCTGAAGCGTGAGTTTGTTCCAAACAAAAACAAAAAAGGCAACAGCTCCTGTAATAGCAATTTTTAAAAATGTCCTTCTGCCCTTCATTTTGCTTTTGTTTCGTATGGCAAAGATGAGATAAAATGAGAATATTCAAAATGACGATTTACTGATTTTTAAATTCAAAATCGTATACATTCCTGAATGATTGGTTATTAGGCCCTGGCTTTTAATGAACGAATGTTTGGTGTAATTTAAATTAAGTCTTGATATTGAAAAAAGCATTTGCTCTAATAAAATACCTTGATATCTTCAGTAATTGTAACCTGATCTTCAAGCCTGTAATGCTGTAAAACACATGATGTGAGTATTTTATGTGCTATATAAGGCTTTTTGCATATGTCTTGTCTAGCTGCTTTTAAACATATTAAATATGCTTATTTTTAATGTTTTCAAATTGATGCCTGGCAGTGTTCTTCAATAAAATCCTTTTTATCTTTGCTGTCAATATCTATGAATGTAAATAGTTAGATATACTTATAAAAATGAGTTACAAAACATTCCGGAACATCATCTTCAAGCTGGTTTTTCGGGAGTGTTTGGATCCTCGATAATATTAACATTTCACGAATGAAAACAAGACGGGATTTTATTAAAATTTCAACAGCGGGTGCCGGTGCGGCAGCTTTGAGTTTTAAAGCTTTTGGTTCGGAAGGTTTCAGCCTTTTTGGATCAAAATCGGATGGCCCGGTAAGCGATGAAGACCTGACACCTTATGCAACTTATTGCGAAGTATGTTTCTGGAAGTGTGCGGGCTGGGCTTATGTCGACAAAAGTGGCCGTATCCGGAAAGTAATTGGCAACCAGGACGATCCACACTGTAATGGTCGTTTGTGCCCGCGCGGAACCGGAGGTGTGGGAATGGTTTACGACGAAGATCGTTTAAAAACCCCGCTCATCCGCGAAACTCGTTCCGACGGGTCACAATACTTCAGGGAAGCAAGCTGGGAAGAAGCGTTGGATAAAGTAGCCAACAAAATGAAAGAGGTGAAGGAAAAACATGGTCCGGAGGCATTTGGCCTATTTAACCATGGTACTCCGGGTGCAATGCTCGAGCATTTACTTCGTGCCTATGGGTCAGAAAGTAATGCAGAGCCTGCATTTGCCAACTGCCGCGGCCCACGGTCTTCAGCGTTTTATTCGACTTACGGCGCCTACGTGGGTTCTCCTGAAAATACCGACATTCGCGATACAAAATGTCTTGTTCTTATCGGATCGCACATTGGAGAAAACATGCATAACTCGCAGGTGCAGGAAATGTCGGAAGCCATTGATAATGGAGCTACTATAATTACAGTCGACCCAAGATTATCTACCGCTGCCGCGCACTCTCAATACTGGCTGCCCATTAAACCGGCCACCGATATTGCTCTGATTATGGCGTGGATAAACGTATTAGTAAACGAAGGATTGTACAATAAAGAATATGTCGAGAAATATACTTTCGGCCTTGATTATCTAAAAGATCATGTAAAAACAATGACCCCGGAATGGGCTTATGGAATTACCACCATCGAGCCTGAAATGATTCGCAGAACGGCTCGCGCCATGGCAAGTGCAGCTCCGGCAGTGGTTGTTCATCCCGGACGTCATGTGGTTTGGTATGGCGACGATACACAGCGCTCGCGTGCATTGGCTATACTGGCTGCTTTATTGGGTTCATGGGGCAAGCGTGGCGGGTTTTATTTCCCCGAAGGAGTTTCGGTCCCAAAATTTCCACATCCGCATTATCCCGAACCGGAATGGACCTGGAAAGACTGGAACGATGGTAAATTTCCTTTGGCAACAATGGGTATTACCACCGAACTATTAAAAGCATCTATACCAGGATACAACTATAAACACCAGGTTAAAGCCTGGTTGGTGGCAGGTACCAACCTTCCGCTATCGATGCCGGATAAACCACTGTTTAAAGAAGCTGCTGCTTCGGTTGAATTTATTGCTGTAATGGATACCATGCCAATGGATATCACAGGATATGCCGACGTAGTTTTGCCTGAAGCAACTTATCTTGAGCGCTACGATGCCATTCGTTCAGCTCCAAACCGCGAGCCGAATATCGCTTTGCGTATGCCGGCCATCAAACCAATGTACGATTCGAAACCGGGATGGTGGATCGCCAAACAAATTGGTGAACGATTGGGGCTACACGATTACTTTAATTACAACGATTATTCAGAAGTAATCGACTGGCAGTTGAAGCAACTGGGTACTTCGCTGGAAGAAATGAAAAAAGTTGGGGTGAAGAAATACCCAAGAAAATCGGGCCCACTCTATCTTGGAGATGGAGAAGATTTCACTTTCAATACCAATACCGGTAAAATCGAGTTGTATTCAACTGACTTTGCCGACCATGGTTTCGATCCGATGCCAAAATTTACCAAGCATCCCGAACCACCACAAAATTTCTACCGCCTGATTTACGGACGCGCACCGATGCATACATTCAGCCGTACTTCAAACAACCATAATTTGTGGGATTTGATGAGCGAGAACAGTGTTTGGGTAAATCCAAAAGTAGCCGATCTGTGGCAGTTAAAAAAGGGCCAGGAAGTTTGGTTAAAAAATCAGGATGGACACGTTACCTCGTTCCCGGTAAAAGTTCGCGTAACTGAAAGAATCCGCTGGGATTCGGTATACATGGTCCACGGATTTGGGCACAATAACAAGAAGCTTTCGAGAACGTTTGGCCGCGGCGCCAGCGATACCGAAATGATCACGAATGTGGTAGTTGATCCAATAATGGGCGGAACCGGAATGAGGGGAAACTTTATAACATTTCTAACAGAAGAACCTGCATTGGAGGGAAAGGAGGATAAAGCATGAGATATGCCATGGCAATTGACACAAACAAGTGTGTCGGGTGTGGCGACTGTGTAGTCGCCTGTCAAACAGAAAATAATGTCCCGCATGGCTATTGCCGTGACTGGATTGTGGAAAGTGTAGATGGGACCTATCCGAGCCTTAGCCTTGAATTCCGTTCGGAACGTTGTAACCATTGCGATAATTCGCCATGTGTACGTTGCTGCCCAACCGGTGCAAGTCATATCGAAGAGGGTGGGATTGTAACAGTAACCCACAACAAATGTATTGGTTGCGGAGCCTGTATCGAATCGTGCCCTTACGATGCACGTTATTCGCATCCTGACGGATACGTAGATAAGTGTACTTTCTGTCTTCACCGCGTTCAGAAAGGTCAAAAACCTGCCTGTGTGGAAGTTTGTCCAACCAAATGTCTTCATTTTGGAGATTTGGATGATCCGAACAGCGATGTTTCATTGGCTATTAAAGACCGTAAATGGAAAGTGTTGGCTCCCGAAGCCGGTACCGATCCACAATTATATTTTCTTACCTAACGCTTAAAACCTAACGTAAGATGAAAGAAGAATTATTTGTAAGTGGAAGAAATATTCCGAATATTGATCCTTACCTCAATATCTGGCACTGGCAGATCCCTTTGTATCTGTTCCTTGGAGGTTTGGCTGCAGGTATCCTTTTCTTCGCCGGATTTTATACCGTCCGCGGAAAAGCAAATCAAATGCCGGCAACGGTTAAATTAGCTCCAATCCTGGCGCCCATTGCTTTAGTACTGGGTTTGTTCGCCTTGTTCCTCGATTTGAAACATAAACTCTTTTTCTGGCAGTTGTACACCACCATTCGTTTGGAATCGCCAATGGGTTGGGGCTCCTGGACTCTGATGATTATTACTCCCTTGTCGTTTATATGGGTTGCCAGTTATATGAAAGAACTTATACCCGGCTGGAACTGGAAATTTAATATTCTCGAAAGGTTTGAAGCTTTGGTCATCAAATACAGAGTGGCGCTTGCCTGGGTTATGATGATCTATGCAATAATACTTGGGGTTTATACGGGAATTCTGCTGTCGGCCTTCAATGCCCGACCACTTTGGAACACATCCATCCTTGGGCCGTTGTTCCTTGTTTCGGGTTTTTCAACCGGGCTTGCAACTATCATCTGGATAAGTAAAGATGCGAAGGAACGAAAGAAGCTGAGTCGTATCGATTTGGTATTCATTTTTGTTGAATTATTTCTGATCGTCCACCTCTTTATGGGATTCAAAGCCGGATCGCAAACCGCAATTGAAGCAGCAAATCTCTTTCTTGGAGGACCTTTTACGGTAAGTTTCTGGGTGTTTGTTGTAATTCTGGGCCTGGTTTTTCCGGCAGTGCTCGAAACGCTTGAGTTGTGGGGCTACCACGTTCCGAAATGGTTGCCGCCTGTAATGATTTTGATTGGTGGACTGATGTTCCGTTTTATTATCGTTGAAGCCGGTCAGATAACACGATATTTGTATTAATCCGAAAAATTATAATCATGAGTAAAGATAAAATTATTGATAATCAGTCGAAATACATCAACCCATACCTGGGCGGGGTGTTACTGGGGCTGTTAATTTTACTGACCATATACATTACCGGTCGTGGATTGGGGGCTAGTGGGGCGATCAAAAGTGCGGTAGTAAGCACCTCGAATACAATTGCACCTTCGGCAACACAAGCCAATGCCTACATGGGGCAGTTTGTTAGTGACGATCATTCGCCAATGTATACCTGGCTGGTATTCGAATCGCTGGGTGTTTTGCTGGGTGGACTGCTTTCGGGATTGATCTTTGGCAGAGTAGGTAGGTTCAGAACTGACCATGGGCCAAAAATTACTGCAAAGAAACGTTGGTTATTAGCCTTACTGGGTGGTGCGCTATTCGGAATCGGAAGTCAGTTTGGACGTGGATGTACCAGCGGGGCTGCATTAAGTGGTAGCGCAACGTTTGCATTTGGAGGCGTGATTGTGTTGTTTGGCATATTTGGTACCGGATACGTGATCGCTTACTTTTTCAGAAAACTTTGGATATAAAAATCAATAAAACATAAAAAATGGGACCATTAATTCCTAACGGTGTAATTGGAGCAGGATGGGATTTTGTAATCGCAATCTTAATCGGGATAGCATTCGGTTTTATCCTGGAGGCTTCCGGTTTCTCCTCGTCGAGAAATTTAGCCGGAGTATTTTACGGATATAATTTTGTAGTACTTCGGGTATTTTTCACTGCATTAATTGTGGCCATGGTTGGCCTAATGTATTTCGATTTTGTGGGTTGGCTCGACCTTTCCAAAATATTTATACTTCCTACTTACCTGGCGCCAATGGTTGTTGGCGGTATTATTATGGGTTTTGGTTTTGTAATCGGCGGCTTCTGCCCGGGAACCAGTTTTACAGGTATTGCCATAGGTAAGCTCGATGCGTTGTTTTTTACCATCGGACTTTATTTAGGTATCTTTGGTTTTTCTCTGGCTTTCCCACTTTTCGAAGGCTTTTACAACAGTGGCTCGATGGGGAATATAACCCTGACTGATGTAACAGGTATTCCTGCCCCATATTTTGCATTGGCATTTACAGTAATTGCCCTGGCTGCTTTCTGGGGCACCATGTTTATCGAGAAAAAAGTTAGAAAGAATATGAAACAATATAAATTCTAAGCTGATGAACAAGAATTATATAATTCTTACAATATTAATGCTCGTTCTTGCAGTCGGGACCTTATTTCTCAGGATGAGCAATGAACCTAAGCAAATCGACCCCGAAGAATTGCTCCAGGAGATTATCCAACCTACTCGATATGTTACCACCGACCAGGTGGCGAAAATGATCATTCAGGGAGATCCATCGCTGATGTTGATAGACGTTCGATCAACCGATGAGTACATAGAATATACCTTGCCTGGTGCAGTCAATATTCCGCTTGAAGATTTGCTCGTGGAAGACAATTTATTGTACCTGGGAATTCCCGGCAAGAAAGTTGTTTTTGTTTCAAACGACGATATAAAAGCCGATCAGGCCTGGGTACTCACCAAACGTTTAGGATACGGAAGTACTTATGTACTTAAAGGCGGGATCAACTGCTGGATGCAAACCATCATCGATCCGCAACAACCTGAAGAAACCGCAGCTGCTACCGATTTCGAGACTTATTCTTTTCGTAAGGGGGCACAAATGTACTTTACCGGAGCCGGATCAGATGACGGTGGCAGTAACCAGGTGAATGTCCAGGTACAACGTCGTCAGAAATCAAATGTCGCGGCAGGTGGCTGTTAATAAACACTAAAATTAGACTATTATGCATATACACGAATTAAATCCCTGGAGAACTTTAATTGCGCTTTCTGCTTTTATTGTAATTCTGATTATTGGGTTGATAACCATGCCTAAGCCATTGCTGAAGTATGAAAAAACTGTAGACGAAAGTGTTAACGCGCTTGTTGAATCGGATGCCTATTTTTACCCGTGGGAACTGGAGCAGGTAATTGCTAAAGAAACCGATACGATCGTTCTTTTCGATCTCAGGAATAACTTTGTCTTCGGACAAGGACATATCCCGGGAGCAGAAAATCTATCGGCAAGTGTTTTAAGCCGAAAAGAAAATATCGAGCGCATGAAAAAGCTTCGGGACCTGGGCGTAACAGTGGTTCTGTATGGTGATAGCGAGCTCGATGCTAATGGCCCCTGGATGTTATACCGTCAGGTAGGTTTCAACAATGTAAAGCTTTTACTCGGGGGATATCGTTATTATTTCGAACATAAGGACGACTTGTCTGCAACAATCAACGACGATGGTTACAAGAGAGGTATTGCACGATACGATTACGCCGAAATGGCTGCTCCCAAAGATGGCGCTGTACTTTCCGATATTGAAAAACCAGTTCAGGTCCAACGCCGACAAAAATCGAATGTAGCAGCCGGTGGTTGCTAAAAAACCAAAACCTACATATTTCAAAAATCAAGATTGACCTTGTTTTTAGAAAGTCCCGGTGAATTTTCATCGGGATTTTTTCTTTGGAATCATTTTTGTTTGAAGACAGCGTAAAGCTTACTTTTACAAAAATAATAAATCACAATACATGTCACGGATCCTGGTAATTGACGATGAGAGAAGTATACGGAATACCTTAAAAGATATTCTCGGGTACGAGAAGTATGAAGTGGACCTGGCAGAAGATGGCCAGAAGGGAATAGAAATGATCCATTCGGCGGAATACGATATTGTTTTATGCGATATCAAAATGCCCGGACTCGACGGAATAGAAGTGCTGGAGCGTATTGTTGTTTTGGCACCTGATACCCCGGTAGTCATGATATCGGGCCACGGGAATATTGATACCGCAGTGGAATCGATTAAAAAGGGAGCGTTCGATTATATTGAGAAACCACTGGACCTGAACCGCCTCCTCATTACCATCCGCAATGCGATGGATAAATCAAACCTGGTTACCGAAACCAAAATTCTGAAAAAGAAAGTCAACAAGAAATACGAGATCGTTGGTGAATCGAAAGCTATTTCCGATGTTATTACAATGGCTGATCGCGTAGCTCCTACCGATGCAAGGGTGTTGATTACAGGTTCTAACGGAACAGGTAAAGAATTGGTTGCAAGAAGGATCCACGATCAAAGCAACCGGTCTTCAGGCCCATTTATCGAAGTTAACTGTGCTGCAATTCCATCAGAATTAATCGAAAGCGAATTGTTTGGACACGAAAAGGGAGCTTTTACTTCGGCTGTAAAACAACGACTTGGTAAATTTGAGCAAGCAAACGGTGGAACCTTGTTTTTAGATGAGATTGGAGATATGAGCTTGTCGGCGCAGGCAAAAGTATTGCGCGCCTTGCAGGAAAGTATAATCAGCCGGGTAGGAGGCGATAAACAGATTAAAGTTGACGTTCGTGTTGTAGCTGCTACCAATAAAAATCTGTCGGAAGAAATTGCTGGAAATAAATTTCGTGAGGACCTTTATCACCGTTTGAGCGTGATCCTGATCAAAGTGCCTACATTGAACGAGCGCATTGAGGATATTCCACTTTTAGCTACGCACTTTATTAAACAAATTTGCGGAGAATACGGCATGTCGGAGAAAACCATTACAGTGGACGCTTTAAAAGAACTTCAGAAATTTAACTGGACAGGAAACATTCGGGAGTTTAGAAATGTGATCGAGCGTTTGATTATTCTTTGCGATAACGAAATCGATGAAAAGGACGTGCTTAAATATGCTGCTCCTTTAAAATAATAAATGAAAATTTTATTCCCGGTTTTTTAAAACAACTTCGCGCCTTTGTTGTTTACTACTATACAAATGCCCGAATTGGGGCATTTTACTAAAGCTTAAAGAAAATATTAGCCTCTGGTTTCGGAAGTCAATTTGTCATGGCGTATTATTAATCTTTCCCTCGGGAAAATACTTCTTCCGTTTTCAGGGGCTTTTCTTTTGCTAAATTCCATGCTTTTCACAATGGAACTTTGTAGCCTGTCACCAGCCGGAAAGCTTTCCTAAAATTTTACTTGCAGAAGGTAGAAAACGATATTCAGAATAATGTAAAGAAGAATGGTTAAAGCCAGGCCATATACATTTAACCCGACTAAAAGAAGAAGTGCCAGGAACACAAAGATATAGCGGTACCAGTTATCTCCCCAACTTATATTTTTCATCTTCAGAGAGAACATGGGCATGTTAATTACCATCATTCCCGACATAAAGATGCCCAGAAACAATAGATTTTTTGTGGAGAAAATGACCGGGAAGAAAGCCTTGAATTTTGGAAATTCGAGCATCAATCCCAAAGAAGCCCAGAACAAACCATTAGCCGGAATCGGCAGACCGCGGAAAAATGGTTCGTTACTTGAAAATACATTAAAACGTGCCAGCCGAATGGCTCCGAAAACCGGAATCAGAAAGGCTGAGAACAAAATAAGCCACTGATACCACGAGGCATCGATGTCGTATATACGCTGGTTGGTTTCGAAAAGCGAGAATTCGAGCAAAGTGAAAAGGATTGCACCCGGGGCTAAACCAAACGAAACTACATCGGCAAGCGAGTCGAGTTCTTTCCCAACTTCGGAATAAGCCTTTAAAAGCCGGGCAACAAGACCATCAAAAAAGTCGAAAACTGCGGCGGCACAAATAAAAATGGCGGCCCAGACCAAGTGTCCGTCGATAGCAAAAATGGTAGCCAACACGCCGGAAACCAGGTTTAGCGAGGTGATGAAGTTGGGTATTTGCCGAATGATTGACTTCATGTTACAAGTTTAAGTAAAGGATTAACCAGGAAAAGACCATCGGAACCACAAAAAGTAAACTGTCGAGCCGATCGAGAAATCCGCCGTGTCCGGGCAAAATATTCCCCGAATCCTTTGCCCCAATCTCGCGCTTCAGCTTCGATTCGAACAAATCGCCCAGTGTTCCAAACGAAACAGTCAGGACCGCGATAACGATCCATGCGGTCATGCTCACGGCCTGAAACATCACCGCATTTATAATGCCCATAATAATTCCAAAAACGGCTCCTCCAACCAGTCCTTCCCACGATTTTTTGGGAGATATACTGGGGCACATTTTATGTTTTCCAAACTGGGTTCCCACCAGGTAGGCAAACGAATCGTTTACCCAAATAATAAAGAAAACACCAGCTAAAATCCAGGGATAAAAAGCATGAGCTTGTCCTCCGGCCGAAGTATATACAACAAAATTCATCAAACTAAACGGACCGGCAATATATATGAATCCCAAGATAGTGAGACCGCTGCGTTCAAGCGTGTTCCGGTTGCTGCGAAACAGTTCGATTATGAACATAATCAGGACAATGGGAATAAAAGCCAGGCTAAAAACCTGCGGGATATAATTATTGGCAACCGCGAAGCATAACAGGAAATAAATCACCCCCATAAAACTTCCGGGGAAGCGTGTGATTTTGTGGCCGGCACCTTCAACCATGGCGTAAAACTCGTACTGTGTAAAAAAAAGCAGTGTCCCGAAAACCAAGGCAAAAAGCAGTGGATGGACTAAAATCCCGCCCATAATAACAACAACGTAAATGATGCCCCAAAGCGAACGTTTTACAAGATCACTCACCCTTTATCTTTTTGTGAACTCAGCTGCACTACAGTCCATATATGATAAGGATGGATGCATTGAGTTATATTGGTTATTAAATAAAGTTCGGAGTCTGGCGCATCGATGAAGGCTTTCAGATATTTTGCGTATGTTTTCAGCAAGCATAATTTTTATTTCAGTCGGGCTTTTCTCCATGCCGCAAAGTTAGTAAAATCTGTTAATGCTGTTTCGGCTCGTTTCGACTATGAAATGAAGACATGTAATTCACGCGGCCCGTGTGCTCCCATTACCAGGGTTTTTTCAATATCGGCAGTGCGGCTCGGGCCTGTAATAAGGGTGATTTGCGATGGAAGATTTTGGCCGTATTTGTGCTGGATATTGGTGTAAGCCGCGCCTAAATAATCTACAATCTGAGTTTTATCGGCTATCACCACATGCACGGGTGGATAAACCGAAAGTTGTCGGCCTCCACCTAACGCCGAACTTACCATCACCGATCCTGTATGTGCGATCAGAGATTCACACGAAGTAATTCCAACTTCTATTGTTTTTGGCAGAACAACTGAAGAGGAATACGGAATATCGTTTTCTTTAAGTTGTTCCTGCAAAGTTTTTTCGTTGCAGATAATATTCTCACCTGTATATGTCGAAAGAAAATTGTGCAGCGCAGAAAACATTGCTTCCTTTGTCTCACATAAATGAACGCTCCCGTTCACTTTCTCCAGGTTTTCTTTGAAGGCAAGCTCCAAAGGTTGATCAATCGAAAAGTAAACGGGAGCATCAAAATCAGGTTTATCCGGATCCGGATAAACAGCATTTTTCAGCCGATTCAGTATTTCTTCCCGGGCCGAACTCATCCTGTTATGCTAAAGTATCTTTTTCAGAATCCTCTTTTTTGGACTTTTTGGCAACCGGAGGCTTTTCTTCTGTGTTCTTTTCTGAAACAGTAACTTCATTATTGCCATTTTCACCGATCAAGTGTTTTTTATCCCACGGACGTTTCCCAAAAATCTCTTCAAGGTCTTCACTAAATATTACCTCGCGTTCAAGCAACATTTGAGCAAGTTTTGTATGTCCTTCCGAGTTTTCACGAAGTATTTGTTTGGCCCTAACATACTGACTGTCTATCAGCAGTTTTACTTCCGAGTCAATCAGTTCGGCTGTTTTTTCGCTATAAGGCTTCGTAAAATTATAATCCGATTGTCCGGTCGAGTCGTAATAACTTACGTTTCCAACTTTCTCGCTCATTCCAAAAATACTTACCATTGCAAAGGCCTGCTTGGTCACTTTTTCCAGGTCATTTTGCGCCCCCGATGATATTTTCCCGAATATCAGTTCTTCGGCTGCGCGACCACCAAGCGCCGACGCCATTTCGTCGAGTAACTGATCTTTTGTGGTAATCGAACGTTCTTCGGGCAAATACCAGGCAGCTCCAAGCGCTTTTCCGCGTGGTACAATCGTTACTTTTACCAGCGGGTGGGCATATTCGAGCAACCAACTGATTGTAGCATGACCGGCTTCGTGGAAGGCGATGGTTTTCTTTTCTTCCTGCGAAATAATTTTATTCTTCTTCTCCAAACCACCTATAATACGGTCAACCGCATCAAGGAAATCCTGTTTGGTAACAGCTTCACGATTTCTGCGGGCAGCAATCAGAGCTGCTTCGTTACACACGTTGGCAATATCGGCACCTGAAAATCCGGGTGTTTGTTTGGCCAGAAAATCAACTTTAACATCCTCTCCCAGTTTTAACGGACGAAGGTGAACATTGAAAATCTCACTGCGTTCATTTAGGTCGGGCAATTCAACATGGATCTGACGGTCAAAACGGCCGGCACGCATTAATGCGCGGTCGAGAATATCGGCACGGTTGGTTGCAGCCAGAATGATTACTCCGCTGTTGGTATCAAAACCATCCATTTCGGTTAGCAACTGGTTGAGTGTATTTTCACGTTCATCGTTCGATCCCATGTTGGGGTTCCGTCCACGGGCCCGTCCTATGGCATCAATCTCGTCGATGAAAACAATACATGGCGCTTTTTCCTTGGCTTGTTTAAAAAGATCGCGAACTCGCGATGCCCCAACTCCGACAAACATCTCCACAAAATCGGACCCCGACATCGAGAAGAAAGGTACGTTGGCTTCGCCTGCAACTGCTTTGGCAAGCAGCGTTTTACCTGTTCCCGGAGGACCAACCAGTAAAGCTCCTTTCGGAATTTTACCTCCCAGTTTGGTGAATTTTAAGGGTTGTTTCAGAAATTCTACAATTTCTTCGACTTCCTGTTTAGCTTCGGCCAGTCCTGCCACATCTTTAAACGAGGTAGAAACCCGCTGATCTTTATCAAATATTTTAGCCTGTGATTTTCCAACGTTAAAAATACCCCCGGCACCACCACCCCCGCTGCCACGGCTCATACGACGGAAAATCCACCACCACACTAAAATTATGATGATGAATGGCCCAATCGAGAAAAGAACGTCGCGTAACCAGTTGGTTTCCTTTTTGTATTCGGGTAGAATTTCAGTTGGTGAACCTTCCTGGGCTTCACGCAAATTGCGCTCGAATGTTTCAACCGAACCAATGTTAAACGAGAAGTGTGGCCCGATATCGCTCGGTTTCACAAAGCTGTTCTCGAACTCGGTTTTGTAGTTATCAACCTTATCCTTTTTGATGTAGATATTCGCTTTTTCATCGTTCACCACTACTATACGTTCCACATCGTGGTTAGCCAGCATAGTCGATTTTACCTTGCTCCAGGTGGTATCAATTGGTCCACGACTGTTGCTCAGGTAAAACTGAATGATAAGGAAAACAATGGCAATGATACCGTAAATCCAATAAGCATTAAATTTCGGTGGTTTTCCGTCTCCTTTTTTATTGGGTGTAAATCGCCCAAAAGGATTGTTGTCGTTGTTATTATCTTTCGTTGAATTATTTTGTTTGTTGTCTGTCATGATCAAATTTTATACTGCTTCTTCTATCTTTTTTCTTTTTGCATCGGCCCAAAGTCCTTCGAGGTTGTAAAACTCCCGAGCCTCTTTTTGGAAAACATGAACCATAACATCGCCGTAATCCAGTAAAATCCAAATTGCATTCCGGTAGCCGTCTCTGTGCCAAACATCTTCCCCTGTCGTTTTTTTAACGGTTTCTTCCACCGAATGCGCAATTGAATCGGCGTGTGTTGATGATGTTCCGTGACAAATTATAAATGCGCCGCACTCGGTATGGTGTATGCTTTCTAAGTCAATGAGCGTAATGTCTTTACCTTTTAAATTTTGAATTCCTTCAAGGATTGCTTCTGTTAGTTTTTCTGTTTCTCCCTTATTCTTCTTCATAAAAATTTATTGTTCCACACAAAGATAATCTTTTTGTGCATTAACCATTTTTTGCCAGAATGGTTTACTTTTAAAGCACATGAAATTAACGAATAAAAATATCATCTTATTGGGCGAAGTTGAAAGTACCAACAACTATGCCATGCAATTGGTTTCGGACAAGGCGAAGGAAGGTACTGTCGTTTTGGCACAATATCAGAGCAGGGGGCGCGGACAGGCAGGCAGATACTGGGAAAGCGGGGCGGAGAAAAATTTACTGATGAGTGTAATCTTAGAGCCCACTTTCCTCGAAGCGGGCGATCAATTTTACCTTTCGATGATTGTTAGTCTGGCGCTTGTCCGATTTCTTCGAAAGCATATTTCAGAAGTCAGCATAAAATGGCCGAACGATATTTATGTGGATGAGCGAAAGATAGCAGGAATCCTGATTGAAAACAGTGTAAAAGGATCGACGCTCGAAAAATCGGTAGTTGGGATCGGATTAAACATCAACCAGGAACTCTTTACTTCAGACGCACCAAACCCGGTTTCGTTGAAACAATTGACAGGTAAAGAGTATTTGCTGGCAGAAATTCTGGACGAGTTTCTGGAGGATTTGGAATACTGGTATCAGACTCTTTATCTGAAAGATTTTGCAACCATCAGGCAAGCTTATTCTTCGGCGCTTTTCCGCAAAAGTGGTTGGTACTTGTATCGGGCTGCGGGGGAGGAATTTTTGGCACAAATTGTTGGAGTTGCTGAATTTGGACAGTTGCTTTTGGAAGACCGTTCCGGGAAAATCAGAACTTATAGGTTCAAGGAAGTGGAATTTGTTTTATAAAGCTTCAAGCTACAAGCCGCAAGCTAAAGATTCACAAGAATTAACCGTAAGAAATTGCTGAAAAATTGCATTATCGCATTTCCGCATTTTCTTCTCCGTCCTTCAGTCCCTCGATCCTTCAGTGATTCAATAATTATTGATATGGGAGTTTTGAAAGCGTGTCGGCCAATTGGTTGATTCCTTCTTCGAGTTTATTACCGGCTACCATTTTAATCATCATACTCATTTCGGCATGTAGCGTGAGCCGCATTTTGGTTTGGTAGGCATCCACGGGTAAAAGTTGGATCCAGAAAGTAAAACTCAAGGGCAACCCGCCCGAACTTTCCACTTTGATAGATTTAAAGGGTTCGCGGTTAACGATCTTAATTTCTGCCAAACCCAGCCCGGTAATGTTGAATTTACAAGAATCCTGGTTCGACTCAAAATCGGTAATACGCACTTGTGGCACTTTTTCGGTGATCTTTTCGAGAAGGCCCGAGTTTAGATAGGTTCCAAGGTTCTCGAAATTGGAAAGGTAGTTGAACACCACCTGTTGGTTGTGATCAATAATTTTTACTTCGCTAACGTATTTACTTTCTGACATGAGATTTTAGTTGAAAAAAATCCCGCCCAAAAGCAGGATTCTGTTCTATTCAAGTTAAAATATAAATTTATTTTCCCCAGTTGGCAGGATCTTCGCGCCATTCCATCAGCGATTTGATCTGGTCTTTGCTGATTTCGCCTTTCTCCAGCAACAGGTCGATCAGAATCTGGTAACGGCTTAACGAAGTAAGTTCGATGCCTGCTTTTTTGAAGTTTTCTTTGGAGTGAGGGAAATTGTAAGTAAAAATTGATATCATTCCAATCACATCGCCTCCAAAATTATTTACAGCTTCGGCAGCTTTCAAACTACTGATACCGGTAGAAATAAGGTCTTCGATAACCACTACTTTTTGCGAAGGTTTCATATCGCCTTCGATCAGGTTCTCCAACCCGTGTCCTTTTGGTTTCGAACGTACATAAATAAAAGGCAGGCCCAGTTGTTCGGCTACCAAAACGCCAATGGCGATGGCCCCGGTGGCAACCCCGGCAATTACTTCGGCTTGCGGGTATTTTTCACGGATCACAGTAACAAACTGATCGCGGATAAATGTACGCGTTTCGGGATACGACAATATTTTACGGTTGTCGCAATAAATGGGCGATTTCCAACCAGAAGCCCACGTAAAAGGGTTATTGGGTTGTATCTTTATTGTGTTAATTTCGAGTAACTTTTCGGTTACTTTAATTTGATTTAATTCCATAGCAGAGCAATTTTTATTCAATGCAAAAGTATAAAGTTTTTTTAAATGGGAAGAGTATTATTTTTGATGCCCGTGGTAAGGTAACATTTACTAAACTAAAGCATAAATATCCCAATTTTGCTGATGTTCAGGATGTAATCTCTTGGCTCGGCTCGGTGGAAAACAGTGGGGAAACGGAATTCCCGATTAAGTCGGAAAATCCTGAACAAGACTTTCACCGTTTTCAAAATGCAATGATTGTTATTCAGGCGGCAGGCGGGATAATCATGAGGAAAGAATCTCTGCTTTTTATATTCAGGAACAACAAATGGGATTTGCCCAAAGGTAAAATTGATGAGGGCGAGACGCCCGAGGCCGCCGCCCTGCGCGAAGTGGAGGAAGAATGTGGAATTCATGGCCATCGCATCATCCGGTCACTTCAGCCGGGTTACCATATTTATCGTTCGCCGTATAAAAAATCATTAGGGAAGTGGATTTTCAAAAAAACGCATTGGTTTGAAATGGCGTATGAAGGTACAGGAGACGGGATTCCGCAAACAGAAGAAGGAATTACAGAAATTCGTTGGTTCAACAGGAACGATCTGAATGAGGTGATGAACAATACTTACGAAAACTTGAAAGAATTACTTTGTTATTATTTCGATTGATTACGTTGGCGCATAAAAAGCTCGTTACGGAGCCAGGCGCCAAACTGTTGTTCGAAACCGTCGAGAGGCGCTTTGGCATTGTCGAAAA
Source organism: Draconibacterium sp. (assembly GCA_011620585.1). Lineage (GTDB taxonomy): Bacteria > Bacteroidota > Bacteroidia > Bacteroidales > Prolixibacteraceae > Draconibacterium. Next base: position 37,296 of record WOYV01000012.1, read on the forward strand.
CTACCAGGTGTTGTTCATTCAACAAAAAACACTGCGGGAACGAACGTACCTTGTACGCTTTTATAAACGGGTCACCCTTGTCAACCAATAAGACTGCCGGAACTTTATTAGCATCAAAAAAGGCAAGCATTTCTTTTGGATCAGTATCCCGGAGGATCACAAATATCTCAAGATTCTTGTGAAACAGTTCATCAATACGGCTGATATATTTCAGGTGTTCGCGGCAAACCATGGTTTCCGAATCGGCAAAAACAAGGTATTTAAACTTGTCGTTTGTTGAATTGGTACAAACTTTTTGCCCCGCAAGATTTTGCAAACAAATAACAGGAGCGGGGCTTCCAACCTGCATAAAAGTAATCTTCCGGCTGATATTAAGCGCTGTAGTCCGTATTAGTTCGTTTGAATTTTTGGTGAACCTACCGGCTTTGACAAGGTTCAGTATAGCTTTCTTTGAAAACTCGTTCGAATAGAATGCGTCGTGCAACATTTTCAGTAAAGCCAGATCGGTCGTTTTTCCAGTGAGGTGGTATTTTTTTTCGGCGAATGCGGCCAGCGCCTGAATATCATGCGTTTCAACGGCTCTTTTTACCTCTTCGCCTTTAATTGCCTGGGCTGAGAAACTGAGTTGTTTATCAAAAGTTTTATTAAAGAATTCGAGAAAGGCCGGATGCAACCAGTACTCGGGTTGAATGTTGTTGAAAACGGCAGCGTACGATTCGGGCCGTTTTCTGAAAATATCTGCTTCCAGACTTTCGATCTTCAGTTGAGCGTGATTTTTTAAAGTAGCTTCGGCTGTGGCAGGAACCAGTTGTGCGAGTTGAATTTTTACCGAATCGTAAACCGTTTTCGACTGGAACATGTACAACTGGTTGAAATTTTTGTCGGCCAGGTAATTTAGCTGCTGCTCAAAAGCCGAGATTTTATCGTTCACATCCGTCCCTTTTTCAGTAATAACCCAAAACGAAACCGGTGCGAAATATGGATTTTTTTGATCGGCAAACGACTTTTCCCGAAACGGAGGAAGTTTCAATTCGATGGTTTTGCCGGGTTCCAGGAAAAGCATGCCGCGATAAACACCAAATTCAGAAAAAACATAGGTGCTTGTTTTTATATCGGCTGAATACGCGGCTTTTCCACTGGCGTCGAATTTTAGTGTAAAATACAGTTCGGTTTCCCCGCTTACCGGGTCGGACGGGCGATAAAAGCCGAGTTGCTTCCCGGCATATTCAGTATTCTGGCAACGAATATTCGTTGCCCCTGAATGCAACGAAATCAGCAGAACAAAAATTAATACTAAAAACTTAGGCACTGAAATTATTTTTCGGTGTTAAAAACTTTGAACTCACTCATGTCAAGCCCTTTGGGGAGAAACATACCTGCGTCGCCGCCATGCGAAACAATGTCGCGAATAATGGTTGCATTGATTGGCGTATGTTCGGGGAGGGTGAGAATAAAAACCGACTCGATTTCGGGATGCATTTTTTTATTGACCTGGGCAATGGCGCGTTCGTATTCGAAATCCGACGAGGTGCGGATGCCCCTTAAAATATACCGGGCATTTACTTCTTTACAAAAGTCCACGGTCAATCCTTCGTGCAGGCAAACTTCAACTTTATCTTCATTCTGAAAAACCTGGTTAATCCATTTTATTCTTTTTTCGACCGAAAAAAAAGATTTTTTGTTGGCGTTGTAGCCGATCATGATATAAATTTTATCGAACAGAGGAACAGCTCTCCTGACCACCGACTCGTGACCGATATGAAAGGGATCGAAGGATCCGGGAAATATGGCAATTCTTTCCATTTCTTCAGTTTTTCTGTTTCTCAAAAGTAATTAAAAAAGCCAAGTCAGGAACGTTCGTTTTTTTTAGTTTATTGCATTTTAAAGTTCCAACTTATTCTGGAAATATAAATCTGTTCTCGTAAATTTCGTTTTTACAGGAATTGAATTGAACGGTCCGCCCTGGCGCCGGCGAAATATTTAATGTTGTGTAAACGGAAAGTTATTGAATAGTTTGAACTCATCCGAAACCTTTATTTCAATATTTGAATTCAGCGGTTTTAGCAATAAATCGTCGACCGAAACATAATCTCCTTTTACCTTTAACTGAACCCGGTCGCCTGGTTTTAGTTCGATGTTTTTTGCTACCCTTATCCAAAGATCGTACACATTGTGAACCTCGCGGGTATTCAAACGTTCGTCGGTTTTTTGTCCGTCTTCCCTGGTAACTATTAAGGTTGCTTTGGGCATATCGTAATGCCGGTTGTCGACATACAACCAAAACGAAAGCTCGTAGGTTTCCGCCGAAAATGACGGGTCAAGTTGAATATTCAATAATTCGTTTTCGCCTTTTCTTGAATAAAAAGCGCCTTTCCCGCTAAATACGGATTCGCCTTTGTTTTCTTCAAAATTCTGATAAACAAAAGCAGGTTTTGTTGAGTCGGTAAGAATATTTCCATTACCGGCCATGTTGTTTTCCTCCGATTGCACTTGCTTTATCCATTCTTCATGACTGTTGCGAAAAACACTAAGCGGGAGTCGCGATAAAGTGATGTATTTGTCTTCCCAAAAAACCTGGGCTTTCGATTGCAGCCAGGCTTCTTCGGGGTGCATTTTTTCTTTGGTGCAAACCAGTAAGAGCGGTTTTTCGTTCATGTCTTTTAACCTGACTTTTTCGATAGCGGGGTCGGCCAGCATTTGGATACTGCTTAAAGAATTTGAGAACGATAACCGGGGGGAGAAACTTTGAACCAGGGGTAAGCCGGTGTGGTACGAACATTTCATTGCATCGGAAAAAGCGCTAATTCCACGCTCAAACAGCAGTTTATCGCCATTGGTACTTGCAAAAGGCAGAAAGAAAATGGCCTGAAATTCTTCGGGTTTTACTCCAGCCTCCTTAAAACGGGCAAGGTATTCTGCATCCGACGATTCGAGTTTATCGTTCGGATTAAAAAGTCCGCGTGTACTGCGTTGGATATTTGTTCCGGCATCAATACTCCAGTATCCCAATACGAAAACAAGGATTAACCCCGCCAAAACCGGCATTTTCCGGAACTTTAAAAAGCGGTATAAACGGTAGAAAAACCATGCAGCATAAATCGTGAACACGTAATAGAAAATCCACGAAAAGCGACCCAATGCACGGAATTGTTTTACAGGTGGCAAAATATCGAGCAGAAAACCAAAGCCATACTTGAAAGGAATACACATCGAAAACAGAAGAACCAGGACAGCAGCAAATAAATAAACCTTAAATTCATTGTTCGGGACGAAAAATCTCCAGTTTTCTTTCTTCTTCGAGAATAGTTGAATAACAGCAGTTATGAAAATGGAAACTGCCAGCAAACTGGCAGGTAAGCCAACATAAGCGCGTCCTTCCCATTCGAAGTTCATATTCACATGAGTTCCAATCAGCGTTTTTAATGGCGAAGTGAAAGGCAGGAAAATACTCAGAAAAGTAGCGTGGTAAACATCAAAGCCATATGGGTTATTGGGGCGGTCGCTTACCCAATCGGTGAGCGAAACCAGGCCTTTTACAACCATCAATGGAAGTGCAGCCAAAACCAATAAAGTAAGCCCTGTTTTCCAATACGTACCAAGATTTCTCCTGTTGTTCCAAAGTTCAACAAACAAAACTCCAACAATAAGGATGGCATAAAACGAAGCATAGTAAGCGCTGGTAAATCCTCCTGCCAATCCGGCAGCTACCAATAAGCTTCCCCATAACCAGGGGTTTTTGCCACTTCTGAACCGGATCAGTAAATACCAGAACATTGGAAGAAAAAATGCATACACCATTTCGAAATGCCCGTGGATGCGGTCGAATTGTGGTGTTAGCAAAAGTAAGATTACCGATAGAATGGCTGCGTACCAGCGGGGCAGCGAGTAGTGCCGAAGTATCAAAAATAAAAACGGAACAGCGAGGATTAGTGAGAAAATCATCGTCAGGTTCAGGATTCCTACCCCATAATCGGCCACCGGCGTAATGTGCTGATCCACAAATTTTACCAGTTGTAGGTAAAGCGGATGCGAATTAATGTATTGTAAATGATCGCCGTACGGATAATTAATCCCATCGTGTTTTATTCCGTTGTCGTATTTCAGGTAGTACGAAAAATTGAAATAGCTTTTTAGCGCATCGCCCGATTTG